>CAZIBI010000036.1:0-10174 GCA_964537215.1 uncultured Ignavibacteria bacterium | reverse complement strand
ACATTACTTTGCTGCACTGATTTTCCGGGCGGTTAGCTCAGTTGGTTAGAGCATCTGCTTTACACGCAGAGGGTCACTGGTTCGAATCCAGTACTGCCCATTTTAGATCTTGCAGGATCTTGGTTAGAGCATCCCGATTACATCGGGAGGGTCACTGGTTCGAATCCAGTACTGCCCATTTTAGATCTTGCAGGATCTTGGTTAGAGCATCCCGATTACATCGGGAGGGTCACTGGTTCGAATCCAGTACTGCCCATTTTATTCCCGCTAAGGAGTCTCATCATGACGACATTTCTCGTTTGCGGCGCCGGGCTGATGTCCAAGGCGTTGGTTTATGATTTGATCAAATTCTCCAAACCAACTAAAGTCATCCTCCTCGACATCGATCAGGCGCGTCTCGATTCGATTGACGGCGCCGGTGTCGAAAAACATCGCGGCGATCTGGCTGACCGGAGTTTCTTCGAGCCGTTCGTCAAAGAAGCCGATATCGCTGCCGGATCAGCCAGCTACAAACTCAACAAAGCGCTTAGCGAATGCGCAATCGAACACAAGACGCATTTCATCGATCTGGGCGGCAACAACTCTGTCGTCGATGCGCAATTCGCCATGTCGGACAAAGCTGCTGCGGCGGGCGTCACAATCATTCCCGATTGCGGACTCGCGCCGGGGATGGCTTCGGTGTTGGCTGCGGATGCGATTTCGCAATTCGACAAAGTCGAATCGCTGAGAATCCGCGTCGGCGGTCTGCCGCAAAATCCAAAACCGCCGTTGAACTACGCGGTCTTCTTCTCGCCGGAGGGCCTACTCAACGAATACCGCGAACAGACAGTCGTCTTGCGCGGCGGCCATCTAACCAAGCTCCACAGCCTGACCGAGGGCGAACGCCTGTCGTTTCCGCCGAATTTCCCGGAGTTGGAGGCTTATCATACATCCGGCGGCGCTTCGACGCTGCCGTTTACGTTCGAGAATAAAATCAGCGAACTCGACTACAAGACAATCCGCTATGTTGGGCATTTCGAGAAAATCAAGTTCCTGTTTGACTTGGGACTCGCGGATGAAACCAAATATGATATCGAAGGCGCGCGCTTGAGCCCCGATCAAATGCTGCGCAACGTGCTTTACCGCCATCTCCCGAAGAATGCGCCAGATGTCGTGCTCGTCTATGTCGAAGCTACCGGCGTGCGCGCGGGCAGACGGCAAACAGCGACCTATTATATCGAAGACTACCTCGACAAGTCGACCGGCCACTCGGCAATGCAGCGGACGACTGCCTACTCGGCAGCGATCGTGATGCAGATGATCGCAGAGGGTTCGATCTCCAAGCGCGGTACGCTGCGGTCGGAACTCGGCATCAACCACGGACGCTTCATCCAGCATCTCGGCGAACGCGGCATCGGCGTCAAGATGGAAACGAAGTAAGAAGCACTACTCCTATCGCGTCGGATCACACCCGGCGCGATTGGAACCTGATGCACCATCACCCGCGCGGCAGATCATCGCCTGCCGCGCCGATTTGCCTCCCGCACTTCCGATGAAACTTCACCGCCCGAATCACGTACCCTTTATTGGTAATTCAATGCCGAAGAATTTTCTATTTATCTATAAGGATTAAGAGCATGAAGAAGGTTGTCTTGTCGGTGCTGGTGGTCGTAGTGATTGCGGCAGTCGTGCTGTTCGCATTCGGACGCGGCGATTCCAGCAAACAAACCGCCGCGACCGGCGTCAAGGTCGAGAAAGGGGAAATTGTCGAGAAAGCCATGGCGATCGGAACAATTCAACCCTACAAAGAAGTACTCGTCAAATCTAAAATCTCCGGTATCGTCAAGCGACTCCACAAAGAAGTCGGCGACGTCGTCCAGGAGGGCGAACTGTTGATCGATATTTCGCCGCAACCGACGCCGCTGGAATACACCGAAGCCCAACGTTCCATCGATGTCGCGCAAATCAATTTCGACAACGCTAATACGGCTTTCCAGCGCTCGACGGAACTCTTCGACAAAAAGCTGATCTCCAAGCAGGAATTCGACGACCGCAAAGTGACCTTCGAGCAGGCGCAGCTACAGCTCAATCTCGCCAAAGAACGCATGCAGTTGCTCGAGAAGGGCGCAATCAAAACGCAGAATGTCAATGTCGAGAGCACGATCCGCTCCCCCATCACCGGCTCGGTGCTTTCGAAAAACGTCAACGAGGGTGATCCGGTGGTGCCGCTCACTTCCTATCAGGACGGAACTGCTCTGATCACCCTTGCTGATATGAAAGATCTGATTTTCCGCGGCACTGTCGACGAAATCGACGTCGGCAAACTCTCGGAAGGCATGCCGGTCACGCTCAAAGTCGGCGCGCTGCCCAAAGACACCGTCAGCGGTGTACTGTGGAAGATATCGCCAAAAGCGCGCAAAGAGCAGTCCGCGACTGTGTTCGATGTCGAGGTCCGTTTCAAGGACGTCGACCTGAACAAGCTGCGCGCAGGTTATTCCGCTAATGCAGAAATCATTATCAAAGAAGCCCGCGACATATTGGTTATCCCGGAACGTCTGGTGGATTTCCGCAGCGATTCGGCTTTCGTCCAGGTGCTCGATTCCGCCGGCGGCAAAAAAGAACGTGTGATTGAAACCGGACTCTCGGACGGCGTGACAATTCAAGTGACAACGGGATTGAAGGAAGGCGATATGCTGGCGGAAAAGGCCGGCAGCGCCAGTCCGTTCTAAGTTATGCAACTAACTTCGCTCAAACTCTACCTCAAGCAGTTCCTGCACGATTTGCGTGCGCAAAAGCTGCGGACGTTTCTGACTTTGGTCGGACTTTCGTGGGGAACAGTGACTGTCATATGCCTGCTGGCTTTCGGATACGGTCTGCAAATCAACCAGCAAGAACAAATGAAGGGTCTGGGCGACAACATTGTCATCATGTGGGCAAGCCAGACGAGCAAGCCCTACGCCGGTTATCCGAAAGGTCGCTGGTTCGGATTTGTGCCCGATGACATTAGGATGATGCGCAAAAATATCCCGGAGCTCGACGCTGTTTCCGGCGAGTTCCAACGCGGGAACGTGCAGATTCGCAACGGCAAGAAATTCAAGTTGATCCAGGTTTCCGGAATCGAGCCGGAGTTTGCTCCGATGCGCTCGATTATCCCGGAGCAGGGCGGACGATTCTTAAATGAGATCGACGTCGCCGAAAAACGGCGCGTCGCATTTATCGGCAACGATCTGCGCGATGAGATGTTCGGCGAAAATATCGACCCGGTCGGCAAAGCCATCCTGCTTGACAATGTGCCTTATACCGTCATCGGCGTGATGGTCAAGAAGAAGCAAGACTCATCCTACAGCGGTCGCGACAAGGACAAAGCATTCGTCCCTTCGACGACATTCCAGACTACCTACGGCGACCGTTACCTGGACAATATCGTGTTTCGCGCCAAAAGTCTTGAAGTCCACAAGCAGGCGGTGAACCGCACCTACGAGGTCTTCGCCAAGAAGTACAAGTATGACCCAACCGACCGCGAAGCGCTCGCGATGTGGGACACAGTCGAAGGCAACGATTTCCTGATTTTCTTTGTTGCCATGCGCCTGTTCGTCGGATTCGTCGGATTCATGACGCTGCTGGTCGGCGGAATTGGTCTCGCGAATATTATGTACGTCGTCGTGGAAGAGCGAACCAAAGAGATCGGCATCAAGATGGCGCTGGGTGCCAAGAAAGGCTTCGTGCTCTTTGGATTCATCTTCGAGACTTTCATTTTGACGACCATCGGCGGCGGGATCGGCTATGGTATAGCTCAGATCATTATTTCCATCGCACCGATGTTTGATATCAAAGATTATGTAGGAACGCCCTCGCTTTCACTGCAGGACAAACTCGCAGTCGTGGCGATTCTCGGATTTATCGGACTGATGGCGAGCTTCTTCCCGGCGCGTCGCGCGGCAAACATGAACCCGGTCCAGGCACTGAAACTGTAATATGATCAATTCTCTGCTCTTCGTTCGCTTGTTCTACCGCGACCTGCGCGCCAACAAGAAACGCATGATGCTAACGCTCATCGCCGTCCTGTGGGGGACTCTGTCGATTGTTTTGCTGCTCGCTTTCGCCGAAGGCTTGAAAGCCCAATTCGCCAAGAACAGCAAGGGTCTTGGCGAAGGAATCATGATCATCTGGGGCGGACAAACAACGATCCCCTACGAGGGCTTGGGCAAGGGCCGCCGCGTGAGATTCTATCCGGATGACCTTAGAGAAATCCAACGGCAGATTCCGGAGATTGAAAAAGTCGGCGCGGATTATTTCAATTGGGGAACTTCCCTGACTTACGGAAAAAAGACAGTGTCGGGGCGAACTAATGGAGTCTTCCCGAGTTTCGAAACTATGCGCGCGCACTATGCAATGCCGGGCGGACGATTCTTGAACGAACTCGACATGGAAAAAAAACGCCGCGTCGCTTTCCTTGGCGACCGCCTGGCGACAGATTTGTTCGGCACGGAAGACCCCGTCGGAAAAACGATGACCATCAACAATATGCCGTTCACTGTAATTGGCGTGCAGGTCAAGAAGCAGCAAATGGGGTCGTATTCGGGGCCGGATGACAACAAGGTCTCGATCCCCGCGACGACATACTCGGCGATTTGGGGCGAACTGCGTTACAGCAATATCGTGATCCAACCGCGTGATCTGAATCAAGCAGAATTCGTCAAGCAGCGCATCTACGAAGTTGTCGGCAAACGACAGAAGTTTGACCCAAAAGACAAATCGGCGCTCTCGATTTGGGATGTCATCGAGCAACAGAAGGTCATGGACAAAATCATGCTCGGGCTGCAAGTGTTCTTCGGTGTGATGGGTTTCTTCTCGCTGTCGATTGCCGGCGTCGGTGTCGCAAATATCATGTATGCCGCAATCAAGGAGCGCACTGTTGAGATCGGCGTCAAAATGGCGCTCGGAGCGAAGCGGCGGCAGATCATGGGCCAGTTCATTTTGGAGGCGATTCTCATCTGCGGCATCGGCGGCATGCTCGGTATTGTCGTCGCTCAAGCGGTCTGCGGATTCTTCGAGCGTGTTGATTTGAACAACGAAGCCTTAACCTGGCTCGGCAAACCGACCATTTCTATGGCCATAGCATTGATTACAGTCGCGATTCTCGGTTTCATCGGGCTCGTCGCGGGATTCTTCCCGGCAAAACGAGCCGCTTCAGTGAATCCGGTTGAATCGTTAAGATATGAATAGCGTGAGGTAGAAAATACATGATCAAGATGAGTGGAATCAGAAAGTTGTACGCCACCGGCAAAGTCGCTGTGGAGGCGCTCAAAGGACTCGACCTCGAATTGAAAGGCGGCGAATTCGTCAGTATTGTCGGTCCGTCCGGTTCCGGCAAGTCGACATTGATGAACATCGTCGGCTGCCTCGACACACCGTCCGAAGGCGAATTCTACCTCGACGGCGAACGCGTCGACAAATTCAACGGCAACCAGTTGGCCGAAGTCCGAAACAAGAAAATCGGGTTCGTTTTCCAGAATTTCAATCTTCTTCCCTACGCCACAGCCTACGAGAATGTCGAATTGCCGATGATCTTCGCCGGCGCTTCACAGAAGGACCGCAAGGACACCGTCACCCGCTTGCTGACCCGTGTCGGCTTGGGCGAGCGCATGGACCACAAACCGACCGAGCTGTCCGGCGGCGAAATGCAGCGCGTGGCAATCGCGCGAGCTTTGGCAAATAGCCCGAAGTTGATCCTCGCCGACGAGCCGACCGGAAATCTCGATTCGCACTCGGGGGCGGAAATCATGGGCATTTTCGAGGAGCTTTGGAAGTCCGGCACGACCATTTTGATGATTACCCACGACCCGAACGTCGCCAAGCGCACCAAACGGACGATCATGATCAAAGACGGCGTCATCGTTACATCGCTAAATGGCAATGGGAACGGGGAGCACTAGACGAGCCCTTCTCTCACCCCTTGGGTGCGAGAGATCCGGCTCGCCGCGGGGCCAAAAGCACGGCATTTGAATCAAAACGGGGAAAAGTAAAAATCTGGTCAATCTTCAATCAACACATTAGTATAAGCCTTGATGGCGAAATTGCATTGTCAGGCATTGGTCAAGACTTATCGCAAACGCAAGGTCGTTGACGAAATCTCAATCGAAGTCAACCAGGGCGAAGTCGTCGGGTTGCTTGGGCCCAATGGCGCCGGCAAGACTACGACATTCTATATGGTGATCGGCTTCATCCGCCCGCAGGCCGGCAAAGTGCTGTTAGACGACCGGGTGATTACCGGTCTGCCGATGTACCGCCGCGCCCGGCTAGGGATCGGCTACCTGGCGCAGGAACCTTCAATCTTCCGGAAATTGACCGTCTGGCAGAATGTGATGGCGGTTGCCGAGACATTGCGGCTTCGTAAGAAAGAACGGGTCGAACGGGTGACGGGGATACTTCAGGAACTGGACGTTCTCCGGCTGGCGAAGTCGAAAGGCTATCAACTTTCCGGCGGCGAACGGCGGCGGGTGGAAATCGCCCGCGCATTGGTCCTGCAGCCAAGTTTTTTGCTGTTGGATGAGCCTTTTGCCGGCATCGACCCAATTGCAGTCGAGGACATTCAGCGTATAATAGATGTCCTGAAGACCAAAGGTCTCGGGATCCTGATTACTGACCACAATGTGCGAGAAACGCTCCAGACGATTGACCGGGCGTACATTATGTGCGACGGGAAGATACTAAAGGCAGGAACGGCGGAGTATTTGGCTTCCGACCCCGAGGCAAGGAAGATCTATTTGGGCGAAAAGTTCAGGTTAAATTGACCGCGCAAATGACCGATAATAGGATTAATAGACAACTGGTTTTGGTAACATCTTACAGGGCAATCAGATAATATGCGATTGGAATTAACTCAAAAACTCTCCCTCAAGCTGGCTCCGCAACTAATCCAGTCGCTGAAAATGCTGCAAATGCCCATCCTCAAGCTGGAGCAAGTCCTTCGGCAAGAATTGTCCGTGAATCCGCTTCTGGAAGAAATCGAGTCCCAGGAACCGGAGTTGGAGCAGGAAAAAGCCGATTCCGATCTGGTCGGCGAAACTCCCGCCAAAAAGGACGACGAAAAAATCGATTGGGACGAATACCTTCGCGATAACGAAGATTACAACTACAAAGAATTCAAGACCGGCGATGGCGAAGAGATGCCCGAGTTTAGCGTTGCCGGCGAAAAGTCGCTCTATGAGCATCTGCTTGAGCAGTTGACCTTCCTCAAAGTATCCGGCGAAGATCTCGAGATCGGTGAATTTATCATTGGTAATATTGATGAATCGGGCTACCTCGCAAGTTCAGTGGAGGATCTAGCGGAACAGCTCAAGGTCGACCCAGACCGCGTCGAGCGGATCCTTACCAAGATTCAACGCTTCGATCCCCCCGGTGTCGGTGCTCGCGACCTAAAAGAATCGCTGCTGTTGCAACTGCGCGACCGCCATATCGACAACAATTTGGTCTATCGCATCGTCGAAGAACATCTCGAGTCGCTTGACAAGAAGAGCTTCCAGCAATTGTCCAAATCGATGGGCGTCTCGCTGGAGCGGGTGCAGGAAGCGATGGAAGTCATCAAGGGTCTTTCACCGCGACCGGCGTATGGACGCTTCTCGCGGGCAGCCGCAGCCGTGGTACCCGACTTGATCGTCGAGAAGGTCGGCGAAGAGTGGGTGATTTCGCACAATGACCGCAATATCCCCCAGCTTCGCGTTAATGCCGGCTACAAGGAACTCCTCAAGCGCGGCAACAACACCCCAAAAGAGACCAAAGTTTATGTTCGCGAGAAACTCGAACAGGCCCGCTGGCTGCTAAATGCCATCAATCAGCGCCGGAATACGATGATTCGCGTCATGCACGCCATCGTTACCGAGCAAATCGAGTGGTTTGAGAAAGGCGTTGAGCATCTGAAGCCGCTGACGATGGAAGATATTGCCAATATCGTCGAGATGAACGTTGCGACGATTTCGCGTGTGTCTTCGGACAAGTACGTCCAGACACCGCACGGCGTGTTTGAAATCAAATATTTCTTCAATTCAGGCGTGAAAATGCAGGACGGCGAAGAAGTCGCCAAGCGCTCGGTGAAACAGCTCATCGAAGAGATCATCTCCAAGGAAGACATGGCCAAACCGCTGTCGGATCAGGAGATATTCCAGATGTTGACCGACAAAGATATCAAGATTGCGCGTCGCACTGTCACCAAATACCGCGAAGAATTGAAGATCTTACCCGCGCGCTTCCGTCGCCGGGCGACCTAGACACAGATTTCAAGCCCACAGGCGGCTTGACCGGACCCGATTAGCTTGATTGGATTTGAGATCACATGGTCCTGCAAAATCTCCTTTCTTTTGTTTTGACAACACTCTCAACAACGTATATACAGCCCTGACCCATGGATAGAAATATGGCATTGGAGATGGTGCGGGTAACGGAGGCGGCAGCGCTGTCGTGCGCCCAGTGGATGGGACGCGGCGACAATGATTCCGCCGACCGGGCTGCGGTCGAATCGATGCGCGAACGGTTTAATGCCCTCGATTTCAACGGAACCGTGGTCATCGGCGAAGGCGAACGCGACGAAGCTCCCATGCTGTTTATTGGCGAAAAGGTCGGCAAAGGCACCGGTCCGGCGATGGATTTGGCTCTCGATCCGCTTGAATGTACAAATTCCTGCGCGTATGGACGGCCTAATGCCATGTCGGTGGTCGCTTTGGGGCCCAGCGGCTGCTTTTTGCATGCTCCCGACACCTACATGGAGAAAATCGCCGTCGGCTACCAGGCGCGGGAGGCAATTGACCTCGACATGCCCGTCGAGACTAATTTGCAACAAATCCGCGAAGCTTTGAAGATGAAAATGGAAGAATTGACCGTCGCGATCCTCGAACGGCCGCGGCATGATGATCTTATTTCACGAATTCGGAAACTTGGGGCACGCATCCGGCTTATCACAGATGGGGATGTTGCAGCAGCAATTGCAACTGCCCGGCCCGATACCGGCGTAGATGTATTGATGGGCATTGGCGGCGCACCGGAGGGCGTTTTGTCTGCGGCGGCGCTGCGATGCCTCGGTGGAGAGATTCACGGCAAACTACGATTCCAAAATAATGAAGAGCGCGAGCGCGCGACCCGAATGGGTGTCAAAGATTTGGACAAGACATACAAGTCCAATGAACTGGCGATGGGTCACGAGCTGATGTTTTGCGCAACCGGTGTCACCGACGGCGAACTTCTGGATGGCGTCCGATTCAGCCGCGAAGGTTCGAACACGCATTCGGTAGTTATGCGTCTGCAGACGCGCACGATTCGTTTTATAGAAACATTTCACCACTATCACAGTGGACCTGAATAAACTTTTTCGAAGGATAGTATCCTTCAGTGGGAAAGGAGCCGTTTATGCAAATCAAAGTCACAGGACGGCGTTATGAGGTGGAAGAGAAAATCAAGAGTCGGGCCATCAGCGAAATCGAAAAGCTGGCGAAGTTTTTCGACAACATCATCGCGGCAAATTTGATCCTTTCGCAGGATGGATTCCGGTGCGAAGGCGAATTGACGATGACGGTCTCGAAATCCAAGCTGGTTTCCAAGGGTTCGAGTGAAGATATGTTTGCGACAATTGAATTGGTGACGGACAAGATGGCGGCGCAGTTGAAGAAGCACAAAGGCAAACTCAAAGAGCGCGACCAGAAAGTCCTTTCCGAAAAGAAGGCGAAAGTCAATCTCTCGACGAAGGTGGACGAAGTCGAGTACTAGTTCAAGCGTTCGCAAATACTAGTCGTGAAATACATCGGCGGCCGGAAGGGATTCCGACCGCCGTTTTGTTAGTTGGACGGTCCCCCACCAGAACGGTGGGTTGATGCAGTCCCCCACCCGGAACGGTGGGATCATGGCAGTCCGGCTACTGTGGGTCCTTGAAGTCCAGCTTGTGAGTTAGAACATTCGTTTGTCCCCCACCGGGACGGTGGGTTGATGAGAGCCCTGCTACAATTGTTCCTGGATTTCTCTACGAGAGTCAGAGTATCTTCCGATTTGAAACTTCAGCAGTCCCCCACCGGGACGGTGGGTTGATGAGAGCCCTGCTACAATTGTTCCTGGATTTCTCTACGAGAGTCAGAGTATCTTCCGATTTGAAACTTCAGCAGTCCCCCACCGGGACGGTGGGTTTTCGAGATTGCGTCTACGATCGGTCAAA
>CAZIBI010000035.1:28442-35177 GCA_964537215.1 uncultured Ignavibacteria bacterium | reverse complement strand
CGACGACTTCGCTGTCGGCTAGTGTGCCGTCAGACGCAATAAACGTCACGTTGACAACACCAGATTGCGTGAAGTTCGGAGTCCAGGTAAATGTGCCGGTACCGTTGGCATTATTGACGAAGGTCGCACCCGAAGGAATGCCAACTGCGCTCATTACCGGAGTTGTTGCATCGGGATCAGTAGCAGAATCATTGAACGTGAGCAGAACGCCCTCGTTGACACTCTTGGGGCCGATTGCAGCAAGAACCGGCGGCCGGTTGACGTTGTTGACTGTAATCGCGACAACTTCGGAATCGGCAAGAGTGCCGTCCGATGCTATAAAGGTGACGTTGACGACACCCGATTGCGTAAAGCTCGGCGTCCAGGTAAATGTACCGGTGCCATTTGCATTATTTACGAAGGTCGCGCCGGATGGCACGCCCACTGCGGTCATAGCAGGAGTCGTACCGTCGGGATCGGTGGCGCTGTCATTGAATGTGAGCAGCAAGCCTTCGTCGACATTCTTTGGCCCGATAGAGGCAAGTACTGGCGCTTGATTAACATTGTTGACCGTAATTGCGACGATTTCGCTGTCGGCCAACGTACCATCAGATGCGATGAAGGTGACGTTGAAGACGCCGGATTGGGTGAAATTGGGGGTCCATGTGAATGTCCCCGTTCCGTTGGCATTGTCGATGAAGTTTGCTCCGGAAGGAATTCCAACTGCGCTCATCGTCGGAATCGTACCGTCGCCATCAGTGGCTGTGTCGTTAAAGGTCAGAAGGACGCCTTCGTTGACGTTCTTGGGGCCGATTGCTGCAAGTACCGGAGCTTGATTGACATCGTTGACCGTTATCGCGACGATTTCGGAGTCGGCTAGCGTGCCGTCAGACGCGATAAAGGTTACGTTGAAGACGCCGGACTGTGTGAAGTTTGGTGTCCATGTAAATGTGCCGGTACCGTTGGCGTTATTGACAAACGATGCGCCGGCAGGGACGCCGACTGCGCTCATCGTCGGAATGGTGGCGTCGGGATCGGTTGCCGAGTCGCTGAATGAAAGCAGAACGCCCTCATTGACGCTTTTGGGTCCGATTGCAGCTAGTACTGGAGCGCGGTTTACGTTGTTGACGGTGATAGCGACAACTTCGGAGTCGGCAAGAGTGCCGTCCGACGTGATGAAAGTCACATTGAATACTCCGGACTGCGTGAAATTTGGAGTCCAAGAGAACGTGCCGGTGCCGTTAGCATTATTGACAAAGGTTGCACCGGAGGGAACGCCAACTGCGCTCATACTTGGGATGTTACCGTCTGGGTCGGTGGCAGAGTCGTTGAATGAGAGCAAGACGCCCTCATTGACGCTCTTCGGGCCGATTGCAGCAAGTACCGGAGCGCGATTGACGTTGTTGACAGTGACGGCAACGACCTCGCTATCCGCCAGTGTGCCATCAGAGGCAATGAACGTAACATTGTAGACACCGGACTGACTGAAGCTTGGCGTCCAGTTGAAGGTGCCAGTACCGTTTCCGTTATTCACGAAAGTCGCTCCCGACGGCAGATTGACTGCGCTAAGTGTCGGTGTGGTGCCGTCGGCATCGGTTGCTGAAGCATTGAAATTCAGATTGGCATTTTCATTCACGTTGCGCGGTCCGATAGCTGCAAGCACCGGCGCGACATTTGCGCGCGCAAAGTCGACGACAAAATAGCTTACCGATGAAGTCGTACCGGAACTGCTAATACCCCGCTGCAATCGCAGGGTCGTTGCATTTAGTAGTTGATGAGTGAACGAGGAAATCCCCGGATTGTCGTCCGCACTGTAGCTTGTGCGTCCCCAACCCTGCCCTTGCATAGATTGATTCGCCGAGAAAGCGATACTGCGCGAAAGATTGACGGAAGCAATCGCAACATCGTTTTGCGTCGTCGTTCCGGAGAAACTGGAAATCGCGCTTTGGACCGTATTGCCGACCGGAAGTTGGATAACTTCCCATGCGATGCTGACGGCGGCGCCGGTATTATCGCGGCTGAATTCGATTTGCGTAGCCGATGTGAAGCGCCCGCGCAGCATCTTCTGGCCGATGTTGGCGGCAGTTCCGCTTCCGCTGTGGTAACTGAACAACAAAATCGAGCGACTCAAATCCACTGTCGCGATTGTCGCAGTTGAAGTAGCTGTACCCGTCGCCATTGAAGTTATGTTCCGCTGTACGCTTGAACCGGTGAAGGTAACTACCTGCCATTCGGCAGTACCGGTCGATCCGCTATTTGTGGCAAATTCGAGATTTGTAGCGGATGTTAAAGTCGCGCGGCCAAAGTCATCATTGGCGAATCCAGTGCCCGATTTTTCTTTGCTGACAATTACGAAACTTGAAGCAAGACTGACGCTGGTGATTGCTTGATTCACGGTTGTTGCGCCAAGAGTTGTCGTTCCGCGTTGCACGGTGACGCCGGAATCGAACTCGGCGACATACCAGCGCACCGTCACGGAGCCGGTCGCGGAACTCTTTGCCAGACGGATATTAGTCGCACTCGTCAATTGTCCACGGACGCAAGATTCCTGGGGAGAAGGCAGGTTGTTGCGCTCGCTGAACACGAGGATTGACTTGGTAAGATCGACGGAAGTGATGGTAACGTTCTGCGTAGTTGCCGCAAACGTCACTTCGCCGGTTTGTACGTTCTTAATTGATGCCGCTTGAGCGGAAGTCGAAACGGCCAGCAACAATCCAATTGCAGCCAGCCATAGAGGTGACTTATGAAGCCAACCGCTGACGGCGCTCCTCGTCCTAACTTTGCCGATTTGCATTACACTTTCTCCCATTATCCGTGACTCTAACCGTGCCTGTACCTTTGGCCTGCCTTGGAAATAGCGCAATCAGGGGCGAGCGCGTATGTGTACTCCGCTCACCCCTGACGCACATATGTTACTTCAGCAATACCATCTTCTTAGTTTCCGCATGATCTCCCACCGTCAAGCGGTAGAAGTACACGCCGGAAGCAACCTGTTGACCGTCGCTGTTGAGACCTCTCCACTTGAAGGAGTGCGGTCCGGCGGCGAGCGGTTCGTCCACTATAGTATTAATCGGCTGTCCGAGCAGGTTGTAGATGACCAGATTGGCATGTTTACCCGCTGCAGTCGAATTAATTACGAATTCGATAGATGTTTCAGGATTAAACGGATTCGGGTAATTCTGACTCAAGGTGAACGCCGTCGGCAGCGGTGTCACGCGATCTAATCCTTTGACCGGAATCTTGATCGCATTTGGATCAGTCATTACCGCGTAGTCGAGCTTGAGATCTTCTGCCTTGATTTCGGCGTTTTCGTCGATCTCGACCGGCAATTCAAGAATAACGCCTGAACCTGAACTCATGTATTTATCCAGACCGAGGCCGGGATACAATAGGACGACAAGCGTCCCGTTTCCGTCGTCGCTGTAAGTCATTGATAAATCGGTCGAAAGACCCGCTTTACGCGGTGTCCGGACGTGAATCAAATCTGCGTTATACGAGATTTTGACCTGCACACCGGCAATGTCGGTGGGCATTAGTGCGCTCATTTCGACGGTACTGGAAGTTTCGCCGGCATTTGGTTTACTAAGAGCCAACTGCGCTTCTTCACCTTCCCAGTTACCCGGAGCCGGCGGAGCACCGCCAAAGACCTGATTGATGATCGCTTGCAAATCCACGACGTCGACAAAACCGTTGCGGTCCATGTCGGCGGCGGTGAATTGGCGCAGGTTGAGATCGGCATCGCCAATGATATAGGCTACGACGATAACCATATCCGCGATATCGACGCGACCGTCGCCGTTGACGTCGCCACCCGGATCGACCACGAAGATACCCGAGGTATCGGCGTCAAGCGTGATCGAGGGTTGGAACGGATCGGGGCTGATAGCTTCGAATGCGTTTTCGAATCGGATCGGTGATGGGCCGATCGGCGCGTTGCCGCGGACAGTCACCCAGAAATTCGCAATCGCCGAAGTAGGCCCGGAAATGACTTTTTCGTTGTTCAAACCAAACGCAACAACTCGAATGCGTCCGGGCGAGTCGCCGATATTGTCGTAAACTGTGAAGTCCGTTAATCGGACAGTCGGAATCAACGAGTCAATTATCAAGACATTGGTGTTATAGACGAAGTCAAACTGAATACCGTAAACATCGCGCGTCGATGCTAAGTTCACCGGAATATTGATTCCGGCCAATCCGGGTGTGCCTCCCGAAACAGGTCCGAGGCTAGGCTTGGACACGGTGAACAACTGATCTCCCACTACGACGACGGATCCAACGTTGATTGTCACAGGTCGAGGCGTGGCTGCATCCAACGAATCGTCGGTACAGGTAAATGTTATTGTATAACTTCCTGTTTGCGAAGCATTGGGTGTCCAACTGAAAGTTCCGGATGCAGAACCATTGCCATTGACGACGCCGGCGGTGCCGAAAGTTGCGCCAGAAGGCATTCCGTTCGCGCGAAGCTGAATCGGCTGCGGCGAGTTGACGTCGCTGGCAGAAACGCCAAACGACAACAATTGGCCGGTGTTAATATTGAATACGTTCGGCACAATGGCAGCAATCGTCGGCGGCGTGTTGGTGCCACCCGGATCGATGATGACGGTACCTGTATCAATGTCGAGCGTACCCGAGACGATTGTTGGCAAGATTGTATTAGTACCAGAGGCATCAGAATATTGGCAGCGGCGCAAGTCGGCATTTCCCAAGAAATCATTGGGGTTCCAGATCGTTATCTGCGTCTGGGTCCCGAGCGGGATTCCGGGCTTGATGCGGACATTGAACTGCAGGATGTTTCCAGCTCCTACCGCGATCGAACCCTGGGTTCCATCGCCTGCCGCAAGTATCGAGCCGTGAGTCGAGTCGTTGGCGACCATTACGAGGTTCTGGAAATTGAAGACGTTCGGCAGACCGCGGCCAATGAGCGTCGAGTTGACGAAGAAGCTGCCGGCGTCGACCGTACCTTCAAACGTGATCTTGCTCGTGTCGATGATGACGAAGGCGTTGAGTGCGAGCAACGTTGAAGTATGATTAGCAACGTATAGCCTAATTGGAACGACCGTTCCGGGCATACCAATTTGATTCGCAACCCGGAAGGTGTCCGCGGCGGAAATCACCGGCTGTGCTTGAAGTCGATGGGGCGTGATCAACGCCGCCAGCGCTACCAAGAGCAGAAGCGGAAGAATTCGCTTGATCATAGAATTACCTCTGACTATAGAGTTATATTCGTAGCTAGAATCCCGGCGCGCGTACGCGTCAGGCAGAAATGTCCGATTGGGATAGCTTTGCTTCAAGATTGCCCTCACTTCATCATTACCATTTTTCGGGTTGACTCGAACTGGTCGGCTTGCAAGCGATAGAAGTAAACGCCGGACGGCAATTCTCCTCCGTTTGCGCTGGAGCCGCTGAACGTCACAGTATGACGGCCGGCCGCCAGGATTTGATTGACTGGAGTTGCGACCAATTCACCGAGAATATTGAATATTTCCAATTTCGCGCGACCCGACTTGGGCAAATCAAACGCGATCGTTGTTTCGGGGTTGAATGGATTAGGATAATTTTGCGACAGGTCATAACCGCTCGGAAGCGGGCTGCTGCGATGAAGGCCGACAGATATTTCCCGGCCCGATTCATCGACATACTGCTGCGACACGACGGCGAACTCACCGTCGAGTGTGAACAAGTTTTCATCGCGAACAGAAATAGCTTTGCCGCCAACCGACTTGATTAGGACGCGCAGGAACTGGCCGTCTTGATATGTATCGAACTCCAAATCCGCGAATTGGCTTGCAGGCGCGAACGAGTACGAGCGTTCGCTGTCGACGGAAAGCGTGATCAAGGCTGCGGCAAATTCAGCGCCGCCTGCGAGACGATAGTTCCATTCGTTGCTACTGCCGGTAATGTCATACTCGATATCATCCGGTTGGGCGTTTGCATTAATCTTGGCGCCGCCGGTGAAGACCTGAATCAAGCGGATGAGATCTCCCAGCGTTGCCGGGATACCATCCTGGTTGATGTCGCTGTTTTGCAGCCGGGCACCGGATAGTGGATACGTGGTCGGATTCATGAAATAATTCGTGAAATAGACGACATCGCCGATTTCGAATGGAACAGCGTTCAGGTTGATGTCGCCGATAAGACCATTGTACTTCTTCACCAGCACACTTCCATCGGTATAGAGAGTCTGTGTGCGGGGAATAATTACGCCGTCGGTGTCGGACGCGACGTTCTCCGTTTCGGCCTGTGGATCAATCGTGGCAAAATCGACATTCGAGAAATAACCTGCAAACGACAGGTCGCTGGAGATTGAGAAAGTGATTCTCGCAACCTCGCCGGATCCAACCGGAAGCGGATTCGCTGCGGAATTGAACGGATTTGCCTTGGCGCCCAAAACGACTTTGCCGTCGGGCGTTGTTACGACATAGAATTCGAGCCAGGATGCGATGCGCGTCGAAGCTTTGACGGCGTTGATATAGGTCAGAAGCGTACGGTCATAGCCGATGATTGCCTGGAATCCGGAGACCGGTACGCGATTGTGTATTGATAGCGAGATTGTAACCTGCTCGCCGGAGAATGCCTGCTCATCGCTGATCGAGAATTCAATCGGCATGCTCGGCAGTAGTCGGAACGAGACGGTTTGCGATGAGGTTGCACCGGCTTCGTCTTTTGCGTTCAGCGTGAAGGAGTAGTCACCGGAGTCGGCGATATCGGAGACCCAGCGCAAATAGCCGGGATTCGTGCTTCCGATCTCCGCGCCGG
>CAZIBI010000035.1:0-28342 GCA_964537215.1 uncultured Ignavibacteria bacterium | reverse complement strand
ATATCGGAGACCCAGCGCAAATAGCCGGGATTCGTGCTTCCGATCTCCGCGCCGGCCGGAAGTCCGGTAGCCGTGAAGGTAACCGTTTCGAAATCGGGATCGCTGGCAGCGAAGGGGACATACAGAGTGTCACCGGCGCCGGCACTAATGTTGCCGCTGACAGCAATTGCCGGCGGACGATTGCGATTGATGACTTCGAGCGAGATTTCCAGGTTGGATGTTTCTTCGCCGTCGCTGGCGACAATCACGATTGAAACCGGCGAGCCATTGAAGGAGCCAGGGCCGACATAAGGAACTTGCCATGCAAAGATTCCGGTGCCGTTGCCGCTGTCGGTGAATTTCGCACCGGAAACTAATCTTCCGGCGGAAAGCTTGATGGTTGAGCGCTCGGGGTCGGTTGCTTTGACAGTGAAGTTGACCAAGTCGCCTTCGTTGACGGTCTTGGTGGAGACCGGGTCGAAGACCGGCGGACGGTTTGAGGCTGAGATTGTGACTTTTCCGGCCACGAACGCCGGGCTGATAATTCCAGCCGTTACCGTGTTAAGCTCGAACGAACCTGCCGGCGGCACATACGCTGAATCGATGAGCGTTGTGGCGTCGGCAGATATGTCGGAGCGAACGCGGAAGAACATCTCGGCGAGTTTACCGCGGCCAACCATGATTGGGGCATCACCGATAGAGATTGCGCCAAGCAGGAGAGTCCCGGCGGCGGTATCGTGTGTGGCAGCGCGGAATGACCAGTTAATGGCGCGCGAACCGACGAAGCTGACGGAGTCGAGAATCAGGTGTGCTTTCGAATAATTGAGCGGTATGGCAAAAGCGGCGATATTTTCATCGTTCACCATGGTGACGGTGAGTGAAAAGCGGCCACCCGGAGCGGCGGAAGCGCTTCCAACCAGAACTGAATCGAGCGAGCCGAAATTATCGACTTGCGCGTGCAGCGAGCTTGAACTCAAGGATAAGGTGAGAGCAAGAACAGATATCAAAATTCTCATAAGTTCACGGCCTCTGTCAGTTCTGCCAAAATGGCATGATGAGTCCTTGGGCAT
Source organism: uncultured Ignavibacteria bacterium (assembly GCA_964537215.1). Taxonomy (GTDB): domain Bacteria; phylum Zixibacteria; class MSB-5A5; order CAIYYT01; family CAIYYT01; genus JADJGC01. Next base: position 27,293 of record CAZIBI010000035.1, on the reverse strand, counting down.
AATCCGAACTATACCTCGCAACGAACATGCCAAGGCCGGTCGTGTGACATCTGTATCAACAGTGAGAAACATTTTCCAATCTCGAATGTGATCAGGCAAATAAGCCGCTGTCACATAATCACTTAGTTTGAAGTAGCGCGACCCAAAAGGGTCTGTAGTATTATCATGAAATGCGGCAAGGAGCGGCGTGGTATCGCGCAATTGCACATTTCGTTTGCTGTGTCTGCAATCCGTTGCAATCATTTCTAACGGCTCAATTCTTCCCATAAACAAAAATGGCCTGGCATACGAACCCTAAAGTCGCATTAGTGCCAAGCTTTCACTAATCGCCATGTTCGTAGACCGTTAGAAACTGACTCTTGTAATCCTCCTCTCAAACCAACTTTAGTTTTAAGATATGGGGAGATTTTACTCTCCCCATATCCAATCAGATAAGATAATCTGACGAAATTACTTCATCAGGACCATCTTCTTGGTGTCGGTGAATGAACCAGCAGTAGCCTTGTAGAAGTAGATACCGCTAGCAGCATTCGTAGCATCCCATTCAACAGAGACATTGCCAACGCCACGGCCGTTGAAGCTCTTTACAAGCTGGCCGGCTACGTTGTAGATGCTCAGGTTCCAGTCGGACGCGGTCGGCAGATCCAAACCGATCTTCGTGGTGGGGTTGAACGGATTCGGAGTGTTCTGCGACAGCTTGAATTCGGTCGGCAGGACGCTCTTATTGATGCGGGTGTTGAGCATAGCACCGTTATAGTCGGCAACTTCAACGCTCACCAGTTCGGCTTGGCCGTCCAGGGTGAACAGGGTGTTGTGGCCGGCTTCGAGACGGTTGGACATGTTGTCAAGTCCGGCATAAACCAGGACCTTCACAAGACCTTCGTTCTCGGCAGAGATAACGGTCATATCGGTGTTGCTGGTAAGGTTGTAGGCACCGTTCACTTTGAACGTGGCATACACGGCACCAACTTCAACCGACGCGTCGGTAGCCACCGTACCGTTAGCCATGCTGACGGTCGCCGTGTTGGCAAACGGAGCAAGCTTCGGGAACGGAAGGGCATCGCCGACGACTACGCGCAGCAAGTAAACAAGGTCGCCGACCGTAAGGACGGAACCATCCTGGTTGGCATCAGAAGCCGCGATTTGGGCTTCGCGATACTGCGGGTTGGAATCCAGAGCGGAGAGACCATACAGGAAGTAGTTCGTGTAAAGTACTGCGTCTGCGATTTCATACGCAATGTCGTTCAGGTTGAGGTCGCCAGGAGCGTCGATTGAGTCGGCGCAAGCGATATCAACACCGCCGTTCCAGAACAGGATGAAGCGAATCGGCTCGTACTTCATGGAAACATCGCAAGCGCTGCAAGCACCGCCGTAGGCGATAGCAAAGTAGCAGCTCATGTCCGTGATTTCGTAGTTAGGATCGTTCAACGGATCGGTGTTTTCGAAGTCGAATACCTTGCTGGAAATCCAAAGGGTGTCACCACCGATGTTCGAGATACCGTTGTCGCCGCAATCAATCCACGCGAAGCGGATCGGGACGTACTGGCATTCATAGGTACGATCGTTGGTAACATAGAACTTCAGGCTGACAAGTTCGGCACCATCAGCAACGGTGAAGCAGGACGGATGATTCGCGCCGTTGTTGGCGTCGGCAATCGCGACTACGCGAAGCAGACCACTCGGGCACGGGCCACCGCAGTTACCCTGCGCGCCGTAACGATAGGTGAAGTATTCCCATCCGCAACCTGCCGGGCCAAGGGCCGCGCCAAGTGAAGCGGAGAAGAAGCTAAGAGCGGAGGCATCGTAAGCAACAAGGAAGTCGAAACCGCCCATTTGCTCGGAGCCAGCGATCTTCGAAATCGAAACGAACTCAAAGTTACCCTGGAAGGTACCATGGGTCTTTTCGATCTTGATCACGAACGGCTGAGTATTCAGCACATTGACAGCGATTGTGCAAGAGGCAGAGCCGCCGCACGGATCGGTAACGGTAGCCGTGAAGGTCTTCACGGTGCCACCTTCAGAGACATCACTCAACCATGAGAACACGCCGGTGCCAGAGATGGACGGAGCGTTCACAACCGGATCGTTAGCGACGATAGTCCAGTTAGCCGCATCGCAAGGATCGGCATCGACTGAATTAAGGTCGAACGAGGTCGGGTTACCCTTACCAACGGAAATCTGTCCAGCCGGGCAGTTCGAGATGGTCGGGGCGTTGTTGGTCCAGTTAATGGTGAAGTTGAAATCAGCGCTGCTTCCGCAAGCGTTGGTAGCAGTGACGGTCACCGGGGTGGTGCCGCAAGCCGCGAGGGCCGGAACCGAGATTTCGCCAGTGGCAGCGTTAATCGTGCCGGCGGACGAAGAGAAGGTTACCGGGTTAGCAGCCGGGCTGTTACCGCCTTCGGTTGCGTCGAAATTGAAGGTATAGGCTGAACAATGGTTCTTATTCGGTGCGGCACCCGGGTCGGCAGTGAATACCGGCGGGAGACACGGAATGAAGTACACGTCAAACGGAACTGCCGGAGCATCGGGATTTGACACGCTGGTGTTCGACTGACCTTGGAAGGTCGGGGGGAAACCACCAGAACCATGGTCCATTGACCAGGCACCGGCCGGCGGGAAGAAGATGTTATCAACAGTGAATTCACCTTCTGAAGCCACGTCCGGATTGGTGTCGACCAAACCAGTCGCGTTCAAGCTCAATGAATAAACACGAGTTGAAGCGGCATGGATCGGCAACGGGGAAGAAAGGGCCGCGCCACCAACCAGAATCGAGTTCGGCATGGAGGCGATGTTAACAAGGAGACCGCCAAGGTCGAAGGCGCCAACAGAAGCGGCGTCATCGATGGCAAGGTACGGGGTACCGCCCGGCTTGGTGCCGTACGGGGTGTTCCATACAAGCGGTCCAGCTGTGCTGGCGAAACCAAAGCCCAGGGACATACCGCTAACGGTAGCACTGTTCGTGAGCCAGATTTCAACGATTTCACTGGCATCACCTTCCGCGACTGTATTCGGGAAAGGACCAGTTGGATTAATCTTAATGGTAACGTCTCCCGTTGCGAGAGCGCTTACCGTAAGAAGAAGCATAAACGAAGTAAGAAGTAAACAAATGCGTTTCATTTCTTGCTCCTACTATAGTTGCTGAAACGATTACTGTAGTTTAAGGTTAACTCTTACCTTAAAATCTTCTGCTCCCCAGAAGAGTCGCCAAAAGCGTCTTTGACATTGCAAAGCTCTTTTGGGCGGGGCGAGACACTCCAGATTCAGCGCGCAATGGCTGTTGCTGGAAATGCTCTTGGTGGTTGAACGTTTAAGCCTCTTCTCCTAAACTCGTTCTCACCTCCTTTCACTCTCAAAGTTAAGGTTCATTATCTTCAAAGTTTATTATCCTCTGTTTAATCGCAGATTAATCTGCGATGAGAATTCAAGCTCATTGCATCAACAATGAGGCGCCGGACCACCGGCAAAGATGTAATTGATCAGGTATACAGCATCGGAAATAGTGATAATACCATTTCCGTCCGAGTCGCCGTTACAATTCGGATTCGGCGGCGCACCGCCCGCGAAAATGTAGTTGATCAGGAACACGGCGTCGGAAATGGTGAAGATACCGTTGCCGTCCGCATCGCCACACTTACAGCCGCAGAAGCCAATCTTGCCGTCGAAGAACAAGCCCTGCAAGGTGTCCAGCGCGCAGGTCTGGTGCGGCGTAATAACTGTGTCAAACCAATTGACACAATTAGGACCAACGAATTGGGCACAATTGAAATAACTGGTATCGACATAGGATGAGCAGGCATAGGCAATCAGGTCGCCGTGCTGGTTTGAGAATCTCGTTTGGGACGAGTTAATGACCATCGTGACAGTTGCACTGTCACACAAGGAGTCACCCAAGACACCCTTAGTTTGGCAATAAATCTTAATAAAGGTCCCGGAGCCGGGGGCAAGAGGCTTCTTGATCGGAGCGCCGCCATTATCGGCCGTACCGATAATGTTAAGCAAGGCGCCGATGGAATCATCCAGAATACGTGCCTGGATATATTCCCAGCCTTTAATGCGTGTGCCGACGGTATCGAATTTCGCAAAGTAAATTGCGCTGTCGGTACCGGGGAATCTGATCGAGTCTGATTTAAACTTAACCAAAGACGGCTCGGAGATGTTGATCCAAAGCTGAAAGCCAGCGATAGAATCAGAAATGTTGGAAACGTTAACCGGAATAACAATAGAGTTATTCGAGAGCGCGGTCGTAACCGACTCTACCTGGCAAACTAACTTGAGAGCATTCGGGGCTGTTTCAGCTTTATCACCCACCGAAGCCGCAATCACGAACGTCGTAACGACGATAAGCGCGATTGACAAATAACGCCAATTCCTGGCCATCAAGCAACCTCCTTGACCGTGTAAGAAACTACTAAACCGTTAATTAGTTAATCGGTAGCTGTTTGGCCTCTGTACAGTCTCCGTCGCGTTATTCGCAGTCTTTCTCTGCTATGTGTTTTCCGGTAAGAACCTACTGAAACGTTCCACATCAATAACATCGCTCAAAGAGAGAACTTTGCGATGATATGTGTCTTGTGCTAATCTGTAGTAAAAGAGATCGCTGCTCACCAACCCGTTATTCGAGAATCAGTGTTTCGCTGTAACTTCTGCGATGATTCGAATTGCTAATAACTAATTGAGTAAGACAGTTTAAGGTTTAGACCTTGTGTTCACTTCAGCGGGAATATACATGCAGGGGGGTGGGTTGTCAACAGTAATTTGGCGATTTTAAGACCTTTTTTGGAACTCCAGGCTCAAAGCAGGAAACTGCGTTTCAGCGCGAAAAACTGCTCATTTTCTGCACTGAAGCAGATCCGGCTGGATCCCGGCTTGGGTTGCGTTCTAGTCGGGTAAGAATGGTTGCAAAAAACCGGAGGGAAAATAAAAAGGCCGAAGTGACAGGTGCCAAATCTGAGAGGGGGGCAGGAAACTCAAATTTGGGACTACACCCTACTTCAGCCTCTAATTCTAACCCCGAATAAACATTGCAGTTCCCTGTAATGCAAGAAAAATCGCAGCGAATATCTTGTGGGGGAAATCCGGGTATCAAGCAATCGTGGATTTGTCCGATATCTTATTACAGGATAATTCTTTACGCTCGGGGTAAGAGTTCATGGCTGTCTCTGTCAGCAGTCAGACAATGTTGGATAAGATCACTGCCACAATCGGCGAGCTGCCGGCCTCTCCGGCAATTGTCGCGAAAGTGATGGGACTTACCGCCGATCTCAACGCTTCGGTTGAGGATCTGGGCGAGGTGCTTGCCTCTGACTCGGCATTGACTGCCAAGGTCCTACGCCTTTCAAATTCGTCGTTTTATGGACGCTCGCGCTCGGTCAGTTCATTAAAGGAAGCGATTCTTATACTCGGGTTCTATACGCTGCGGTCGATGGTAATTGCCTCTTCGACCCACGCACTCTATGGCAGAAAAGATAATGCGCAATTCGGACAGAAGTTGTGGGATCACTCGTTGGCTTGCGGAATGGCGAGCCGACTCGTGGCACGGCGGATACATCATCCCAAGATCGAAGAGATCTTCATTGCGGGGCTGCTGCACGATATCGGCAAGATGATACTCGGCCAAAAGCTGACGGCAGCTTATGACAAGGTTGTCCGCGAAGTCGAAGAAACCGGTCGATCCTTCGTTGAAATCGAGTTGGCGCGCCTTGGATTTAGTCACGTCGAAGTCGGCGCGACGATCTTGCAGAAATGGAATTTCCCGCCCGAACTCGTAGTCGGTGTCAAGTCGCACCATGATGCGGTTTGCGACTCAAGCGAGTCGGTGGCGCCGATCGGTTGTGTGGTCGGATTCAGCAACAAGCTGGCAAAGCAGATTGCAGTGGGATTCGAGGAACCGGATTTTGATTTGCTTGCCGGGCACCCCTTCGCCGGCATTTTCAAGTTCGACGAAGGTATTCTCACGGAAATGACAGACGAATTACGGACTCGCTTTGGCGAGGAAAAACACTTGTTCGAGGACAACTAGATGACCCTGATCGGCAGACACGAAACGCTTCGGCGAATCGAAGAATTCGAGGGAATGCCCTCGATTCCGCAAATCATCATTCGTGTTCGAGAGATCTCGGAGAATCCGCGCTCGTCGGTTGCGGATCTGGCGAACATCATCCTATCCGATCATGCCTTGACGTCGCGGATATTGAAGATCGCGAACTCGGCGTTCTATGCCGAATATTCGAGCCGCGTTTCAACGATCACCCAGGCGATAACGCTGATGGGTTTTCGCACTGTCCAGAACGTCGTCATCTCGCTGGCGCTGTTTGATGCGATGGGCAAATTTGCTCATCACAAATTTGACTTCCGACGCTTCTGGAGCCATTCGTTGTCGACCGGCGTCATCGGCAAACTGCTGGCGTCGGCTGCGCACTACAAGACACCGGAAGAGGCCTTCATTGCCGGTTTCATGCACAATATCGGTGTCGCGATCTTGGCCGTGGCGTTTCCGGAAGAGTACGACATAGTCTTGAAGAAGATCGATCGCGGCGAAGAGCAGATTGCCGCCGAGAAGTCGGTATTTGCGATCGACCACTGCGAAGTCGGCGGTTGGCTGGCGCGTCGCTGGAATTTGCCGCCGCTGTTGGCTAAGCCGGTAATGGAGCACCACCGCCGCGGATTGCCATCACGGCAGAAAAGCAACAATCCGCTGGTAGATTACATCTTCCTTGCCGACCTCGCGTATGACGTGATTTTTCACATCGACGAGGAACGGCGCCGGCAATTGTGCAAGTCTGCGAATGATCTCGCCGGGATAAGTGAAGAAGTTGTCGCCAAGATTATTGAGGTCGCGCCGGACGTGATTAAGGAAATCGCCAGCGAACTTGAGATTTCGCTGAAAGCGCCGGATGCTCACCGCACCGAAATTGCGAGCCGCAATGTCGATCACGAGTCGGCGGAGCTGGCGCAGAGACTAAATGAGCGGACGCGCGAGTTGGCAGTTATCCAAGAGGCAGGCGAGGCGCTGCGTCAGGCCGGCAGCGAAGAGGAGATTATTCAGACTGCTCTGGAAGAGGTGTTCCGCGGAATGGGTATCGGCCGCGCGATTTTGCTTCAAATCGACCAGAATTCGAATTCAGCGCGGGGCATACTCGGATTTGGCGTCAATTCGCAGCAGGCGGTTTATGAGATCAACCTTCCGTTAGGCGCGGGCGTTATTGGCCGCACCGTCACCGACCGAACGATTCAGAACATCCTTGATTCGGATTCAGAGATATACGCCGACATGCTGCTTCCCGAAGAGCGGGCGCAAATAGGTGCGTGCGCATTCGCGACACTTCCGGTGATGATCGCAGATGTTGTTGAAATCGTAATGGTGATCAACAATCCCGATCCGGCGGAACCGATTGACGATGACCGTTTGCTTTCAATAGCGAGCTTGATTAGTCAGGCATCCATTGCCATCGAAAGACTGCGGCTCAAAAAGCAAGTCCACGAATTGCAGGGCCAGCAGGTCGAGGGTTTGCTCAAAACTGCTCTAAAGTAGGTCTTCCCTGTTCGCGACGGTGTAAAGGTACTCAAAAAACTGGAATCCGAGTTCCTCACTTGATCCACTCTGGACAAATCCGACCTTTCTAAACAACTCCTGCGACGCAACATTTTCTTTGAGAATCCGCGCTCGAATGGCGGCGATGTCGAATTTGCTCACCAAAAATTCAATCAGTAAACCTAATGCAGCGAGAGCGTACCCCTGCCGCCAAACCGCGAGTTCGCCGATGATGATGCCGACCTCGCAGATTCGGTTGGCTTCGTCGAGATCGAAGTAGTTGACAAGACCAATCGGGGCGCCTTCCGTAGTGCAAATCACCAGCACGCCGCTTGAGGGGTTGGGTTCGAGGTATTGGGCAAAACGATAGAGTCGATACGAGTCGAAATCGATTGAGGGATTCCACCAGGGATTGGCGAGGTGTTGTTGGACCTCGCCGCAGCAATACCACTTATAGAATGCCTCGGCATCATCCGCCGTGACGGCGCGAAGGTAGCATTTGGAACCAGACGATATCTTGTCCATGGCGGCAATTGCAGAGTTAGTCGCGGTCTTCCGGCGACAAAATTCCGATATCGCGCATCAGGTGCTTGAGCAGCAATATCTGCCCAAAATGCCCGGCGAAATGCTCGAGTACATGATAGAGCGTCCACGAGCGGGTGATCTTACGTTCCTGCGTGCCGCGTTTGCGTACGTAGGTACCTTCCAGATCGCTGTCCTTCCATTTTTTCATTTCGGCGTGAATTGCAGCACGAGCCTTGTCGAGGAGGACGAAGTAGTCATTTGCCGTCTTGCCTTGCAGAGTCGCTGGGTGGAGATCCCCCGCTTTTGCCGGCATACCGTCGTCATCCATCTGAATACCGAGAACCCTTAGAGCAAGGTCATCGCCCTCCGGCTCGGAGGGGATTTCCTGCGCCGCTACATTGATCCAAAAAAATTCGACTACGGCCAGGTGGGCTAAGAGCATGCCGATGGTGTTCATACCCGGTCGCATCTGCCATTGCAGTTGCTCGACCGTGAGATTGCGGGTAGCTTCCTTTAGTAGCAGAAGCTGATCGTCAAATTGTGCTGCAAAGAGGCTCATGATCGCCTGGGACTTGGGATCATAGCCGGAAGGAAATGTCAGTGCACGCGTATCCATAATTCTCCCGATGTTAAAGTGTTTGAGTAATCTTATCTTATCGCGGGCAAGTTAGCAATGACTTTGAGTATCCGAAGGGCTCCTGCATCTTGACTATTCTATTCGCACTTTCCGGACGTACAAACTGTGGAGAAAGGTCTGATGACAGATGCCAAAAATTGTAGCCGTTGGTACGGCGGTCCCACCCCATAAGCTGACCCAGACAGCAATCCGCCAGTTTGTGCAAACACACTTTTCGGACTCGCCGTTGCCAATCGAGCGGCTGCTTGAGGTCTTTGCGAACGCCGCGATCGACGAACGCTACTTTTCGGTGCCAATAGAGTGGTATGATCGGCAGCAAAGTTTCGAGTCCAAGAACGAAGTGTACATCGACTCGTGCAACGAACTTGGTGTCAAATGCTCCACGGAGTGCTTGAAAAAGGCTGGTGTTGCAGCCGAAGACGTCGACTACATCATATTCGTTTCCACGACCGGGCTGGCGACGCCTTCGATCGATGCGCGTTTGATTAATCTGCTGCATTTGCGTTCGGATGTTCGCCGGACGCCTGTTTGGGGACTCGGTTGTGCGGGCGGCGCCGCGGGAATATCGCAGGGTTATCACTATCTGCTCGGGCACCCAAAGGAGCGAGTGTTGCTCGTTGCGGTTGAGCTGTGCGGGCTGACCTTTCAGCAAAATGATTTCAGTCGCAGCAATTTTGTCGCGACCGCGTTGTTCGGTGAAGGCGCTGCAGCAGTTTTGATGGGCGGCGATGAAACCAGCGATAACGGCGTCGAAATGATTGACACGCGCTCGACCTTTTGGCCCGATTCGCTTGATGTTATGGGTTGGAATTTGATGAACTCGGGGCTTCAGGTTGTTTTCAGCCAGAGTATTCCCCACATCGTTGAGTCCAAAGCAAAAGAAAATCTCGCCGGATTTCTGCATGGCCATAAGTTGGAGCTGAACGACATCGACTATTTCATTCTTCACCCCGGCGGTGCCAAGGTAATTGAAGCGTACGAATCAGCGCTGGGAGTTCCATCCGCGCGATTTGACATTTGCCGCGAGATGCTCCGCCTCTACGGCAACATGTCGTCGGTTTCTGTCCTGTTTGTGCTTGACGAGCACCTACGGAAGTATGAAAAAGGCAGCGGCAAATATGGCATCATTTCGGCGCTGGGACCGGGGTTCTGCAGCGAAAGCGTGTTGGTCCAGTTTTGAACGGCCGCTTGTATTTCTAACATTCCAATCATTTTTTTCTTATTATCCACTCGAACAGAGAATCGCCGTTTCATCCTGCGGATGCCATTTTGGCATTCAGTACCTAACGGCGATTGGTAACGAAAATTTCATCATCAGGGAAATCTTAGCCAGCTTGCTGCAACGGGACAGAGCATGAAAAAGAAGACGACACCGGCTCCGGCAGCAAAAAGTCCTTCCAAGCTCGACATCGCGTGGTTGGCCGTTATCGCCGCTCTGGCAATTGGAGTCCGGATCATTTTCGCTCTGGATTCGAAAGCCGACCCGTTCAACGGATTGCTGTTCCTCGACGCCAAGGTTTACCATCTTCTCGCCAGTGAAATCGCCAATTCCAACTTCTGGGGCAGCGAAGTGTACTTTCGGGCGCCGCTGTTTCCTTACGTTTTGGGAATCACTTACAAACTCTTCGGGATGGGGCAATTTGCGATCAAGCTGATCAACGGCGGTTTCGGTGTCGCGACAGCAATTCTGACCTACTTGATCGCCGAGTTTTACTTCGATCGCCGGGTCGCGCGAGCAGCAGGGATCATTGCCGCAGTCTATCCGACACTGTACTTCTTCGAGGCTTCGCTGATGCCAACCGCGGTCGAGGTTTTCACATTTACATTGTCGGTGTACCTGCTAAGCCGTTTTGAGGCGACGAAGAATGTTCGTTTTCTTGCGGCGTCGGGTGTTGCGTTGGCGCTGGCGGCATTGGCAAGACCGACGATTCTGGCGTTCGCGATTCTATTTCCCTATTGGCTTTGGATTAGTAGCAAGAATCGTTCATGGGGATTGGTTGGGAAGAAATTGCTCTGGGTCGCTATTCCAATGGCAGTTGTGATTCTTCCGGTCACGATTCGCAACTATGCCATTGAGTCAGATCCGGTGCTGATTTCATCGCAGGGTGGAGCAAATTTCTATATCGGCAACAACGAGAGCGCCGACGGGCAGACGGTCGCGTTTCCAACCGGCCAGACGCCGCTCGACAAGTACGAAGATCACATCTGGTCGGCTTCGAAGTATTTGGCCGAGCAAGATTCTCATCGCAAGCTAAGCGCGGCGGAAGTCTCCGATTTCTGGTTTGAACGGGGAATGGACTTCGTCAAGGGTCATCCGGGCGAGGCGATTGGGCTCTTTTGCCGGAAGGTCTATTTGTTCTTCTGCGGTGAAGAGCTGTTCAACAATTCCAACCCGTTAATGGCACGCGATTATTCTAAGGTCTATGCGATTTCTCTTTGGCGATTCGGGCTGAACTTTCCGTACGGGCTGCTTGCGCCGCTCTTTTTGCTGGGGGCGATATTTTTGATCTTCAAGAAGAACAAGCGGGAATTGCTGCTCTTGTTTGTCACATCACAAGTGATTGCAATTGCGATGTTCTTTGTAAGTTCGAGGTTTCGCCAGCCGGTGATTCCGGCCATGATCGCAATCGCAGTATTTGCGGCCGTGGAAATCTACGACTGGCTGCGCAGGCGCAAATGGCGCGGCGCGATTATTTCAATTGTGGTTGTTGCCGTGCTCGCGGTTGCTTTGAACCCGCCGACGGTACTTGCGAGCCGCCAGAATCGGTCGATGTATCACGCTCTACTAGGGGGCGCCTTGGCTTCACAGGAGCGCTATCCGGAAGCTGTTGAGCAGCTCCGCGAGTCAATTGTGATCGCCGACGACAACCCAACGGCGTTCCAGCTTCTTGGGAGTCTGTACGTAAAAAGCGGACAGATTGAGCAAGCGCTGGCAGTGCTTCACCGCGCTGAAGAGCTGGCTCCCGACGCGCTGCAAACTAAGTCGGTGCTGGCGCGGATTTATTACGACCGGGGCGAATTTGCCAAAGCGTTCCAATATTTTGAGACGGTTCTTGGTTCCGGCGTGAAGTTGGAGAGAGAAAGCTTCTGGGCAGCGCGTTCGGCATACGAAATTGGCAACCACGAGGCTGCAGTGCGGTATTTGCGCGAAGCGCTGAAAGAAAACCCTGCCGATCCCGAGGCATTGAAGCTATCGAACCAAATGAATTTGCCGAAAACGGATGAGTAAGCGGTCGAAGTACCGAGAATATTGTGCGGCTTTGTTGAACTGATTTCCAGCGTGTGATTGTATAATCATGCGATTGAATCGTAAGACTTTTCTACTTAGATAGAGGAATTGAAATGAAGTTCTGCATGAAAATCGTCCTTTCTGGTACAATAGCTGCCGGGCTGTTGGTCACAGGTGTTGTCTTCGGTGAAGAAAAGAAAGCAGCAAAAAGCGACACGACGATAAATGTGTTGATTGGAAAACCGATGACTGCCACAGTGAAGGGTCGGCCGACGCTGCATTTGATGGGAGATACGATTATGACCGCCAGCGGTTTGAAATATATCGATGTCGTACCCGGAACCGGCGGTCAGCCGCGCGAAGGCCAAGTCGTTTCGATTCACTATGTTTGTAGATTTCCTGACGGAAAGCAATTCAAGAGTTCGCGCAACGACAGCATTCCCTATGATTTCCGGCTCGGCAAGGGCGAGGTTATCAAGGGATTGGACGAAGGAGTCGCCTCGATGAATATCGGCAGCTTGCGCAGGCTGTTTATCCCCTACCAATTGGCGTATGGCGAGCAGGGTCACCCATCGGGAATCCCTCCAAAGACGAATCTCGTGTATGAGGTCGAACTATTGGGAGTGAAATAGTACCCAACTGACAAAATGAAGAGTTTTAGTGCAGCGCCCGGCAAATAAGGCAACTTTGCCGGGCGTTATCATTTTAGAAATCTACCTGTAACTATCAAACTTTGTGAGGAAATTGGGAATGGCGAACAAGGAAGAAATCACGCTACCGAGCGGGCTGAAGTACATTGAAATCAAGGAAGGCACCGGCGCATCGCCAAAAACCGGGCAAATGGTTGAGGTTCACTATACCGGTTGGCTCGAGGACGGCGAGAAGTTTGACAGCTCCAAGGACCGCGGCAAGACTTTTGAATTCATGATCGGCAAAGGCAAAGTCATCAAGGGATGGGATGAAGGAGTGGCTTCCATGAAGGTAGGCGGAAGTCGGCGACTGATTATTCCATCTGAACTCGGCTATGGCCGCTATGGCGCTGGAAATGTGATCCCGCCGGACGCAACTTTAATATTTGAAGTCGAGCTAATCGGCATCTCTTGATAGTAGCCTGCAGCTAGTAGCTTAGTTTGATAATTTCGCCCTTGCTGCCGAGTACGAATACATCATGGCCGACTGAATGAATGTCGACGAAGTTAATTTTGTGAGTGACTTCGTCGACAGTCCAATTTCGTGCGAAATTGGCGGAAACTCCGAGAAAATTGTCACCGGCAACGTAGATATGCCCCGGCTCGGGCGCAGCTAAACAAGTCAGATTCGATTCGGTCAGTTTGAGTTTTTCCTGCCATGACCAGCCGCCATCCGTTGAGTGACGCAGAAGGCCATGGTCGCCAACTTCCCAACCGTGCTGGACATCAGTGAAAAGTAAGTAATTCACGCCGGGAACGCGACTGGCAGAGTGCTCCCAGCTTTTGCCGCGATCCGTGGTATAGTTCAGCGATTCTTGTCCGAGAATCCAGGCGTGATCGTAAGGTACCACATCGACTCGCGTGAAGGCGCGCTGCTCGGTGGTCTGAAACTTCCAAGTAGCGCCTTCGTCGGTGGATGTCCCAATCACGCCAAAGCCACTCTTGTCTCCAGATACTACGTTGCCGGCAATGACACCGGATTCGTCGTCGGGAAACGCGATGCCGGTGAAGTCAACATTTGTATCTGCGGCTATCGGGCTCCAAGTGCTGCCGGCATCGGTGGTTCTCAATAGAGTTCCGCTGTTTCCGCAGGCGAAGCCGTTGTCGCTGTCGATGAAATAGACATCATTGAGGCGACGGCCGCTGCTGCTGCCAACTTGCGAAAACGATTTTCCGCCGTCGGTGGTGCGATAGATGATTCCGGAAGCAGCGACGACAAAACCGCCGTCAGAATCGGTAAAATGAAGCGCCGTGGTTTGTTCGCCGCTTGCAACAGTGAAGCTTTCAAATTTGAGTGAATCGACTTTGCCGCCGGAACAGCCGGCTACTATGAGGATTAGTGATCCGATTACGAGTATTGCCGCGTTTTTCATAGAGAATCTCCCGTCTGGACAAGCCCTCATCTACTAACTATTCAATGATTTGGTAGTCAAGCAAAAACTCGTTGTCGAATTTGTCGTAATTGCGCTAATTCGCTTCAGAGTGAACAAATGAACGAAGTACTCCACCTAGAAGATATAGCAGTCAGGTTTCGAAAAACCAGCGTCGCAATGACTGGAAATGTGTCGTTATATTCCGGCGAGTACGAGACCCTTCCGGATAATCTCGAAGCGTCGGTAATTGCATTGGTATCTGGTGAGGCCAAGTTGGAATCCGGATTCGGGTCGGTGTTAGGGTATCCGCTGGCTGGCATATCATCGCGACGGCAGCGAGATATCTTGCGGCGAGTCGGAATGATCTCGCCAACTGAACCGGAATTGGCCAAGATGCGACTCGCGGAGTTTCTGTCGCTTCCGCTGAAAATAGCCGGCATAAGCGAGGCGCAGGTTTCGCGGCGTGTGCGAAGCACATTGTCAGAATATGGCCTGATGCTGCAATCCAATCGCCCGCTGGCGACACTTGCCACCAATGATCGACGACTGGCGATTCTGGCACAAGCATTGATCAAATCTCCAGCGTTGATAGTCGGTGGAATTCGTAATGACGAATTCGACCAGACGGTAGTAGTGCCCGCTTTGAAGAAATATGCCGATCATGGCGGCGCAGTGTTGGCGTTTGCCCCGAATCAATTGCGAACGCAAGACCAGTTGATGACTGCCGAAGGAGCCGACCGTGCTGCGGTTTAGACCCGAAAACCGCAAGTCTGCGTGGGTTTCTGCGCTGTTATTGCTTAGCCTGATCATACTGCCGTTTGGACTGACGACATTGGTGGTTCAGAATCTTGGCGAGTATGAGCGGTCATTGCGTTCGAAACTGAGATTTGAAATCTACCTCCGGGACTCTTCATCGCCCGAGCAGATTCAGACGCTGATCACGCAGATCAAGACCATTGATGGATTTGTCGGGTTCAGCTTTCTTGACAAAGAAGATGTGTTCTCTAATATGCAGAACACGCTGGGAACGCAGCTTCTGCCGGAAAACTCGGCGAATCCGTTTCCGTCGATGGTAGCCATTTCGTTTGACGCGGACCACTCCCGACTGGCGGATTTTGATGATGTCGCAATTCAGATGCGCAAGTTCCCGTTCATTGAAGAAGTAAATTACGGCGCCGATTGGCTTGCCGCACACGAGCGGACATTTAGGTCCGCCGAGCAAGTTCTCGCTGCACTGAAAATCATAACCGGGGCCTGTGCATTCTTGCTGATGTTATGGTTCATGCGCCGGATGATATTGAGCGAAGAGCAATACTACGTTGTCCTGCGCCGTCTCGGCGCCGGATGGCGGATATTGGCGTTTCCATTTATCCTGCGCAAGACACTGCTGGGAATTGCTTCTGCTGGCGTGTCGTTGGTGGGGCTGTACGGATGTTTTCGGCTAGTAACCGGCTGGGCGATTGATATCGACTTCGTCACTGCAGCAAACATCATTGTCGTGTTGGGATTCGGCGGGTTGGTGGCCCTATTAAGCTCGACGATTGCCGTCAGCCGCGAGGTATGAAGGCATTGCGGCAGCTAATCCTAACTCTAATCTTCACGGGTATCGCCACTGCAATTTTGTCCGCACAAGAGACTCAAAACGAAAAATTCGAACAAACCAAATCGCAGCTTGAGCGCGCACGCCAAGAGGCGGAACGCATTCTCAATTCACAGGCCGACCTGTACCAGCAACTCGAATCTGTGGACAAGGAACTGGAGCTGTCAAGCCGCCTACTGCGACAAATCAAGAACCAATCCGACGAAACCAGCAAGGCCATCGCGGCGACCAAAGACACGGTCGATAATTTGCGCGAAATGACGGTTTGGGAGGGCGAGATGCTCTCGCGGCGGCTGCGAAAGCTGTTCGTCATTCGCGATCTCAACGATTTTTATGTCCCCTTCAGTGAAGCCAATTTCGTCGGCAAGTCCTCACAGCGAATCAACTACCGCAAGCTGATCGAGCACGATAACGCGCACTTGACCTATCTCGGCAGCACGATTACAGTGAAAGAGCGGCTGATCGAGACGCTGCAACGGCGTCAAAACGAGCTCGGCGTATTGGTCAAGGCACAACAACAAGAGGAGGGCCGTGCTCGCGAGGCGTTGTTGCAGCGCGAGAGAATTCTTGCCGGCCTCAAGAGCGAGAGCCACGAGTTGTCGGTTGAGATTGGCAAATTAGAGGGTTCGGCAGCGACCATCGGCGATATATTCGCGGAAATCGAGAAGCAGGCGCGATCGGCATCAGACTATCTCTGGGAGCGCGAACGCGAAATGTCGATGCGCATGCGGGGCAAGTTCTTTTGGCCCGTCGGCGGCGCTGTTGTGGACGGGTTTGGCACCAAGGTCGACAAACGAACCGGACTGTCGGCGAAGAATAATGGAATAACCATCGATTCGCGCAAAGGAGAGAAAGTGGTTGCCGCCCTCACCGGGCAAGTCATATATATAGGTTGGGCACGCGGACTGGAACGATTCGTGGTAGTCGATCACGGCGGGTCGATTTATTCTCTGTACGGCAACTTGGCCGACCTGTCGGTCAAGGAGGGCGACCAAGTTATCCGCGGCGAGAAATTTGCGGTCGCAGCCGGCAATCGGCTGCATTTCGAGATTCGTGACGGCAAGACGCCGGTTAATCCAAATGAATGGTTGCGCAAATAGCTGGTGAAAGAATGAATTCGATGATCCCGCAGAGTGAGATTATTACGCGTCTTGCCAGTCGTTTTGCGGCGGGTACCCTGCCCGCTTCAATGCTGCTCTGCGGACCGCGCGGTGTCGGAAAATGGACGGCTGCTTTCGAACTCGCCAGGCGCATTACTTGTAATCGACCAAACGGAGATTTCGGTTGCGGTGAATGCGCCTCATGCCGGCAACTTGAGCAATTCGCGCATCCCGATGTGCAATTTCTCTTTCCGTTGCCCGCAAATGACAACGATTGGGACGCATGGTATTCACCTTACCTCAATTCCAAGCAGGAAAATCCCTTTTCGCCGTCGGCTGCTGATGCAAAGCACTTCATTCCGATTGAGGCGATCAGGCAGTTTCAGAGCAAGCTGTCGCGGCGGCCAACCTT
Organism: uncultured Ignavibacteria bacterium; assembly: GCA_964537215.1. Lineage (GTDB taxonomy): Bacteria > Zixibacteria > MSB-5A5 > CAIYYT01 > CAIYYT01 > JADJGC01. The sequence continues at coordinate 10,197 of CAZIBI010000035.1, read as the reverse complement.
GTCAGCGTACAAGGTCGGTATCATTTACGAGGCCGAGCGGATGCTGCCCGGAACAATGGATTCGTTACTGAAACTGCTCGAGGAACCGCCGGCAAGCTCATTTCTAATGGTGGTAACTCATGAGCCGCGTTTTTTGATACCGACTATCCTTTCGCGGCTGCAACGCATCAATCTGCCGGCTTTGGAAGACGGTTTTGTCCGCGCGTATCTCGAATCCAAGTACGCGATCAAAGATCAACAGCTGGACGCGATGGTCAAATTTGCGCGCGGCCAACTCTATGATATTGCGACAATCCTCGAGGGCGACTTCCTCCAGATGCGCGGATCGGCGTTGGAAATGATTGAAACGGCACTTTCCATCGCGCAGCCGGATGTTTACACCCGGCTCGGCGAAAGCGCCGCGCTCGCAACGCGCGAAAAAGTCGAGGCACTGCTGCGGCATTGGCAGACAATTCTTCGCGATGTTCTGGTTGTTCAAAGCGGGTCGGCTGCTTCCACTGCGCCAGATACAGACAGTCGATTGTTGAACGTGGATTTTCGCGAACGCTATGAAGTCTTGGCGGAGAAAATCGGCGGGCTTGAGCGAATTGAATCGCTATCAGACAGACTGGAAGCGATCAAAGGCGAGCTGCGGCGCAATGTCAATCCGCGCATGGCAGCGCTGTCATTCTTGTTTCAATTGTCCACGATCAAGGTCAGCACACGATAATTTTACTTCGCCTCAAGAAGCAGTTCTAACGCAGCGAATTCAACAGTTCCTTGACGCGAGTGTCGGCAGGTTCTAGTTCGAGGTAATGGGTTAGGTATCTGACCGCCCGGGTTCGGTCATTCAAATGTTGGGCATAAACGAGACCAAGATTCAGCAGTAGCCGCGAGTTTTCACCGTCATACTGTAGCGCCTGTTCGAACGCTGCAGCCGCCGCAGGATAGTCCGAGTTCTGCACGGCGACATTTCCCCTGTCCTTATAGACATTCGAAATATTGAAGCGAATTTCGGCAATTTGGCCGGCGGTCAGTATTGGCTTGTTGAGTGCGCGGTTGTAGGTCTCAAGCGCCAGATCGCCGAAACCGACCTTGCGGAAAAAGATCCCCAGTTGACCAGGCAGGACGCCGCGCGGTTCGGCATCATAGCGTCCAAGGGCAAGCTTGAACTCCGAGAGTGCCGCAAGCGTATCCGGCGGCTCGCTTTGGAGAAATTGCTCGCCACGAATCAGATCGAGATTCACAAGCAATTCGCGCGACATCAAATCGCCGTCGTCAAAAGATGCCGGATAAACCGGGACTGGAGCTGGTGAATCAATCGGGCGGGCGGTTTCGTACAGCAATCCGTAGGGATAAAGCGAATCGAGCCGCTCCCACCAATCCGGCTCATTTTGATAGTGGCTCTTCGCGAAGAATTTTCGTTTGTGTTCCCGAAGCAGCACCATCGATCTCGCCAAAATCAGATCGGCGGAGCTCATTTGACCCAACTCTGAAGCACGTTCGAGCAGGGCTTGCTTGCGAATCGACCGGTCGTACAAATCGAGATCGGGCCGGTACGATTCGGCAAAATGAAGATACATCGGGCCGAAAGAATTGATGTCGCCGGCAACAAAGAGGACGCTGTTGGGCGGCGCGGAATCAAGCAGATGGCGCGAGTAGTTTTCGTAGAGCGTCGAATCGGAGCGGTCATATTTTTGATAGTTAAGGATAAGCAACAGCAAGGCAGCGCTCGCAGCTGACGCCGCTCCGATGCGAATTAGGCGGGGTCCCTTGCGGAGGAATTCGGCATTGTTGGCTACAAGAAAGAGCGATGCGAGCATTGGCGGCAGAAAGAATGGTTCGTGATTGACAGCTTGATGAAAAGCCGCCATCGTCAACGATGTCAGCAATAGCAGTAGCGCATTCATGGTGCGCGCCTTCTGAAAGCGTATTCCTCCAATTGTACCGGAAATGATCAGAATCACTCCGGGCCAGGACCAGCACTCGATTATGGTTCTGCCATAAAGATTGAGGGCGTGAATCAGATTGCTCCAGGAATGACTGACCCAGCCGGAATACTGTTTAAGCAACATGTGTTGCCAAAGTGCCGACAGGGTCTGCGGGTTGCCCCAATCATCAATTGGATTGTTGAGCGAACGGAACAAAAGCGTCAGGTACATTGCGCCGGCGACAAGCAACAGCGACAAGTAAAATGGCAACATACGGTAGTTGCGATATTCCTTCTCGGTGACAAATCGAAGGATGATCACCGGAGCAAGCGCAAACGAAGACGGGTGATTGCACAGGCAGAGGCCGAACAAATAAATCGTCAGCGGCCACTTGAAGCTCGCATTGCTTTCGAGACTTAGATAGGTTAGAGCGATGAGAAAGACGTTAAGTGTGTAAACCTCGACACCGTTCGTCTCGGCCCAAAAAATCGGCGTGAAAGCCCAACATAGCGAAAGGCCGAATGCGACAAATTCGGTGACGTGCCGGTGCAAGATGATATAGATTGCCGCAACTGCTGCGGCGGCGATGATCGAACTAAAGATTGCGCCGGCAAGGATCGGACGCAAGAAAGCGATACCCTGAACGAAGATGGTACCCAGTAAGGTAAAAAGCGGATAGCCAGGCGGGTGGGCAATGCTGAATGTTTTCAGCACGAGTGCAAACTCTGCTGAATCGCCGATCCAGATTCCGCGACAGGTCGTCAGCGCATACACGACGAATGCGACAATGGCGGCCACAAACGGTAAAGAGCGTTTCACGGAGACAAGTAACTTCAGGGCAACGCCCGACACAAGCAAGATTATCCTTCGCGGGTGGGGCAATGATCGTATAAGGAATATGCTGAACTGCAAAACAATTGTCGCGCTGCTGGTGATTGTAGCGGCGCCGTGCTGTGAATTGAGTGCCGAAGCGCCGGCTCCGTTGCCAAGGGTGGAGCTGCGTGGGGATACCGTTGTTACTCCCGGAAGTTCATTCGCTGTGTCGTTGTACCTGACAGATTCGGTGAGAACTATTGGCGGGTTCGATATCATGTTCGAATTTGATTTCGGAGCATTGGTTTTCGATTCCGCGGCGCTTGGTGCGCATACCGCCGGGCAATGGGAGTATTTTACTTCGCGCTCGGCATTGCTGGCACCCAACGACACCGGTTCGACAGCGGCGTTTATCCGACTATTGGCAATAGCAGACAACCAGGATGCAGCCAACAAACACCCTAAACCGGAATCTCTGGTAGGACCGGGAGAGATTGCGCGGATCTATCTTTATGCTTCGGAGAGAAAAGAGTATCAGGGAAAGACTACGGCACTGCGATTCCTTTGGAACAAGTGCTCGGACAACACGATTTCCGATCTTTCGGGAAATCAGCTGTTGCTGGCGGCTAAGGTGAGGGGAGCCGATGGGACGATCGTTACCGACGAACGCTATTCAGGTCCGGGCAAGAGTTGCCTTCGTAAAGGTTACAACGCACCACTGCCTGTTTTCGAGTTTGTTAATCATTCAATCTTGATCAGATAAAAACACGTCCGAAGAATTCTTCGGACGTGTTGCAAAGTTGCAAGTATTAGCGTGCGCTGCTAGAATTCGGCTCCAAAGCTGAAATAATGGTAAGGCTTGCTTGTGGTAATGAGATCCCAATGCCAGGCAATATCGTAGCGCAGCAGGAAGATGCCGAGGTTTACGCGGGCGCCGGTACCGAAACCGGTTTTCAGCCCCAGCAGGCGGTCGGCATATTGCGACGAGCCAAGCTTGAACTCCTCATTGCGATTCCACGCTGCCCCGACATCGAGGAATGCCGCTCCGGAAAGTCGCGCCAAGACCAACGGCAGCGGGAAACGGAGCGCGAGATAATCCACAAAGGGATATCTGAATTCAAGATTCACGACGCTGTACTTTGATCCCTGGAAATCGAAATAGTCGTATCCGCGCAGCGGTGTAATGATTTTTGAGAAATAGAACCCGTTGACTGAATAGACATCGTCGCCAACGCTGGTTGAGCCGATGTTGTTGGTATTGCCGCCGAGATAGTAGGTCTTCTTGTCAGAACCAAACGTCGCTCCTCCGGCCAGACGGAAGGCAAACGAATACTGGCCGCCAAGGTGCCAATACTTGCGATAGTCAATTTCCAGCGCCCAATAATCCTTGGAATCGCTCGACAGCGGCACCGAACGCTCAACATTGAGCTTCCAGCGGCTGCCGTTCATGGGTCCGGTCATGCCCCACAGGACATTATCATGGACCAACGAAATATCGGCAGTGGTAGCGCTTTCGTTCTGGTCATCGTAAACCCACTGGCCAAGATCGTTGTCGAAACGCGGATCGTAATAAGTGCGGTCAATGTAGAGATGCGAGAAGTCTAGTTGTACACGGCGGAAAAGACTGAATGGACGCGTCACTGACGCCATGACTCCGTAAGTCCGATCCGAGAACAGGCGATTGCGATTATCCTCGAAGTAGTTCTTGTTATGGAACAATCCAACGCCGAAATCGGTGCGGTGAGTGCTGTTGATGTAATACAATTGCACATTCGACTGGTTGATGGAATTGACGACGTCGGTGCCGATCACAAACTGGTGATTGCCGAGGAAGTCGGTAATCAATATAAATGACTGGCCGCGCAAACCATAAAACGTGTCATAAGACAATCCGCCGGTAACAAAATCGGGCGAGAACTTCGCCTTGTATTTTTTGACTTCGAACTCCCCGTCAGGACGAATTGCATACGCAGTATCGCGGCCGTCGTCCTCCACGGCTTCCGGAGTCTCGGTCGAATCGCCTTCCGGCTTCATTACCTTAGTATCACGAACCGGCGGCGTGAAGACGAAGTCCGTATTATCGGGCTCAATCGGTTTGTCGGCGACTTTTGACGAGTCATCGGTTTGCGTGCTGTCGTCCGCATCGCCGTTGAATTCTACTGCCGCATATTCTGCTTTGAGTTCACCCTTGGCAAATTTTGTCGCAACCAGCGGTGCGCCGTTTTCCGTGACCGGTTTGATTTCTTTCATTAGGTACAGGTCATAACCAGCCTTGTAGAAAGCCTGGAAGACAATCTGGTCTCCCTTCGGAGACCACGAAGGCGAGCTAATACCGGTGAGAACGTTGGTGATCGGGAACACATTGTTGCCGTTGCCAAAGTCCTTGATATACAGATTGTCGATTCCGTTCAGGTTGGAAACATAGCAGATCTTCTTGCCGTCCGGTGACCAAGTCGGGTAGCGGCAGATACCGGATTCTGTTGTAACGGTGTCAGTAATGACACCGGTAGCAAGGTCCATGATGAAGATATTGTAGTTGCCGTACATGTAATGCTTGGTGTTGATCGGTTGAAGCGGACGATCGGAAGCAAAAGCCAAGCGCTTGCCGTCGGCCGTAATTGCGGCATCCTTGTCGTCGTACATATCGTCGATTAATTTCCGCGGCCGTTTGTCTTTCAAGTCGACAATGTAGAGGTCCGACTTGCCGACAGTCACACCGGTGAAAATGAGCTGCCCTTCGGGAGTCCAGCACGGCCCCATGATTGAACCGAAGCCGGGTTTGATGCGATCAACGATCTTACGTTTTTCAACGTTGTAGATCATCAGGGCGTCCTTGCCGCTCGATTTGGCAGCAAAGGCGATGAATTTTCCATCAAATGACCAGGACAGACCCGAGACGAATGAGTGCAACGATTCGAGGTCGCCGGAGCGTTCGCCCTTGACGAGATTGTCAATGATCTTGCCATCGACGGCATTCATCAAATATATCTGGGTGAAGTCGGAACGGTCGGAGTAGAATGCGATCATTTCACCGTTAGGCGAATACATTGGCTTTTCGTTGAAATACGAACCGTCCTTTTCGTGATCGGTCAATTTCTTGCCGATGCGGGCGGGTTCGTCGCGGATGGCGATTTCGGGCCAATAGACTTTCTTCAAGTACATCTGGAATTTTTCGTCGAACTCGGTTGTGGTGAGCCCAATTGAGGCTTTCATCGCCTTGGAGAGACTCAAAGTCCGGCGGCCCTTGTTGATTATATCCGGGATTTTTTCTTCGCCGTAGGTCTCGGCCAGAAATTTCAGCGCTGCCTGGCCCTCTTTGTAAGCCAGATAGCCGCCGAGATAATCGACAGGTGCGATGTAATCATGAATCGTAGCATCACGCACAACCATGTCGGCGAAATAATCCCAGCCGAAGCGCGATGAATACTCGGCATAGCCTTCCGAGTACCAGAGCGGCAACCGGAAGAGATATTGCCGCGAGAGCAACGAGCCAAAGACATTGCCGTAGATCAGATCAAAAATCACCGCGTGCGTTAACTCGTGGTGGAGTACATGGCGGAGGTCCTCGTAGGCTCCATTGTAGGGCACGACCACGCGGTTCTTGAACGATTCGGTGAATCCGCCGACGCCTTCAGGCAGGATATCGGGAATAACATTGGTCTGCTGAAATTCGTTCGGCGAATTGTAGATGAAGACCGGGATTCGGCCCTTGAGCCTGTAATCGAGTTCCTTGGAAATGATGACGTAAGCCGACTCGAGTTCGGCGATCGCGAATTTCGCGACCTCATATTGTTCGTCATAAAAGTAGATGTCGAAATTTGGGGACTGAATGTAGCTCCAGTCGAAGTTCTTATATTGAACTTTGTTCTTGCCGAAGTACTCTTCTTGAGCCAGCAGCGAAACGTTAAGCAGCAGGATGGCTGCTGCAAGCGGCAGAAGGCGCTTAATCATGGTCGCTATCACCTTTCCTTCAGTCCGGCCCGTTATTATTCGGGAGTCTTGTTGATTACTGCTCCGACGGCGCGTAAGCGATCGTCGAGGGCATCGTAACCTCGTTCTATGTGATATATTCGTCTAACTTCGCTGTTACCTTCAGCGATAAGACACGCGGTCACCAAACCGGCTCCCGCTCGTATATCAGACGCCATAACTGTGGCTCCGTTTAATCGCGGAACCCCTTCAATAGTCGCTACGTCGCCATGAATCGTGATTTTTGCGCCGAGACGCATTAATTCCATACAGTGACTAAATCGGTCGTCAAATACAGTTTCACGCATGTGAGAAATTCCCTGCGCCTGCGTGCTCAATGCGACAAAGCAGGCTTGCAGATCGGTGGGAAAACCGGGAAACGGAAAGGTGACAATATCAGTTGCATGCAGCTTGCCGTCGGAGTGAATCGTAATCGACCGGTCGGATATGTCCAATTGACAGCCCATTTCGCGCAGTTTCAGGATCACCAACTCCAAATCGTCGGCAATGGCATCATGTACAGTGAGTGCTCCGCCTGTGCCAGCGGCCATGCAGAGGAAGGTCCCGGATTCAAGGCGATCCGGCATTGGTTCGTAGGTCACAGCCTTGAGCGAATCGACACCATGGATTGTGATGATCGTAGTGCCGGCGCCACGGATATCTGCGCCCATCTTGTTGAGGAAATTCGCCACATCGACCACTTCGGGGTCGCAGGCGGCATTAATGATACGGGTCTCGCCCTTGGAAATTGCTGCACCAATCATGATATTCTCGGTGCCGGTATGGGAAGGCCGGTCAAAATAGACCTCGCCGCCCTTAACTTTGCCGTGCGCAATCACATAGCCGGATTCCTCGCTGATCGCGATTCCTAATTGGGCAAATCCCTTAAGGTGGAGATTTACCGGTCTTTGCCCCAATGAGCATCCGCCGGGGAGAGAAACACGGGCGCGGCCGAGCCGGGAGATTAGCGAACCCAGCACCAAGAATGACGCGCGCATTTTCCGGACAAGGTCGTATGGCGCTTCTTCCTTGTTCACATTTGCTGCACTGACGCTGACGGTCTTGTTCTTTTTGTCCCAGCTGACTTCGGCGCCCAATTCCCGCAAGACTTGAAGCATGATATCGATGTCCCGCAGTTCGGGGACGTGCTTCAAAATCGAGGTGCCGCTGTTAGGCAGCAGCGCGGCAGCCAAGATGGGCAAGGTAGAATTCTTTGAGCGAAAAGTTTGGATGCTACCCTTTAGTTGTTTGCCGCCCTCGATAACATATTTATCCATTTAGTGCCTTAACCTCGACGCTTGTTGTATGATTTGTGCAGGCAAAATCCCCGCATTTGCCAATTAGTTTGCTTGAAGTTATACCGTTCAAACCGCTGCACAACGGCAAGAATTCACTGCAGGTAGAAATTGGGCTTCTATTTGCCGGTCAAGTACGACCGCAACCGATGAGCGGCAATTCTGCTGCGGATCATCCCCATTGGCGGAAATGAGTCGATGCCCGGCGTTTGCGGTTCGGCATTCGCCGCCAATTGCCGGAGTTCGTCTTTTACGATCAATTCGGCTAATTTTGAATACATCGAGTAGACGGTAAACCAGTCAAGGTCGGTCAGGGTCCATCCCGCTCGGGGCCGATTGCGTTCTTGGTAGATAATGGGGCCACCGTCGACTTCGGAAGTTGCGATGTGTATTGTATAGCCGATGTTGTCCCAATCGCGCTTTAGGCAAGCCCAATGCATTGGCGACGAGCCCTTATAGTGTGGCGCAATACCGCAATGACAGTTAATGAGCGTGCCGATTTTGTCGAATTTGGACATCCGAATCAGCGGCGCACCGCAAAGAAGCACATGATCGGCACCAACGTCGCGGATTTGTTCAATCGTAGCTTGAGCATTTATGTTTGCCACCCTAAACCATCGACCATTTTCGCCGCTATCCTCCCCGATTGTCACTAGTGCAGCCAGCGATTTGCGGAACAGAAAAGGACGACTGACGTCCATCTCGGCAACTCCACCGACTGGCTCGTCAACCCGGCTCTTACCGTGGACTGACCGCTTCATCGAAGCCAGGCTAGCCTCCCATTGTAGCAGCATGAGATCGACAAAGGCAACCAGCCCTCGGCGCTTGAGGAAACGCAGCGACCTCCAATGAGGAGCGCGCTGCTGTGATATCTCGTCGAAAACTGTGATATCAACGCCGTGCGGCGCCAGCCTGGAAACAAGGAAATACACCCACGGATTGGAGTTCCGGGTGATAACGGCGACTTTCAGGGTGCGCCTCCCGCGATAACAATGTGATTATTGGACCGCTGCGACTAGATTTTCTTGGCCAACGCAGCGGATCGCAATTCTTGTTTGTAGGCAGCCATTTTATCCAGCATAGCGTCGCTTGTTCCCGCGACTCCGGCGCCGAGTATTTGCACTGCGAGCAGTCCGGCATTGAATGCGTTGCTGATCGCGACCGTTGCGACCGGAATACCTTTCGGCATCTGCACTGTCGCCAGCAGCGAATCCATGCCGTTCAGGGGCGGAGTTGAAATCGGCACGCCGATAACCGGCAGAACGCTCTGGGCCGCAACTGCGCCAGCCAAATGCGCCGCAGCGCCGGCGCCGGCAATAATTACGCGGATACCGCGGCCGCGCGCTTCCTGCGCGAATTGAGCAGCTTCGATCGGAGTTCGATGAGCGGATAATACCCGCATTTCGAAGCCGACCCCGAATTTTTCAAGCGCCTCGGCGGCGCCCTTCATGACGGGAAGGTCGGAATCGCTTCCCATGATGATTGCGACAAGTGCTGTATTTGTCATTGTAAGGCAATCTCCCTCACTTAATTCAATTCACAGTTCTGTTCGCGATGAAATACGGTGTTCGCACAATCATCGCATTTGTCGGTCGACGCAATTTACAAAAGTCTGGTCGACGCCGCAAAACAAGAATACGCTGTTTGCGTCTTTCTGGCGCCAGGTGCCGAGCAGTTTTTCCTGTCGCTTGGGACTTTGCAACGCTATCATAAGAGCTATGACGATCAAAGAGAAGATTGAAGACAACCTATCGTTTCTGGCGGAATTTGTTCGCTTTGTTCGATTTCGCAAGCGTTTTTGGCTGCTGCCGTTTCTGATTATCATTTTGCTCCTGTCGGTCTTCATTGTCCTGACCGAGAGCAGCGCGTTTGCACCGTTTATCTATTCGCTATTCTAAGCAAGATGAAGCAGGTCAGAAGTTGAAGATCGGCGAGCTTGTAATATCCCTCGGCATTACGCTGGCGGTCTTGTTCATTGCGATTTCCCTATCGCGCCGCGAGTCAGCGCCGGAGACTTACACTGTGCCCTGGGGCGAGTTGACTATGACTCATACAGCCCCTGAAACCGTAATCGGCAGAATTGCCCCGGCACGACTTGAAGTTGCCGTTACCGGCGGTCTTCTGCCGGATAGCGCATCGATCTTCGTTTACTTGCGCCCGACCGATAGTCCCGCAGATACGGCATTCAAGCGCGCACCGATGCTGACCGT
>CAZIBI010000034.1:0-36340 GCA_964537215.1 uncultured Ignavibacteria bacterium | reverse complement strand
ACCACGAAAACAAGACGCTGAAAGAAACCGCTATTGAGCTGGGCATTCTGACTGCGGAGCAATTTGATCAGTGGGTGAAGCCGGAGAACATGGTGGGACCGAAGTAAAATAGCGCGTAGGTCGGGAGCCTTGCGCTCACGACGTCTCGCCTGCTTCGTATCTCTCAATGGTCATTTCTGCGGCAGTTGCAATCGAGTCTTATTCGACACAATTTGGTGATAGCACCTGCCCATCAACTTCATAGCGGCAGGTATTATGGTTCTTTGGTGTAGTCGCTTCGCGCGCTTCCACTTTCCACTCCAGACCGGCATAATTGTTGATGTAGATTCTGACTTCCCGCGCAATCCAACCGAGACCTGTGGATCTCTTCTTCTCTTCTTCCGGCACCGGATAAACGCGACCAATTACCTTGTACTTACCGACTTCTCGAACTCTCTCAACAACTGCAATTGAATCAGACTTTCCGACTACCGAGTTCAATTCGAATACATCGCATCGAATCCGGTTCCCATGCGGACACAGTATTTCGACATTAGCCTTCCACGCCTTTTCGACCCGAACGGACAATGGTTCAGTCTTCTGATAATGAATGTCAATCACCATCCTGTCGCCGGTAACGCGCGCAAGCCCCGGCATTCGCATCTCCCATTCATACGGAACAGGCATCTCGTTGCTCTGTACATCACCAAGTGCCCTTGCTGGACGAACGCAGCATGCGAAGACTATCAGGATCTGAACTAAAGTGAAAAATGTCTTCAGGAAATTGTTCATACTCACTCCCGATATTCTACCTCCTGAAGAATACCTCACGCGAATGTTGGCTCCAAATGAAGTCTTCCTTCTTTTTGTTGACTTCAAATTGCCTTTGAATCAACTTCTCCTCGCAAGAGAGGTGATTTCATGAAATCGTCATACATAATCTTTGCTGCCATACTCGTCGTGCTGATTCTCGCATTTACGGTCAGCCGCAGCTATCTGACTTCACTCGAAAACGACGCCAAACGCACCCAGCAATCGGGCGTTCAAAAAGCCGATCTCGAGCAGTTCAAACAGGAAGTCGAAAAGCGCATCGATGAATCCGAGGCTGCCTTTGTTGCCCGACTCGACAGCCTTGAAGAGAAATTTCGCGACTCGCATATCGCCGATACGGTCGCAGCCCCTGCAGTCGTAACCGTTCCCTCCGAGTCGAAACTGCCGGTCACTAAACCGGCCGACACGATTCAAAAGAAAACAGAGCCCAAACCGGCAATGGACTCAACGCCTGTCTCCGGTTATGTCCCCACCGACGAAGAAAACGAAATCTACCTGAAATACCTGAAACGCCGCTGGGCGCTGCCGGGAGATTTGACTTCTTACGAATTGAGGCTCGCTAAGGACGAAATTATGCAGGATGTTGGCCGACAATACACTATGTCCGCTGAAGAAGTCCTTCAGCTCATCGACCGCGTTTACGAATTTCGCAAGGCAAAGAAACTGAAATGACCGACAACCTCAAGACCATTGGAATACTCACCGGCGGCGGCGATTGCCCCGGCCTCAACGCCGTTATCCGCGCCATCGTCCTTACCGCCAGCTACAAATACGGCTGGATTTGCGTCGGCTTCCTCGACGGCTTCGAGGGCCTCATGGACCAGCGCTACATCAACCTAACACCGCAGTCGGTGCGCGGCATCCTGCCGGTTGGCGGCACAATTCTCGGGACCTCCAACCGTGGCAATCCGTTTGAATGGCTGGTCAAGGAACACGGCACTACCAAGAAAGTCGACCGCTCCGAACAAGTCATCGAAACGATTAACGGCCTCGGCCTGGATGCCCTGATCGCCATCGGCGGCGACGGCACGATGACAGTTTCAAAGATGTTCATGGATAAGTACGGCATCAAAGTCATCGGCGTTCCTAAAACCATCGACAACGACCTACAAGCCACCGAGGTGACCTTCGGATACGCCACCGCTGTCATCACCGCCACCGAAGCGCTTGACAAGCTCCACACGACTGCAGCGAGCCATCATCGCGTTATGGTCATGGAAGTCATGGGGCGCGGCGTTGGTTGGATTGCGCTTGAGTCGGGAGTCGCCGGCGGCGCCGATGTTATTCTCATTCCGGAAATTCCTTATGAAATCGATAAGATTTGTGAAAAGATTCAAAAACGCCGCAGCCGTGGTTCGAATTTCTCGATTGTCGTTGTCGCTGAAGGCGCCAAGGCCAAAGACGGCGATGTTTCGCTGCTGAATCCCGAGATGAAGGGGACCATCCACGAGAAGTTGGGTGGTATCGGTATGAAAATCGCGAAGGAAATCGAACTTTGCACCGGCATGGAAACCCGCACAACGGTTCTGGGGCATCTCCAGCGCGGCGGCTCGCCTTGCTCGTTTGACCGTTACTTGGGTACGCGCTTCGGCAGGGCGGCTGTGGAGTTGGTCGAGCAGAAGAAATATGGCCACATGGTTTGTTACAAGGGCGGCAATATCGAGAGTATTCCGATTGAGCAGGCGATTGGCGGGTTTAAGTCAGTCGATCCGACAGGAGAGCGCGTCGCTACGGCCGAGGCCCTCGGCATCTCTTTCGGTCGCTAACTCCTGTGTGAATTAGCGAACCTCTCCATGCCGAAGGCACCTAACCACAACTGCTATCCCGACTTTCCAAGAGAATGAGTTGATACTGAATTAAGTCAGGGCAATGTTAGTCGGAATGGCAGTTTTCAGGGCGCTTCTATTGGCCCCCATTCGGGCCTGGCACCTTAACCAAGCTGTTCTCGCCTTGGAGAATCTTGTTACAAACTTTGATGAATCTCTCTGTGGTCATCGATTGCAGGCGGTAGGAAACCCACATCTTCTTGCTGACCACGATCTCGCGACGGGAAGCTTGCTTGGAGGGCATAGCTGCTCCTGTTGATAGGGTGGTGGTACCTGTTTGTTAGTCGCGGATCGGCTGTTTGCCCGGGTTAGTTTCTTAGAAAACGGCAACTGCCGATCAAACCCAGCCACACTCAATCATTCCCGTCGAAGGCTGTAGTAAAGCGACGGGATTGCTCGCAGATCGATATTATGGCTGTGCTAAATTTGTGACGCGAATAGTCTATATATTGTTTGCTAAAACTCCAAAAGAATTTTGTCAGACTTAGGCAAAATTTTCGGCGGTAGTATTCAGTTCTTGCGCAATTTCATTGAACCAAATTGCGGTTGCGATTTAAGCGCGCCATTGATTACAAATTGCCTTGACATCCATTTCCGACATCCGTATAATCCTAAGCTAACACGCTTGCGGGCCCATAGCTCAGTTGGTTAGAGCAGCTGACTCATAATCAGCGGGTCCCAGGTTCGAGCCCTGGTGGGCCCATAAATATCGGCCATGGGCAATTAGCTCAGCTGGTTAGAGCGTTCGGTTCACATCCGAGAGGTCACTGGTTCAAGTCCAGTATTGCCCACCATTATTGAAATTGCGAGGTAACCCGGTGACATTGACGGGATACGAGAAAACGTACACGATTGAACACAAGTTACATACAAGATACAAGATCGGAAAACGCACTGACGATTCAGTGCGTTTTCTTTTACCTGTCTGCCGTTTTTGCCCGGTGCCGGAGGGCCTGATACATGCATGAAGATATAAGAATGCTCAAGGAACTTCAGGACGTCGATTACTGGATCGGCGAACTTGAACGCTCCCGCGAATTCCTGCCCGAGATGATGCGCAATCTCGAAGCCGAAATCGAGCAAGTCGCCGTCGACCTGAAAGCCAAGAAAGAGCGCCTCATCGCCGCCCAACTCGAAATCAAGGATGTCGAGCTAAGCATCGGCGAACACAAGGAACACGTCAGCAAATACCAGGAACAAATGCTGACGATCAAGACCAACAAAGAATATGACGCGCTGGTCGTGCAGATCGACGCCTCCAAGGCACAGATCGCGGTCGATGAGGAAAAGTCGCTCGCACTGATGGCGGAAATCGATGAGCTGAAAAAGTCAGTCGGCGAACTCGAAGAAAAAACCGGGACGATTCGCGAACTCAACAACGAGAAACTCAAAGAACTGCAGATCCAAATGGATTCGGTGCAGGGTAAAGTCGATGAGAAAGAAGCTCAACGCGAGCATCTCAAAGCCAAAGTCCCGAAGAATGTCATGGCGATTTACGAGCGAGTGCGCAAGGGCCGCGGCGGCGATGTTGTTGTCCGCCTGCGCCGGGGCGCCTGCGGTGAGTGTTACAAATCCCAGCCGCCGCAAAAAGTGCAACTGGTCAAACGCGGTGATTCGCTGCAGACCTGCGCTTCCTGCGGACGCATCCTGATCTGGGAAGGGGACGATTAGTCCATGGCCACCATTCTCGAAAAGATCGGACTTACATTTGATGATGTGCTGCTTGTGCCCGGTCTGGCCGAATTTCATCCCCGCGAAGTTGACGTTTCGACTTCGCTCACTAAATCGATCCGTCTGAATATTCCGATCGTCTCGGCGGCAATGGATACCGTCACCGAGTCCGAGCTTGCTATTTCTCTCGCACGCGAAGGCGGAATCGGCATCATCCATAAGAATCTCTCGATCCCGCGTCAGGCTGAAGAAATCGACAAGGTCAAGCGCTCCGAAGCCGGTATGATCGTCAACCCGATCACAACGCGTCCGGACCAGACTGTCGGTGATGCCCTGACCCTCATGAGGCGCTATTCGATCTCTGGAATACCTGTCGTGTCAAACGGAAAGTTGGTCGGAATCCTGACCAATCGCGACTTGCGTTTCCACCCGTCTGAGGACACCAAAATTTCCGACATCATGACCAAGGACAAACTCATTACTGTCCCCGAAGGTACAACCCCCGAACAAGCGCGCGAAATTCTTCATACACACCGCATCGAAAAACTACCGATTGTCGATGCACAGATGAACCTGAAGGGCATGATTACCTTTAAGGATATCATGAAAAAGCTGCGCTATCCGAACGCCGCCAAAGATTCCGGCGGGCGACTCCGGGTCGGCGCTGCTATCGGCGTCGGGGCTGATATGATCCCGCGTGCCGAAGCGGCAATTGAAGCCGGTGTCGACATTCTTTGTTTGGACAGTTCGCATGGTCACAGCGTCAAAGTGATGGAAGCAACCCGGGAACTGAAGAAACGCTTCCCCAAGACAGACCTGATTTCCGGCAATGTTGCCACCAAGGACGGCACCAAGGCGCTGATTGATGCCGGCGCCGATGCGGTCAAGGTTGGCATTGGTCCGGGAGCTATTTGCACAACGAGAGTAATTTCCGGTGGCGGAGTGCCACAGGTAACTGCTATTATGGATGCAATCGAGGCGGCTGCCGCTAAGAAGATTCCGATTATCGCCGATGGTGGCGTACGCTATTCGGGCGATATTTGCAAGGCCTTAGCTGCTGGCGCACATTGTGTTATGGTTGGCTCGATGCTTGCCGGTACGCAGGAGTCGCCCGGCGAGACAATCTTGTTAGAAGGCAGAAGCTTCAAGGTCTACCGAGGAATGGGTTCGATTGGTGCCATGAAAGACGGCGCCAAGGACCGCTATTTCCAGGAAGACCAAGCCGATATGACAAAATTGGTCCCGGAGGGGATCGAAGGGCGTGTTGCCTACAAAGGAAAACTCGCCGATCTCGTATTCCAACTGGTTGGCGGACTTAGGTCCGGCATGGGATTAGCCGGCGCAAAAGATATTGAGGCTTTGCGAACCGGTACAAAATTTATTAGAGTTACTGCAGCCGGGCTTCGTGAAAGCCATCCGCATGATGTTACCATCAGCAAAGAGGCGCCGAACTACCGGTCGATGTTTTAGTTAGATTTCCCACCCAGCAGTAGTGGGGCGGAGATGTGTTTGTTCGCGGCCTTGTTCGATGCGAATTGAATCGGCGGGACCGCTAACTTTTGTAGAAATTTGCTGTTCATAGATTCTGGAGCAGGTTTGGCAGCCGCGTCCCGGAGCGATTCGGGATGAGGAAAGTCCGAGCTTCATTGAGCAGGATACCTCCTAACGGGAGGGCGGAGCAATCCGACGGACAGTGCAACAGAAAGATACCGCCTCGATTCGTCGAGGTAAGGGTGAAATGGTGGTGTAAGAGACCACCGGCGGGGAAAGTAATTTCTCCGGACTGGCAAACCCTATCCGAAGCAAGACCGAATAGGGGAGAAGAGCTGCTCAAACTCGTTTGTACTCCCGGGTAGGTCGCTACAGGTTCCGCGCGAGTGGAATCGCAGAGAAATGGCTGCAGGCAAATAGCCTTACAGAACTCGGCTTATAGCCTGCTACAGAATCTATGATTAATTTACGAGGAAACACTTGCTCTTGAAAAACCGCGTCAAAATGCAATGGGTGGTTGCATCCGAGCCGGACTTCCGTCTCGTGGATGACATCGCGAACAAAGTCAAACTCCCGCCGCTCGTTGTCAAAATCCTCGTCAGTCGCAACATGACTGACCCGGTTGAAATCGACAAGTTCATCAATCCCAATATGGCCGATCTGGTCGATCCGTTCCTGATTCCCGGTATGGAAGCCGGCGTTGAACGCACCATCCAGGCGCTCCAGGAAAACGAAACGATCATGATCTACGGCGACTACGATGTCGACGGCATCACCGCTGCTTCGCTGATGTTCCTGGTGCTGAACAAGCTGGGAGCCAATGTCCACTATTACTTGCCCAACCGGTTGGTTGAGGGTTATGGACTCTCGGAAGAAGGCATTATCGAAGCCGAGCGCAAGGGCGCCTCGCTGATCATCTCGGTAGACACCGGCATCACCGCCGGCAAAGAAGTCGAGTACGCCAAAGAAAAGTTTATCGATTGCGTCATTACCGACCATCACGAGCCGGGCGAGACGCTTCCCAATGCCGCCGCCGTCGTCAACCCCAAACTCGGCCCGTCCATCGGCAGGGAACTGGCCGGAGTTGGCGTTGCCTTCAAATTCGCGCAGGGGCTGTATTCGCGCCTTGGTCAAGATCAGAGCGAACTTTACGAACATCTCGATTTGGTCGCGCTTGGTACCTCCGCCGACGTCGTTCCGCTGGTTAACGAAAACCGCATCCTGACTCACTTCGGTATCGGTCAAATCATGCGCTCGTCCAAGCCGGGTCTGAAGTCGCTGGTCTTCGAATGCGATTTAATGGGCAAAGAAATTACGACGAGCCAAATCGTCTTCATTATCGCGCCGCGTATCAACGCGGTCGGACGTTTGGGCGGCGCCGAAAAAGCGATCAAACTGCTGACTACAAAAGACACGCAGACAGCGAGCAGCATTGCAAAATTCCTCGAGATCGAAAACCGCCGGCGCAAATCGATTGACGAGAACACGCTTGAAGAAGCGCTGGGACAGATTGAGAAATCGGTCGACCTGGAAAATGACAAAGCCATCGTCCTTCACTCCGAAGGCTGGCATCAGGGCGTAATTGGAATCGTTGCTTCACGCTTGGTCGAAAAGTACTACCTGCCGACCGTGCTCATCGCTGTCGACAACAACGAAGGCAAAGGCTCCGGCCGCTCGATTCCCGGGTTCCATTTGCATGATGCACTCAAGAGCTGCGAAGACTTGCTGCTGCGCTACGGCGGGCACAAATACGCAGCCGGTATGTCGATTGCACCCGAGCAGATCAAGGAATTTCAAACTCGCTTCAAACGCGTCGCTGCATCGCAGCTAAATCCCGAAGACCTCATCCGCAAATTGCACATCGATGCCGAACTCGACCTTGACGACATCGACTTCGATCTCGTCGATATGCTCGAACGCTTCGCGCCGTTTGGTCCGGAAAACATGAAGCCGGTGTTTATCACGCGCAATCTTGAGATTGTCGGCTCGCCGCAAGTTGTCGGCCGTAATCATCTGCGCATGCGCGTCCGCTCCGGCCGCAAGGTATTTGATGTCATCGGATTTGGTTTTGGCGATTACGCGGAACAACTTTCGATGCACGGTGTCGATTTCGACATGGCGTACGTGATCGAAAAGAACATCCACAATGGCGTCACCAAGATTCAGCTTCGCGTCAAAGATATCCGCTGGAGCTAATCGGTGGCTCTGTTGGATGATTTCAAACGCGGCGACCGTCGCGCTCTATCCAAAGTAATCACGCACATCGAAAATCGCCGCGACGGCTACCGCCAGGCGCTGGCGCAGCTCTCACGTCTTGATCGCAAAGCTTTCCGTATCGGGATCACCGGTCCTCCGGGAGCAGGCAAGTCGACTCTGGTGGATGCGCTCGTGGCCAAGATGACTGATCAGGGCAAAAAGATCGGAATCATTGCAGTCGATCCGTCTTCTCCGTTTACCGGCGGTGCGCTTTTGGGTGACCGTGTGCGTATGCAACATCTTGCCGATAAAGACAAAGTCTTCATCCGCAGCATGGCCTCGCGTGGTCAATCCGGCGGGCTCGCGGCTGCCACGCGCGATGTCGTAACGGTATTCGACGCCTTTGGAATGGACCTGATCATCATAGAGACAGTTGGAATTGGACAGGTTGAGCTGGATGTTATCGAAGCCTGCGATACTGTCGTCGTTGTCTTGGTCCCCGAATCGGGTGACATGATCCAGACCATGAAGGCCGGTTTAATGGAAATCGCCGATATTTTCTGCGTCAACAAGATGGACCGTCCCGGCGCCGACCGGCTGTTGAGCTATCTCAACAACATGATACACGAGCGCTTGAGCCCGACCGCGCAGGAATTTCCCGCTATCGGGACAAACGCGGTCAGCGGTGAAGGTGTAGTTAAATTGTCGGATGCCATTTCGCGGCATCGTGATTATATTGTCGCCAACGGCATGTACGAGCAGCGGCGCAAGAGCCAGCTCAAAACCGAGATTCTTTCCACTGTGCGGGACCGCATTGTGAAAGACCTCGATCGCATGATCGACCTCGACGGACAGTTCGAATCGATTTCGAGCAAACTGAATTCCGGCGAGACCGATCCGTACACCGCCGCTGATGAAATTTACGAACACTACTTTCGCGGGAGACTGGTAAATGGCTGAAATCAAGAATCAATCCGCCGCCAGCGATCAACAGTTCGCCGATGCGCTTAAGCAAGCCTATCGCGAATGGAAAACCCTCGCCGATCGCAGCGCCAATGCCAAAAAGAAATTCGTGACAGTCTCGTCCGCCCCGATCAACCCGCTTTATACTCCGGATGACATCAAGGAAATGGACTTTTTCCGCGATGTTAATTTCCCCGGCGAATTTCCCTATACCCGCGGCGTACATGCCTCGATGTATCGCGGCAAACCCTGGACAATGCGCCAGTTCTCCGGCATGGGGACGCCCGAGCAGACCAACGAGCGCTATCATTATCTTTTGAGCCAGGGTCAACACGGACTTTCGGTCGCATTCGACTTGCCGACATTGATGGGCTACGATTCCGACCATCCGCGCTCACTCGGCGAAGTCGGCAAATGCGGCGTCGCAGTTGATACCTTGCTCGACATGGAGAAAATTTTCCACGGCATCGACCTGTCGAAGATTTCAACTTCGATGACAATCAACGCTCCCGCCGCTATCGTGCTTGCGATGTACATCGTCGTCGCCGAAAAACAGGGCGTTCCGATGGAGAAACTCTCCGGCACACTGCAGAACGACATTCTCAAAGAGTACATCGCCCAGAAGGAATGGATCTATCCACCGGAACCGTCGGTGCAACTAATTGTCGACACCATTGAGTTCGGCACCAAGCACATGCCGCTGTGGAATACGATCTCGATCTCCGGCTACCACATTCGCGAAGCCGGTTCGACCGCCGCGCAGGAACTCGCGTTCACTTTGGCAGACGGCTTTACTTACATCGAAAAATCAATCGAACGCGGTCTCGATGTCGATGACTTCGCGCCGCGGCTTTCGTTCTTCTTCAACGCACACATGGATTTCTTCGAGGAAATCGCCAAGTATCGCGCCGCCCGCCGCATTTATGCCAAGCGCATGCGCGACAAATACGGCGCCAAGAATCCGCGCTCATGGATGTTGCGTTTCCACACCCAGACTGCCGGTTGCTCGCTCAATGCGCAACAGCCGGAACTTAATCTAGTGCGTACGGCGCTTGAAGGCCTTTCTGCCGTGCTCGGCGGCACACAGTCGTTGCACACCAATGCGATGGACGAGACGCTGGCGTTGCCTTCCGATAAAGCCGCATTGCTGGCGCTGCGTACACAGCAGGTGCTTGCACACGAGACCGGCGTAGTCAACACAATTGATCCGCTCGCTGGCTCGTACTTTGTCGAAGCTCTCACAAATCGCATCGAATCCGAAGCGGAAGCGTACTTCGACGAGATCGATCGCCGGGGCGGCGTCTTGGCCTGTATCGAGGAGGGCTATCTCCAGCGCGAACTCGCCCGTGCGGCATACATCTACCAGCAGGAAATCGACAGCAAGGAGCGTGTCATCGTTGGCGTCAATGATTACATACTCGAAAATGAAAAGATCGAAATTCCGATACTTGTGATCGACCCGGATGTCGAAGCCAAACAACGCGCTTCGATTGCCAAAGCAAAGTCGATTCGCAATGATGCGCGCGTGAAAGAGAAGTTGGAGTCGCTGCGCCAGGCTGCGCGCGACGGCAAGAACAAAATGCCGTTCCTGATCGAGTGTGTGCGTGAATATTGCACGCTCGGCGAAATGTGCCTCGCGATGCAAGATGTCTACGGCGACTACATCGAGCCGCCGATCATTTAGGCACAAACGCAAGTAGGGGCATGGTTTGCGCGCCCGTCTAAAGAGAAATATGATTTACTTTCAGGATATACCAAATGTCTGACAAAATTCGCGTTCTCCTCGCCAAAGCCGGTCTTGACGGCCACGACCGCGGCATCAAAGTCATCGCCGCAGCCATGCGCGACGCCGGGTTTGAAGTGATTTACACTGGCTTGCGCCAAACTCCCGAAATGATTGCCGAAGCGGCCTTGCAGGAAGATGTCGATGCCATCGGCGTGTCGATTCTTTCCGGCGCGCACATGACGTTGTTCCCGCTCATCTACAAAGCGATGCAAGCTCGCAACTGTACGGACATCATTCTCTTCGGTGGAGGTATCATGACCGAAGAAGAAATCGCGACTTTGCGCGGTCAGGGTGTCGACCAACTCTTTGGCCCCGGCACTCCGACTCCGGACATCATCGCCTATGTCAAAGACGCCGTCGGACGCAACCGCAAGCCGGAGAAGATAGTCTAGTCGCGACATCGTAATTGTTCGTTTGTTCATGTCCCGATTGTGATTTACTCAATAATCGTTGGTAACTAGTCAGGCACATCCGGGATGTGACCTGACGCCAATCACTAACATCCCTCTTTTTCCCCCCAACAATTTCGTTGATTTTCTTATCCCCGAACGGTTAATTGCTCGTCTTGATTGACTTTTTCCATTGAGGGAGATGCTATGACATACAATGTTTCCGAAGTCCAACAGCCGATTCGCGATATGATGCGCGCTTTCGGCCCCAAGATCGAAACTCTGGGCCGCGAATGGGATCGCAAGCCGGACGGCTTCGCCCACGACATGTACAAGCTGATTGCCGCGCAGGGACTCTGCGGCTACATCATGCCCAAGGAATATGGCGGCGGCGGCCACACCGGCCTCGAATACGCCACCATGATCGAAGAACTCGCTTACATCGACCCGCCGTCCTCGCTGCTTGCGGCTGTCGGCCAGCTCGCCTGCGACCCAATCATCCGCTTCGGTAACGAAGAACAGAAGCGTAAGTATCTCCCGGATGCCGCTGTCGGTAATACGATTCCGGCGTTTGCATTGACCGAACCCAATGCCGGCTCGGATGCCGCCAATCAGACGACCGTCGCGACCATCGAAGGCGATAACTATGTCATCAACGGCGAGAAGATATTCATCATGCACGGCGACGTCTGTAGCTTTGCAGTGACATTCTGCAAGATTGCCGGCGAAGGCGAACGCGACAAAGTTTCTGCGATTATCGTTCCCGGCGACGCTCCGGGTCTGCGCAAAGAGACCCTCAAGTTCAAGATGGGAATGAAATACGCCACGACCGGCAGACTTTGGTACAAGGACGTCAAAGTCCCGAAGACCAATCTTCTCGGCGACCCAGGCAAAGGCTTCCGCTTTGCGATGTCGACGCTCGACGGCGCCCGCATCGGCATCGCCGCGCAATCGACCGGTATCGCTCAGCGCGCACTCGATGAAGCTATCAAGTACGCCAAGACCCGCACGGCTTTCGGTGCGCCGATCGCCAAGTTGCAAGCTATCCAATGGATGATTGCTGATATGGGAACGCAGGTGGAAGCCGCTCGCTTGCTCACTTACAAGGCAGCCCAGCTTCAGGACAAAGGCGAGAAATTCGGCATGGAAGCTGCCCAGGCGAAATTGTTCGCTTCTGAAGCCTCCAATTTCTGCGTACAAAAAGCGATGCAGATACACGGCGGTTACGGCTACATCGGCGAATTTTCGATAATCGAGAAGCTCTACCGCGATCAGCGCGTAGCCGAAATCTACGAAGGCACTTCCGAAGTCCAGCGCCTCGTTATCGCCGGCAACCTTCTGCGCGGATAGTTAATACAAATATTCAAATGCTCGCTCTTTCCCCTCTCCCGTTGGGAGAGGGGCAGGGGTGAGGGCGGTTCGTCCCGATGCTTCAACTCGGCTCATTCGAAATCAATTGTATCGTCGAGAACCGCATCTTTCTTGATGCCGGCTCGGTCTACGGCATTATCCCCAAATCGATCTGGAGCAAACATATCCAGGCCGACGATAACAATCTCCTGCCATTCGATATCAATCTCTTCGTCGTCCGCGGCGGGGGCAAGAATATCATCTTTGATGCCGGTCTTGGAGATTTCCTCGAAGATCGCCAGCGCAAGCTCTATGGCACCGCGCACCAGTCGGCACTCACGGTCGGATTGGTCAATCTCGGACTGACGCCGGAAGATATCGACATCGTTATTCTCTCGCACTTGCATTGGGATCACGCCGGCGGCACCGTTCGCAGTGTCAATGGCATGACGGAAATGGTGTTCCCCAATGCGCGCCACGTCGTGCATCAATGGGAATGGGAGGATGCCTCCGAGCCTGATGAGCGCACTAGCGGAGTTTATTTTCCCGCGCGTCTGGAGATTCTCACCAATTCGGGACAGCTCGACTTAGTCGATACTGATCGCCGCGAAATCGTCCCGGGTATTGAGGTCGTGTGCATCGGCGGGCATACACGCGGTCAAATGGGCATTGAAATCGAATCGAACGGTCAGAAGCTGATTTATTATGCCGACAATTTTCCCAGTTGCCATCACCTAAAAGTTCCCTATGTTTCGGCAACCGACCTGTATCCGCTCGACACGCAGCGCTGCAAGCGCGAGACTGTGCCGAAGGCGTTCGAAGGCGGTTGGCTGATCGCAATGGACCACGACATCGACAACAAGATCGTGCGACTCAAGTACGACGGCCTCAAATACACTTGCGAAAAAGTTCTGTAGCGGGCACGCTCTACTCGCGGACCCAGTGCTGTGTTCGTAGGGGCGTGGTCCCCACGCCCGAGTTGGGGTGTGTTAACCAAACCGGAGACTCTGTTAATGTCCATTGAAGACAAACTGCGAATTCTAAGAGAGAAACAAGAGCTTGCGAAGCTCGGCGGCGGCGCCGACAAGATCGCTGCGCAACACAAGAAGGGCAAACTGACGGCCCGCGAACGTCTCGAGCTTTTGCTTGACCCCGGCTCGTTTGAAGAATTCGATATGTTTGTTACGCATCGCTCATCCGATTTCGGACTCGACAAGCAGATCATTCCCGGCGATGGCGTGGTCACCGGCTGCGGCTTGATCAACAATCGCGTTGTTTTCGTCTTCAGTCAGGATTTTACGGTCTTCGGCGGCTCGCTGTCAGAAGCGCATGCCGAGAAGATCTGCAAAGTGATGAAGGCTGCGATGAAGATGGGAGCGCCGATTATCGGGCTAAATGATTCTGGCGGAGCACGCATCCAAGAAGGTGTCGTTTCGCTCGGTGGTTATGCCGATATCTTCCTGTTGAATACGCTGGCCTCCGGTGTCGTGCCGCAAATTTCGGCGATCCTCGGTCCCTGCGCCGGCGGGGCGGTTTATTCGCCGGCAATCACTGATTTCGTCTTCATGGTGCGAAAAACTTCGTACATGTTCGTCACGGGACCGAATGTGGTCAAGACTGTGACGCACGAAGATGTCACGATGGAAGACCTTGGCGGCGCAGACACGCACGCAACTAAGTCGGGTGTTGCGCATTTTGCCTGCGACTCCGAGGCGGAAGCTATTTTCCGGATTCGCAAATTGGTTTCTTTCCTGCCGCAAAATAATCTCGACGATCCGCCGTTCATCGCGTCAAATGACCCGCATGATCGCACTGATCAGCGACTCAATCATATTATCCCCGATACGCCGAACAAGCCGTACGACATGATCGACGTGATCAAGATGATCGTAGATGACGGCGACTATTTCGAAGTGCACGCTGACTACGCAGCCAATATCACAGTCGGTTTCGCGCGTTTGGGCGGACGCTCAATCGGCATCGTCGGTAATCAGCCCGCGCATCTGGCGGGCGTGCTTGATGTCGACTCGTCAATCAAGGGAGCGCGCTTTATTCGCTTCTGCGACTCATTCAACATCCCGATTGTCACTTTCGAAGACGTCCCCGGATTCTTGCCGGGAACGGCGCAGGAGCACGGCGGCATCATCAAGCACGGAGCGAAATTGCTCTATGCCTATTGCGAAGCCACCGTACCGAAGATTACTGTCATTACGCGCAAAGCTTATGGCGGCGCCTACGATGTCATGAATTCCAAGCACGTGCGCGGCGACATGAACTATGCCTGGCCGTCGGCGGAAATTGCCGTGATGGGACCCAAGGGCGCAGTGGAGATTATCTTCAAGAAGGAAATCGAAGCTGCTGCCGACCCGCAAAAGGCGCTGGATGAGAAAGTCGCCGAGTATACAGAAAAATTCGCCAATCCTTACAAAGCAGCCGAGCGAGGCTACATCGATGACATCATCGAGCCGGCGCAGACGCGGCCGCGCTTGATTCGCGCGCTCGGAATGTTGTCCACCAAGCGCGACAGCAATCCGCCAAAGAAACACGGCAACATTCCACTGTAGGGAAGCGCGCAATCTCGCGGCAAAGGTTTTATTATTCAATTCACAGAGAGAATCGTATAATTTCGAAAATAGACAGGAAAGGAACACCCGAATCACGATGGTTAGAAAATTTGTAGGAAGTGCGGCATTAGCGGCGATGGTTGCCCTGATGCTCAACGCTTGTTCGTCAAGCGAGACTCCGAAGACACAGACCGAAAACACACCGCAGCAGTCGACACAGCAAACGCAAACGCCGTCGCAGATGATGCCCGCCAATCCACACACCGGCGCGGCCGTTACGACTGTCGCCGGTATCGACTGGACTGTGCCGGCCGGTTGGGCGGCTGCCGGCGAAAAGCCGATGCGCGTTGCGACTTATATGATTGACCCCGCTGATCCGAAAGCCGAATGCGTTGTTTATTACTTCGGTGAAGGGCAGGGCGGCGCCGTGGATGCCAACATCAGCCGCTGGATCAACCAGGTCAAGCAGCCGGATGGATCGAGTTCCGAAGGCAAAGCCAAGCGCGGTACAGTGACTTCCGAGTGCTGTGAAATTGCCACTGTCGAAGTCGACGGCACCTACTTGTTCTCCGCCGGACCGATGATGCAGACCTCCGAGGAGCGCCCCGATTATGTTCTGGTCGCCGGAATCGCACCAGCGCCGAAGGGAAATGTCTTCTTTAAGATGACCGGTCCCAAGGCCAACTCGGAAAAATCAATGGCGCAATTCATGTCGCTGTTGAAGTCGGTCAAGAAATCGACTACGTAGTTTCAACTCACGTTTGCGAGCCAATGAAAAAGGCGCCGGGATTGCTCCCGACGCCTTTCATTTTCTGCGACAGAGGATTGCTACTTCGGGAGCGCCGCCAGTTTGTCTTCGACCTTCTTTAATATCTCCGGGCTCGATTGTTCATAACCGGCTTTGCGGAAGTGTTCAAGCGAGCGCTTGTACATCTTACTCGCCTCGCTGTTGTCGCCTTTTGCAACTGCAATGTCGCCGAAATCAGCACAAGCCTGTCCCTGGACATCGTCATTGCCGAGCCGCTCAGCCCAGGCTAAGGATGGCCGCAAGTAACTTAGCGCTTCATCGTAGCGTTTGAGCATGGTCAGAATCCATCCTATTTGATACTCCGCGTACAATTTTCCGGTCTCGCCGGAAAACCGCCAATGGTACTCCCGGGCCTTAAGATAGGATTGATACGCGCTTTCATACTCTTTCATGTCTGCGTATGTCGACGCTTGATTGTTGTAGAGTGACGGCAACATCTCCAAGTGTCCAGTGGCTTCCGCTTCCTTGATTCCCAACGTGCCCCACTCAATCTGCTCTTTTGGTGTTCCCGTGATCGCAATCATCCGCGTCGCGTCGAGATAACGGTCGGGCAGGTTTCGTTGCTTGGCAAAGTCGTACATTTGCCGGAATATCACGGTAGCAGCTTCGTTGCGGCCTTCGCGCCATTCCAACCGGCCTTTGACACCGAGATAGCGCGCCCAGCCGGGGTGCTTGTCGGAAGCGATCTTGGTGGCTCTTTCCAACCAAGTCTTGCAACCCGCGAAGTCATTCTGGGTTAGCTGACAGCGGGCCAACTGCGACAGGCTCTCAATCTGAATTGAAGTATCTGTCGCTGCTGCGGCCGCATCAAAGGCTTGTTGATAGGCTGTTATTGCCGCATCGATTTTGCGCTCGTCAAAATTCTTGTCTCCTTGCGCAAGCAATTCCTGCGCGGAGCCCTCGGCGTGCAAGGCGGCGAACGGCATGATTGCCGCGACGATACTGACGAGCCAAAGCAATTGCTCGCAGGTCAAAGTGTGTGAAAGAAATGACATTTATCCGCTCCTAAACAAACATTACTTTCAAAACCAATTTACGCGACGGGCAGGAACAACAACGCCACGCCGCCGACCGTTATGATCGTTCCGATAATCGCCCGCGCGCTTGGTCGTTCACCGTGAAAAATCATCACCAACGGAATAATCCACAGCGGCGTCGTCGACATTAGCGTTGACGCCACGCCGACCTTGGTCAGCTTGATCGAAAGCAGCGACATCCAGATACCGAATACGGGACCAACGATCGCAGCGGCTGTTAATGCCAGACGCGCCTTGCGGTCGCTTAAATCGCTGATAGTTTTCTTAATCTTCCCGCGTCCGGCAACGACTATCCAAATCATCACAGCGGCTGCCATCATCCGAATCATCGCCGCACTCAAGGGCGACAAGTTGTCCTGCATCCCGATTTTTGCCGCGATCAAGCCCGTCGCTTGGCCCATGGCGGCGATTCCTGCGTATATGTAGCCGCGAACTTTGGAGCCGCCGTCTTCGGCACCAAAGGTCTTGGCGTTGCGCTCAAGCGACACCCAGCACAGTCCCGCCAGCGTCACGGCAATTCCGCTCAATTGCACCGGTCCCAAAGTCTGATCGAGAACCAACCACGAAAATACCACGGCGAAAACTGGCGTCGAGGCTGCCAGCAGCGATGACACGCGTGGTCCAAGAATCACCATGGCGCGAAAACCGCAGCCGTCGCCAATGACCAAGCCTAATAGTGCGCTGAATGACAGCCAGCCGAATTGCTGCCCGGCAATCGACGGCGAGAACAATTCGCGCTGAATCAAGATCGAGAGCAAAATGAGAAAAGTTGCTGCAATCGGGATGCGGACAGCATTGACAGTGAAGGCGCCGACGCGGCGGCCGGCATAGCTGAACAGGATGCTGCCGAATGCCCACAGAAACGCAGTTCCCAACGCGAACAATTCGCCTGCGTATGCCATAACTATTGAACTACCAGTCTCTTAAGTCAAACAACCTGTAGGCATAATCATAACGGGGGCAAATCTAATCGAATTTTCGGACGAATACTCCAGAAATTTCAATCAAATTTGCGGCTGAAAACTTATAACATACAGGGATCGGTCACGGCTTTAAGATAGATTCAATAAATCCATTCAGTCGCTGTTGCGGACGACTGCAAAAACCAGCCAAACTCAAGCCGCGGAGGTAGAGTTCATGGACGCCAAAACCATTCTCAACCGCAAGGGCCGCACGGTTCATACCGTTTCCCCTTCTGCCACCATTCGGGAGGCAATGGCACTTTTGCTGCGCCACAGCGTTGGATCACTGCTGGTCGTCGATAACGACGGCGAGGTCCTCGGCATCGTCACGGAGCGCGACATCTTCCGCCTTGCTTTTGAACACGAGGGCCGCATCATGGGAATCCCGGTCGACGCTGTCATGACCCGCAATCTCATAATCGCCTTACCCCACGACACAGTTGACTATCTGAAATCGCTGATTACGGAAAACCGCATTCGCCATTTGCCGGTCATCGACCAGGGTAAACTTGCCGGGATAATATCAATCGGCGACATTGTCCGCGAAGAGTCCAGCGCCGTCGCGGTCGAAAACCGCTATCTCAAGGACTTCATCTTTGGGACAACACAGATCTAGCCGCGTATTGGTATCGCTGCCGCGTCAGGTTAATAATAACGAATCCTCAAAAGGGGTTTTCTCGCACTATTGCCGCGGCAAACATAATATTTGTCAGGCGGGCTTTTTTCCCGTATAGTCTCTATCTCGCGATCAATTGACCGTATTTCCGGTCGATTATCTTGTTATGGGTTATTGGGAGATGCAATGAAGTCTGTCGCCGAACAAATGGAAATCATCCGTACCAACACGGTCGAAATACTGCCCGAGGGCGAACTCGAGAAGAAACTCGAAAAGTCGATTAAGACCGGCAAGCCGCTGGTCATCAAACAGGGCTTTGATCCAACCGCACCGGACATTCATCTGGGGCATACGGTCGGCATGCGCAAACTCAAACAGTTTTCCGATCTCGGCCATCATGTCGTAATTATCGTCGGCGACTATACGGCGCGCATCGGCGACCCTTCCGGACGTTCGGCAACCAGACCGCAATTGTCGGAGGCTGAAATCGATGCGAATGCCAGGACCTATCTCGACCAATTTTTCCGCATTCTTGACCCGGCGCACGTCGAAGTTCGCCACAACGGCGAATGGCTCGCGAAGATGGCGTTTGCCGATATCCTCCGCTTGGCCGGGAAGATCACTCTCGCGCGCATACTCGAACGTGAGGACTTCACGAAACGCTGGAAGGCGGAGGCGCCAATCTCCGTGCATGAGCTTTTTTACCCGCTGATGCAGGCCTATGATTCGGTCGCGATCAAAGCCGATGTCGAACTCGGCGGCACGGAACAGAAATTTAATTTGCTCACCGGCCGCCAGATTCAGGAAGCCTATGGTGTCGAGCCACAGGTAGCCTTGACGCTGCCGCTGCTTGAAGGCACCGACGGCGTCCAGAAGATGAGTAAATCGATCGGCAACTATATCGGAGTAACCGAGTCCCCGAAGGAGATGTTTGGCAAGATTATGTCCATTCCGGACCGCTTGATCATACCATATTTCCGACTGGTTACGGACTATGCCCCGGAGCAAATTGCCGCAATCGACAAGAAGATCGCCGCCGGCGAAAATCCGGTGAATTTCAAGAAGGAACTGGGGCGCACTATCGTGCGTATGTACTATGATGCTGATGCAGGCGAGCACGCGCAAAAAGAGTTCGAGAATATCTTCGCCCAGAAGGGATTGCCCGACGAGGTACCGGTTATGAACTACTCGTGGGAGCAGGATAAAGTCTGGCTGCCGAAGCTTCTCGTCCACTTGCAATTGATGACCGGCACGGGCGAGGCCGTTCGTTTGATCAAGCAGGGTGGTGTGTCGATCGACGGCGATAAACTGCTCGAACAGAATGCCGAATTGGAGGTCGAGCGCGAGTATCTGATCAAGCTCGGCAAGCGGGGCTTTTACAAAGTTAAGGGAACAGTAGAGAGGAAGTAGATTTCTTGAAGGTTCGTCTCCATGCAATAATGATCGTGTGTTTGGGGTTGGCGGCATTAGCTGTTGGCTGTGCTGCCAAGAAGCAGTCCGCTGATTCTTTGGCAGTTCAACTCAAACCGCTGCCGCAAAAAGAAATGCA
The DNA here is from genome assembly GCA_964537215.1 of uncultured Ignavibacteria bacterium. Taxonomy (GTDB): domain Bacteria; phylum Zixibacteria; class MSB-5A5; order CAIYYT01; family CAIYYT01; genus JADJGC01. The sequence continues at coordinate 16,322 of CAZIBI010000034.1, read as the reverse complement.
CCCCGATGCTTACCACCACTTCACCAATGCAGTAATTTTTGAGCAGGAAGGCGCCTACGAAGAAGCTGTCAAGGAATACGAAGTCGCACTCTCCTACGAACCGCTCAACTATGACATTCGCGTTGCATTGGGAACACTCTACTTAAATCTGAATCGTCCGGCTTCCGCAGTCGATGCGCTATTGCCCATTACCGCGAAGACCAGCGAAGTTTACCAACTGCTCGGCGACGCTTTCCGCGTTCAAGGCGCAGATATCGAGGCGGAAGAATCTTACCGTCGCGCGTTTGCGTCCGATTCCACTAATGTGAATATCAACTACCAACTCGGAGTCTACGCTGTGCGTGGCAACCGTGTCGACGAAGCGGCACAATACTTCCGGCGTGCCGCGATTGGCTCGGGCAATTTCGAGTTATTCGCACAGATTGCCGAGATGTACGCCAACGCCCAGCAATTCGATTCCGCGGCAGTGTATATAGAGTCTGCGATCCGGCTGAACGAGAGCGATCCGAGTCTCTTTGCCCGTCAAGCCATCTACCTCTATTCCTCCGGCAAGAAAGCCGAATCGAAGCAAGTGCTTCAGCACGCAATCTTGATCCACCCGTCCGATGCCCGATTGATTGCGCAACTTGTCGAGACTTACAACGCCGAGAATAATCTCGATTCGGTTAGAGTCTTCTCCGAAAAACTTGTCGAACTCAAGGAGATCAAAGCCGAGGACCGCGTCGTCTTCGAGCGAATCGGCGCAGTCTTGATGCGCGCGAATCAGCGCGACATAGCCAAAAAAGTATTCCTGAAGACGTTGAACTTCGATCCGGAGAATCCCTACGCCTTGTTTTATCTGGGGCGCATGGAAGCCGACAGCTCGCGCTATGATGCAGCCAAAGTCTATTTTGACCGTCTGGTCGCTGCGGATTCAACTGTGCCGGATGGCTGGACGAATCTTGCGTTCCTCTATCAACAGAAGAAACAACTCGACAGTGCCGAAATGGTGCTCGAACTGGCCTCTCGCCATGTCATCAGCGACCGCGACAATATCCAGTTTTTTCTGGCGCAAATACTCTCGCAGAAAAATATGTCTGATTCCGCCATTGCCGTGCTGAAGAACGCTATCGTCGAAGGCGGCGATACCGTGCGCGCATTGTTCCAAACCGGCGCCGAATATGAAAAGGTGAAGAATTTTGAGAAAGCATCCGAAGCTTTCGAACTGCTGCTGACGATTGAGCCAAATCATCATCCCACACTCAACTATTTTGGTTATATGCTCGCCGATAGGGGAGAGCGCTTGCCGGAAGCTCTTGATATGATTGAACGAGCAATCAAATCGGAGCCCGAAAGCGGCGCCTACCTTGACAGTTATGCGTGGGTGCTGTACAAACTTGGCCGCTACCAGGAAGCGCTCGTGCAAATCCAGAAAGCCGTTGCCAAGACTAACAACGATCCGGTCGTGATCGAACACCTCGGCGACATCCAGTTCGCGCTTGGCAACGTGCAAAACGCCCGCGATGCCTGGACGACGGCGCTGGCATTTGACCCCAATAACAAAGGGCTACAGGCAAAGCTCAAGCAATAGGGCGTCGCAACTCCGGAAACTCCGCACCATTTTCATTTGACAATTAACCAATACGGACTATATTAGTCTACGTACGAAGCTTTTTAATCTTCTGCTCAACCAATCGGGAGGCAAACCTCGACCCGTGTTTGAGAAATCAATGCCTAAATTCCTCAACATCATTGTGCTCGTTGCCGCCGTGACTATAGTATTTGGCAAGGTCGTGTTGGCACAGGATGTCATCATGAACTATGAGCATGCGTTGTCCCAATCTTCTTTTCAGGGTGTCGCTGCCGATTATGGCGATAGCGGCTATGTTGCGGCCGGATACACGCGGACGCAATTCACGGGACTGCAGGGAATCATTGTTAAGCTAAACCGCACAGGACAGGTACAATGGGGAGGCTCTTATGGAGATATTCACGACCAGATATTTTATGCTGTTGACGCTACCGCAGACCATGGGCTCATAGCTGCAGGCGGACACGGAGTCGGCGGCGCGGGAGCACAAGATTATCTCGCCGTGAAGTACGATTCGGTCGGCAATGTAGAGTGGGAAAAGGAAGGCGAGGACCCGGACTGCAAAGTTATTATCGCCAGCGTCGCGCAGTTAACCGATGGCGGATATGTCATGGTGGGACACCGCTATTGCCCGGGAGAGACAATCAACGACTACAACTATGATTTTTATGCCGTCAAGCTCTCGTCATCCGGATCGCAGTTATGGGAAAACAGCTGGGGTCAGTCACGCTGGGACCTACTCTATCGCATTCACGCAACTTCGGACGGCGGATTCGTCGTTGCCGGATACCAATGCGACGATGAGGGAAGCAATTGTGCGACGTACGTATCCAAGCATAGTTCCGGTGGCGGCCTAACATGGACGTATACTGGCCCGACATTAGAGCAGGCCGCGACGGGAGTAAGGGAACTTCCGGACGGCGGTTTCATTGTCTGTGTGCAGGGAGATGGCGACTTTGGGCTGGTTCGCTTGAGCGCCTCCGGTGGATTAGTGTGGAACAAGACTTTTCCGTTGGTCGGTCAGCAATACCCAACCGACGTCGAAGTCCATTGCGATGGCGGATATTCCGTCGTCGGTCGTGATTATTCGCAAATCAACCTAAAAGCACAAGTTGACGTTCTCCGGGTCGCTTCCGATGGCACGCAGCTTTGGAGACGCAACTTCGGTGGACTCCAAGACGACTTCGGCAATGCCGTCACTACCGGTCCAGACGGCGGTATCATCATTGCCGAAACTCGCAATAGCCAATTTTTGTTCGGCAATTTTCTCTTCAACGCCGGAGTGCGCAAGATAACCGACGATACCCGGCAATTTGTAATCATGAGCGGCGACAGCGCAAAGCTGAAGGACACGGAAGTCGAAATCCGCAAGCTCACATCTGCCAATCCCAACTGGAACGACACTTTGATGTATCGCGACACCACGGATGCAGAAGGCAAGATCTGCGTCTGTGATACGCTCTTTGGCAAGGCCAGACCGTTCAAAGTCCGCAAGTACCTTCATAGCGAGCCAACGACGCGGCATGCAGCTTACTTCGGCACCAAGTATTCGGTAACGATTGACAATATGAACCTGATGGTTGACGGCTCGATTGAATACGACACCCTCACCGATGCCCACAATCAAAATATTGTACTCGACCACTCTACTTTTGCTTTCAATCTTGCTGTTGCTGTTGAATGGGATACGCGCGACGGTTATTTGGCGTCGCTGCAGAATTCTTTTCGGTACTTGAACAACTACCTCTACGATGTCTACGACGGGCAGGTAGTGCTCGACACCGTCGCTATCGTTGACGACCGTGCACATTGGGATGCTGCGGACGTGCGCTACTATGCCAGCAATATGCAGTGGCCGAGAGCAACGGCCGCCGGCATCGATGACCCACCGCCGGCATTTTTGCACATGCCACGTGACTTCCATGGAAGATTGGACGACTCTCGGAACTTGACAGCCACGAATTATCCTCCCGTCCTAACCGCCACGACTCAATACCGAACGGTCGGACATGAAATTGGACACTATGTCTTGGGGTTCAAGGACGAATACGTCTTCCCAATCGGGTCGGGCAAATGCGCTTCGAATCCTGCGTACGGCTACATGGAAACTCAATACGATACGACCCAGGTGATGACATCAGAAATGTCGAGTTCGCTGCAATACACTGACGCCGCCTGCCAGAATACAGCGCAGTACGTAGAAAACGGCAAATCGTGCTGGGACTATTTCGAGCAACGCTTCCAGAAAGCTTATGGTCTGGATACAGTTTTTGCTGAAGTCTTAAAGCCCACCGAACGCCCGCTACCCTCATTGACGCAATATGCATTGGGGCCGAATGAAAGTAACAGTAACTTGGACTCCGATGTCGGCGCACATATCGTTTTCCCGCAAAGCATCGGCAATGCAGGCAGCGCGACAAAAACTGTGACAGCGAAACGAAGAAGCTCGAATGCTCCAGTTAGCCGGTTAGTGGTCAATCTCCGCAAGTCCGCCACTTTGACTATTGAGCAAGGTCAAACATCTGACGCAGGCAAGATCAAAGTGCTCGATGTCTCGCCGGGTGATCGCATCCGTGCCGCCGGCTCGGCGCGCCTGATTGTCGCAAAAAATAACCGCCGCGCCGTTGGCGAAGAGTGGCTTTACGGGGAAGCCATCGACGGAACATTTGGCAAGAGCGCTTTCGGTAATCAGTTCACCGCGCTCGCTGATGAAATCGATCTTGAGATGATACCAGTGCGGGGAGATCACCAGTTCATTGCAGAGATGATCCCCAGTGAGACTGGTCATTCATTGCGTTTGTATGTCAATGATCAATTCTCTAGTCCCCCAGTTGTTGACCACGCCCCCGCAGGCGGCAATGCCCAGAGTTTTGGGCTGTCGCTGCAGGGAATTGACTACGAAGGCGAATTCGCCGGTGCGCCTGCTTCTGCCGGCAGCCTGACAATTAACGCGATCGACGATTCATCAGCGCAGTTCTTTGTCGAGACCGGCTACGCTAGTTCAGCGCCGTATTTGGGCGGTGAACTATCGTCGCCTGATGGTAGCGCTACCTTCAAGGCTGGGGTATTGACTCCTTGGGACAAGGCATCACTCTTGGTATCAGCGTATCCAATCCTTCGTAACGGACTAACCGACGACAATATCCAGGTCGGCAAGACATCGTCTTTAGGACTTCTCCCCGAAAACAACTTCAGTGGCGGCGAAGTAATCGTCGTCAGATATGCCGACTCGGATCTTGAAGTTCCCGACCGCGCTGCGGGAGATGAAACGAGCCTACGCATTTTCAAATGGAATGTACCGACACGCGCTTGGTTGCTAGTCGGTGGCTCAGTTGACACGGCATTCAATGAGGTCACGGCGCAGATTGCTTCCGCCGGTGTCTATGCAGCATTTACTACGAGCATAGTCAACGCGCCGCCTTGTGGCGATATCGATAATTCCGGGCAGATCGACATTACCGACGCAGTATATCTTATCAACTACATCTTTGCGGACGGACCGGCGCCGCAAGATATCGCCGGCGGCGATTTCGACTGCAATGGGCAGACAGATGTAACTGACGCGGTTTACATGGTGAACTATTTGTTCGCCGACGGACCCAGTCCCTGCGCTGCCTGTCCTTAGACAACGTCCATCCTGTTTTCGCAACATTTCCTATTGCACTTCGTATACGAATCCGATTCATTTCCGCAGTGTCAAAATTCTTACAGGAGGGATGAGACTGAAATGAAAGTATTTGGGATAGTTCTCGCAGTATTGCTACTGATCGTGCTCGGAGTAGCCGGGTGGGTCTGGAGCAACCGTGGCGGCCTCATCGAGCACTCGCAGGCAGTCGATGAAAAATGGTCGCAGGTGCAAAACGTTTACCAGCGCCGCTTCGATCTGGTTCCCAACTTAGTCGCCAGTGTCGACAACTTCATGAGTCGCCAGCAAAGCACGCTTACCGAGGTAATCGGCATGCGCCAGCGCGTGCTCGACCTGAAAGGCGCCGCCGAAGGTGCGCTCAAACAAGCCAACCCGGGCTTGCTGGATTCGCTGTCGACACAGTTGTCGCGCCAACTGAATTCTTATATCAACGTCGTTGTTGAGCAATATCCCGATATCAAGGGTGAGGCGCTCTACACGGATCTGCTCACGCAGCTTGAAGGCACCGAGAATCGCATTGCCCAGGAACGGCGGACTTTCAATGAGGCTGTCCGTGCTTATAACACCTATCGCCAGAAGGGCGCGGGTGCGTTGATCGCGGGTGCAGTTTTTGGATTTCCCTATGAGAAACAGTTCTTTGCTGCCAGCACTGAAGCGCAGGAAGCTCCCAAAGTGAAGGATCTCTTCCAGTCCAAGTAAATGCGCAATTTCTTCGCATCGCTTGCGCTGCTGGCTTGTCTTGCAATACCGGCACATCCATTGTTCGCATTGGATGTGCCGCTCTATACCTCGCCCGCGACCGATTTGGCGGAGCTGCTTAGTTCTGCCGAACTGCAGGCGCTCAATCAAAAGCTTCAGACTTATCGAACTCATTCCGGCCACGAAATCGCTGTTCTGATCATTCCGACTTTGGGTGACGAAGCACTCGAAGACTACGCCCACAAAGTGTTCAACAAATGGGGCGTCGGCAAAGGCGATAAAGACAACGGTGTGCTTTTTCTGATGGCGCTCCAAGAGAAGAAAACCCGCATTGAAGTCGGCTATGGGCTCGAAGGCGATCTCACTGACGTCGAGTCGGGTCGCATCGTGCGACGCAACTCGCCGATGGCCGATCATTTTCGCCGTCAAGATTGGGCCGGGGGCATCAATGCCGTCGTGGACGGAATCATTTCTGCGATCGGCGGGGAATATGTGGATCCGGTACCGGAGAAGAAGAAATTCCCGGTCTCCTTCGGTATGGCGATGTTCATTGGTTTGATCCTCGTGATCATTATTGGAAAGATCGGCGACGCAGTTCGCAGACGCGGCGGCAATTTCTGGGGCGGTGGTAGAGGCGGCGGCTGGGGAACCGGCGGCGGGTTTGGCGGCGGCAGCAGCTCTGGCGGCGGCGGGGGAGGATTCAGCTTTGGTGGTGGCTCATCCGGCGGCGGCGGCGCCTCCGGTGGATGGTAGTAAGAAGGACGATGGCAGATCTTGTAAATAAATGCTTCTCGGAAGCGGATTTTGAGGCGATTAAGAACGCGGTTGCGGAAGCGGAAGCGCGCACTTCCGGTGAAATCGTTATTCGCCTCGCGTCGCGCTCACACGGTTGGTTGATCGAGCGCCTCTTTGCAGCGGCGATTATATCAATTTTCGCAATTCTCATTTCGCTGTGGGTGACGCGCGACCAAAACTGGGGCGTTTACTATGACTTCACGCAAGGCACGCTTTGGGGTGTAATCGGTCTTGTTGCCGGATACTTCGCGTTAGGCGCAATCTTGCAGAATCCGTCTCGCCGTAGACGCATCGTTTGGGATCGTGCGCTCAAGCTGTTTGCCGCATTGACCCCAACGCGCGAATCGACCGGCGTTTTGATTTTCGTTTCGCTCACCGAACGTTGCGGCGTCATTGTCGCCGACAAAAACATCGCGTCGAAGTTGCCGCCTGACTACTGGAATCATCCGCAGTCGATGCTCGAGGATGCCATCAAACGCGACCGGCACTCGGAAGGCATTATCAGCGCCGTCCGCGAGATTGGCGCCAAACTCACCGAGCACTTCCCACGCCGCGCCGACGACACCAACGAGCTATCCGATCGTCCCGAAATCGTCTAGGCGCTCCGCGCAATATCAACTGGAAATCTCCAGGTTTTTCCCTATATTTGGCGCATTAAACTATCGCCTTTGCCATTCAAGGAGCAATCAATGGAAGATTCATTTAATTCAGACGCGGTCGAGCAATTCTATCTGAAGCACGGCTTTGCCACGCGCGCGCTGCACGCCGGTGAGCATATCGCCGGAACTCATTCGAACGCGCACACGCTGCCGATCTACCAAACTTCAACTTTCGTTTTCGACAATGCCGAACAGGGCAAGAAACTGTTTGCCTCCGAGGATAACGGCTTTATCTACACGCGCCTCGGAAATCCGACGACAATGACCGCCGAAGCCAAGCTCAACGCGCTCGAGGGCTGCGGTGCCAAGTTGGCTGACCCCGACAATGTGCGCATCTCTTCTTTGCTGTTTACATCCGGAATGGCGGCAGTAAGCGGCATTCTATTTGCGCTGCTCGACAAAGGCGACACGCTCATTCGCGGTGACGTTGTCTACGGTTGCACCGATAGTCTGCTCACGCACGTGTTGCCGAAATTCGGTGTGACGACGATCGCGGTGGATACTTCCGATCTCGACGCATTCACCGTGGTCATGAAAGCAAATCCAAAGGCCAAAGGCGTCTATTTTGAGACACCGACCAATCCTACGATGGCGATTACCGACATCCGGGAGATATCGCGCATTGCGAAATCGATCAACCCCGATTGCCTGATCATCGTCGACAATACCTACGCAACGCCTTACTTGCAGCGTCCGCTCGAACTCGGCGCTGATGTTGTTATGCACTCGACGACAAAATACATTTCCGGCCACGGCACTGTCATTGGCGGAGCGGTTGTCACCAACCACCATCAATTCAAAGACAAGCTCTATGGCATCATGAAAGACGTTGGCAGTTGCCCGTCGCCATTCGACAGTTGGTTGATTTATCTCGGGCTCAAGACACTCGCTCTTCGCATGGACCGCCACTGCGCCAGCGCGATGAAAGTCGCGGTGTATCTTGAGAAGCATCCGATGGTCAAGCAGGTGTTCTATCCCGGCCTGCCGAGTCACCCGCACCACAAATTGGCGAAGTCGCAGATGTCCGGATTCGGCGGCGTGTTGGCGTTTGAAATGAAAGACGGCTACGAAGTCGCTCGCCGGCTGATGGACAATATTCGCATTTTCACTCTCGCGGTTAGTCTCGGGGCGGTCGATTCGCTGATCCAGCACCCGGCCTCGATGACTCACTCCGGTATCGATCCGGAGACTCGCAAGAAAATCGGCATCACCGACGGTCTGGTGCGAATCTCGGTCGGACTGGAAGATGCGGAGGACCTGATTGCAGCTCTGGAGGCCGGCCTCGCGACAGCGGCAAAATCGAATACCGTGAATACCGGCGCCATTGCGTGATCTTGGCGCTGAAGCAACTCGGCGGTAAGTCCGTCCTCGTGGTTGCACAACAAAAAGCCCATCCGCTGTCTCCAACGGATGGGCTTGTCTCGTTTCCTTCTCCCCTTGGTAGAAGGATCAAGGGTGAGGGTCTTAGTTCTTCTTCTGGAAATCCCTCATGAATTCAACCAGCTTCTCGACGGCCTCAATGGAGACTGCATTGTACATCGACGCCCGCAGACCGCCAACCGAACGATGCCCCTTGAGTCCGATGAATCCAGCGGTTTTGGCCTCGGCAATGAACTTCGCTTCAAGCTCCTCGGTCGCCATCCGAATCGTCACATTCATCGCAGAGCGGCTGTCTGTGCGCACGGTGCCTTTGTAATATCCGTTCGAGTTGTCGATAGCGCCGTAGATTAATTCTTTCTTGCGATTGTTGCGGTTGCTGATTTCCGCCATGCCGCCGATTGAATCGATCCAGCGCATCGTCAGCATCGTCAAGTAAATCGGATACACCGGCGGTGTGTTGTAAAGCGAATCGTCCTTGATGTATGTCGAGTAACTAAGGATCTTCGGTAATCCCTGTTTCTGCTTCGCCGCAAAATCATCGCGAATGATGACAAGCGTCACGCCTGCCGGGCCGAGATTCTTCTGCGCACCGGCGTAAATGAATGAAGCCTTAGAAACGTCAATCTGCCGCGACAAGATATCCGAGGACATATCAACCACCAGCGGTGTATTGCCGGTTTCCGGCAAATAGCTCCACTGTGTTCCAAAAATCGTGTTGTTCGTGGTTATGTGGACGTATTGCGAATTCGGGCTGATTTTGATTTGGTCGGGAGTCGGAATGTAAGTGAAATTCGCCTCGCCCGAGCTGACGGCGACATTGACATCGCCGAAGAGCTTGGCTTCCGCTGCGGCTTTCTGCGACCAGGAGCCGGTCAGGATATAGTCGGCGGTCTGGCCTTGTGCGAGGAAGTTCATCGGCAGCATCGCGAATTGCAGGGAAGCACCGCCGCCGAGAAAGAGAATCTTGAAATTGTCGGGAAGTTGCAGATGCTTCTTGATCAGCGCCTTGACCTCGGCGTGGATGGCGTCATAGTCCTTGCTGCGATGACTCATTTCCAGCACCGACAATCCAGTGCCTTTGTAATCCAGCATCTCTTCCTGCGCAGCCTTGAGCGCCTCAAGCGGCATTGCCGAGGGGCCGGCGTTGAAATTGTATATGCGTTTCATACTTAATCCTTATTTCAGATAATTCTGTGGTTATGGTTGCCGGCAAACTTGCCAATTATGCGGTCGACCGCCTTGCCGATGCGGAGCAAGTTCTCGTTGGTCGAGGCGCCGATGTGCGGCGTCAGCAGTGTATTTTTCGCTTTGAGAAACGGCGTCGATTCCGGCGGGTCGGAGTACCAGACATCGTTGCAATAGAATCCGATCTTGCCCGACTCGAGCGCGTCAACGACATCCTGTTCGATCACGCATTTGCCGCGGCCGGTATTGATGATCACTACGCCGTTCTTCATCTTCGCAATCGAAGCTTTGTTGATGAAGCCGAGCGTCTTTTCGGTCAGCGGCGTGTGGATCGAAATGTAGTCCGCCTCGTGGAAGACTTCATCGACCGTTACTTTGATGGAAATTGTGTCATGCACATCGACGGCCGGATCGTAGCCGACAACGTTCATTCCGAACGCATGCGCCCGCTTGGCCAGCTCGGTGCCGATCTTGCCGCAACCGAGAATACCGAGCGTTTTGCCGAACAATTCAGTGCGCTTCAGTTCTTTCTTCATCCACTTGCCGGCTTTCATCGAAATCTCCGCTTCGACCAGCCGGTTCGGAACGGCAATCATCATGGCAAATGCCAATTCGGCGACTGCGATGCTTGAAGCTTCCGCGGTGTTGTGGACTTCGATGCCCTTCTCCTGGCAATACTTGACGTCAATGTTATCCAGTCCGACACCGCCGCGAATAATCAGCCGTACCTTCTTGGCTTGATCGATGTAATCCTTCGTGCACTTGGTCTTGGAGCGCACCAAGATGATGTCCGCCTCCGCTGCTTCGGCTTGATTAGAAGTTACCTCGCCGTACTTGCGCAGCAACTCGGGAAGCGACGGATCAAACGAATCTGATATGAGGATCTTCATACTACCTTATCCTTTTGGGGAAACACCCACGTTCACTCATCCAACAAATATACTGCCATGCCGTCGCGCAGCTTCGGTTCGAACCAGGTCGACTTCGGCGGCATCACGCCGCCTGAATCGGCAACCTGCCGAAGCGCTTTCAACGATACCGGCGGCACTGCAAAAGCCACTTTGAATTTTCCGGAGTCAACTAACTTGACCAATTCGCCCGTGCCGCGTATTCCACCGACGAAATCGATTCGCTTGTCGGTGCGCGGTTTCGTGATTCCCAGTACCGGTTCAAGCAAATTGCGCGACAAAATGCTGATATCGAGCGATTCAATCGGATCGAATTGATTGTAACTGTTCGGCAGGGGAGTCAGGCGGTACCATTTCTTTTCCAAATACATGCCGATGGCGCGATCGCTTTCGGGATCGATTGCCCTACCGCCCGGAACTTCGGCAACAATAAATCGCTCGCCGACCTTCGCGATGAAGTCTCGCGGCTCCAGTCCGAGCAGATCCGTTACGACGCGATTGTAAGAGAGAATTTTCAACTGATTTTCGGGAAATACTACCGACAGGAAAAACGCATCCGGCTCATCTTCAAGATACTGCGGATTCTGCGCCCGCCGTTGTTTGCAGACATTGGCGGCGGCTGCGCAGCGGTGATGACCGTCTGCGATATAGGTCGCGCCTAATCCGGCGAATCCGACTTTGATCTGCGAAACCCGCTGCGGTTCGCTCACGACCCAGAATCGATTGCGCACATCCGCCGCGACAAAATCGTACACCGGCGGTTTGGCGCACTCTTCGTTGAGCACTTCATCCAGCACGTGGCTCTCGGCATAGAACAAAAACACCGGGCCGGTTTGGGCGTTGGTGACGTCGTTGAGCTTGGTGCGGTCGGCTTCCTTATCCGGCCGTGTAAACTCGTGGCGCTTGATCCGGCCGAGCAGATAGTCGTCCACGCTCGACAAAACCATGTAGCCGGTCTGGTCGACTTCGCGCCAGGTCAGTCGGTAGATGTAAATGCAGCGGTTGGTATCTTTGGCGAGGAAGCCTTTGTCGATCAGCGACAGCAAGTTCACTCGCGCACGTTCGTAAAGGTCGGCGCCGCTCGGCTCCGAACCGGTTGGGAAGGTTATTTCCGGTTTTGTGACCTGAAGGAACGAGACTTCGTTACCCGCCGCCATGACTCGGGCTTCTTCCGATGACAATACATCATAAGGGGGGGAGGATAACTTCTCGGCGTATTCTGCCTTCGGTCGTAAACCTTGAAATGCCTTAATCTTAACCATATTGCGTACCTATCTAAGTCTAATAGTCAACAAACAGTCCAAAGCACTCCAAAACTTAACTGAATAGGTAGTAAAATCCTCCTTAAAAAGCAAGTGATTCTTTTCACAAATGCTTCTCCGGCAAAGACGCGAAAGTGAGCCTCGCCGCCGCAGTTGTTTCGGCGCAAGGCAATCCGCCTTTTACTACATAATTCGTCTCGATTGGCGATTAATTTACAAAAAAGTCCATCATTTGTAAAATAGTTCAATTTTCACTGACAGGTTCTGACAGGGGTATAGCTTATCTTCCCGTCAGAATATTTCGATCTGAGAGGGGAACGGCAGGCTCGCTCGCGTTCGTCGGAACAAAACCTGGATACCGGTCCCGTTAAACACGGGATCTTCGACCTTCGCCGGTATGACGGACTCGCGCGTTGGTCATACGGCCGAATTTTCAGCGAGTCTTTTTGAAGACTACCAGTCGAGTCATTCCGACGGAAGTCGGAATCCAGCTTGTCGGAGAACTACTGTACCAACCCCATGAGACGGGTAGATTCCTAATTCAAATCACTTGTACCCCACCCAACGGGTGGGTTTCTCTATTGCGAGCGGCAAATCTCGACACTGCAATGATCCTCGACCGATTTGATTTTGTGCGCGCCGGTTGTCCACATGCGGTGCCTTCGCTGCCGCCAGCGCTCTACATGCTGCCGCTCGTTCCGAACCACTTTGCGAGTTCGACTTCAGACAAGCTTCTCGGTTTTCCCCTCTCCCTTTCTGGGTGAGGGGTAGGGGTGAGCGCAAAAATTCCCCTTGCATCTGTCCGCCTCATCCGTATCATTCCCAGAACATAGCCGTTGGGAGTGGCGATCAATAGGTCGTCTGAGATTATACCCCCAAAACCTGATCCGGACAATACCGGCGTAGGGAAACGGCAGCGACATCTCCAATCGAGCGCTCTTTCCGTTGCTGCCATTCTCTTTTGAGATCAGGCGGCATTTTTGTTTTCAGACCATGGAAAGGCGTTCAACATGAAACTCGCTTTTGCTCTTCTCTTGGCGCTAATTGCGCTCGTACCAGCTTGCGCATCCGCCGCCACTGTCTCCGGTGTCATTGTCGATGACAAAGGCGCACCCATTCCGGCCGTGGCCATTACTATCGATGCCGCAAATTCCGGAGTCGCTTCGAATCCGGACGGCACGTTCAAACTTGAACTCGATCTAAGCGCGCCGAAGCGGCTTGTCTTCAAGCATATCAGCTTCAAGTCGTTGATGCTAACCGTCGCGACTGATTCGTTTCTGCGCATCGAACTGCAGCCATCTGTCTATCCGCTGCAGGGAATTACTGTCACTGCTGACCGTGCGGAACTTGGCAAGTCGCCTGTTGCCTTCACCGATTTCACTGATCGCGAAATCGCCCGCGACTATGCTCTCGGCGAATTTCCGCTGCTGCTTGAGACCACACCAAATGTTTACGCCTATTCCGATGCCGGCGGCGGTCTGGGCTACAGCTATCTGAAAATCCGCGGCTTCGATGACAAACGCGTCTCGACATATATCAACGGCATTCCGCTCAATGACCCCGAGGATCAAGCCACATATTTCGTCGATATCCCCGATTTCGCTTCAAACGTCAAAGACATCCAAGTCCAACGCGGCATCGGCTCCTCGCTCTATGGCGACGCGGCTTTCGGCGGGTCGGTGAATATCGTCTCTTCCGGGATCGAACAGCCGCGCAGCGTCGCGGTCACAACCGGCTACGGCGGTTTCTGGGACAACGGCAAATGGGTCGGCGACATGCAAAAGCAATCGCTCGAGTATTCCTCCGGCCTCATCGATGGCCGCTGGAACTTCTCCGGTCGCTATTCGCGTCAGCTCTCTGATGGCTACCGCAAAGATTCCTGGTACGACGGCTGGGCATATCACTTTTCGCTCTCGCGCCTTGATCCGCGCATGACCACAACCGTCAATGTCTACGGCGGTCCGATGCGGATGCATCTGGCATATTACGGGATCGCGCGTTCAGTCGAAGCCGCCGACCGGCGTTTCAATCCGCTCACCTACGACAACGAAACCGACAATTTCAACCAGCCGCACTACGAGTTGCACAACACCATCAAGTTGAATGACCACACAACTTTGCAGAACACGCTCTTTCATATTCACGGCAGCGGCTACTACGAGCAGTACAAGGATGGGCGCGACTTTTACGACTACAACATCCCACCGACAATCGTCCGCGACGGCGCCGGCGACTCGATTGACGTTATTACTTCCGGAGATCTCGTCCGCCAGCAACATGTCACCAAGAATCAATGGGGCTGGAATCCGCGCCTCGAGTTTACGCAAGCACGCGGTTCGCTCGCAATCGGCGGCTCGTTTTACTATTTCGAATCGGAGCACTGGGGACAGGTTGTCTGGGGCGAGGATGTCACCAGCTCGATCGACCCGCGACATCGTTACTATGAGTACTTCGGGACCAAGTATTTCGGCACGCTCTATGCCAATCAAAGCTACTTGTTGACGGAACGGCTGAATCTTACTGCAAGTTTGCAACTGCGGCACCAGCGCTTCAGCCTTGATCAAACTAAGATGGGAGCTTTCTCCGGTTACAATTACGATCTCGACTGGACATTTCTTTCGCCACGCGCTGGCATCACCTACAGTGTCAGCGACAAGGTCAGCCTACTCACAAGTTACTCGCTTTCGTCGCGTGTCCCCGCAGATTGGGAAATCTACGACGCCGGCGATCCGTACGCTTTCCCGTCTTTGAGTATTGCGTCAATCGAGCACAATGGTCCAGGCGATTCGACTATCGTCTTCGGCGACCCGACCGCCAAATCGGAGCGCGTCAACAATTTTGAACTCGGTCTGAACTATCACACAACCGCGGCCGCTTACAGCGCCAATTTCTTTTGGATGGATTTTGCCAATGAGATCGTGCCCTTCGGCGGTCTGAACGATCTCGGGCTCCCGATTACAACAAACGTCGACCGTTCGGTTCACGCGGGTGTCGAAATTGCTGCGAACAATAGATTCAGCGAGCATTTTCGTCTGTCGGGAAATCTCTCGTTCAATTACAACCGCATCAAGGATTTTGCCATTACCGAGACAGTCTACGATAACGACACCGACTACAATTTCGTCGCGGGCCGCCAATTCTCCTATGATGGCAACACTATCGCCGGATTCCCCGACTACATCGCAAATCTCATCGGTGAATACACGGCCAGTGGATTCAATTTCGTTTATCGCGCCCGCTTTGTCGGCAAGACCTATGTTGAGAACAACAATGTCGAGGGTCTCGCCATCGACCCGTATTTTCTCTCGTCCGTTTCCGCCGGAGTTGTGTTGGGCGAGATTCTCAATCTCGGCAAGCTCACGCTCAACGCCCGGCTCGATAACATCTTCGACAAGGAGTACGAATCTTCCGGCTACGGCGGCGTTACCCGCTTTGCGAATTCGCCCGATCAGTATTGGTCAGAATACATCCCGGCCGCAGGTCGGTCGATCTTCACATCGCTTAAGCTGGAATTGCAGTAACGCGTGACTCTGCTCGACCTGGCCATAATCATACTCTATCTCGTCGGCATCGTCGTATTCGGCATGGCCAAGCGCAAACCGACCGGCAACTCGACTGTCGATTACATGCTCGATGGCCGCAAGCTTACCTTACCCGCCTTTGTCGCAACTTTGGTCTGCAACTGGTATGGCGGGATTCTTGGAGTCGGGGAGTACTCATTCAAGTATGGGCTTTCCAATTGGCTGGTATTTGGCGTTCCTTACTATGTTGCCGCATTGCTCTTTGCCTTATTACTTGCCCGTAAAGCCCGCCGCACCGAATTCGTCACAATACCCGATCGACTGTTTCAGTGCTATGGTCGCCATGCTGCCGGTCTGGGCGCGCTGGTGATCTTTCTTTGGACGTTGCCGACCGCGTACATTTTGATCCTCGGTGTTCTTGGTCAATCGCTCTTCGGCTGGCCGAAGTGGTTTGGAGTCGTGCTTGGCGCCGCACTGGTCACGTACTACGCTTTTGTCGGGGGATTTCGCACTTTGGTTCGCGCCGATGCCTGGCATTTCATCTTCATGTATGGCGGCTTTATCGTGATGCTGATTGTTCTCGTCGTCACCAGAGGCGGCTGGGACTTTCTCGTCGCGAATGCGCCGGCAACGCATTTTACATTGACCGGCGGCAATTCGATCTGGTATATCGCTGTCTGGTACATCATCGCTTTGG
>CAZIBI010000033.1:3268-37290 GCA_964537215.1 uncultured Ignavibacteria bacterium | reverse complement strand
GTTTCCAGGAAGACAGTAGTTGGGTTTGGATTGCGCCGGATCGGACAGCTGCCTATTTCACGGTTGCAGCAGAGTCCGAGGACAAGAAGCTCGCGGAATCGCTGGTAGCAAAGTATCGCGATCAGGTCGCCAAGTGGCAAGAGTAAGCCGCTAACCTAGCCGGCAAACTTTTGAACTCCAAACTTCAGCCTATGAACTCTTGACATTGCGGTCCGGAATCCAACCTAGTTTGCCTTGGGAGTTCCGGCACCAATGCCATCCAGCTTCCGATTTGATTATGCTTAGACGCTCGCCTTTGTCGGCTTTCAATTCGACTGACGAGTAGACTGTATTGAGAATACCGACCTCATCGTCACGATCCAAATAATTCTCGGGAATCCAAGCCCCCGCGCCGTCCTCATCAATGCACCACAAGAATTCCGGCCATTCGGTATCGCGCCTTTCGATGATAACGCGGTCGCCCTTGGCGAAGACTAGTGGTTTGAGCGCCGCAGGTGTATGCGGGCTAATGACGACACATGAACCAGGATTGGAACTCTTTTTCATGGGTGAAAAAATAAAAATCTGGGCGGGCAGTTGTCAATGAAAATGGCAAGAGCCGGCAGACAATGAAGACAACCGGCTCTTAGAATACTCGATGTGAATTAGAATTATTCGGTCGGCACCATGACCGGCTTTACTGCGCCAGTGCCGATATCATCATCGCGGAAAGCTTGCAGCTCTTTGAGCAACTCAACTTCAAGCTGGTCGGGCGGGAATTTGCCAATGACCTGACCTTTGCGAACGAGCGCAATGTAATCTGTCGAGCCGACCACGCCGAGATCGGCAAGCAAGCGAAAACAATGCGTCAGGGTCTTTGCTTCATAAAACACCAACCACGTTTCTCAGTGTCTTCATATCCAATATCCTAATTTTTCAGTTAGTCGTTGGATCCGACAGAAACGGAGAGATTGTGTCAAGATTTCATTTCGTGGCTGCAAGTGGGTGATGATCAGTATAGAGTTGCCGAAGTGTAAGATTTAGGTATCATGTTCGTATGCACACAGACGGAAAATTGTTGCCAACTTGTCTACTTCTCTTCGGCGTCTTGTTGATTCTTGCGATCTACATCGGCCTGCGCGCGGATGAACAAACTGGAGATAGCTTGAGTTATGTTCATGCTGCAAAAACCGGCATAAATCTATACCATCCGCACCATCTCATTTTCGCCCCCGCTGTAAGAGTTCTGCAATCGATAGTTGGAGCTTTCACACCGTTAGATACGCTCGTGGCAGCCCAAATTCACAACGTGATTTGGGCCGGCATAACTCTTTGGTTCATGTTTTCGCTCATTTTCAACCTCACCAAGAGCTACGGGATAAGTACGCTATGTGCGATGCTGCTTGCTGCAAGCAATGGATTTTGGAGTTATGCGACTCTTGCGGAAGTCTACGTTCCCGCCGCCGGGGCAGTAGCGATCCTGATGTGGTTAACTGCGAAACCAGAAAGCGCCGAATACTCACCGAAACTCATTTTCCTCATTGGAATTTTTTTAGCAGTGGCAACGTTGTATCACCAAAGTTGTATTCTGTTACTGCCTTCGCTGATGGCCGCGTTCTTGATCCGTGATCATCGACGATTCGTGCGCAATTCCGTCCGCGTTAGTCTTGTTTCTTTCTTGATACTAGCAGCTTCGTATCTTTACGGCTATTACCAGTGGGTGCCTGCGACGTCCGAACAGAGAGGGCTACTTGACTATTTGTTCCTCTATAACAGCGATTTGCACAGCAATTGGGGTACTGTGGAAAACGTCAATCTTCAAGGTGTAGCTCTCTTGACCAAGAGTTTCTTGCGTAATTTTGTATTTCTACCCGCTGGCTCAACTGCGCTGTTGCTTGTACTGATGTTTCTGTTTGTTGCTGGGTCTGCTGTCGTTTTCTATGCTGCTTTTCGCGGGACCTGGATTAAGCGCACCGCGGTTTCCGCGGTCGTTTTTGCGTCGATTTGGCTTGTGTCGGATCTCGCTTTTGTCCTGTGGTGGCTTCCGGGTGAAAACGAACTGCTGATAATATTGTTGCCGACATTTATCCTGTTGGTAGCAATCGCTCTGAATTTGATGCTGAAGTCGCTGCGTACGCAAGCACAGAGGCGTCTAACTTACGGCGTTCTCTGCATCGCTATTGTTGTTATCGCGCTAACAAATTTTGATATGTCAGTGCAGGCACGCGCAAGCTCCAAGGGCCGGGACTATACTGTTGCATCTGTGCTTGATTCTTGCGTCGACAGGCAATGTGTCATATTGACCGACTGGCAGATCGAACAGAACCTTCGCTATTATTTTGATCGCCAGTCCGCATACGAAGTCTCTTTGCTCATGACTGAATTTCAAAAGAACGGCGAGATAAAAGCAGGGGCGCAACTGAAGTCGTCTCGGTGCATGACTATCGTATGCAGTGATCTCGCGACTCCGGTGGATTCGTTAATTCACGATCTCTCCGAACTGGGCGCGGTTACAGTCGGATTTGCTCACTTCTTGCTTTATGATAACACGGGTGAAATACGACGCGTTCGTCCGGATGTCTGCGGCGGAATTCCATTATTGTATCTCGAATAGGCGGTGACACGTACTGTCAGGCGGGCAACTGAAATCAGCCTACGCTTGAAAGGACTTCCAAAATGGTGGAATTGCTATTCGGTCGGTACAGCAATCGATAGAGTTTTACTTGCGCCGATATCGTCATCGCGGAATGCCTGGAGTTCCTTGAGCAGTTCGACTTCAAGCTGATCGGGCGGGAATTTGCCAATGACCTGACCTTTGCGAACGAGCGCAAGGTAATCCGCTGAACCGACCACGCCGAGATCGGCATCGCCAACTTCACCGGGACCGTTGACATTGCAGCCCATGACCGCGACCTTGATCGGCTTCTTTATGCCTTCCAGCACCTTTTCGACGCGACTAATGAGACCGAAGAGATCAGTCTGGAGTCGGCCGCAGGTCGGGCAACTGACGAGATCGGGCATGTTGCTAAATAGCCCCAACGACTGGAGTATCTTCTTGCCGACTTTGACTTCTTCGACCGGGTCGGTTGAGAGCGATACGCGGATCGTATCGCCGATACCTTCGTGAAGTAATAGCCCAAAGGCGACTGATGACTTGATCGTGCCGCCCATAAGCGGACCGGCTTCCGTGACACCGAGGTGCAGCGGGTAATTGACGAGTTGGGCAATCTTGCGATAGCCTTCGACCATGCCGGGTACTTCAGAAGACTTCATCGAAATGCAGATGTCGTGGAAATCCATTTCTTCAAGCAACCGGACCTTGCGCATGGCGGATTCGACCAGGGCATCGGGGTTGTAACGTCCCATTGACTTGACGAGGTCCCATTCCAGCGAACCGGTATTTACGCCGATGCGGATCGGAATTTTGCGTTCTTTACAGACTTCCACAACGCTTTCCATTTTCACGTCGTCGCCGATATTTCCGGGATTGGTGCGAATCTTATCGACGCCTTGCTCGGCGGCAATAAGAGCCAAACGGTAGTGGAAATGGATATCGGCCACAAGCGGCACATTGATCTGGCGCTTGATCTCACCGAGCGATTGGGCGTCTTCCTTATTGAGGACAGCCACGCGTATGATGTCGACACCGACATCTTCGAGCCGCTTGATTTGAGCGACGGTGGCATCGATATCGCGCGTCTGGGTGGTGGTCATTGACTGCACGGATACTGGTGCATCGCCGCCGACCAAGACATTGCCGACTTTGACCTGATGTGATTTTCTACGCAGTTTGTTGAACATTCTTCTTATACTGGGCAAAAGATTTGTATTCGAATAGTTTCGGATCGGAATTAGCTACATCGATTCCGACTCCCACTTGGATCGCCTTGAGCATGCCTTCGACGGCAAAGTTCGGAGTTGAAGCCCCGGCGGTGATTCCGACCTTCTCGACGCCGTCAAACCATTTCCAATCTATTTGCGTCGGGTGGTCGACGAGATAGGCTTTGCCGCAAATTTCTTCGGCAATGTCGCGCAATCGCTGCGAGTTGCCGGAGCTTTGCGAGCCAATCACCAGCACCAAGTCGACATTGGGGGCAAGCTCGTGAATGGCGGCTTGCCGCGTGTCGGTGGCATCACAGATGGTATTGACGATTTTGATATCCGGGTAAACTTCCTGCATCTTCTTGCAGACTTCCGCGAAGGCTTTGACGCCGCGGGTAGTTTGAGTAATTAGAGCTACCTTTCCACTTTCAAAGCGCGGCAAGTGCTCGATATCCTCAAACTCGGCAAGCAAATGGATGTTCTTTTCGTCGATTCCCATCACGCCGTGGACTTCATCATGTCCCGGCTCGCCATAGAGAATAACCTGGTATCCTTCGCCGAGCAGTTCGCGGGTGAAGCTGTGGACGTTCTCTACCAGCGGACAGGTGGTATCGACAATGTGCAATCCTTTGTCTCGGGCTTCTTCCTTCAGCTTGGGGCTTAGGCCGTGCGCCGAGATGACAAGGGTGCCTTTATCGATCTTGTCGAGGGTGTCTTCCTGTCCAACGCCTCTGGTCTTAAAGAAATCGACTACCTGGCGGTTGTGGACGATTTCTTTTAAAATCGTGACGTCGCCGGGAAAGTCGTTCTTGGCTTGCGCAGCCAGATTGATTGCGCGCTCGACACCCCAGCAGAATCCCAGTTCTTTGGCAAAGAATATCTTGATCATTGTACTTTCGAAATAATATGGACTTGTTTAGTCAAAGAAAATCTAAACTTCGATAAGATTGGCGCTCTGATGCGATGCTTTATAGGAGCTGCGCACAAGCGGTCCCGATTCGGTGTGCTTGAATCCCATGTCGTTGCCCCATTCCTTGAACTTCACAAAGTCGTCGGGATGGTAGTATTTGAGCACTGGCAGGTGCAATTCGGATGGCGACAAGTATTGGCCCACAGTCAAGATGTCGACTCCCGTATCGCGAATGTCCTGCATGGTCTGTTTGATTTCGTCCTCGCGTTCGCCGACGCCGACAAAGATTCCGGACTTGACGAGTTTCACTTTGCCGGAGCCTTTGGCGTACTTAAGTATCGACAGGCTGCGTCGATAGCCCATTCTCGGCCTCACGGTCTTATACAAACGTGGTACCGTTTCGATGTTGTGATTAAAGATTTCCGGAGCTGAATCGAGGATCAAATCGACCGAAGCCTTGGCGCCTTGAAAGTCAGGGATCAACAGCTCGATTTGGATATTCGGGTCGTATTCGCGCAGTTTTCGGACCGTTGCCGCGAAGATGGCGGCGCCGCCGTCTTCGAGGTCGTCACGCGTAACAGACGTAATGACAACGTGTTTGAGGCCGAGTTTGGCGACCGCACTCGCTAACCTCTGTGGTTCGCCGAGGTCATGAATCTTGGGTTTGCCCTTGAGAATATCACAAAAACCGCAGCCACGTGTGCAAACATGTCCAAGAATCAGGAACGTCGCGGTTCCAGACTCAAAACACTCGCTCATATTGGGGCACGAGGCTTCCTGGCAGACCGAATGCAGGCCGTGTTCTTTCAGAAGACCGCGGACACGACGATACCCCGAGCCGAAGCTCGCGTTCATCATTAACCATTTTGGCTTGGCCAAGCGCTCGGTAGTCATATAAGTCTGATACGATACGAAACGCTCTGGTGTTGATCAAGAAGAATTTCTTCCGGCCGGGCTGTAAAAAAGCCGTAAGGTTCCGATAATCAGTATGTTAGCAGAATTACGCATCGAATCAATGCACGATGCACTCAAGCTCAAGGAAGAACGAAAATGGCAATCGCTGCACAAAGCTCGGTCAAGAATCGCCGGAAATTTATCCGCATTCCGTCAAGCTGCAAGCTTACAACACAGAAGATTCTCTTTACAGCCAAGTCCCATTCGGAATCGCTGGGCCAGGCACAGAACATCGGCGTCGGCGGTGTGTTGTTTATCGCCGAACACGACTATCACGGCAATGAGCTGATCAAGATGATTATCAAGCTGCCCAATTGGAATAACGAACAGGCGATATTGCTCGGCGCTGAAGTTGAGCCGGCGACCACAACCATCACGGCAATTTGCCAGATAATCAGATCGCATCAAAGTCCGGCGGGCGGGTTTGAAATTGCCGCAAAATTCGTAGATATCCGCGCGGACGAGCTAGTGATGTTGAAAAGCTTCATCGAGCACGAAGCCGAACGAATCGGCGTTGTCCCGGAATAATCTACCGTCCGAACTGGACCGACAAAAGTATACCTTCATTGAAGTTCAGCGTGTATAATGTCGCATGCTGAACTTGAACCCCGACGCTACACCACATGAGATCGACCAGTCGTTCATGGCGATGGCGCTACGCGAGGCGCTGCTTGCCGAATCCAAAGAAGAAGTTCCGATTGGCGCTGTCGTTGTCTTGGATGGACGAGTCATCGGTCGTGGTCACAACCAGAACAAGACACTAATCGACCCGACCGCACATGCCGAGATGATCGCAATTACTGCCGGCTGTAATAAGATCCAACTGCGATATTTGGAAGGGGCCACGCTTTACGTGACAATTGAACCGTGCTCAATGTGTGCGGGAGCCATTGTGCTGGCGCGTATCGCGCGGGTGGTATTTGGCGCGCGCGATCCCAAGGCAGGTGCCTGCGGGTCTGTGTTCAACTTAGTTCAGGATCCGCGGTTGAATCATCAGGTCGAAGTCGTCGGCGGGGTCTGCGATCTTGAGTGTGCGACATTGATCAGCGAATTCTTTGAAAATATCCGTGAAAAACGGCGCAGTGGCGGCAGTGAGCAGACTTGACGCCCGCATGGTGCAAGCGGCCGTGGCGCGCAAGGGCGTTCACTTGTGCGTGGGGCTGCCGGCGGTCCTGCTGGGACTCGGATTATTGCTGCGTTCACAATTGGAATTTCTCGCCTCACCGATTGCGAGTGAAGAAGCGCTTCGCTTGGTCGGATATTGTCTGGTGGGTGTCGCCATCAGCGACGTGACTGTCGGCTTCGTTCTCAAGCGGCGAAAGTTGTTCTCGGCGAACATGAAGGCTAAGATCCTGGCCCGCCCCGGCGCCTATGCTGACGTTATCGCGGAAGAATTGCTACCATTATTGCTGCTGGCGGCTGCTCCGGCCGGGTACGGATTAATTTTCTATTTTCTCGGTGGCGACCTTGACACATACGTGCTACTTTCCGTATGTTGTCCGGCCGGGCTGATGATAATCAAACCTCGCGAGGACGAAATCGAGCGGTTGGACCGGGAGATTTTCGGCGAAGAGGTTTCGGACTAGTTCAAGCTCCAAACATTGGCGCTAATCCGACTCGGAAAGCTTTTCACAGCCCTGCGCGGGCAATGTTCTTTGAAGATTTTGGAGAGGTGGCTGAGTGGTCGATAGCGGCGGTCTCGAAAACCGTTATACCCGCGAGGGTATCCAGGGTTCGAATCCCTGCCTCTCCGAATTTGAATGATCGAACAGAACTCCCCACATAGATCATATTTGGTACCGGCATTTTGCCGGCTTGGTGAATTATCGGCTGTAAAGATACGCCCCGGCTGTAAACTGGATCTCGTCGTTCGTGCTGTTGGGGAAAACTTCGACCTTTAAGTGTGTGTCGTCAACAAGCTGGACCAGCATAATTCCAAAATAGCCCCATTCGGTGTAATTCAAATGATAAACAACTCTTCCGCTGGCAACGCTGACTTGATCAAATGCCGGATCCTCCGGTGAAGGCTCCCACTTGCCGGGTCCGGAGATCGTTCCGCCGATGGAAATTCGCATTTCACTTGGTTCGTTGGAGTCGGGACAGAACGCCAGATGTTTTGGCCATGCCGGCGGCATCATCGTTTCCGAAACTTCTACACTCTCGTGAAACCAGTTGCCGATGAGCTTTCCCGCAATGTCGTAATCGATCTTACCGTCTTTGTCGGGAGCATTTCGCCGTACCATGGCGTAAAGTTGCGAGCGTAACGGCTCGCTGAAATACTTGAACGGCGAATCGGTGTGAAGGGTCTGGCCCTCGTAACGCGCCGGATTGACAAATCCCGGCAGCGTAACCGAGTCATTGGTCAGTCCGAGATCGATTGCGATGCCCTTGCTGATTCCCAGCCGCTGCCCAGCCGTGACCTTGGTGCCGACCTGAATATTCGAATCGAGGACGACATGATCAAGATAGTACTGAACCCACTTGTTCATGCGAATCATAACTTTGGCATCATCGTCTGGTCCGCCAAACAAATAAATCCAACTAACTTCGCCATCTCCCGGTGCAAATACGGGCAGTATCTCGGCAGGATAGATCGGCTGTTCTCCATAAGTCCAGCTTGTATAGAAGTAAACATGGTCGGTTGGAATCGTGTGGCCGGATGGATTCAGCGCTCCGAGCGGCTCAAGATCGGTGATCTTCTCAATCGCGACCGGGCAAACTGTGAGCACCGCGGGGTTGGTGTTGTTTTCAATATCAGACGTCGGATTACCGGATTTGTCTTTGTCACAGCTCAATAGACTCGCGGCAAGCGCGTAAGCCACGATGATCACATTCGCCGATCTTCTCGCTGTCCAGTTCAAACGGCCGCCTTATTGAATAGTCGATTC
Source organism: uncultured Ignavibacteria bacterium (assembly GCA_964537215.1). Taxonomy (GTDB): domain Bacteria; phylum Zixibacteria; class MSB-5A5; order CAIYYT01; family CAIYYT01; genus JADJGC01. Next base: position 28,737 of record CAZIBI010000033.1, on the reverse strand, counting down.
TAATTGTACCGCCCCTTCAGAGATTATCGGCATTTCCCGTTGTAAATGCACTTCACCCGTAAGTTGCTCCGGGCGTATGCGCGGGTTGTATTAGTATTCGCTCGCCTGATTCAATTGCTCAATTAGTGTTTGATCAAGAAGCAGATGCGCGGCGCTGACCAGATCGTCAACATGCTCGATACTCGTTGCACTCGCAATTGGAGCGGTAATACTCGGACGCGCGATGAGCCAGGCTATCGCAACTCGTCCCGGCGTTGCATTTAGTTGGGCGGCAACGTCATCCAACGCGGCAAGTATCCGATCTCCCCGCGCATTGAGATATTTTTTGACTCCCTGTCCGCGCGGACTTTTGGCGAGATCAGCTTCCGAACGATACTTACCGGTGAGAAATCCTCGCGCCAGTGAGAAATAGGGAATTACGCCAAGGCCAGACTTGAGGCAGAACGGCTCGAGTTTCGTTTCATATTCTTCCCGCTCGTACAGATTGTAGCAAGGCTGCAGGCTCTGATACGACGGCCAGTTATGTTGCTTGGCAGCCGCCTGCGACTGCGCCAGGCGTTCGGTCGTGAAGTTCGAAGCGCCAATCGCCCTGACCTTGCCTTGTTTGATCAACTCTGCGTATGCCTCAAGGGTTTCTTCCGGTGCGGTAGCGGGGTCGTCGGTGTGAGACTGGTAGAGATCGATGTAGTCGGTCTGCAATCGAAGCAGAGAACCCTCAACCGAATTCATGATATGCATTTTGGAGAGCCCCTTCTTGTCGGCATCCATTTCCATTCCGACCTTCGTTGCAATCACGATCTTGTCGCGATTGCCGCGCTGCTTCTGCCACTTGCCGATAATTGTCTCCGATTCGCCGCCGACATGCCCCGCTTTCCAACGCGAGTAGACATCGGCAGTGTCAATGATCTGAAATCCCGCCGCGACAAAGCGATCGAGAACCTGAAATGATGTCGGCTCGTCAATCGTCCAGCCGAATACATTGCCGCCCAATGCCAGCGGGCGGATTTCAATTCCGGAATTGCCCAGTCGACGCTTGTTCATTTCTCGCCTTTCGTTGTTGGTATTCGTACGCCTAAGCGCTTCAATCAGACGCGATAGTTATCGGGTCGCCAGTTTCTGATCGCCTTCTTGATATCGGTCTCCGAAAGATCCTCGTTGGCGGCACGCCGGGAAAGCTCGACAAATTCATCATCCGACGCGAAGCGCAACGCGATAACTTGGCGCATGGTCAAGCGCGAATCCAGCATCCGTCCTGTCATCGCAAAATGCCGCAGGTTTTCCTCGGCGCGAATTGCACGATCCTGGGCCTTGAGCGGAAACGAGCGAACATAGGCGTACATCAACGACAGGCAGACGAACACCACGACCAGCAGTGATGCCGAATAGAGATTGGCGTGATTGTCCAGAGAATGGTAAAGGTTGACGCACGCTCCGATCAGCGACAAAAATATGATCCCCGACAATACGAAATGAAATCCCGGGACATAGCGGCTATGATTGGAAAAACTTTGCTCCTGCATTACTTGATCCTCTCGAGTGTTGAATTTTCCAGCCCTGCTCAAACTGGTGATTTAAACGAGATTCGTCAAGTAAAGACAGTGATCGGTCAGGACTGCAGTGCAAGTTTCCTGAATTAGGATTGTTTGGATTGCGGTAGCTTTGGGCGGCCGCCGAGTATGTGATCTAGGATGATGGGAAGTAAGTTAGCGCTTGGCAATTAGCGCAGTGCCGGATACGATGAACAGGCAGCCGATAATCATTGCCACTGTAACCGTTTCACCCAAGAATATTACGCCCCATAGCACTCCAAACGCCGGCATGAGAAATGTCACACTCAAGGCCTTGGTGGGGCCGACATCCTTCAGAAGTCGATAGTAAAGCATATATCCGATCACGCCGCCAAGAATCGCCAGTGCCAGCATGTTGATTGCCACCGTTGTCGTGATGTCTCCATTTGGCGGCATTAGGGCGAACGCCGGAATCAGCGCGAGTCCGGCTGTCATCTGACTGGCGCCGGCGATAGCCATCGGTTTGACGGACTTTGCATATTTCTTGATATAGACTCCTGCCAGTCCATAGCACATGGGGGCAAGCAGACACGCCGCCACCGACCAGCCGAACATCGCATCCATCTTTGCAGCACCGACTCGGCTTACGAGGGCGACACCAAATGCTCCGGAAATTAAACCGGCTATTTTCCGCCCGGTCAAGCGGTCGCTTAGCCAGATTGCGGAAAATACCGCACCGAATAGCGGTGAAGTCGAATTGAAGATAACGGAATACGAAGCCGGAATATGCAACGCCGCGAAGGCATAGAGGAAGAACGGAATGCTGGAATTCACAACGCCGATGATTACATAGTGTTTCCAATTCTCGCGCCAATTGCAGTCGAACTTGATTGCCGCGAAATATGCGAGCATGACAACGCCGGCAATCAACAGCCGCAAATCCGCCGTCGCAGCAGCGCCAAGCACCGGCGAAAGCACCCGCATGAAAATAAACGAACTTCCCCAAATGGCAGCGAGTAGTATCAATCTGATAATGTCGGAGGTCTTCGTAGGTAGCTCGTTTCTATCCAATGTTTAGGGCTTTATCTTGCCTTAAGCACCAAGGTAGACAATTCAAGAAACGGCTCTACCGAAATTCGAGAAAGGAATTCGGAAGATCGCACGCAAACGCGCACGTCAACTCCTGCCGAACCGGAGCGGCTATCCGCTAACCAAACTGAATCGCGCCTTTGTCGTAATCGATTCTCACTGCGGCGCCCTCCTTGATTCTGCCTTCGACAATCCGCAAGGACAGCTCGTCCAGAATTTCGTTTTGGATCAGTCGCTTCAATGGCCGTGCGCCAAAAACCTCATCGAATCCCGCCTCGGCTAGATACTTGGCGGCTGCCGGCGTGATAGTTAGTTCGATTCCGCGCCTCTCCAGTCGTTCCGCCACCAGTTTCAATTGCAGTTCAACAATCTTGGCAATTTCCGGCTTGGTCAACTGTTGGAAAATGATGATGTCATCGACACGGTTAAGGAATTCGGGCTTGAACGTGTGTCGCAGTACGTCGTTGACAGCGCGCTCCTGCGCTGCTCGGTCATTGGCAAGCTGGGCAACTTGCTGTGAAGCGAGATTCGAAGTCATTATGACGACGGTGTTGCGGAAATCGACCGTCCGTCCTTTGTTGTCAGTTAAGCGGCCCTCATCCAGCAATTGCAGCAGAATATTGAAAACTTCAGGGTGTGCTTTCTCGATTTCATCGAACAAGATCACTGTATAGGGGTGCCGCCTTACCGCTTCGGTCAACTGTCCACCCTCTTCGTAACCTACATATCCGGGCGGCGAACCGACCAATCGCGCGACGGCGTGTTTTTCCATGTACTCGCTCGTGTCGATGCGAACCAACATCTTCTCATCATTGAAGAGAAATTGCGCCAGTGCCTTCGACAACTCGGTCTTGCCGACACCGGTTGGGCCGAGAAAGATAAACGAACCAATCGGACGATTTTCTTCCTGGATTCCGGCGCGGCTACGGCGGACGGCATTCGAAACGGCTTTGATGGCTTCCTTTTGGCCGATAACGCGCGCCGCCAATTCATCTTCCATGTGCGCGAGCTTCTCTGATTCTTCCGTCAACATCCGCGCCACTGGAATTCCAGTCCAACGCGATACGACGCTGGCAATATCCTCTTCGTCGACTTCTTCTTTGAGAATGGCGTTGTCTTGTTGCAGTTTCGCCAATTCGTCCTTGGCGCCCTTTACTTTTTTCTCCAACTCCGGAATCTTCCCGTAAGTTATTTCCGCGACCCTTTGCAGTTCACCGCGTCTTTCCGCCTGAGCGGCTTCTTCACGAAGCCGTTCTATTTGCGCCGAGTAATCCTTTATTTGATCGATGATCTTTCGCTCGTTTTGCCAATGGAGTTCAAGTCCAGCGTTCTCTTCGCGCGTTTCAGCCAGTTCCTTTTCCAATTCCACCAGCCGCCGCTTGGAATCCTCGTCGCGTTCCTTCCTGAGGGCTTCCTTTTCAATCTCCAGTTGACGAATCCGCCGATGCAGGCGGTCGATTTCCGTCGGCTTTGAGTCGATTTCGATTCGTAGCACCGAGGCTGCCTCGTCCATCAAATCAATGGCTTTGTCCGGGAGGAAGCGATCCGTAATGTATCGTGCACTCAAAGTCACTGCTGCGACGATCGCGTTATCGCGTATCCGCACGCCGTGATGCACCTCGTATTTCTCTTTGATGCCGCGCAAGATGGAAATCGCGTCCTTGATTGACGGCTCTTCGACCATGACCGGCTGAAATCGCCGCTCCAATGCGGCATCCTTTTCGATGTACTTGCGGTATTCCTTCAGAGTTGTTGCACCAACGGTGCGCAATCTTCCGCGTGCCAGGGCCGGCTTGAGCAAATTGCCTGCATCCATTGCGCCCTCGGCAGCGCCGGCACCGACGATGGTGTGAAGTTCGTCAATGAACAAGATGATCTGTCCGTCGGATTCTTCGACCTCTTTGATAACAGCCTTGAGTCTATCTTCAAACTCTCCGCGGTACTTTGTTCCGGCGATCATCTGTCCCAGATCGAGCGAAAGCAGCGTCTTGCCTTTGATCGTCTCCGGCACGTCACCGTCGATAATCTTCTTCGCCAAGCCCTCGACGATCGCTGTTTTGCCGGTACCGGGCTCGCCGACGAGCACGGGATTGTTTTTTGTCCGACGTGACAGTATCTGCATTATCCGCCGGATTTCCTCATCGCGGCCAATCACCGGATCGATTTCGCCTCGCCGTGCCATGGCGGTAAAGTCGTGTGTATACTTTTCGAGCGATTGCATCTTGCCTTCGGGATCAGGGTCGGTTACTCGCTGATTTCCGCGTATCGATGCCAGCGCCTTCAGGGCGCTATCGCGATCAGTCTTGACAAGTGATCGAACGGCCGATTGGTCGAGTAAAGCGAGAAACAGATGCTCGGTTGAAACATATTCGTCTCGAAGCTTACCGGCCTCGCTTTCGGCTGTGTCGAAAACTTTGCGCAATTCCGGAGTCGCATAGGGTTCGCCGCCGGATACTTGGGGCAGACGAGTCAGTTCGCTCTTAACCGCCGCAACTAGCGAATTCTCGTCAACTTCCAGTTTCTTCAACAACGCAGGTACAATTCCGTCTTTTTGCTGAATGAGCACCAGAACCAGGTGCAGAGGCGAAATCCCCTGGTGACCCAATTGTCCGGCTAGCTGCATCGCACCTTGGACAGCTTCCGAAGCTTTCGTAGTGTATTTGTCGAAATTCATCTCAAACCCCTCGCTAATAGGCTCGCGACTTGAAGCCGGTACCGCTCGACAAGATAGTACCGACCAGACCGAATTCCAATTTACTCTCGCAAACTCCCTTTGCGCCTATTATACAAAGTTGGTTCGATTCATATTTGCTCTGGCAGATGAACTCCGAAGAAAACAAAAATGGGCGCCTCGATTTCGAGGCGCCCTGTCTAATCAAAAATTATAAGAGTGATTTAGTCGCAGTTTGTCGACCACTGGCCGCGGAAGAAGCCGTGTTTGGCTCGGTTGCCATCTTTGTCGTCGTTTCCTCGTTCGCGGGCTGACCAATCGCCGGAGTAGTCGCCAATGACCACGCGGTCGCGATTATAAACACTACCGGCAAACGAGCCGTTTTCGGTATCAGCAGGATCTTCCTCGGTACCGCTGGTCCATTCACCGCGCAAAAATCCGCGGAAAAGGCCGGCAGCTGAGATCCACTTACCGAACATGACTTGAGCATTGTCGTCTCGCGTGCCAAAATGACCGTGTACGTGGCCGAGTAAGAGCCCATCCTGTGAGAACCACCGTCCGACAAATGTACCTTTACCACGGTCGGAAGCAGGGCGCACCCATTTTCCTTCAAGGAAGCCTTCGCCGCACTCGATGTGTTCGAGCTTGAATGCATTTATCGAGAACTGGTTGTTGCCGACGTCCGTGATGGTCTCGATATCGACCAACTCATGCATGGCGAATGAATTCGTGTATGGACCGGTCGTGATTGTGAGAACATTTTCGCTGTCGTGTTCGAGGGGGTTGGGGTCGTAGACATAAACAAGGATTCCATCGAAATCAACATCCGTGTGGCTGACAAAGTCGATCACCTGGCGCGAGGTGCGCGGACGAACTATGTAATCAGCTTGCTCAAAGCGAATAAGTCGAAGTGCGATGATCGCGCCCCGGTCAACACTGATTGAGCCTGACCAGTCGGTGATTTGGGTTTCCGTTGAATCGTGCTCGAGATGCCCCCAGAGAAGTTGAACGGCATAGACGCCGACATTAGGTAGAATGCGGATCGAGTCAACACCATGATTGGTGATCATGGGGTCGTCGGCGCTCATATAGACGTCCATGTCCGACATCTCTTCGTCGCCGAAAGCGGGTTGTTCATTAGCGGAGCTGTAGCCGCCGAACTCGTCAGTAAGGTTCAAATTCTCGTCATTATTTTGCCCCGGATCGACCTCTTTGTCGCTGCATCCATAAGCGAAAATTAGCGCTGTTAGTAGAGGCAGTGTTAATAGACTTCTTAGTCTTGTCATATTGCACTCCTGGGTTAGGCGGTTGTCGTACCGAGCACTTCGTTAACTGTAAGAAATGGCCAGTCTGGAGATTTCACAGATTCGGGATGTCTCCCGAAACCGGAGTTTACTAATATGTGTTTTACACTCCGAGGGCACTCGGGAGGCAAAAGAAGTTGCCTTGAGTCATACGAATGAATGCCTTTATGAATGGTGCACAATTATCACACATTTTGCGGCACGACATAAACGCTGGAACTTGAACGAGTTAATTGAGAGAACGGCGCGAGGTTTATTCAGCGCCGTGACATTTTTTGTATTTCTTGCCAGAACCGCATGGGCAGGGGTCGTTGCGGCCAACTTTGGGCATGTCGCGGACAATCGGCTTGTGTTTTTCCGGCATCGTCTCTTGCGGCTGTTCTGCCTGTGGTGCTGCTGCCTGCATTCCGGAAATGCTTTCGTGCTCCGACCGCAATCTTGAGAGTGCTTGTTGGCGACGCTGCTGTACTTGCGAGCGATCGACCGGTTGCAATTTGAAGACCAGACTGATTGCGCTGCGGTCTATCCGTTCCAGCAGTGCCTGGAACATCGTGAACGCTTCCTTTTTGTACTCGATCAACGGATCGCGCTGGCCGTATGCTCGCAGCCCGATGCCGGACTTTAGTTGGTCCATTTCGTAGAGATGTTCTTTCCATTCGGTGTCGATCGTCGTTAGCAGCGCATAGCGCTCGAGTTGGCGCATCACTTCTGTGCCAAGGAATGCTTCCTTGTTACGATAATGTACGATCGCCATCTCCGCGAGCTTCTCGGCAAGTCCATTGCGCGTCAGTTCGGTGAGCTCCGGCGACTTTGGATCAAACGACAACAAAAACGCATTCTGCGATGCCTGCAGGATGTTCGTCAGGTCAACTGTCTCTTCGTCCTCGTTCTTGGCAGAATTTTCGGCAACGATAGCATCAGCCGTTTGCTGAATCATCTCCTCGATCTCTTCCTTGTGATCGAGCTTGTCGATGATCGAATTGCGCCGGTCGTAGATGGCCGTGCGCTGATTATTCATCACGTCGTCGTACTGCAACGTATGCTTGCGGATTGAGAAGTTCTGCGTTTCGATTCGTCTTTGTGCCCGTTCGATGGCCTTCGTCACCATGCCATGGGCGATGACTTCGCCTTCCTTGACTCCGAGCCGATCCATGATAGATGCAATGCGATCGCTGCCGAACAGACGCATCAGATCGTCTTCCAATGAGAGGAAGAACCGCGAGGCGCCAAAGTCACCCTGACGGCCGGCACGACCGCGCAACTGCCGGTCGATACGTCTTGACTCGTGCCGTTCGGTGCCGATGATATGCAGTCCGAATGGCTCCTCGTCGTCGGCAAGTTTCAACCCTTCAACATCGTTAATGCGCTTGATCATATCGCGCACTTCGTCGGTAATCACTTCGCGTTTGACCGCATGCTTTTCCAGCTTGATATCCGTACCGCGTCCCGCCATGTTGGTGGCGATCGTCACGGCGCCGGCGCGGCCGGCTTCACGAACAATCTCCGCTTCCGTCTGGTGGAACTTAGCGTTCAACACGTTGTGTGGGACTTTTTCCCGTTTCAGCATGCGCGACAGTTGTTCGGAAACTTCGACGGAGATCGTACCCACCAGCACCGGCATGCCTTTTTCGTGCAAATGCCGGATCTCTTCGATGATCGCCGCATATTTTTCCCGGCGGGTGCGGTAAATCTGATCCTCGAAATCAAGGCGCCGTATCGGCTTGTTGGTTGGAATCACCATGACGTCGAGTTTATAGATTTCCCAGAATTCACCGGCTTCTGTCTCTGCAGTACCAGTCATACCGGCAAGCTTGATGTACATGCGGAAATAATTCTGGAGCGTAATCGTGGCCACGGTCTGGGTTTCGCCCTCGACGCGAACGCGCTCTTTGGCCTCGATTGCCTGATGTAGTCCATCCGAATAACGCCGCCCCGGCATCAATCGGCCGGTGAACTCGTCGACGATCAGAACCTTGTCGTCTTGAACGACGTATTCCACGTCTTTCTCGTAAAGCGTATAGCCTTTGAGCAACTGATTGATCGCGTGATTTTTGTCGGCGCGCTCGGCATGTACCTTGTATAGCCGTTCCTTGGCGGCGAGCTTTTCCTCAACGGAGAGAGCCTCGTTCGAATCGATTTCGTGCAGACCCTCGGTGATGTCCGGAAGGACAAAGAGCTGCCGGTCTTCCGGCGAAAGTAATTCGCGTCCCTTTTCGGTCAAATTAATCGTATGCTCTTTTTCATCGATGACGAAGTACAGCTCTTCGTCAATTGTATGCATCTTCTTTTCGCGCAAGGTATCCAGTTCGACGCGCTGCGCCAGCTTTTGGGCGCCTTGCTCCTTAAAGAGCTTGAGCAACCGCTTGTTCTTCGGGGCGCCGCGCTGCGCGATCAACATTGCCGTGCCAGCCTCGTCGGTCTTGCCCTCTTCAAACATCCGCTCGGCGTCGCTCATGATCTTGTTGACGTATTCCGTCTGCCGCTTGACGAGTTTTTCAACCAACGGCTGCATTTCCATGAATCGCGGTGTCAGCGAACTGCTCTCGACCGGACCGGAAATAATCAACGGGGTTCGGGCTTCGTCGATTAAGGCGCTGTCGACTTCGTCGACGATTGAGTAATAATGCCCGCGTTGCACGCGGTATTCGGCGGCAACCGCCATGTTATCACGCAAGTAATCGAAACCGAATTCGCTATTTGTGCCGTAAGTGAGATCGCAATTGTACTGCTCGCGGCGTTCACTGAAATCCATGTCGCGTTGAACACAGCCGACAGTCAGTCCTAAGAAGCGGTAGACTTCGCCCATCCATTCGGAGTCGCGCTTGGCCAAGTAGTCGTTCACTGTAACGAGGTGAACACCTTCTCCCACCAGCGCATTCAGGTACATCGGCATAGTTGCAACCAACGTTTTGCCTTCACCCGTAGCCATTTCGGCAATCTTGCCCTGATGCAGCGCAATTCCGCCGATCAATTGAACGTCGAAGGGAACCATATCCCAGGACAATTCAAGTCCGCAGACATCCCAGGATTTGCCGCAGAGGCGCCGGCACGCTTCCTTGACCATCGCAAAGGCTTCCGGCAAGATCTCATTGAGGTATCCGTCGATCTCTTCGCGGAAATTCTTCTTGTACTGCTCTTTGTCCCAACCGGCAGCATCGCGTTCTTTGCGGATCTCGGCTTTGAGTTCTTCCAGCTCCTTCTTGAAGTAGGCAGTCCGTTCGACGAACTTTTCATCCGGCCAATCGTGGAGCGTTGGATAGACCTCGTTGATGCGCGCAACCAGCGGTCGAATCGACTTGATGTCGCGATCGTACTTTGACCCGAAGATTTTTGTGACTATTGAACTAAACACGATATGCTCTTGATTGCTCCTCGGAGTTTATACTGCGGAACCGCCGGTTCTGTTTCACCGGCGGCTATTTAAGCGTCATTAGAGGCTACGCGAATATTCGTCTGCGCGACAACTATTTTGTCGTATCCTGCGGCACCGGCTGTTTGGCGAGTGAATCGACTTCCTGCACCGTCTTCGGCTGGCCGCCCATCATCTTCAACATTGGACGCGCCTGGCCCAACATTCTGATCCGATCCGAGCTTTTCGCCTGCTCAAGCAAGGTAGTGGCATCAGCGGCATACTTTCCCTTGGGCGAAAGCTTGAGATACTCTTCAAGATTCTTGACGATCTTGACATCCCACTCTTCGGTCAGGACCTTGTTCATTAGATCGATTCGCTCCTGCCCTTTGTCCAACGCGAACGCGTGATTCAAATCATCCCACATTTGCTTAGCATCGGTGTAGAGCTTTTGCGTTTCCGGCGCTTCCGAAGCGCACGACATCATCATAGCTGCCAGCACTGCCAGGGCGACAGGCAAAACAAATTTGTATAGCATTTTCACGGTTACCTCCGCAAGTTTACGACTTATTCAAAAACGGCGCTAAAGTTAAGGTTTTCACTTCGATTGTCAAATCCTTTATCTTCGCTTCAAATAGTCGCTTTTGCCGGAAACTTCGGTTCTGCCGGCGCGTTACACTGGACAACTAATATGTTGCCGCAACCCACTTGGAGGTCAAAAATGCAGTCCGTCCCGGTTCGTTCATTCTTGCTGTTCACATTGGCAATATTCGCCGCCTCCTTGTTGGCATATTCCGCATTACTCTTTGCCGACGACATGGTCGACACAGAGGAATCCCCCCAATTGTCGGATATGCAAGCGCCCGCCGCCAACACCGATTCGCTTTATGCAATAATTCAGCAAGACTTCCAGCGCCTTGAACCGATTTGGAAGAAGGCATGCTACGATTGCCACTCCGACAAGACAGACTATCCGTGGTACTACAAACTTCCATTTGTCAAGGGCATGATCGATGACGATATCACTGAAGCTCGCGCCGAGATCGATATGAGCAACGGCTTCCCCTTTGTCAGCAATCACAAACCGGTTGATGATTTGCGCAAACTTGGGCGTGAAGTTGCCGAGGGCGCCATGCCGCCCGGAAGTTACAAGTTCATGCACTGGAGTGCGAGTTTGTCGCAGGAGGAAAAAGACTCTGTGGCGGCTTTTGTGGATAATTCATTAAAGATACTCGCAGCTAACGGCATCACGCCGACGCCGCGTCGTCCAAGGCCGGAAGGCGAATAACCCAAAAGACTGCCGGCTGGATCTGCTATTTTGCGCGGTAGGAAAGAACGAAGAACACAATCGTACTAACGAGCACGACGGTAAGAAAGAAATAGATAAATACCGGCGACATGGTATTGGCTTTGTTCAATGCTACTTCCATTGTACCGCATAGCAACACGGCAAACAGCCAGACAATTTCCGCGCTCAACAGCTTGATGAAGGTTCGGGCGATGCGATACTGGCGCTCGGCGTTTTCGGCCGTGATCTTAAATGGGTAGTTGAACATGTGAGGAATGCGCGCAACAAGCGTCATTGTCACGTAGATTACTGCCATTATTCCCGCTAAAAACCAGATCGATTCCTTGCTCCCCCAAGAATCCACTTCGCCTTTGAAATTGAAATGCATCGGAATCGACGGCGGCAGCGATTGGTAATTTATGATGAGACAAAAAGCCGCGTAAATCAATCCGGCGGCTGCGAGCAGTTCCAGAGCGACTTCAGGACGCGTGCGTTCCAGCACGAGTCGCGGTCGGTCGACCTTTTCACCACTGCGGTTGTGGCTCATGAATCCCATGCTACAATCCTAGGGCTTTAATGGCAATCCCGCTCAAGGCGATTGTTGAACCGGCGATCGCGTGTGAAAACCGGTCGAGCTTTCCGAGCGGGAGTAGCTTGAACCCGTACGACGATACCACCACTATCGCAATCATTGTCGAGATCGTCGTCAGACCGAAAACTGCCGTGACGGCAATTACTCCAGATGCATCATGCTGGGAAGCAGGATACATCAATATCGGAATCAGCGGTTCGCAAGGCCCGAGCACAAAGACGGTAAACAGCACCCACGGAGTGATATTAGCTTTTTGCCCTTCCGGATGTTCGTGCAATTCCTCCGGATCATGACTGTGCTTGTGAGTCACTCCGGCCAGACTGCCGAACAAGTGTGTATGTGTGTGCGGCGAATTACGAAACGCCCGCCGCAGGCCCCATGCTGCGTAGACTAATCCAAAAGTAATCAAAGCCCACGCTGCCAAGTTGCCGCGAACGGCTTCAATTGCCTCAAGCTTGCCTACCGCCAATCCAAGTCCGATTCCAAGTGCGCCAATAACGACCGAGCTGAAGACATGCCCGATGCCGCTCGCGAGGGTAATCCAGATCGTCTTGCCGATTGACCAGCCGCGCGCCTTGGACATCATGATGAACGGCAGATAATGGTCGGGGCCGATTAGGGTGTGAATGAATCCAATCGATATGGCGGTGAGAATCAGGATGTTGAGTTCGGGTGACATCGATCAGTTCCTCCATTGGCAGAATCCTGCGTGAAAAGGAATATAGCTCGACCCGGCGGAAATCTCTACCTACATTTTGTCGACTGATTGCTTGTATTCGAAACGCGATGCGACTGGTCGCCACAATCTGAACACATTGAGTGTGGTTTCGTAATCCCTTGATTGTTCTGGTGTTCCAAACGACATGTTCCGTCGATTTCAAATCGCCCTAGCGCTTGAGCACTTCAACTGTCTTCCGCACCATTTCCGTCGAACAGGCGTACGCAAACCGAATCGACTTCTCATCGTCGGCAAACTCCTCCCCCGGAACCGAGCCGAGCGAATAGTGCTCGATCAAATGATTCACCAGATCCCACTCGGAGCCGTGCCACTTGTCAGTGATACGGGCATACAAGTAGACTGCTCCCTTTGGCTTCATGTCGCAGTGCATAAACTCCGTACCGTTTACTGCATCAAACAAGAGATCGCGGCGCAGCTTGTACTCGGCGGCCATTTTACCAACGGCATCTTGCGGTCCTTCGAGCGCCGCCAGTCCGGCATATTGCGTTGGTGTCGAGACGCCGTTAATCGTGTAGAGAATCATCTTCTTGGCATTCTCGTTAAACTCCGCATTGGTGCAAGTCAGATACCCCAGTCTCCAGCCTGTCATCGCATAGCTTTTGGAAAATGTGAAGCAGGAAATCATCTTGTCCTGGACACTCTGCGGATATTCGCTGGCCAGTGCCGCGATACAATTGTGCTCACCTTCGAAAATGATATCTTCGTACGCTTCATCGCCAATCACAAAGAGATCGTGTTCGGCCGCGACATCGAGCAATTCAATCAAATCCTGTCGAGACATCACGGCGCCAGTTGGATTCTGTGGCGAATTGATCAGCACTGCTTTGGTGCGCTCCGTGATCTTAGCTTTTAGTTCGTTGATGTCCCACCGATACTCGTGTTTCCGCTGCAGGCGCACCGTTACCGGGACTCCGCCGGCGATACGAATAATCCAGGCAGTCGAAGTCCAATTCGGCTGCGGGATCAACACTTCGTCGCCGGGATTCAAGATTGTCCGAAACGCACAATACAATCCGTGCATGCCGCCGTTGGTGACCAAGACCTGGTCGGGACTCGTGATATTGGTGATGTGATTTTTCTTCGTCACTTTCCTGACGATGGCATCGCGCAGCGGCTTGATGCCGGTCGAAGGCGCATAATGCGTATGATTGTCGCGGATGGCTTTGGCCGCCGCTTCCTTAATGTGCTCGGGCGTGTCAAAATTTGGGTCGCCGGATTCCAGCCGCAGTGGATTAGGCAACTGCAACAATCGGTCTCTAACGGCGACAATTCCGGAAAAGACGACTGCCGGTAATTCGAAATTGATCCCTTTTGCTTGGGCGATATCGAGCCCGCCGCCCGCACTGCTTGCTTGTCCCTGCATAATTATTCCACGTCCTTTAAATGAACTTTTATCTCAAATTTAGTGTGGAGTAAATCAACGGTTGTAAATCAATATCCTTAAAGTCAAGATACGTTTCCGGCGCCGATTCCGCCAAGACTTTTCGTTTTCGATTCACTTTGTGCGTGCGATTTTTATTGCCCAAATTAGCTGCCGGCTACTTCCGGCCAATGTCAATGAAACGAACTCCAAACAGCGAGGCGCAACAATGGGTAGACTCTGGACCGTGGTATTGCTTACAGCTTCCAACTTCTTCATGACCTATGCCTGGTACGGGCACCTCAAGGACTTCAAGAACCAGCCATTGTTCATGGTCATTGTCATAAGCTGGGGAGTTGCGTTCTTCGAATATTGCCTTCAAGTTCCGGCAAACCGCATCGGCTACCAATACTACTCACTTGGGCAGCTGAAGGTCATGCAGGAAGTCATCACCATGTGTGTCTTTGCGCTGTTTTCAGTTCTCTACATGAAGCAAGAACTCAAACTGGACTTTCTCTGGGCCGGGCTTTGCCTTGTCGCGGCGGCCTATTTCATGTTTCGGGGAACTGCGGTTGTGCAATAAGCTATCCAGCAGCATGCGAAAATTAATTGACAAAAATGTCCATTTGGTATTATCTTAGTCGAAGTAGAGACTAAACCTATTTATTCCTACGGGGCCGCATAAGCCGCCAAAGCGGGAGATTTCATGAAATGGATCGAGTCTGCGCTTGGAATGAGCTTGTTAACCATTCTATTGGTTTCAAACCCAATCAATTCAGCGCCACACAAAACTTGGTTGTCGCACGCCAATGCTGCGTTGAACTTTGACACCGACACCCGGCTCGATTGCAACAATCTCGAAATGTTCGTTTACAACGACTGTAATTTTGCCTACGACAAAGACAATGTATTGGGCAAATCCGACGGCCTGTACTTTCCGCGCGGCACGACGAAGACCGTAGTCTATTCCGCTGGTCTTTGGATCGGCGCACTTGTCAACGGCGAAGTACGCCTCGCAATCGCTGAATATTCATCCGAGTTTGTGCCCGGGCCGATGCTCAATGGCACTTATCAGCCGGATAATACTGCCTTCCGTGTATATAAGATTGCAAAATACGACACACCCGAATCAAACCCCGACTATGCCAACTGGCCCGAAAGCCAGGGAGCGCCCTTCGGCGAGAACGGAAAACCGCTGTTAATTGGGAATGAAACGACTTGGTCGGTGTGCAATGACGCAAATGCCGCAGCACATATCAACGATGCTGCCGCCACTGCGCCGCTCGGACTTGAAATTCAGCAGACGAGTTTCGGTTTTTCGCGTAGCGGTGCGCTTGGTAACACCTATTTCATTAAGTACAAGCTCATTAACAAAGGCGGCAATCATCTCGAAGACGCATACGTGTCGATTTGGGCGGACACTGACTTGGGTAATGCCGGCGATGACTTGGTGGGCTGCGATACAGTTCTTTCGCTTGGATACTGCTACAACGACGGTGATGACACGCAATATGGTGCCAAACCCCCGGCAGTCGGTTTTGACCTCTTCCAAGGACCGATCGTTCCAAGCATGGATGATTCCGCTTTGGTGGACGGTAGTTGGCGGCACGGTTATCGGAATCTGCCCATGACATCATTTATCAAGTACATTAATGGTACCGATCCGACAAATAGGGTTGAGACTTACGGTTACATGCGCGGATTGGTCAAAGACCCAAACACTGGTGCGATGGTCCCAATGATAAATCCCGTGACAAGCTCGGTGACCTCATTTGCCGTCCCTGGCGATCCGGTTTTGAATGATGGATGGGTCGATCAGGCACCAGCCGATCGCCGGCTAATGATAAATTCGGGACCCTTTGATATGGCGCCTGGAGACACGCAACAAATTGTGGTCGCTGTCCTTGCTGCCATGGGCAGTAGTCCTTTAAACTCAATTACTTCTCTCCGCAGTTCAGCCCTAACCAGTCAAGCGATGTTTGATAACAATTTTACATTTTCGACCGACTACAATTGCGGCGATGTTGACCAAAACATGCAAGTCAACATCACTGATGTCGTCTTTTTGATCAATTACATTTTCGCTGGAGGTCCAGCACCCCAAGATAACGCCGACGCCAATGTGGATTGCAGTTCGATCGTTAACGTGACGGATTGTGTGTATATGATCAACTACATCTTTGCCGGTGGGCCAGCGCCTTGTGCGTTTTGTCGGTAGCCGAATTTGATCCGAGCTAATTAGAGACAAACAGGCAGATTCTTCTGAATCTGCCTGTTTCATTTAGAGGACAGATATTATTGACCCGAATTTCCGGCGGTGGAATCTGCCGGCGGTGCCATCGGCGGCTGCGGTCCCGGTACCAGATTCGGAATTGCCGGAAGCGACATAAGATAGGCGTATACCGATTTTAGATCCTCATCAGTCATCTTGCTGATGAACGGCCACGGCATCGGCGGCAAAATATCGCGACCGGTTCCGAGATGTTTCCCCGTGCGAATGGTTTTGATGAAGTCATCTTCCGTCCAGTTGCCGATTCCTGTCTGCTTGTCCGGCGTGATATTTGCCGCAAACGACACTCCCCAGGGACCTGCCCAGGCTGTAAAATTAGCATTGGTCAGCGCGACCCAACCGTTCGGATCCGGCAGTCCTGCCGGAATCGCCAGAACCGGGCTGTTTGCCGGATGGCCCGAAAGCAGAATCGATTGATCGGGCACGGGCCCCATTGCGGTGTACTTTTTCGGCGAATGACAATCATTGCACGAGCCGATTGTTGTCAAGTATTCGCCGCGCTTGACCATTTCTTCTTTGGTCATCGGTTTGTTTCCACTGCCGCTTTGGGAGCAAGTGATCAGAAGTATAGCAGCCCCAAGGAGCGACAGGAAAAGGAAGAGTTTGGCAGTGTTTGGCTGCATCGGAATTCTCCTTGTAAAGGTTTGTCGACTATTTTAGGAGTGCTTGGAAAACTGTCAAGCAAAATATGGAGCCATGATTGCAAGATGGCATTGGCAAGCTTGCGCGGCTAGACGCTGATAAAAATTGTCTATTTTCTGGGGGTGTACGGCGTTGGAATTGTGAGACTTATCCGCTCTCTAATCCCCGTCCCGATCAATCTGCAGCACCGCCAAGAACGCCTCTTGCGGCAACTCGACGCTGCCGATTTGCTTCATCTTCTTTTTGCCCTCTTTCTGACGTTCGATCAATTTGCGTTTGCGCGTGATGTCGCCGCCGTAGCATTTCGCCGTCACGTTTTTGCGCATCGGCCGCACAGTTTCGCGAGCAACCACCTTCGATCCGATCGCCGCCTGGATAATTACCTCGAACATCTGCCGCGGAATCAGCTCTTGCAACTTCGCACAGAGCTTGCGCCCCCACACTTGCGCACGATCCTGGTGTATCAAGCAAGACAGCGCATCCACCGGCTCGGAATTGAGCAGGATATCGAGCTTCTGCAATTTGCTGGTGCGCATCTCCAAGAAGTCGTAATCGAGCGAGGCATATCCGCGCGAAATCGATTTAAGCTTGTCGTGAAAATCGAAAATGATTTCCGACAGCGGCAAATTGAACTCGAGCGTCGCACGCGACGGATCGGGATAATGCGTCTCCTTAAATTCGCCCCGCCGGTCGGCGATGATCTTCATGATGTTGCCGATATACTCGGTCGGCGTGATAATCTGCGCTGCGACATAGGGCTCTTCGATATGATCCACCGCCATCGGCGGCGGCATCTTGGCGGGATTGTCGACCTTGACCATGTCGCCCGTCTTGGTGAAGACGTGGTATTCGACGTTGGGGACGGTGTTGACAATCGTGATGCCATATTCACGCTCGAGTCGTTCATGGACAATTTCCAAATGCAGCAGTCCCAAGAAGCCGCAGCGAAACCCGAACCCGAGTGCGAGTGAAGATTCCGGCTCGAAGGTCAGCGAAGCATCATTGAGCTGCAACTTTTCAAGCGACTCGCGCAATTGTTCGTAGCGTTCGGTCGTCGCCGGATAGATGCCCGAATACACCATCGACTTGATTTCTTTGAAGCCCGGCAGCGGCTCATTGGCGCCGCCTTTGGCGTATGTAATCGTGTCGCCGACCTTGGCGTCAGCGAGGTGGCGAATATTGCAGACGATGTATCCGACTTCGCCGGCAGTCAATTTCTTTGCCGGTTTGCGGTCGATGATCAAATACCCGACTTCGTCAACTTCGTACTCGATACCGGTCGAGAAGAATTTGATCACATCGCCCTTCTTGACTTCGCCGTCAACAAGCCGGACATAGGGTATGGCGCCGCGATAACTATCGAATTTGGAATCAAACACCATCGCCTTGAGCGGTCCCTTCGGATCGGTTGTTGGCGGCGGAATTCGTTTGACGATCTCTTCCAGGATTTCATGAATTCCAATCCCCATTTTCGCGGAAGTATGTAGGATATCTTCCCGTCTGCCGCCGACCAGATTCAAAATCGAATCCGCGACTCGTTCCGGTTCCGCGTGAGGCAAGTCGATCTTGTTGAGTACCGGAATAATCTCCAAGTTCTGGTCGAGAGCCTTGTACAGGTTCGACAGCGTCTGAGCTTCGATGCCCTGCGAAGCATCCACCACCAAGAGTGCGCCCTCGCAAGCGGCGATCGAACGCGACACTTCGTACGAGAAGTCCACGTGCCCCGGCGTATCGATTAGATTGAGAATGTACTTTTTGCCATCGTTGGCGTGGTAGTGCATGCGAATGGCATGCGCTTTGATTGTAATGCCGCGCTCCTGCTCCAAATCCATATTGTCGAGCATCTGCTTGTGCGTGACATTGATTGTGCGCGTCATTTCCAGCAGCCGATCCGCGATGGTCGACTTGCCGTGATCGATATGCGCAATTATCGAGAAGTTTCTTATGTTGTTTACAAAATCCATCGGACTATTTACGGCGCAAATGGGGGTATTGTCAAGCAGTCGTGCTGTCTGACGGCGGTTTTTCGGGAAGTATTTCGTTTGGTTCCGGTGCGCGCTGCGAAACATCTTCGGTCAATTTGACCTTGTCTTCGCTGTAAGTCACGATCAGGAATGCCAATAATTGCGAATTCGTGATGATGTTTACGCCGTACGAGATGATTACAATCAGAATCGCTATCAATCCCAAGGCAATTATCATCGCTGCTGCGCTTTCGCTTCCGCTAGTAGCGTAGCTGCCCGTCGACGAAACAAAATCATAGCCTATTGAAGAGCCCGGGTACAGCGTCGTCACAAATCGCAATATCGGCCGCAGCGGTTCGAGCAGATTAGTCGCGGCTATCAGAACATTCTGAATCTCCTCGCCGCCAAACAATGTAGCGAGATAATTTGTCAATTGGATTGCCCGCATGAAGAAGTAGCCAAGCACGAATGCTCCAACCTTTGCGAGCACCAATCCCATGGCGGTCATGCCGAGCCAGCGCAGCGGTTGGGTCCAGATTACATTATAGATGTAGAACGTCGCACCGAAGGTTTCTTTCTCGCGCGCAACGATGATTGCAGGAAGAGTCAGCACTGAAGTCGCCAATCCAAATGCGAGAAACACGAGAAACAACGACCACATGAAAAACGGCACGACATATAGAATGGAATACAGAATCGTTCCAATTCCGGGTATCAAACTGACAAGACTCACCACACCTTGCAGCAATCCAAGTACAACAATTAAAAGCAAAACCAGCCCGCCCGACACCCACATCGGCAGCAGATTTCCGAATGCATCTTGCGCTGCTGATTTGCGGGGGAAGAAATAGTTGCCCCGCAGTTCTTCAAAAGCCAGTTTCGCGACTGTCAGATTGCCGTAGTCGTAAAAACCAATTGCCGCCAGCAGCCCAATCGCGAACACCGCGTGCGCATACCATCTGGTCAATCCATGACCCGGCCACGGTAGCAGCCCGTTCGCTTGCCAGGAATAATCGAGCGACTGTCCCTGCAGCAGCATCCCCAGATATGAGCAAATCAAATAGCAGAGGTAGCCATACACCAGCGGCCGGGCTTGTGCCAGCAAGCTCTTGCCGGACAAAGCAATGCGCGGCGCCTTGAGGATGTCCCAGAAATCGTAGCGGAGGTCTGATGTCATTGCCATAGCGAGGAATAATGGTAGGTCGATGTGAATGCTAAGTCAAGGATTGAATTGCCGCCATCGCGCAGAATCATCTGCCTCTAAGCGCGGTTTGCCCTTTACACAACCCAATTTTCTACTATATTGTCTATATTGTTGTCCGATTTGCCTAACTTCGCCGGAGTCGTAACATGAGCAAAAATCTATTCCTCTCTTTGATAGTTATTCAGTTATTGGCCGTTTCCGTCAGCGCTGCTGATTTGTTTAATGTCAAAATTAATAGTAAAGCCGAGGCTAACCTTTTGCAGCAATCCGGAGCCGATGCCGTCGTTGCGACGAATAACGGTTATCTCGTCCTCGCAATTCCCACTGTTGCCGAAAATCTGGCGGCTTCCGGTCTCGAGATAAGTCTCATTCGCACAAACATCGAACGTGGTGAGCTGGCGCTTGATCTCCGGCTCGACGATTACAATTCGTCGCGGATAGCACCAATATTTGTCGAAGGTGATCTCCGCGTTTACCTGATTCCCGGCGGCTATCAACCTGGTTCAGAACTCCAGCCTTCATTGATGCCGGTACCTGCACAATCAGTGCGCATCAGTTTCCAGGGAGAGGAAGGGCCCCATCGGGGACTCACTCAATCGGCTGTCCTTGACCAGCTCGTCGGCACGATTAATCGGGATTCGCTCTATTCGTATGTTGCAAAGCTCCAGTCCTACTATCGTCGCGTCGCTGGGAGCGCGAACATATTTCTCGCCCGCGATTGGATATCCTCCAAGTTCGCGTCGTTCGGTTATGACTCTGTCTACCTTGATGGTTGGAGCCAGTACTTTAATGGCAAGAACAACCAGTGCTACAATGTTGTGGCTGTAAAGACCGGCACCAAGTATCCGCAAATCGAGATAATTGTCGGCGCCCACTACGACGGGGTTTCAACTTCTCCTGCTGCTGACGACAACGGCTCCGGGACGGCCGGAGTGCTTGAGATTGCCCGGGCGTTGGCAAGTACTCCCACCGAAGTCACTATCAAGTTCATTACTTTTGACGCGGAAGAATGGGGACTCTACGGATCCTACCACTATGCCAACAATGCCGCCGCGCGCGGGGACAGTATCCTCTTGATGTTTAACATGGATATGATCGCGAACATCTCGAATTCTGATCGCGCGACAATTCATCACGGCACGAATACGACCTACGCAAACATGTTCAGAGAAATCGCACTGGCTGGATACGGCCTTAATGGAAATCTGGCGGGCAATTCCTCCGGTTCTGATCATTATCCGTTCACGCAGGTAGGTTACCCGGCTGTATTCCTCATTGAATACAATTTCTCTGGTGTCTATCATAGTGCCCGCGACAGCACAACTTACATGAACTTCGAGTACATGACCAGAATGGTCGGCGCCTCGCTTGCTACGGTACACCAAGTGGCAACTTCCGGCGACTTCGACAACGATGGCATCCTAAATGACCTCGACAACTGCATGTACTCCGCCAATCCTCTGCAAGAAGACCCGGACGCTGATTCTGTCGGAAGCGTCTGCGACAATTGTCCAACGGCTTATAATCCAGCCCAGGAAGATGAGGACGGCGACGGCGTCGGCGACTATTGCGATGGAAATCTCCACATCATGAGTTATGTGCTGCCCGATGCATACCGCGACCAGCCCTATAGTTGCCAAATGAATGCTATTGGCGGTGTCGAACCCTACAGTTGGGTGATGCTCGGAGGCGACCTTCCGTTCGGCCTTGAATTTAACAGCCCGCAAGGAACCATCACCGGTGTGCCGACTTACAATGCCGCGTTCTACTTCACTGTCGCTGCTACCGATGCGGGCAATCCGGCCAAAGCCGACACGCTAAGCGTGAGCATTACGGTAACTGATGCACCGCCGCCGCTCTATGTTTGCGGCGACCCGGATAACAACGAAATCGTGACTATTTCCGACGCAGTCTACTTGATCAACTATATCTTTGTCAGCGGTACACCGCCACAGCCGATGCAGTCGGGTGATGTCGACTGCAATGCGATCGTGACAATTTCCGATGCGGTATTCCTAATTAACTACATCTTTGCCGGCGGATCGCAACCATGCGCCGCCTGTTTACCTTAGCCCCCACCCCCTTCTATAACTGTCGTAATGCAGAAGGGCGACCAACTTGGTCGCCCTTCGCAAATGCAGGTCACAGGTTCTTTCTGAAATCGCCCCTTATTGAAAACTATTCGCGATCGTCATCATCGTCGTCGTCGCGTTGTCTTCCGCGCGAAGGTCCGGCTCCGCCTGGAAGATTCATATCGTAGTTGCGGCGCTGCTTGTTCACCATGATATGCGCCAGACGCAGCGGCTCGGGCAAACGATATCCGCGCAGAAGATCGACCACCGTTTTGACTGCCGTCTCTACGTCGATCTTGTGGCCGGGTGATACATAGAGCGGTTTGACGTTTTCGCGTGAGCGAATCGCGCGGCCGACATCGACATTGCCGAGATAAATCGGCGCCATATCGCCCACTCCGTTACCCAGTGGATCTACTTTACCAACAAGTATCTTCTTGGCACAGCCAATCGTCGGCATTTCCAGCATGACGCCCATGTGCGAGGCCATTCCGATGCCGCGCGGATGATCGATTCCATGGCCGTCGAATATGAACACGTCGGGAACGAATTTCAGGCGACTCAGAGCTTTCGTTATGATTGGTCCCTCGCGGAAATAGAAATATCCCGGCACAAACGGGAACGTTACTTCACCCTGTGCTCGGACTTTTTCGAGTAGTTCCATTTCCGGAACTTTCATGATGACAACTGTGCAGAAGGCTGTGTTGTCCTTTTTGGAGTAGGCTACATCTACTCCTCCAACAAGACGGAAGGAGGTTTTCTCCGGTTTGGTGCTGACCATCGGAGCGTGTTTTTCCTGAAGGCGCTCGGCCTCCTTCACATCGTCTGTCCAAGCATGTAGACGATTGAACTTCATTTCAATTCCTTCTTAAGTACTGTAAACGACCAACACTCTTTTTGAGTACGGCAGAATTTCCTGCTGCGGGGAAACAGCAGCTCGCTTGAATTCGACAAGCTCATTCCGTGTTGCCCTACCCGGTGTGAGTATACGAAATATTCGAAAAGATAAACAATTCTTTCTCAATCCCCATCGTCTAACACACGACAAACACTCACAGTTCCAAACATTGTTCCGCACGCGACTCCTGTTGCAGCGGTCAAGTGGTAAGGCTCTTGTGGGTATGCGATAGTGATGCTTGAAGTCGCCGGGATTTTTGTTTCGTTGCACCATGAAGTATAGTAAGGACTTACTAAAAGACATCATCGGCTGGGATGTCCGCAATTGGTCGGTAGCGCTCGCCGCTTGGGATAAGGCTCTTCAGAGTATCCAGCCTCCGGCACTTGCTTTGGAGCTTGGCGCCCGCGAAGGCGGCCTCTCGCTCTACCTCGCACTCAAGGGATTTCAGATTATCTGCAGCGATCTCGAGAATCCCGAGTTGCTCGCCCGTCCCAAACATCGAATGCACAAAGTCGACCACAAAATCCAATACGTTTCCGCCGATGCGCAGAATCTTCCATTTGAGAATGCGCACTTCGATGTTGTGATCTACAAATCGATGCTTGGCACGATCGGCCGCAACAACCGGCCCGATTTGCAGCAAGCTACGATTGGTGAAATATATCGCGTCCTCAAACCCGGCGGTGTTTTGCTCTTTGCCGAGAACCTTGCCGGTACCGGCTTGCACCGTTTCTTTCGGAAAATGACCCGTTGGGGTGGTTACTGGCGCTATGTCACTATCGATGAGATGCAGCAATTTCACCGAAACTACTCATCGTTTAGCTACAACACCTATGGTCTGACCGGCACATTCGGCAGGACTGAATCGCAACGCGGCGCTCTTCATTATGTCGACCGCCTCGTTGATCCAATCCTGAAGGATCACCACAAGTACATCATCTTCGGGCACGCCCGCAAGTAATTCGGATATATGTAGCGTTGATTGCTTCCGCCCGCTCCTTATCCTATATTGAAACGATTACAACTGGGACTTTTATGTAACCAGTTACGCATCTTCTGTTCAACATCGACGTATAGCTAAGATATGCTTGAGACCACAACCAAAGAGCGTACTGATTTCACCGAGGGTTCCGTCGCAGGCTCGGTCCTGAAAATGGGACTGCCCTCGATGATCGGTTTTCTCGCCCAGCACCTCTATTCTGTCGCCGACATGTTCTGGGTGTCGCGCCTTCCGAACGGCGAAAACGGAGTCGCCGCAATTACCTTCTTTGCAAATCTGCTTTGGATACTCTTCGCATTTAATAGTCTGATCGGTCCTGGCTCGGTAGCGATTATTTCCCGCCGTTATGGGGAGAAGGACTTCGAACGGACGGAAGCCGCAATCAAAGAGACCATCATTCTCAAGATTTTCTTCGGTGTTCTCCTCAATCTGGTTGGTTTGATCTTCCTGCCCGACTTGCTGCATCTATTGGGAGCGCGCGGCGAGGCCTATGATCTTGCGGTTCAGTATGGCCGGATTATGATTCTCGGACTGCCGATTCTCTACTCGGTCTACTCCATTTTCACCGCCCTGCGCTGTGTGGCTAATCCAAAATTAGCAATGGCTCTAATGATCGGTTCAAATATTCTCAATGTGATTCTGGCGCCGCTTTTGATGTTTGGCTGGATGGGATTACCGCAGTGGGGAATCGCCGGTGCCGGTTGGGCGACTGTCATCAGTGTCACGATAACACTCATTGTCGGGATTTGGCTTTTCTTCAGCAATCACGTCAATGTCCGGCTTCACTTGCGCAGCAAAGTCAAAGTCTCGATTGCTTCGATGTGGAAGATGGTTTGGCTTGGCGTCCCGGCGTGGCTGGGCGAATTATCCTTCTCGCTCTCGAGGCTATTAATCACACCAATCGTTGCCGGATTTGGCACCGGTGTCGTCGCTGCCTATGGCACCGGCATGCAGGTTTTCGGGTTTGGCATTTCAATTATCGTCGGGATTGGTCTCGGGCTCTCGTCCTTGATCGGCCACAATATCGGCGGTAAGAAGTTCGAACGCGCCAAAGCAACAGCCGATCATGCCATATTGATTTCCTTCGGCATCATGGCGGCAATGGGCGTACTGACATTTGCGTTTGCCGGACAGTACGTCCGGATTTTCTTCGATAACGAGGAGACCGTAATGCATGGCATTACTTTGCTTCGCATTTTCGCCATCAGCTTCCCGTTCTTCGGTGCTTTCATCATGCTCGAACAGATCCACCTCGGCGTCGGACTGAATGCGCCGTTCATGGTTTTCAGCATTGTCCACTCCTGGCTATTCCAGGTCGTCCCGGCGGTAATCGCGACTCAATTTCTCGGCTTCACCGAGGTTTCGGTCTGGTGGATTTTGACCTGCTCCGGCATTGTGACCACCACTCTGTTCTATGCCTACTATCGCCGTGGCCGCTGGCTGGCCGCCAAAGTTTAGCGATGATCTTGTTGATTGCAATTCGCCTGCTGCATAGGTAG
>CAZIBI010000033.1:0-3168 GCA_964537215.1 uncultured Ignavibacteria bacterium | reverse complement strand
GCCGCATCGTCCCTGACAACACGTATTTTCTCGCCGTCAGCGTGCTCCGCGTTGTGGGTATCCTGTTGGTAGCTTACGCAACATCCTTACATCTCTTGATCAAACAGGGCTGGAATCAAGACAATCTCAAGTTGACATTGACCGTCGTCGCGGTCAACGTGTTGATCTGGGTCGCGGCTTTCGTATTCTTGGTTAGCACAAAAAGCGCTATTGCTCTCACTATTGTTGGTTTGGCACTTCTCGTCTGGCTGGTAATTCCGCTGCTCTTACTTTTCGACTACAATAAGACGGATTCCTGGAAGTCAGTTAGGCAGGACTAACTCGACAGCCAGGTAGTTCTTTCTCGTCGCAAGATTGGCGAGAACAGCTCGAAAGAACCCACGCTTAGATTGCATTTTGATTCCCTCCGAAAGTCCTCTCTTGGCATAATATAATTGACTTTTAACTCCTCATTTCATATTCTTCATACATAACAGCAAGAAAGTTAGGAGAAAAAGCATGAAAACACTTTCGCTCGGCGTGTTTCTATGCCTTACCGTTCTCTTATCATCGGTAAGTGCACAGAACTACATCATGATCGGCTGGAATGATCTCGGCATGCATTGTGCCAACAAGGACTTCACCAACGTTGTCGTCCTGCCCCCATTCAATAATGTT
Organism: uncultured Ignavibacteria bacterium; assembly: GCA_964537215.1. Taxonomy (GTDB): domain Bacteria; phylum Zixibacteria; class MSB-5A5; order CAIYYT01; family CAIYYT01; genus JADJGC01. Next base: position 2,511 of record CAZIBI010000033.1, on the reverse strand, counting down.
CACGCACAAGTCATCCGCGTTGGTGATGCCGGCAATCTGCCGGCTGTCGTCACAGCTGGCTTGCGCGTGACCTACGAGATACCAGGTAACACGTATTCAGTAGGAAAAACAAATTTCTGGGACTTCGAAGACCAGATCTTTGGGGTGAATCTCGCCCCCAATATCGGTCTAACCGGCTCCGGGTTGACGGGTGAAATGACGAGCACGGAAAATTACTTTACTGTTACCGGAATTCCGATTACGCCTTTCACGGATGCCGACCTCGTGACTGAAGATCCGTTTCAACTCGGGCAACTTGTGGTGTATGACGCATCCGAACAAATGCTCGCAATTGCACAACCGGTGGTCCCGGTCTCAAACGAAATCAATTGCGTGAGTTCTGGCTGTCATCCAAACGAGCAGAATATCCTGAATGAGCACGAGCAAGAGGGCGGCTTTGATCCTGCGAATACGCCGATCCTGTGTGCAAGCTGTCATTCCTCCAATGCACTGGGAACTCCGGGTCACCCGGGTCTTCCATCATTGTCGGAGGCGATTCACAAAGAGCACGGGGAAAGGACTAACGATTGCTACAAATGTCATCCGGGGCCGAATACGCACTGCCTGCGCGACATAATGAGTACGCAGCATGGAATGGTATGTCAGGATTGTCACGGCAGCGTGACTCAAGTCGGTGAGAGCATTGCCAGCGGCCGCGAGCCATGGCTGGAAGAGCCTTCCTGCGGGGCGGCGCAATGTCACGGCGCGAATTTCGCAGAGGAGCCCGGCAAGTTGTTCAGAATGTCAAGAGGACACGGGGGACTTTTCTGTAGCGCCTGTCACGGCGAACCGCATGCGATCGTAACGAGTCGCGTGGCTCGTGACAACGTCCAGCAAATAGCCTTACAAGGATTTCCCGGAACACTGAAAAAATGCGAAGTGTGTCATGGTGTCGCGCCAGCCGGCGCCGGTCCTCACGGGATATTTGCGTCAACTTGCATGTGCGGAGACGCTGACGGTAACGGAATCATTACGATCTCCGACGCTGTCTACCTTATCAATTACATTTTCGTAGGCGGTTTCGCCCCAAATCCAATCTGTCTCGGCGATGCCGACGGTAACGGCCTAATCACAATCTCTGATGCAGTATTTCTGATCAACTACATTTTCGCAGGAGGACCGGCACCGCACTGCCCATAGAGCCAACTGGCAAGTAAATATTCTGACTTGCGCGGAATCACTGTCGGACGATGGTATTCCGCGCACTTATGTGAGCCATAGCTGTTAACTCTTTAACAAGTAAGCTTCCTTCAACCACCTGAACAATTCAGCGTCAATCTCATCCAATGACCGCAATACAATTGTGTGATGATAGCGGTTAGCGCTTGCTTGATCGAGCTTCGTTACTCGCGTGCTTTTCAATGGGTATGCCAGATGCATCTCCAGATTGATGTAGTTCTTGCGCGTATACACGCCCGCGAAGCCAAAACGATTAGCCAGGTGAATCGAAGTCTGTTTTGGTTCTACCTTGACTGGTCCGAATTTCTGCGCGCCTTTTAGGAGTTTGTCAAACATTTGCTTGACCAGTGGGTCTTTTCCTTCAAAGTGGGATTGAAGATCATGCTTTAGTGTCATGAACAAAGTGATAATCAGGGCAGCAGAAAATGGCAATCACATTTAGGAAATTCTGTGCAGCAGAGTCAAAATTCGGATAGGCAAGAGTTCTCTGGATGTTATCTCTCGCATTTTGTAGATCTGATTGAGATTACCAGGAAGTCTATTGTGTCGAGAAGTTTAGTCGGCTCAAGCGCAAGCAAGTAGCCTGGTCACCAATCGCCAGAAAGGAGGAGTGTGGGGTCTGCTTGAAACACTGCTCACCGAGGGAACGTTAAATAGAAGCTTGCAACCGACCAAGCCTTTCCGGCATACGCGGGTCTTCTACGCGCTGCCAACGATCCGAAGAAAATGGATACTTATAACCCTGTCTTCTAACCTGCGCATAGATTACGTCATAGTCCCTGTCATTGCTTGGAACATAGAAAAGCATGCGCTCGCCAATCAAGCTCTGGTCGGAGGGAAGAAAATCGGAGTTGATTGTCGCCTTGCCTGCAACGAGGATTTCTCGTGACTTGAGATCAAATTTCCTCGGATATTGAGCGTAGTTGATGAGAAAACAAAAGCAGTCTGGCTCAATACCAGTTGGAAATGTGACCCGCAGACCCCAACCAGGGCCAGCGTGAATCTCGGTAGAGAAACTCCAGGGTTGGTCATTATCAATGTGCTGAAAATCGCTAATGATCTTCCTCAACTCCGAATCGTTCCAACCTTCCACGAGCAATTCCATTTCACTGATTTCGAAACTGACTTTGGGCTGCCTGCTGTGGTTGCCAAACAGAAACGAGAAAATGCTCATGATACACCAAACATCACAGTAAAACTTTCTCATGGCATTCTTTGCCGGTAGCCCACCAGTAGCGAAGCGAAGGGTGGGACTCTTGGGGCCACCGATAAGAATCGGAGAGTGAGGGATTC
>CAZIBI010000032.1:5231-39969 GCA_964537215.1 uncultured Ignavibacteria bacterium | reverse complement strand
CTGATTTCGTGATCAACGACTGGCTTTCGGCAAATTTCTCGATCAGTGGGTTGAATTCGAGATAGCCAAGTGCCGATACCGTGCGCGCCAAAAAGGTCTCGATCAATTCACCAAACTTTGCCGCCGTCTGGTCGCCTTCGACTTCGCCTTCCGTTTTGTTCACGATGAAAGTCGCAGCGCCGCGCGCATCGACCTCACCCGCTTGTTTGATCTGGATGTAGGAATCGGCTATCGAAGGAATCTTCGGTGTCGTTACGCTGATGCTCAAATCGCTCAAAGCGATCAAATTCAAGATCAACGGCTCCAGTGATGACGGTGTGTCGATGATAACCACGTCAAAGAGCGCGTCGATTTGCAGGCAATTAGCCAGACCGTCGAGTTCGCCACCGTCGTTGCGGAAGCGTGCGCGCGCTTCGGTGCCGATCAGCCACAAGCGCGGCCCGATCTTCACTGTTGCGTTTTCAAGCGCAATCGTCCCCGCCAGCACCGATTCAAATCCGCGCTGCACGACGGCGTTCGTCAAAGTCGCCAAATCACCCAAGCCGCGGTCGGCATCGATCAGCAATGTTCTCATCCCGGCGTCGGCCAGCTTGGCTGCGAGCAGCACGGCTATCGTCGACTTGCCGACTCCGCCCTTGCCGGAGCAAACCGTTACATAGAAGGCGCGTGTCGCGTTTTTCGCGGCGCTATTCGCCATCTTGCCCTCCGATTAGCTTGTCGAGGCAGAGTGTCGTATCAAAATTGTAGATAACCGTATTCGGGAGCCGCGAATCGCTCAAGCAGAGCAGCGGCGGGTAGTTGCCAGCGGCCAGATTGACCACGCTGCCACAACTGTCGGTCGCGTCCAACTGCGTCAACGCGATTGCGTCGATCGCCAGCGGCTGCGCGAATTCGATGTACTTGCGGATATGCGACCAGCCGGTCGTCAGCGCCAGCACCAGCACCGTGAAGCGGTTGCCGATACTCGCCAAATCGTTTTCGAGCGTATCGCGCGCGGAATAGTCGCCGTGCACAACGCCGGTCGTGTCGATCAGATGGTGCGCAACCGGACGCGGCTTGGCTTTGTTGCCGTTGCCGTCGGTCGCTAATTCCAGAATATCCGTGAGATTGGTAATCTCTTCTTCTGCGCCCGGACGGAAGTTGTCGAGCGTTTGCAGCGTCACCTTTTGCTTGCGGTGAAATACGAATTCCGTTGCGATCTTCGCCAGAATCGAACTCTTCCCCGAACCGCAAGGTCCGACGAACACGATATTCGAGCTCATTTCCGGAAGTTCAATCGACTGCGGCGCGATCACTTCGAGAATCTTGGCCAGATTCGCGCGGCTCGGCGCATCCTGGCGCTGCAATTGCCTGCAAATATCGAGCGCTAACTGCGATTCGACATCGTGGCAGCGCAACGACAAGAAGAACTGCTTTATCTCGCCGTTCAGCAGTTCCGGGATGACCACATCGAGCAATGCCGACTCAAGTCGCTCCGAATTGGAAGCCACCGGCCCGCCGCTTACGACGCGTGAAGTCGCCGGCTGCGTGCTCGCTGCCCGCGGCTTGGCCGCTACTTTGGCTTCGTAATCGCGCGCGGCCGTGACGCTGAACATCCGCGTGCCGTTGTTGCGCAAAACGTCCGTCTTGAGGATCACGGCCTCTTTGCCGAATTCCTTGCGGACTAAATCCAGCGCTGCCTGGATCGATTGTGCCTGAAAATTCTTAATTAGCATCGTATATGCTCACTGCTTCTTTTGAGAAAACTTCGATTTGAGGGAGAATTTCCGAGTACGAAACCACGACCAGCCCGGCAACCGCGCCCTGCAAATACCGATGCAGCGCCATGCGTACGTTCGGGCTGACCAACAACACCGGCGTGTTGCCTTCGCGGCTCATCCGCTCGGCAGCCTTGCTGATTCTTTGCGTCAGCAATTCGCCGTTGGCCGGCTGAATCACCAGCATCAGCCCCTGCTTGGTTGCCTGTACATTATCCGAGAGGAATTTTTCCGTGCGCGGCTCAAGCGTAAACACCGTCATGGTTCCGTCGCTGGTCGCATAGGTATGCGTGATCGTCCGGCGCAGCGCCATTCTCACATACTCGGTGAGAACATCCGCATCCTTCGTTTGCTGCGAGTACTCCGCCAGTGACTCGAGAATTGTCACCATGTCGCGGATACTCACGCGCTCCGAAAGCAGGTTCTGAAGAACCTTTTGCAGTGTCGATACCGGAACGATATCGCCGACCACTTCTTCCACTGCCGCGGGCGTGTCTTTCTTGACGCGGTCGACCAAATTCTTGACATCCTGGCGCGTGAAGATTTCCGCCGCGTGCTGCTTGATCAATTCCGTCAAGTGCGTCGCCATCACAGCCGCCGGTTCGACGACGGTGTAGCCCTTCATTTCCGCCAGCTCGCGATAATTCTGAATAATCCATTTTGCGCTCATGCCGAACGCCGGCTCTTTCGCGGCAAATCCGTCAATGTCGTCGTCCAGATGGCCCGGGTTGATCGCCAGCAGATGATCGACCATCAGTTCGTAGCGCGCGATGCTATTCCCCTTCAACTTCACTTCATACAAATTCGGTTTGAGTTGCACATTGTCGCGGATGCGCACCGGCGGCACGATGACGCCGAGTTCCTGTGCGAGTTGACGTCGAATAGTCGAAATTCTCTCGAGCAGATCGCCGCCCTGCTGCACGTCGACCAGCGGAATCAGTCCGTAGCCGATTTCCAGTTCGAGCGTATCCAGATGCAGCGATTCTTCGGCTTGCTGCGTGGGAGTCTTGTGTTCTTCCGGTTCGATCCGGACTTCACCGGTCGCCGCCGCTGCTTCTTTGCGTTTGGCCGCTTGCGTCGTGATGTACGCCACCGCTCCGACAATCACGGCAAAAACCGTGAACGGCATGAACGGCATTCCCGGCACGATTCCGAGCAGGAAAACCAGTCCCGATGCCACCGCCAGCGCCTTCGGCTGCAGCGTCATTTGCTTGGTCATTTCCGCGCCGAGATTCGAATCGCCGGCAGCGCGCGTTACGAGGATACCGGAGGCCGTCGCCACGATCAGAGCCGGAATCTGCGTGACCAGTCCATCGCCAACCGAGAGCAACGTGTAGCGGCGTAGTGCTTCCGAAATCGGCAGTCCTTGTTGCGCCATGCCAATAATGAATCCGCCGATGACATTGATCAGCGTAATGAGAATACCGGCAACCGCGTCGCCGCGAACAAATTTGGACGCGCCGTCCATCGCTCCATAGAAGTCTGCTTCCTTCGTGATTTCAGAACGCCGACGGCGCGCATCATCGTCATTGATCAACCCGGCGTTGAGATCGGCGTCAATCGCCATCTGCTTGCCCGGCATTGCATCGAGTGTAAATCTTGCCGCTACTTCACTGATTCTGCCCGCGCCTTTCGTGATGACCACGAATTGGATGACCACCAAAATGATGAAGATGATAAATCCAACGACGTAGTTGCCCTTGACCACGAAATTGCCGAACGAGTCAATCACCGCGCCGGCGTAACCGTCGCCGAGGATCAAACGCGTCGACGCCACGTTCAACGACAAGCGGAACAGTGTGACGACGAGCAGCAATCCCGGAAATACTGAAAATTCCAGCGGGCGTTTCAGGTAGAGCGTCGAGAGCAGTATAACCAGCGATAAGGAGATATTGGCAGCGAGCAACAAATCGAGGAAACCCGTCGGCACCGGAATGATCAGCACTCCGATGATTCCGACTACGGCGACGGCCAGGAGCACGTCTGAATATGAGCCGAATCTCTGCATCGGGCCTTACCGCTTCGCCTTTCCGTTTAGGCTGTAGACGTAAGCGAGAATCTCCGCGACTGCTTTGTACAGATCGCCCGGAATCTGCATTCCGACTTCGACCGTCTTGAACAGCGCGCGTGCCAGCGGTTTGTTTTCAACAATCGGCACACCCGATTCCGCCGCTAACTTCTTAATCGCCTCGGCAATCAGGCGTTCGCCCTTGGCCAGTACCGTCGGCGCTTCCATCGTGTCGGTGTCGTACTTGAGCGCCACCGCGATATGCGTCGGGTTGGTGATAACCACATCCGCTTTCGGAACATCCTGCATCATCCGCTTGCGCGCCTGATCGCGTTGAATTGCCCGGATACGGCCCTTGATCTGCGGATTGCCTTCTGTCTGCTTCAATTCTTCTTTGATGTCTTGGAATGACATGCGCAGACCCTTGGTGTAGGTCCACTTCTGGTAGACAAAGTCCAGAAGCGCAATCACCGCCAACGCGATGAGAATCTTGAATGATATCTTGATTGTAATTGAGGTCATCGCGGAGGCGATATCGCTCACCGCCATATCGGTAAATCCGACCATGACCGGGACTTCTTTCTTGACTGCGTAGTAGGCGATGACAACGATTATCACCATCTTGATGACATCGCGCACCGCCACCATCATTGACTTGGCGCTCACCAGATTCTTGATGCCGTTGACGATGTTGAGTTTGTCAAACTTCGGCTCCAGCGCCTGCATCGAAAACAGACTGCCGACCTGCAAATAGCTGATTGCCAGCGCCGTGATCGTCAACACGATGATGACCGGCGCCGTCATCTTCACGAACATCCAGCTTACCTGAAGCAAGAATCCCGGCACCGAAGCGGCGTTGAGATCGAAGCTCGGTGCATTCGTGAAAATCCAGACGAACATCTCGCGGCTCTCCGACGACATCAGCGGGCCCAGCGCTATAAGCGAAGCTGCCGCCGCCAACATCACCGTCACCGAACTAAGTTCCGTCGAACGCGCAACCTGGCCCTTTTCGCGCGCTTCCTTGATCCGTTTCGGGGTCGGTTGTTCTGTCCGTTCCTGGAATGATTCGTCGGCCATGACCTATCCTGCGAAGCCTTTCGTGATTTGGAAGGCGTCGATACTCAACTGATTGAAGACTTTCGTGAACATGAACTGGAAGAACGGCAGCCCCAGCGCCAACATCGTCAATCCGACTCCGATTTTGACCTGGAATCCGACAATCAGGATGTTCATCTGCGGCATCGTACGGGCCAAAATGCCCAGACAGATATCTGTGATAAACAGCGTCACTAAAACCGGCGCCGCGATCTTGATTCCAACCACAAACACCGCAGCGGTGGCATGCATCACTGCATCCATCGCCAGCGGATTAAACGCCACGTGCCCGAGCGGCACGACCTTGAACGATTCAAACAGCGCTTGAAGGACCACGTGGTGGCCGTCGATGATGAAAAATATCAGCGTGGAAATGATCAGTTTGAGCTGGCCAATGATCGGCACACTTTCCGCAGTCGACGGGTCGATGACATTCACCAGCGCGTAACCGATCTGGTAACCCAGCAAACCGCCGCCGAACTGAACACCGTGAAAGATCAACTGGAACAAGAATCCGATCACCAGTCCGAACATGAATTCCTTCACGCCGACAAAAACCAGCGGAAGCAAACCTGGATCGATGTGGAAACCTTGAGTGCCAACCAGCGGATAGAGGAAATACCCGAACATCAAAGTCAGCATGACCTTGACTTGTGTCGGGACTGTGGTCTGGCCAAAAATCGGCGACGCAACAAACATCCCGCCGACCCGGAAGGTCGAAAGCAAAAAGACGGTGATGTTGTCGAGTGTTAGTCCGAATATGGCTTCTGTATGCACGAGTTAGATTTCTCCTCTTCGCACTTACTTTAGCAATGCTTGTGCCGAAGAGGAACGGAACACTAACTCATTATGGAATATGCCTTTACGGCATCAGCAGAAATCGCGGATGGCGCCCCCGCGGAGTAATTTTCCAGCCCCGGGGAAAAATATTCAACCGACCAAAGTCGGAATCGATGTAAACAGCCGGGTCGTGAAGCCAACCAGCATGTTGATGATCCACGGAAAGCAAATCAAGAGCGCCAACCCGACCGCAATGATCTTCGGCACAAACGTCAGCGTCATTTCGTTGATCTGCGTCACCGCCTGGAACACCGAGATCGCCAGACCGACAATCAGTCCCAGTATCAGCATCGGCGCCGACACCATCAGCGTCAGCATGATCGCTTCTTTTCCAAGTGCAATTACGTATTGCGATGTCATTTCCTATCCTCCTGCGATCGCGAAACTTTCGAGCAGTGACTTGACAATCAAATACCAGCCGTCCACCATCACGAACAGCAATATCTTAAACGGTAACGCCACCAGAATCGGCGGCAACATCATCATACCCATTGACATCAACACCGAAGCCACCACCATATCGATGACCAGAAACGGTATGAATATCACAAATGCAATCTGGAACGACGTCCGCAGCTCGGAGAGAATGAATCCCGGCACCACGACATGCGTCGGTATATCGTCGCGCGTCGCAGGCTTTTCCAGCCCGGCATACTTGACGAACAACGCCAAATCCTTTTCGCGCGTCTGCTTCAGCATGAATTCCCGCAGTGGCTTGACACCCTTGTCAAAAAATTCCGATTGCGAAATCTCACCCTTGAGATAGGGTTGAAACGCGCTGTTGTTTATCTGTGTCGCTACCGGTGACATCACAAACACCGTCATCACCAGCGAAATCCCCATGATCAACTGCGACGGCGGCAACTGGTTCGTTCCCAGCGCCTGTCGCAAGAATGACATGACAATCACGATGCGTATGAACGACGTCGTCATCACCAGAATCGAAGGCGCGAGCGCCAGTACGGTCAACAGCAATACAATTTGCAGCGTGGTCGACAGACCTTTGCCGTCGGTCGCCTGGCCGCCGATTGAAATCGAAACTTGTGGGATCGATTGCGCCATAACATCCGCTGTGCATAGCGCCAGCAGAAACACGATTATCGCGACGATGCGCCATGACATCTTCATAGCTCGCCGCCTTTTTGCTCCAATGCCGTTCGCGGCATCAGCGATTCTTTGGCTTGTCTTAAGAACTGCCCAAACTTTGTCGCACTCCGGGCGGTTTCGCCCAACTTCGGAGCCGGTGCCGGCGGCGCCAAATCGACGTCGCACAATTTGTTGATGCCGCTTTCAGTCGCGCCCAACAAAACATGCTTTTCCCCGACTTTGACTACGTAGATGGCTTGCTTGGGAGTCAGATGTCGTCTTTCGACGATCTTGATTAGTTCGCCTCCGACCGGCGTCCTGCCCGTCGTGTAGCGTTTCATCAACCACACCGAAGCGTAGATGATGATGATGATCAGCAGCAGTGCGCCGGCTAATTGAAGTAGGGTCGGCCCTATATCGCCGCCGAGGTCCGGGACTTGCTCTTCTTGAGCAACCAGTTTGACACTGCAGAACTGAATCAGCGATCCGATGCTGAATAAAGTCCATTTCATGTTATAAGCTCTTAAGTCGGTCTTCAGGCGAGATCAAACTTGTGACCCGCAACCCGAAGTTTTCGTCCACGACGACGACTTCACCTCTCGCGATTATTTTGTTGTTCACCAATAGATCTACCGGCTCGCCCGCAAGCTTGGTCAATTCCACGACAGAGCCCGCGCCTAATTCCAATATGTCGCGGATGCTCATCTCGGTTCGGCCAAGCTCGATGGCGACCGGAAGTTTAACATCAAGTAAGATTTCAATATTCTGCGGCGGTCCGGCTTGCGCTCCCCGTTGGAAGCGGTCGAATTCCACCTGTTGCACCGTCGGCGCCCTTAGTCCTTGCACCAACGAATCGCCTTCAGCTTCCGCCTTGGCCAGTTCTTCAAGCATCGTGCGCTCGACTTCATCGTCAACCGAAGCTGATGAAGCAAACTGGTCGGCTGGAATCGACTGCGGTGTCGACTTCCCCGCTGCGGAAGCGCCGGCGCTGCCCGGCGGCAGTCCGCCTAAGATTGAATCGTCATCGAGCGGTGTGCCCGGAGTAATCTCGTCCGTCATCTATATTCTCCTATTCCGCGGCCTGTCCGGAAACCTGAAATCCCATCTTCCGTCCAACAATGCCGGGGCGTGCGTAAAACTTCTTTCTCCCGCGCACATAAATCTCAAGCTGCTCTTCGGTGCGTTGATCCAGTTGAATCACGTCGCCGACTTTGAGCTTGACGAAGTCGCGTACTGTCAAAGTCGCAGTACCCAACTGGGCGGTGACTTCCGCGCTGACTTCTTTCAGATTGTTCGTGTTGTATTGGCGATTCTGTTCAATGTCGCCTTTCTTCGATTGGTCGGCCCAGGTGTTGCCCACCAGATCCTTCATGATCGGCTCCAGCGTCACGTACGGATAACAAATCGTCAACAGTCCGGAGTTACCCAGCATCTTGACCTGAAACCCGATAACGATCACCGTTTCACCCGGCGGCACGATCTGCACGAATTGCGGATTGGTTTCAAACGAGTGCTGGCGAATTTGCATCTTTACCACCGACGCCCAGGTTCGCTCCAACTCCTTGAACACGTTTCGCGAAATCTTCGCCAAGACTGCCTTTTCGATACCCGTCAATTCGCGCTCGGTCTCCATGATCCGCCCAACGCCGCCAAACATGCGGTCGATGAACAGGAACGCCAGCGTCGGATTGAAATCAATCAAACACCGCCCTTCCAGCGGTTCCAATGTAATCGTAAACACGTTCGACGGATTCACCAGCGACATAATCAATTCTGAATAGGTTATCTGGTCGACGCTGACCAGCTCGATATCCACCATCGCGCGCTGAATCGCCGACAGGCTCGAACCCAAATGCCCGGCAAAGTTGTCGTGCAAGTTTTCGAGCGTGCGGATCTGATCTTTTGAAACGCGGTTCGGGTGCTTGAAATCGTAAGCCACCACCGAGCGCTGCGATTCATCCTGCCGCGCCAGTTTCGGATCGATTTCTTCCGTCGTCGCTACCGTCGATAACAGGGCATCGATTTCATCTTGTGATAATATTTTCGCCACGCGTAGTTACCTTATCGCTGCCTTACTGTAATACAAAGTCCGTTAAGTACACTGCTGTCGCCTGTGCCGGCATCGTGAAACGATTGACCACCGTCAGAATCTGCCGGCGCATGTCATTGCGCAGCTTGATATCCGCCAGTTCGTCGACTGTCTTCGAAGACAAAATCGTGATCAGGAGATCCTTGATCTTGACCGACTTCTCCTCGAACGCCTTCAGGTCTTCTTTCGAAGCCACTTCGAAGCTCACGCTGCACGACAGATATCGCGTTCCGCCGGTTTCCGCCGGGTTGACCACGATGCTCTCGACCGTGAAGAATTCGGCTCCGCCGCCGCCTTCGCCATGACCGCCGCCTTCTGATGACTTCTCTTCAGCAGCAGCCTCATGCTTTTCGGCTTTCGCCGGCTCCGCCTTCGCGGGCTCGGCTTTTTCGCCCTTCTTGACGTCAGCTTGCTCGACGGTTTGCGGGTCGGAGGCCATCATCGGTTTGAGAACTTTCAGCGTCAGAAAATACGCCGCAAATACCGCTACCACGCCAATGAGTCCGAACATCGCGACCTTCGTCAGCATCGCCACTAACCCCGGCGATACCAGACTCTTTTTCACGACTGTCGGTTGATCCGTGGCTTCGGTCTTTTCTTTCGTTTCCGGCATACTCTACTTCCTATGTTTCGCGGATACTGGCGGTCGAATACCCGATTTGTGTCGCCCGCCGATAACCAACGACCTTGTCAATGATTTCATCGGAGTTCTCCTTGACCATAATCTTCTTGCCTGTACTAAGGCTGACGATGGTGTCCGGAATCTCCTCGACAAATTCGATGAGATCGGCATTGATGACGATTGCCTGTCCGTTAAGTCTCGTGACCTTTATCATCCTTGCCTCAACTCACTATCTCTTCAAGTTAACCAGATCATCCAGCATGTTGTCGGATGTCGTGATCACGCGCGCATTCGACTGGAACCCGCGCTGTGCGATAATCATGTTGGTGAATTCCTGCGCCAAATCGACGTTCGCCGATTCGAGTGCGCCTGATGATATCGTTGCCGACACGGTCTCGCCGGCGACGCCTTCAATGCCTTCGCCGGAGTTTGCCGAAGTCTGGAACAACGATTCGCCCGATTTCAGCAAACCGGCTTCGTTATTGAAATCCGCGAGCGTGATCTGCGCCAAATTACGCGACACGCCGTTGGTGAAGATACCGATGATAAGACCGGTCGGGTCGATGGAGATCTTGTCCAAGATGCCCATGCCGTAACCGTCCTGGTTTACTGCGGCTACTGTCTCGACTCCCGAGAATCCGGTCAAACCGTCGTATTTGCCCGAAGTACCGGCAAACAGATCGATCTGCGCCAGTCCGGCGCCGTTCATCGGGTCGAAGATCAGTCTGTCCGCGCCGCCGTCAAACGACCAGCGCAACAGCGAACCGTCGGCATTAAACTCGACAGTGCCCGTTCCACCGGCAGAAACTACTTCGCCGCCTTGCAGCGAGGTCTGCCAATACCATTTATTCGGTTCGTGCGATTTGATAAAATTCGTCATTAAAGTGTGCGTGCCGCCGAGTGAATCGAATACGGTCAGTGAAGTCGCCTTCGCCGTATCCTTCGTCTCGATTACCGCCGTACCCAGCTTCAATCCGGCATCACCCGAAGCGATCGTCACACCGCCGCCGCCAAGACCCGTCACTCCCGTCGCCAAACCGGTTGTCGCGCTGGAAGTAATTCCCAGCACCGTCGTCACCGGCACACCGCCGACCGAAGGAACAAACACATCAGTCGCCGTCAGAGTGTGGTCTGTACCGTTGTTCACGGTAAAGGCCGCTCCGGCCGCTGCGCCGAAGATGCGGTTGGCTACGTCGCCGGCAACTGCCACATTCGTGGCAACTGTATGCGAGGCGCCAGCCATCGTACGCTTGATCTGAACTTCGCCGCCCACGAGACTGGCATCAATACCATCGATGATGTCTATGGAGTTAACGAGATCATTAATTGTCGAATTGGTCGTCAAACCGGTGATCGTGATCGGAGAACCGGTGTCGACGGTCAGAGTCAACGTCGCCGAAGTCACACCCAGCGACCCGATCGTTTCGTTACCGGTTAAAGTTGCGTTCGGAATATTATTGCCCGACACCGTAGCGAATGTCGCGTTCGCTGTACCGCCGATTGTAATCGTGTGCGTGCCGCCCGCGCCGTTGCGCGCCACGCCCGACACCAAAGTGATTCCGTTTGTCGCGGAAATCGTATCAATGAGCGAAGCATCCGCGCGAGTGGCGGAAGCATCAAGATTGTTACCAAATGATACCCGCGTCGTAACCTTTGCAGGATCCTGCTGGCCGAACGGGAGCTGAATATTACCGACTGTCGAAGTCGAAGGAATCGAGCCCGAGGCGTCCGCCATCTTGCCTTGCACGTAAAGACCGTTCGACGGATTTACGAGAAAGCTGTTTGCGTCGAAACCGAACGCTCCGGCGCGTGTGTAGAATTTCTGGCTACCGTCGGAGAGAATGAAGAATCCGTTGCCCTGGATCGCCAAATCGGAAATCTGACCGGTCAATTCAAGACCGCCCTGGGTGAACAGATTGTCAATCGAAGCTACGTTCATGCCCAATCCCAACTGAATCGGGTTCGAACCGCCTGATACCGCGGACGGGCGTCCCGCGCCGCGCAGAGTCTGAACCAACGCCTCTTGAAACACCGAACGGCCCGACTTGAAACCGACCGTGTTGATGTTCGAGATGTTGTTGCCAATCACGTTCATGCGAACCTGATGGTTTCGTAGTCCTGCTACACCTGCGAATAGTGATGCTAACATATATCCTTTACCTCCAGAATCAGGCTTCCTCTATGGAGGGCCGGCCTGCTGTTCCTTATTTAATTATCCTACTACCACCGCATCGATGTTCGTGAAAACACCGTGCTTCATTTTTTCCGTCTCGATCGCAGTGACTACCGTGCGGCTCTTCACATTGACCAAAAGCGCCAAATTATCCAAAAGTACCACCGAATCGCGGGCGCCTTTGTCGGCGACGCGATCTACTGCATCCGTCAAACGCGCCAGCTTCTCCGGACTCATGTCCAGATTGCGGCGATTGATGCGGTCATTCAAATGTTTGGAAAACGTCAGAACATCTGTTGCCAAAGGCTTCGCCGCCGCGCCCGGCTTTCCAACCGGAGCGATATCGCTTGGAAGCGAACCGATGCGCTGAATGGGATTGATCGAGCTTGCCATTCTGATTAACCTCCGGTGACGTGGCGAACATTCGCCAACGGAATCATGCCGCCGTTGACCAACAAGTAGGCCTGGCCGTTGATGTAGTCGACACCCGTCACGACACCCTTGTTGAATCCCGAGGCGCTGACTGTTTCGCCCTGCGGATTCTTCAGGCTGACTTCGTAGCCGTAATTACCCGCCGGCAGGTCGTTACCGTTATTATCTTTGCCGTTCCATTCGATGCTATGGTCGCCGGCTTGCAACTGCGACAGCGTGATAGTGCGCACTGCCGTGCCTTCGCCATCGTAAATTGTCACGACTCCCGAAAGCGCAAATCCTGTCGAGTTGAAACTGATCGGCGAAACATGATCGCTGCTGACCGCGGTGACGCTCGCATCTGCAAGAATCGTTTTTCCGATCAGCGAGGTCGCCATCGTGTTATTAATTGTCTGCGACAGCAGCATGTTCCACTGCGCATTGTTGGTCATCGTCTCGTTCATGTTCTGCAACTGCTCAAGCGACGAAAACTGCGTCATCTGCCCGATGAATTCCTGATCGTTCATTGGATCGAGCGGATTCTGATACTGCATCTGCGCCGTGAGCATCTTGAGGAAATCTTCTTTGCCCAGCACGTCGCTGGCACTCTTGACTTGTTCAGCCGTCTTCGGCGCCAGGATCGAACTAATTGACTGCGATTCCATTGTTACCTCATGCCACCAAATTGAGCGCCCCGCCGTATGCGGAGAGCGGTGTGTTTGCGATTTCGGTAAGAGTTACCGGAATGTCTCCGCCAAATTCGCGGAGTGCCCGGCGCGCATTGCGGCCCGGTGTATCCTGGTGAAATGCCTGTTGACGTTTTTGCTCGTTATCGTGACTGACGACTACTTCGATGCTGCCCAGCTTGAGTCCGGCGCGCTCGAAGCTCTCGCGTAATTGCGGCAGGGAGGCTTCCACTGCGCGGCGGGCCTCTTCGCTCGAAGTCTCCATCCGGGCGCTGACATTTGTCGGATTGGTCAATAACTTGATCTTCAAGCTGCCCAAATGATCCGGCTGCAATTGTAATTTGACTTCGCCCTTCTTCAGAAGCGCTTCGATATGTCCGCGCTTGATCTCAAGCTTGAAGCGTTCGATTCCGTTCAATTCGTGTGTTCGGTCGAAAGCGACTGCTGCCGGCTTATCAAGGCTCGTCAGCGCATCTGTCGTTTCCTGATTTGCTCCGCTAATCGCTGATTCGCCGCGAGCTGTCGATGCCGCCAATTTGTCGAGATCAAATCCTTGCGACTTGAGCGCTATTTGTACAGGCTTACGCATCGTCGGTCTTGCGGCAACGCGAGTAGCAATCTTGTCTTCGGCAACTTGGCGCGAAGAGAATTCCGACTCACGCTTTCCATTCGTACTAACTGTGCGTTCGCTGCGGATTGATTTCTTGACCATGGTCGGATTAACTGTCGCCATCGCAATTTGACGTGCCGAGGCCATCGGCAGTTCAACCGCATTGACATTCACGGGTGTCGCTGCACCAGTTTCGATTGGCGTGCTGTTCTTGATTTGCGCATCCGTGAGCTTGACTTCCACGGCCGCCTTGGCGCTTGCGGATTTGATTTCCGCCGCTCCAAATGTCTTCCGCATCTGCGCTTTCAAACTCACCGTTACCGGCTTCGCGTTAGGCTGAATTGGTGAATTATCCAGATTCGTTTCGCCCGTTGTCGGAGCAACTTCCGGCTTTGAAATCGCGACCAACGCTTCATCTGAAATCTGCACTTGTGTCGGAATCGTTACCGGCGAGCTCTCTTGCTTGGTATCACCGGCCAGCGCTTCTTCAATAAGAGTCTGTGCTTGCTCATTCAATGCTTGTCCGGCGTTTACACCGAAAACGTCGACCTGCTGCTGCGGCAATTGCCCAATCGCGATCCGCGACTCGGCATTCGGCACTGCAACTTGCGTTGCGCCCTTGCCGCTGTCATTTGTCTTGTTCGAATCGAGATTTACAACCGTCTCGTCCGCTGCGACCTGCATGGGCATAACGCCTGTTTCAACCGTTGCACTGCCTGAAATGACAGGCATTCCAATTGCGGCCAGAGCCGGGCCACAAACGGCATTCGCCAATTGCGCGGCAAAATTCTCTTCCGCCGGTTTATCTGGTCCGACGATATTGGCAAAAGCCTCGACCGCAACGGCAGGAGTCGCAACCGGCTCCGTCGCCGCAACCGCCTGGGCAAAAACCTGTGTAAACAGGTTCTGGCCGTCTCCTTTGGCAGGAGCGGCCGCCGGCGCTTGCGCTTCGGGGTTGGCAACTTTTGCTGTTATGTCGAGAATCGGATTCATCATTGTCGTTAATTGCTCATCGAAATTATGTACTGGGTAATCTTGGCAGCGCGTTCCGGCGTCATCTTGCCGAGCACCTCCGATGCCTTTTGCTTTTTCATCCGGCTGATCAGAACGCTGACCTGGCCATCTTCGAGATTGCTCAAAATCGGCACCAACTCTTCAGTGTTCATGCCTTCATAGAGCTTCGCCATTTGATTGATATTGCCCTCTTCCATCGCCTTCTTGCGATCGAGCAAAGTCTCAACCTGGCTTCTTAGTTGATTGAGCTGCGTTTTTTCAACTTCCATTTCCGTCATCTTGCGGTCGATTTCCGCCTTCTGCGCAATGAACCAAGCGCTCTGCTGAATCGAATCGCGCACGATCGCCGTATCCGAAACCGGCAGTTCTTCCGTCGTGCCGTCGTAGCCTTCGAATAGTTCCTGATATGGATCAGCTTTAGCTTCTTCGTCGCCTTCTTCATTATGCGTCGAATCCGCCTTCTGGGTCGGTTCCACGGACGCTTGTCCATCGGTCTTGACATTGGAATCGCTAAACACGCCAAACTTGAGGGAGAAAACGACAACGGCAGCGACAAACACGCCGGCGCCGATCAAGATCGGCAGCATCTTCGACTTTCCTTCCGCCTTCGCTTTCGGCGGCTCACTCTGTGGCTGTTGTTCTACTTCTTTTTCCGGCATCTTTTCTCCTCGTAATGGCGACTTGCGCCTTTTTGCCGTAGGACTGCTTTGCAATAGTGATGCCAACTTTACAAACTCTCGTGTAACTCCTTGCTCTGTCGCCCCTTTGCGATTTTGCAAAAAACCCAACGCAAGCTGTTGGCCGGGCAGAGACGGAAAACTATTCCGCCCATCCGGGAAGGAATGAATGGAGATTGGGAAATTCTACTTCTGAATCGAAGGCACCGAACTTAGCTCGCGCAATAGCGCATCCGGAGCAATTGCGCTGTCGCCAACTATTGCTGCAATCTCCAGCGCCGACTTACGCGTTCCATTTTGCCACAGCCCTTTTAAGAATGCGCCCGCTTCCGGCGACTTGTACCACTGTTGCCCGAACTTCTCGCGCAAATGTTCGCGAATTTGCGCCGACAAGAACCAGCCCGTCAAATATTCCGCCGCCGAAAATCCGTCCAGATCGCGGAATAACAACTCGCGATCGACATCATTCCAGACATAGCCGCTCACCGGCTCTTTGATATCTTCAAACACTTGCCGCAAATTCGGCGCACCGGCATAGACTTCTTGCTCAAACAGAAATTCCGCGCAATACGAACGCAGCGACATCAACCGCAAATAGGTGCGCTGCCTCAAGAAATCCATTGTCTCTTTCTCTGGAACGCCAAAGACGCCGTTGGCAATCTCCGGTTCGTCGAGCAAACTCTCAATTGTAAACGCATACGCTTCTTTCAGTGCGCCTTCGCCCAGCTGCGTGAATTCAAATTCGCGCTCGGTTGTATTGCGGTAGTGCAACGCGTGCCCGAGTTCGTGAGCCATCATCGCTGCTCCCCAGGCTCCCGAACCTTCCGGCAACACAATCCTAACATCGTCCGGTATCGACACCGCAAAAGTCCCAGGTCGTTCGTTTCGATTCGGCGAATAATGTACCGATGCCTTCCAGCTCGCATCGAATCCGGCTCCCATGCCGGACAGCACGGAACTCAAGCGATCAAACAATGTCTCCGCCGCGAAGTATTTGTCGAACGGTGTCGTGCTCGCCAGAAATGCGATATCGTAGCCGCGCAGTCGGTCCGCTTGCAGTCCTGCAAGTTGCGGCACGACTGTTGCCGCCAGTACCTCCGTCACTGAATCGGTCTGTGCAAGCACTTTGCTCGCCTGCTCGCTTAACCGCGCGTAATCGAGCTGCTGCTTTTCCTGTTGGAGCGAAGTGAAATCACCGTAGCCGAAATCCACGGCCGCTGAATCTTCCAGCGCAATCTTGCTCTCGATGACAGCATTCTCTTTTTGCAACTCCGGGATCCAGGCGACAAAAGCCTCCTGCCGCAAATCGCGATCGTGCGAGCTTGACAGAATCTCCATCAACCCTTCGTAGTTGACTTGACGCCCATTCACAGCAAATTGTGCTGCGCCGCGCATTTCGGCGAGATATTCCCGCGGCTCTTTTGTCATCTGCTCCAACTCAAGCTGCATCAAGTAATGCCGCAGCCGTCGCACTTTGCGCTCATCTTCCGAATCTGGCGCGTAGCTGTCTTCTATCTTTTGCAAAAGGCGCAAATTCGCATTGGTAGTAATCTCGCTGATGCGCTCTGCAAGTTGCTGGCCCAACTCGGGCTGCGTCACATCTGCCGCCCGCGTTCTTTTTTCAAATTCCTGCAATGTCTCAAGCCGGCAGATTTCGCGCGCTTCACCGCGAATCGCGATCAACTTCTCCCATTCGCTTTGCGAGATGCTGCTCTCGTCGCGGCTGCAGCCGGCAAGAATACCCATCGCCAGCAGGGCCGTTGTAAGTAAATTTGTCCAATTGCGCATCATATTAGCCGATACATTATGATTCTCTCGGTCAATCGTCCACACAAAACTACGCTTGGCAAAAGTCCGCTCTATGGCGTACAACAGATTAGCGGACTTGATATCCACCAACCCAATTCGTCTGTACTATCGAGCCGAATTCTGCCGATATATGTCAAACGTACTAAATTGTTGACAGAATTGGCATTAGTGAATATCTTGGATGAGTAACGTCTACTTCAACATAGGACCACGCAAGAGGTGAACAATGAGCAATCTTGGCAGATGGACAGTTCTATTAATTATCCTAAGCTTTAGTCTGGCTGCCGCCAAACAGCGCCCGGATTTTCAGGATCCGAGCTTCTTCCGGGCAAAAAGTGTGAACCCCGTTTCCGAGCAAGCCGCCGACTATATGGCCAAAAACCAGGTCGAAGGCAAAGTGAAAGTCTGGGTGTTCTTCACAGACAAGAATATTTTCAGTCAAACCGAGTTCAAAGCGGCGGCACAGAAAGTTCAGGCCGGCCTAACCGATCGCGCTAAAGCCCGTCGCGCCAAACACGGCATCACCGAACCCCGCTTCAACGATTTGCCAGTCAATGCGGCATACGTCAGCCAGCTCGAAAGTCTCGGCGCCAAGATCCTTAGCACTTCCAAGTGGCTCAATGCCGCCGCGGTCGAAATCGATCTCAACCGCGTCAATCTGATTGCCCGTTCGAGCTTTGTCTCGCATGTACAGCCGACCGCAACTTACAAGCGTCCGGTTGAGGAAGCTTCACTCGAAAAAGGAGACCAGTCCGAAGCGCAGCAATCGCTCGAAGCCCACTCTTTGTCCTATGGTGCTTCGCTCGGCCAATTGACCCAGATTAATGTCCCGATCTGCCACGACTCCGGGTATGCCGGTCAAGGCATGATCATCGCCATGTTCGATACGGGCTTCCGCAAGTCACACAACTCGTTCGCCCAAGCTTATCTCGATGGCCGTGTCCTCGCCGAACATGATTTCGTTTTCAACGACGGTAATGTCGCAAACGAGGTCGGTGACGACGCCTCGGCGTGGAGCCACGGCACCAGCACCTGGTCTACCAGCGGCGGCGCCAACCCCGGCGTTCACTATGGTCCTGCCTATCTAGCATCGTTCTTGCTTTGCAAGACCGAAGACGTTCGCTCCGAAACCGTTCAGGAAGAATACAATTGGGAAGCTGCTGTCGAGTGGTCCGATTCAATCGGCACCGACATTATCAGCTCCTCGCTCGGCTACAGCGATTGGTATGTCACCACAAATTACACCGGCGACTTCTGCGTGTCGACCATCGCCGCCGATTATGCCGCCTCAGTTGGCATCCTCGTCGTTAATTCTGCCGGCAATGCCGGTTCCGCGCCGCAAACACTCGGTGCGCCCGCTGACGCCGACAGCATTATCACGGTCGGTGCGGTGAATTCCTCCGGCACAATCGTCAGCTTCTCGTCACGCGGACCGACCGCGGATGGCCGCATCAAACCGGAAGTCTGTGCGCAAGGGTCCGGAGTTTCGGTTGCCAGCTCTGCCGGCGACGGCGTTTATGGCAGCTCCAGCGGTACTTCGTTCTCATGTCCGTTGACTGCCGGTGCAGCCGCAATCGTCTGGGGTGCAAATCCGACTTGGACCAACATGCAAGTTCGCGAAGCGCTCATGAACACCGCAAATAACACCGCTACTCCGAATAACAACTACGGTTGGGGTGTGATCAACACTTGGGCGGCGTTGCATGTCTCCTTTGGTCCGCCGTCGTATACCCCCGGCGATGCCGATGGCAACGACATTATCACCATTTCCGACGCTGTCGCTTTGATAAACTACATCTTCTCCGGTGGACCGGCGCCTGCGCCG
The DNA here is from genome assembly GCA_964537215.1 of uncultured Ignavibacteria bacterium. Classification (GTDB taxonomy): domain Bacteria; phylum Zixibacteria; class MSB-5A5; order CAIYYT01; family CAIYYT01; genus JADJGC01. The sequence continues at coordinate 21,267 of CAZIBI010000032.1, read as the reverse complement.
TTAGCTGCCGGTGACAGCGACTGCAATTCCATTGTCACGATTGCTGATGCTGTCTTCTTGATCAATTACATCTTCGCCGGCGGCAGCCCGCCAGTTCTCTGCCCGTAATTGGAATAAGTACATACTGGAAATAGAATCAGGGATTCCCGACGGAATCCCTGATTTGTTTGTGGGGAAGATTTATGTTGGGCAAGGAATGGCTACTTCAGCAACATCATTTTGCCGCTTACAGCCAAGTTGTTCGAGCTTACCTTGTAGAAGTAAATCCCGGACGGCAGCGGCGCACCATTGGATCGCACCGCATCCCAAGTGAAGCGATGGCGTCCCGCTCTCTGCAGCGGAAGCGAGTGCGAACAAATCGTTTGGCCAAGAATGTTGTAGATTGCAATGCCAACTTCGCCGGAGCGCGGAAGATTATATTCAATCACCGTTGAGAGGTTGAACGGATTGGGGAAGTTCTGTGCCGACATGAACGCCGAAGGTACGCCAACCGGATCTTCGTCGACATCAACAGAGATGTCTTTGTAAGGAGGCACGACGTTGTTGAGCTTGCGATTGTATCGCCACATCGGACAAGGCGACTTCTTTGGATCCCAGGGAATTTGATCGAATGAGGTAAACACCAACTCGTCATTCGGGGTAATCATGATCATGTCCATATCGCCATCAGAATCCAAATCGCCGTAGACCGGCACATTCGGCCGTGTCAGCTGCTCCTGACTGTGCGGTGCAACGAATAGCGGCCAACCCGGAACGCTGCCTCCCGTCGCGTCGAATGCCTCGACTCGCTGGCGCGGGAAAGTTCCGAACAAATCGCGACCTGTCGGACAGAGCGCTTCCGCCACACCATTGCCGTCTACATCCGCCAGAAGCGGCATGGCGCACATTCCCGGATGTTGCGTTGTCCCCAACAGCCCGCCGATTGGCTGATTCGGCACCACCGGGGTCCGGTCCGAGTGCCACGCAGAGACATAACCGTAGTTCGCATCATGGAATGAGACAATCGTTTCAAGGTCATCATCCCCGTCGATATCGCCGAACACTGCCATCGACGGATCGAGCACTGAAGGAATGCCCATGGTCAATACCTGCTTGTCGATGACTCGGAAGTTTCCATCCAATGCAAACATCACGTAGCCAACATCGAGCGCGTGCAACCGGATGTATCCCATGACGGCCAGATCCAGCAATCCGTCGCCGGAATAATCGACGGCCGTCATTCCCGTTGGTGCAAACTGCCAGATATCATTTCCCAAATCCAGTTGTTCGATTACCTCCCCACAGAGGTTGAACTTGCGGATTCGACCATCGAAACTTCCAGTGTAAATCTCGCAAAGACTGTCACCATCCAGATCCGCCGCTTGCACAACCGCACATTCGAGATCGAGCGGAAAACATTTCGCTTCCGTTCCGTAGGGGCTCAAAATCACCAAATCCTGATCGCCCTCGGCTGTCATGCGCCCTGGCTTGTATATCACTTCGTCGTGCCCATCATTGTCAAGATCAATGGCAAACACGAGCGGAAACAGACTTTCTTTAATCGCCGCATACCGCGATGTATTCGGCTCGTTGTAAAAGACCGTATCGAACACCTCCCCGCTTGAAGGAATGGTATACAGTGTGTTGAGTAACTCTTTCATTAAGATCAAGTCGTCGGTGCCGTCGTCATCAAGATCACACACTACCGGCGGGACAAGATAGTGTCCTGGCACTATTTCTGGAATTCCGGTTGTTTTCGGTGTGCCGTCGAGATTGTAGAAATTGACTCCCTCGTCAGTTCCCACTACAATTTCGTTTTGCCCGTCGCCATCGAAGTCGCCGTAATTCGGCACTATTGATGCCGCCATGCCGATCGGCACGCGCCACCCTCTGGTACCGGAAAACGGAGAACTCAGGTGGACCACGACTTCATCGGAGTCCGCCAGACCATTCGCACTGTAGACTTTTATCATAATGGCGTAGTCTCCGTCTTCCAACTCGGAGCTGTCCCAGAAGATCGACTCCTCACCAAACGATGGTACAGACAACGCCGCGATTGTGCTCCACGCGCCGGTGCTGCCCGCAGCACGATACTCAAGCGTAGAACGCTCGAAATCCGGACACACCGCGATTATCTGAATCTCTCCGGCTCCGGACAAGATCTCGTCTTGAAGCGGCCGCAGAAACTCTGCCCGCGGCTGCGAAACGATAAGCACCTCGCGCGACACTTCATTCGTTTCTCCGACAGCGAGCCGCAGTTCATACGCTCCGTCGAGTTGGCCGGTATCCCAATTCGCCAGCAGGCCGTTGTTCTCATTCGCCGCCGACTCAACGACCGTAATCCACTCCTCGCTGCCCGCGGCTCGATAAGCAATTGAGAAGCTCTGCCCTTGCTCGCCAATTGCTGTGCCGTTTATCGAAATAATTCCCGACAAGATTGCACCCTCAACAGGCGAGGCAAGCTTCGCAACGATCTGTGGCGTTCGTTCCAGCGCGCTCTTGATATTCAATCGGCCATAGCCGCTGTACCGATCCTTGCCGGGCATATTGCCGCCGTTGCCGCGCGGATCAAGGATATCGTCGCACGATTCGTATAGTATTTGCTCGATCCGCTCCGGTCGTAGGCCCGGAGAATGCGCCTTCAATTCCGCAGCAGCTCCGGCCACATGCGGGCATGCCATGCTCGTTCCCGATGCTTCGTAATAGTTGTTCGACAAAATGTGCACCCCCGGCTCATTCGACGGCGCTGCCGCATACATGTCCGTAGTCCCCCCGCGCAATGAAAGGATCGATTCTCCCGGCGCACACAGGTCGATATGATATCCGAAGGTCGAGAATGAAGTCACATTGTCGCGGCTGCTACTGGCGCCGACCGCGATGACAAAATCATAAGCCGATGGATAGAACGCCTCTTCGGCGCCGCTATTGCCGCTGGCTGCGCACAACACCACTCCGCGGCTGCGGGCATAGCTCAGCGCATCACGCAGCAGCAGCGATTCGTAGGGCGTACCCCACGACATGCTGATTACTTCCGCGCCATTGTCGACCGCATAAATAACCGCTCGCGCCGCCAACGAGATCGACATCGTCGGCCAAATCTTCAGCGCCATCAATTTCGCGTGCGTTGATACTCCCGCCACGCCGACATGGTTGTTTGTTGCCGCACCGACAACTCCGGCGCAATGCGACCCATGTCCGTAAGTGTCCATCGGGTCATTGTCGGGATAGATTGGAATCAGGTTTTCGTTGGCCGAGAAGTCCCACCCCCAGGTATCGTCTACATAGCCGTTGTGGTCGTCGTCAATTGCATTTCCCTGGACCTCAAACCTATTCTGCCAGATTACGCCGTCAAGGTCCGGGTGCATTCGATCAATGCCCGAGTCGATAATCGCGACTATCACCGTGTCATTGGAACTGCTGTTGTGAAATTCCGTCGCCTTGATATCTGCGCCTGGCCTCCCGGTCGTCATCGTCAGGATGTCATTATTATTTCCGTCAACTCGGTAGACTGAATAGAAGGGCTGGCCAACGTTGCGTAAATTCCATTGATATCCAAACAGCGGATCATCGGGAACATCAAATAGCTCGAGTAGATAGTCCGGCTCGGCATACTCAATCAATGACGACGCTGCGCACGCCGCCGCGAATTCAAGCGCCGATGTCACATCTTCAAACTCGACGACGCGAAAACCAGAGAACTCGCCATGGGCGCGAATCGAACTGCCGCCAAACTCAAGCACATCAACGCTCTTAGCTGCAAACTGTCCTGCCAAAGTTTGCAGTTCCAACGCAGAATTTAAGCCATTCGCCTTTTGCATGCTCTTGGCGTCGCGCAATTTGACGATGACTCGCTGGCTTAAGCGTGAATCATCGGAATCTGTGATTTTTGACTGAAAATAGACTGCAGTAGAAGTAGACGAAGCCGCCAACACCAAACAGGCGGAAACTACCGCCGTTCGCAAAATGCCCATATGTCCTGCCTCCTCACCAAACGAGCCGCTAAATTCCGGCTCTTCCACAACCCAACGTCATAATATAAGGCCGCCCCCGTTTTTTAGCCACAGTAATGAGACAGAATTGTTGAACTGTTTCTAAAATTCATGGATATCGTCTCACCACTTATGTCAAAATGGTAGACGAATCATGCCCTTTTCTGTTTAACCCAGTTTGTCAGCTATCTTTCGTACCTGGTCGGCGAGTTCATCGACCTTGCGATTCAGCTCTTCCAGGTCCTTCTTACGCGCGACTTTGAGATTCTCGATCGTCGCCTCGACATCCTTCGATATCCGATCTTTCAAGTCCTTTGTCGATGACTCCGCCTTGTCGAGTAACTCAAGTATCGCTTCCGAACGCTTGGTCTTGGCGACCTCGCCCTCTTTGATCAACGTGTCGACAATTTCCTCTGCCTTGCTCTTCGTAATCTCAAAAACGCCGATTGACGCCAACACCGTCTTCTTCAGAATATCCATTTTGAACTCTCCTCCCAGTGCGATGAAACCTCGCATTGTATCGATGATTGACTGTTTGTTTTTCTTACCGGAAATCTCTTCGACAAACAACTGCCCCAATACCTGCACCGTCATATCTTCGCCGCTGCGGCTATCGACAATCGCAAAAGACTCATTGCGGAGTATATGCTCGCGCAAATCGGTACCGGTTACGAACCGGCTAAGCTCCGCATCGTACAGCAGCCGATTGGGGTAGCGTTTGATCGTCTTCATTCCACTCAATTATACGAATTTTCTTTGTGCAGCGCACAATAATTCTCGCAAAAAAAGGATGGCTGCCACCACAGCCATCCTACAGCAACCCTTAAGGTATATAGACTATACCTTAGCAAAACTAAGGAGCACTACATTGACAATTTCGAGCAGGCGCTCGCAAACAAACGGCTTCTTGATGAACATATCGCCGCCGGCTTTGAAACCGCGGCCCTGGTCATCGGAGGTGTCTTTGCCGGTCAAGAAGATCACCGGGATATTCTCGGTCGCGGTGTCCTTCTTAAGCTCGTTGCAAATCTCGTAGCCGTCCATTTGCGGCATCATGATATCAAGGAAAATCATGTCGGGACGAAATGTCTTCGCCCTTTCCAATCCCATGACAGCGGAATTCTCGGCAACGACAGTATGTCCGGCGTTGCTCAAGAACGCTTCGAGGATGTCCGTGATTTCCGGCTCATCATCGACGACAAGAATTTTCGCTTTTCTTAGGGCCATATCCGCACTTCCAATTTGAAAACGGTTCCTTTAAGTTATCGGAACCACAATCGTGTACTTTAGCGGGATTAGTTGTTATAAATGAATAATGGATGGGAAGTTATCGCGGGTGGTGCTTACGCCTGTTTCTATTCGGTAAAGTAGAACTCAACCTTGCGGTCCAAAACCATGTCATTCAATGCGTTTACCGCCTTGGCCCGCGAGCGCAACGGGTCAATGTCGACAATCGTGAGGACATCGTCGTCCACACCGGCCCGCGCCAGGACTTCGCCCTGGCAGGAGGTAATCTGGCTTCGACCGGTGAACGAAATCTCCTCCTCACCCTGCCGGTCGGCGCCGGTCCGATTGCAGGTGATCGCAAACACGCCGTTTTCAAGACAGCGCGTCACCATCGCATCCTGACAGTGCGGCATCACCAGATTCGACGGGTGGCAAATGACATCGGCTCCCTTTAACATCAACGTTCGAGCAGCTTCCGGGAAGCGCCAGTCGAAGCAGATCATCAGCCCGATTCTGACGCCACGGAATTCATGAATCTGAAAACCGGTATTCCCCGGATCGAACCAATTCTTTTCCAAATTGAAGAGATGCGTCTTGCGGTATAAATGGTTCGACCCGTCCGGGCAAACCATCGCGGCAGAATTGTAGACCTTATCCCCTTCACGCTCCGGAAATCCAAATACAATCGCCCCGTCATGTTGGCGCGCGAGATCCATCACAAACTTAAAGCTCTCGCCTTCGCCGCACACTTCCGACAATTCAAAAGTCCGCTGCCGCGAAGGCATGTAGTATCCGGAAAAGCACAACTCCGGCAAGACCAGCAAATCGAAATGATTGTTGCCGATCAGTTCGAGAACTTTGCGCCGATTGCTCTCCGGTTCCCCGAAGACGACTTTGTATTGAAGAAATCCTACTCGCATAATCGTTTGGTTGCTGAACTACAAAGGTATAATATTCCGAAGATGGATACAATCGAAAACTGCGGGCGACTCCGCCAATGATGCGCCGCCGCGTCGTTTTGGCGCTGACTCTCCTGGTCGGAATCATCATCTTGATTCTCGCCTACTCCGGTATCGAATCGAGCCGCGACAATATGCTGCAATTGATCAAGCAGGGCGGCGAATCTATGATGCAGGCGCTGGTAACTTCTGCCGGAAACAACCTCGCTGCCTCCGCCATTGTCGAGGAAGCCGGCGCGCAACGGATGTACGAAATCGGCACGTTGCTCGGCCGTTTGCTAGATTCCAATCCCCGCTTAATTGATACGCTCGAATACTGGGAACGCCACTATGAACTGTCGCGAATTGATGTCGTTGGCCGCGATTCAGTCGTTGTTGCGTCCTCATGGAGCGAAACTGCCGGCAAGCCGCTCGTCTTTGAGCCGGACCGCATGGTTGTTCTCGATTCAATCATCTCCGGTAACAAATCGATTGCCATCGCGGCGCCGCTGCCGTCGGCGCTGCCGATCGAAGACCTTGTCTATCTGGCGGTCTCGACTCGTTCCGGCATATTGCTTCTCGAAGCCCCAGCTCGCAGACTGACCGACTATCAGGAATCGCTTGGCATCGGCTATGTCGTTAGGCAGATGGGCGGGCAGGACGCCATCAGCTACGTCGTGCTGCAAACCGATTCCGGCATTGTGCTCGCTTCGCGCGCAATCGCTCCGATGGTCGCTATCGAGGATGATCCATTCATTTCCGCAGCATTGGGACACGAACAAACGGTAACGCGCCTTTATGAATTCGAAGACAAGCAGGTGCTCGAAGTTGTCCGTTCGTTCAAGACCGATGTCATGCCCTCCGGCGTCTTCCGGCTCGGCATGTCGCTCGACGTCTACCACCAGCTCTACATCGACTCGCTCAAGCAACTGGGGATTCTCTCGATCGTGTTGTTCGCGCTTGGCATTGTCGGCGCCTACGCCACCACCAAGATCAAGAAGCTGCAGGTCACCGAGGGCAGCCTTGAACAGCTGCGCTCCATGACCGACGAGATAGTCCAATCACTTGAGGCCGCCGTCGTCGCTACCGACAAATCTGGTGTCGTGACAATCTTCAATCCGCAGGCTGAACGCATTTTCGGCAAGTCCGCCAAAGCTTTGATTGGCCGCAAATATGGCGACATTTTCCCCGCCGACGACATCGCCCTGGAGCGTATCAAGTCCAACCCGGGTCAGGTCTTCCGCAACGAGACGGCCTATTCCCGGTCCGAATCGGAGCGCTTGCACTTACTTGTCTCCACCTCACCGCTGTTTGACCGTGGCGGTGCTTTCAACGGCGGTGTCTCGCTGGTTTATGACCTAACGGAGATGAAAAAACTCGAGGAAAGCGCCCGCTCTGCCGAAAGATTATCAGAGTTGGGTACTTTGGCGGCCGGCGTGGCGCACGAGATTCGCAATCCGCTTAATTCCATCGCCATTGCCGCGCAAAGGCTGCAGCTTGAGTTTGCGCCGGCGGAAAATATCGAAGAATACCAGGCGTTTCTTAAGACCATCGGCGCCGAAATCGAGCGGCTCAACTCGATCATCAAGGATTTCCTCGCGCTCGCGCGCGGCGGCAAGCTGAACAAAGTTTTAGTTGATTTGAACTCGTATTTCGCTGAAATAACCGCGTTGGCGAAATTGGAGACGGAAACGAATGGTATCGCCATCATCACTAATATCGCGCCGGGACTCTCGGCAAATATCGACAAGAACGAGATGAAGAAAGTCATTCTCAATCTCGTTCAAAACGCAAGCCAGGCCATCAGCGGCCGCGGCGAAATCAGAATTCGGGCCGGCGAGGCCGCCCTCGGTCGTGTACAAATTGATGTGGAGAATTCGGGTGCCCCGATCTCCCGCGAAGACCGGGCGCGGATATTCCAGCCCTACTTTACGACCCGTCCGGACGGAACCGGTCTGGGTTTGGCAATTTGCCGCCGCATCATTGCCGATCATGGCGGCACCATGGAGCTATTGGAAGGCGAACCGACGACCTTTCGGATCGTCGTGTAGGAGAGAACAATGCTGACAAAGTTATGGCAACTTAAGGGTGTATTCGTGCTGCTCGGACTCTTCGTGGCGTTCGCCGCGTGTGTCAAAGAAAAAGACCCCAACCTCGACCGCAATCAAATCAAAGACGCGCTTGGTGTAATCACGACTGCAATCAATTCCGGCGACCTCGGCACGCTCAACAACTACTTCGTCCAGCCTGCACCGCCGGAGGCCGAACCTAATCGCCTGATGTCGCTGCTTGCAACCGATTCGACTTTTGCCATGAACAACCGCAAATTCAGTATCGACGGCAAAACCGCCACAGTCAGCTTCACACGATCCGCCGATCCCACCGACTCGAATTTTTCGTATCTGTATTTGGTCCAGGACAACGGCTGGAAAATCAAGCGCTTCGAGATCAAGTAGAGATCACAGAGTCCCGCTCACACCAGTTCCAACCGCTCTCCCTCTAATAGCGTAGCATCATTGCTACCCATGAAAATCTAATTTGCAGAAAAGAGATTCGCCCTTGAACCACGAACAGTTCTTAGTTCCGCCCGGCAAGAAGATTCGCTTAGAAGACTTCGACCCTGCCTTTACAGGTAATTTTGAATCCAAAGCTGATGCCGCAGGAAAGCTCGAGAAGGACATTAAGCGTCTCGCGAAATATCAGGATGTGCTCTATGCGCAGAACAACTATGCGCTCTTGATCATTTTGCAGGCAATGGACACCGCGGGCAAGGATGGCACAATCAAACATGTGATGTCTGGAGTCAATCCAATGGGCACGCAAGTCCATTCCTTCAAGGCGCCCTCAGCCGAAGAACTTGATCACGATTTCCTATGGCGGGCCACGAAAGCTCTGCCGGAACGCGGCCGGATCGGTATTTTCAACCGCTCATATTACGAGGAAGTGTTGGTTGTGCGTGTGCATAAACAGATTCTCGAATTGCAGAAATTGCCGCCTGCGTCGGTCACCGGATCGATTTGGAAAGACCGCTTCACCGCAATCAACGATTTTGAGCAGTATCTGGTCAGGAACGGAATCGTGATACTGAAATTCTTCCTGCATCTCTCCAAGCAAGAGCAGAAACGCCGTCTGCTGGCACGCATCGATACGCCGGAAAAAAATTGGAAGTTCTCCCTTGCCGACGCGAAAGAGCGCGCGTTCTGGGATGATTACATGACCGCCTATGAGGACGCCATCAACCACACCAGCACCAAATGGGCGCCCTGGCATATTATTCCCGCTGACAACAAGTGGTTTACGCGCGCCGTGGTTGCCGACGTGATTGCCGACAAACTCAAATCTTTAGGCTTGGAATACCCCGAAGTCAGCGACGAGCACCGCAGTCGATTGGCAGAGGCCAAGATTCTATTGGAAAATGAGCCGGAGTAGCAAACCCGGCTCCAGTCGTGATTTCGCTTCAAGATTCTTGCACAATCTTGGAATCCCCTCTAGAACTTTATCCCCAGCCTTGTCACGAAATTGTGCGTGTCATAATCCGAAAGTTGCCAGGTAAAATAAACGCCGAAATTCAGCACCGATAAGAACGGCGTCAAATTGCCGAGACTAAATCCCAGTTCGCTGTACGGGCGCTTTGCTCCGAGATAATCGCGTCCATCATCGGGACCGCTCGAGTTGTGAAAACTCGCCCACAGCGCGCCGCCATGCACGCCAAGTGTAAACGGCAGCGACTTGATTAGCGGAATACCGCTCTTCTTAAACAGATACTGCCCGAATTCGTGATTGATGTAAACATACGCCGCGCGGTCGCCAATGATGCGCTCGTCGCCGAGTGTCATGAATGCCGCGCTGTTTCCAGCCACGACGCCGGCATAGTCGACCAACTGATACATCGCCTGCACCGGAACTTCGCGTGTCGATGCGCCGGCAAACAGATGTATTCCCGTCATGCCGAGCCCCAGTGTCCGCTGGCGGCGCGTGATATTCACATAGTATCTGCGATAATCAAAGTCGCTCGACAACACATCCGGCGAACTCAACTCTGCGGTGAATCTGACCGTCGTGTATGCCGGGGTCCAGACGCGCTCATCGCGATTCTTGTTCCGCCACAACATGCGCGAATCGTATTCAACCGATCCCTTCAGCAACCGCAATTGACCGGCATCGATCGCCGAGTTCACGAGATAGTCATCCTCGCCGTTGAAGAAACTGAAATCGGTCGCATTCGCGAGCGAAGCTTGCTTCATGTCGCTGACGTTGGCTTCGAGCTGAAAATGCCGGATCGGCACAAACTCCACGCCAACGCTGCCGCCGCGCTGGTAGTAATATGAAACGGGATCGTACTTGAAAAACAAGCTCTCAAACGTGGAATTGTAAATGCTCTGATTTACGATCTGCCGCTGGCTGACTTCGCGCAGGTACTCGCCCTTGACTGCGAATTTCGCCTTCCCCGGCACCTGGTAACGCAAGCCGGCGCGATATTGAAATATCTCGGCGTCGAATGCGTACCCCGATTTCAACTGCAGCAGCGCACCATGATTTGACGCACCAAAGTCTCCCGCAATGCCGGCGTAAGCGCCTTCCACGCGGTTGAAATGGAAGATATTGTACGCCTCCGGACTCAACAGTGCGACTAACCCCAATCCGGCCTTTGCCATGTGACTGGTAAACGATTTCGGTGCACGCTTAAGCGAGTCCAGCCGCTCGTATCCGCGAAGTTCCTGCAACGATAACGGTATCGTCTGCCCGGCAGCCCAGGTCGTCGAATCGAACTTGTCAGCCGTCGGTGCGACCTCGAACAAGTATTCGTCGAATGTGTCCTCCGCATGGCCGGTCTCGAACGAGTAATCATAGATGGATGCCGCCAGTTCGAAGCCGATCTTATCCGGCACACCCGGGAATTTGATTTCCACGTCCGCCGTGAAGCGCAGCTCAATCGGCATCCAGTATTGATTCTCAAATTGCGCAACGCGCTGTCGGTAGTGAAGATTCTTTATGAACGGAATCCTTACGCCTTCATTGAAACCGAGATCGACGTCAACGACATCGAAAGTCGAGTCGGCGATAAAGACGTAGCCTTCGACCAGCGCATCCGCCTGATTCTTCGGTACCGCTTCCAGCTTGAACACTTTATGATTGTCGATCGAGGTCGAATCCAGCAGATAGTACTCATAGTATCCTAGCGCATCGTCAGCTACAGGCGACACGACGGAATAACTGCCGATATCGAGCCGGTTCTTATTGAAATTCAGCAATTCGCCGATCGAAACGAGATTGTCCGCTGCCGCCAGATTCGCGGACTGTTTGCGCGCGATGATAATCTCTTTGTACTTGTCGGGCCGTTCCCAGAACGACTGCGCCTGCGTCTCGGTGATCACCATAATCTTGGTGCTGTCTTCCTTGCCCAGGTCGCGAATGACCATCTTGGTGTAGGAATTGTATCTGTAGTCGCCGAGGCGTTCGAGGATTTCCTTTTTGCGCGCGATTGCTTCAATGATGATTTCCTGTGCGCGATCATATTGGCGGTCATAGACGACCTGCGTCTGCCCGACGATTATCGACTTGAGCAGTCGAATATCGCGCACTGCGCCCTTGTCGGTGACTTCAACCGTGTCGATTGTTGAATAATAGCCGATGTGGCTGACTTTCAAGATTTGCTGCCCGGCATTGCAGACGATGCGGTAGCGCCCGTCGTTGTTCGCCGATGTCGACTTGCCGGTGCCGATCACCTGAACCGTCGCAAACGGCAACGCCTCGCCGGTCTCCCGGTCAAAAATCTGCCCGCTGATCGCAGCCGCAAGCGCACCGTTGGATGATCCGATACCGAACGCCAGCATCGCCAAAATAAGTAAGCGCAATTTTCGCAAGTCCCAAACTCCCATCGTTACAGCCAGTATACCCTTATCACCCGACTCAAAGCAACATTCATACCAACCCGCAACTCCTGCGAGTTTGCCCGAGTTTTCATACTTTGATGATACGCAATCGCACAACCTTGTTTCATGAGATTGTGAAATTCGGCGCAAAATTGTGCGGCCGCCGATAGACCTTGCCGTCGCTGCCTCACTTTGCGTATCTTATGCGCATGGCATTTTACGGTGATGAATTCGTCGAGCGCGTTCGCGAAGCGTCCGACATAGTCGACATTATTTCCGGCTACCTTCCGCTCAAGCGCAAAGGCCGGAATTATTGGGCGCGCTGCCCGTTTCATCAGGAAAAGACTGCCTCATTTTCCGTCTCGCCGGACAAACAGATTTTCCACTGCTTCGGCTGCCATAAAGGCGGCAACGTGTTTTCGTTCATCATCGAATACGAAAAGCTCCCCTTCCCCGAGGCACTGAAGATGCTGGCCGGCAAAGCCAATATCGCACTGCCGGAAAAGAACGAACAGCGCGAGACGCGCGAATTCGATCAGATCTATTTCGCGCACGAAATCGCGATGAAGTTCTTCCAGGAACATCTACGCGAATCGAAAAAATCGCTCGAGTATCTCAAGGCGCGCAAACTAACGGAAGCCACCATAGACAAGTTTAAGATCGGCTATGCGCCCGATTCGTGGGAAGCATTCCTAACTTATGCAAAACAGAAGTCGCTGACCGAACAGGATCTCGAAAAGGCGGGACTTGTTATCAAGAAAGACAACGGCGGGTACTACGACCGTTTTCGCGACCGGTTAATCTTCACGATTTTCAACACGGCGCAGAAGCCTATCGCTTTCGGTGCGCGTACGTTCAACCCCAATGATCAAGCCAAGTACATCAATTCGCCGGAAACGCCGTTGTACCATAAAGCCAGCGTACTGTATGGGCTCGCGCATTCGCGCGGCGACATTCGCCGTGCAGAGGAAGCCATCGTCGTCGAAGGCTATTTTGATTTCCTCTCGCTTTACCAAGCCGGCATCACCAATGTCGTTGCCAGCTCGGGGACTGCGTTTACACCCGATCAGGCGCGATTGCTTGGCCGCTCCGCTAGCAGCGTCATTCTCATGTTCGATGCCGATTCTGCCGGCCAGCAGGCAGCGATCCGCTCGGTGGATTTTCTCTTCGAAGCCGGGCTCGATGTCAAGGTGGTTAAGCTCCCGACCGGCGAAGACCCCGATTCGCTGGCGCGCAACGGCGGCAAAGAGGCGGTCGAGGCACAGATCGCCAAAGCAAAATCGTATGTCGAATATTCGATCTCCACACTGCCCGATCGTTTCGACAAATTGTCGATCAACGACAAAGACCGCGCGATCAAGCGTCTGGCGACACTGGCCGGACGTATCGAGGACGAAATTCGCCGCGAACTGTTTCTGCAGGAAATTTCCAAGTGGTACAATATCGGCGTTGATCTCGTGCGCCGCGGTGTAAAGATCGAAGTTCGCAGACCGGCCGTCAAACCGCGTGAAACGTCCGGCTCGCCGCTTGATCGCGATCTGCTGGCGCTGTTGCTGCAGCGCCCCGAGTTGATTGACTCGGCAGCAGAGAAAGTCTCGCCCACTGACTTTGATGAGCAAGAACTCGCGGATATCTACACTTTGATTCTGCTGTTACGCGAGGAGGAGTCGTCATTGTCGCCGTCACAGCTGATCGACAAGGTTGACGGGAATACGCGCAAAGAAATGATCGCCGCACTGGCCGCGCATGATTTCCACGGCAGCGACTTGAACCAAGTCTACAGCGACCTAGTCAACGGCTTCCACAAACGCCATCGCTTGAAACGCATGAACGAACTCAAGCGCCTGCTTGGCGACGCCGAACGCGACAACGACAAAGACCAGATCGATTTTTACATGAACGAGATTAAGCAACTGCGCCAGGAAGTTTGACGCAACTTACGACTTGAGCTTCACGACCGTGACGCCCCAACTGCCTTCGTTCCATTCCCCCAACTGAAACGATTCGACCATTTTGTTCTTGGCGAGATACTCGCGCACCATGCGCCGCAATGCGCCGGTGCCCTTGCCGTGTACGATGCGCACCGACGGCAGATGAGCGAGCGCAATTTCGTCGAAATACTTGTCCAGCCGTTCGCGCGCTTCTTCAACGGTCAGACCGCGCAGCGATATTTCCATCTGTACGTCATCTTTGTAGGGCTGGTAATTCACCCCCTGCGGCAATTCCGGTGTCGCTTCGTTGGCTGCGATCTTGCGCAAATCGGCAAGCTCCATTGTGTAGACAATCCGGCCGACTCTGACTTTACCGCGTTTTCCGTCCGGAAATATTTCGAGTAACTCGCCGTCGGTCCGCAGTCGCTCGATAAAGACAGTGTCGCCTTCACCGGGCGGAGCGCCAACGGCCTGCCGCTGCGGCTGCAGTACCTCAGCTTGTTGCGCCAATTCGCTGCGAAATTCGTCGATGGTTTTGCGCGCGCGTTTGACATCCGTCTTTGTGACCTGTGGCTCGCGCATTTCCTGCATCAAAGCTTCCATTTTCTTGCGCGTCTCTTCAACCAGCCGGTTCGCTTCTTCAAGTCCTTCACGCAGAAGTTGCTTTTCGCGTTCGTCTACTTTCGCTTGCAGCGACTTGCGCGCAGTATCTGCCTCTTCCGCCTTTTGCAGTCGCACCCGCAGTTGTTCGCGTTCGGAATCTGCCGCCATCAATTCGGCTTCAAGTCTGGCAATGAGATCCGCCAGCGACCGCTCCTGCGTTCCGACCAATTCTCCGGCGCGCGCCAGTATTTCCGGCGGCATTCCCAGTCGCGAAGCTACTTCCAATGCGTAGCTCGACCCCGGCAGTCCGGTGCGGAAACGGTAGGTCGGCTGGAACGTCTGGCGGTTGAACTCCATCGAGGCGTTTTCGACTTTCTTGTTCGATTCGGCGATGGCTTTGAGTGCCGAATAGTGGGTGGTCACAATGCACTTTGCTCCGGACATCGCAACGTACTCAATGACCGACTCCGCCAGCGCGGAACCTTCCTTCGGGTCGGTCCCGACGCCGAGTTCATCGAAAAGCAGCAGGCTGTAGCGGTCGCAGTGTTTGAGCGCATAGGTAATCCGCGCGATATGCGACGAGTAGGTCGACAGAGACAATTCGATCGACTGTTCGTCGCCGATGTCGGCAAAAATCTTGGAGAATATGCCCATCTGCGACTTCTCATCTGCGGGAATCAACAACCCCGATTGCGTCATCAGCGCCAGTAGCCCCACGGTTTTCAAGGCGACAGTTTTGCCGCCGGTGTTGGGGCCGGTGATGATGATGACGTTATGATCGAATCCCAATTCGACGCTAAGCGGCACTACATCGATGCGTTTCTTGGCGCTCATCAGAAGCAACGGATGATACGCCGCCTGCAAGCTCAATTGCGAATCGGTCCGGAGTATTGGCATGATCGCCATCTGCTCGACCGCGAGTTTGCCTTTGGCGTGAAGAAAATCGAGACGACCGTACAGCGCCCAGTTCCGCGCGATTTCCTCTCCGAATGAATGCACCAGTTCGCTCAAGGCAAGCAGGATGCGCTCAATTTCGTGAACCTCATCGAGCAGGACCTGCTTGAGCTTATTGTTTAGCTCGATGGCTTCGGTGGGTTCGACATAGAGCGTCGCACCGGTGCGCGACCGGTCGTGAATTACCGCCGTGCGCGGGTTGAATTCGCTGTCAACAATCGCGATGACATAGCGCCCGTCACGCATCGTCACGATATCATCCGTCCGATCCGAGCGGTGCGCTTTTTCGCCTAGAACCTTTTGCAGCCGGTTGAGAATTTGCGCCCGCGCCTGGACTTTCTCGGAGCGGATCCGCCGCAGCTTGTCAGATGCTGAATCTTTGATTTCACCGCCGCGGTCGATGGCGGCATCAATGCGCGTGATTACCTCGTTGAGTGGTTTCAACTGCGCGAGGTAGTTAACGATTTTGGGGTATTTTTCTTCTTTGTGAATCCGGTATTGAAACAATGCGACGATCAGTTTCTGAAAATCGGAAAGCCGTT
>CAZIBI010000032.1:0-5131 GCA_964537215.1 uncultured Ignavibacteria bacterium | reverse complement strand
TGAATCCGGTATTGAAACAATGCGACGATCAGTTTCTGAAAATCGGAAAGCCGTTTCAATTGCTCGGCGTCGAAGATTGATCCGGCCACGCGCGACTTCTCGACCAAAGGTTCGATCTTCTCGAGATGTTCAAGCGGGATGATCTCCTCGAACTCGATGATCTCTTTCATTTCGCGTGATTCGAGCAGGCTCGATTCGATGATCAACGGATCGGTGCCGGGAGAAAGATCTTCGACAAAACGGCGCCCGCCGTCGCAATAGCAAAGCTTGGCAAGATGCTCTTTGATGCGCAGGAATTCCAGCGATTCAAGTGTATGGCGGTCGATTTGCGACATGTCGGGAAAATACTCCAATCAGCCGGACAAGCAACGGATTTGCTTTGACCTTGACTTTAATTCTATCGGATATTACCATCAAACCCACAAGCGCAGGAGGCGGCATTCACTTCGCGAGATCGACAAGGATGACGATTCTTCCCATTCACTCGTTTCTGAATGCGACAACGCTTCCTGAAGAATCCTTCAAAAGAGACGATATTAGAAAGTAAATGACCCAACTAAATCTCATCGCCCGATTTGTTTTGGCTCTATCCGTATTCGTCGTTGCCCTGCTCGGATGCTCCGGATATGAACTCGAATCCAAACGCTACGAGGTCGAGAAGGCCTACTTTGACGCACAGAAGCTCGTCGACAACTATTCCGTTAAACCGGAACTGCGCACGCAGCAAGATTACTACCTGTTAGTAAATGCCTATCTCGGCGTCTTTCACAAATTCGCAGAGAATTTCCCGAATTTGACAAAGCTCGATGATCTCAAACCAGCAGAAGCAGATGCATCCAATCTTGCCGGCCGTTCGCTTTTGTCAGCATCGGCTTTGCTCTTGAGCGCCGAAGCGATCGACAGCGCCCGCAGTGTGCTGGAATACATCATCAATTCGCCGGTGATGCTCAAGCCGCATCGTTATGATGCGCTCTACGCCGCCGGCAATATTGCCGAGCAGCAAGGCCGCTGGTTCGATGCCGAGCAGCTATACATGGTACTTCTGAAAGAATATTATCCGCCCGCAATTCGCGGTACACTACCCAACAGCAATGTGATGGAGCTACCGAAAAAGATTGCCGAGCACTACGTCGATATCGGCGAACGCGAAGAAGCTCGCAAGCGTGCGATCTGGGCCGTCGACTATTACAAGGGCATCCTCGACAATTTCCCCAAGGTGCCGCTGACGATGATGGCGACGCGGTTGCTGGCTGAAATGTACAGCGCAACCGGAGAGTATCAGCTTGCGGTCAATATGCTGCAGACGGTGGTTGACTCGACCGGCCGCATCTTCGATCCGGCGCGCTCGATGATCGCCGATCTCTATTTGACTCGCTTGAATCGCGCCCCCGAGGCGTTAGTTATTTACAATGATATCATCAACGATGGCCAGGATTCGCTGGCAATTGCTACGGCGTACATCAAATTGGCAACTTTAGACTTTGGCGACAGCCGCTATCAAGACGGCCGCAACCAACTCGAAAAACTGCGCCAGCGCTTCCCTGGACTTGCGAATGTTCAAGCGCAAGCACAGATGCTGAAAGCCCGCAGCTTCGACGATGAAAAAAACAACGAGCGGGCACGCCAGGAATATGTCGCGCTGCTTAACGAATTCCCGAACAGCATTCAGGCGCTGGAAGTGCTCGCCTACATGCCCGAATACTTCCAAAGAATCGGGCAGCCGGGATTAGAGCAAGAATGGCTACGCCGTTCCGAGCAGGAAATCCGCAGCATGGCGGAGACCAATCTGAATCGCCGCATCGGACTGCAGGCAGCAAGCTATCTCGGTACTTTCCTGCAGCGCCACAACCGCTTTGCCGAAGCGATCACCCAATTTGAAACACTGATAAAACAGTATCCGCGTTCGCCGCAGGCAGCCGAAGCGCTCTACAAAATAGGCTTTATCTACCGAAATGACTTGAAGCAGGACGACAAAGCGCTGGAGGCGTTCCACGAATTCCTGAAACAATACCCTAACTCCGGTGTAAGACCGTCTGTTGAGGCAGAGATTAAGAAGATTGAAAAGAGTTAATTGAATCAATTCTTGGGAGGATTTTAATGAACAAAGCTATCGCTTGGAAATTTACCGTGCTGTTCATACTCGTGGCAGCAGTGGCGCTTCTCGCCCAGGGCAAACCGAAGGATTCGTTCGGCCGCGTCGACAAAGTTGATGTCGCGGTTTCGCAATACAAGCCGGGCCATTTCTCGGTTGATTTGAGCTGGGATAACGATCAAAAGCTCACGGCTTTCGCCTATCCGCTGATTGTCCGCGGCAACGGTTTCAAGATGCATTACGACTCAGTCACCTGGACCGGCCGCACCGAGTACTTCGCGGTGAAATCTGTCCGTCCAATCGATTCGCTTCAGCAAGTGCTCGTTGGACTTTTTGCTACGCTCGACGGCTCCAAGCCGCCGCTTGAAGAAGGCAAAGGCAAGCTTGCGACTCTCTATTTCACGGCTGATGCCAAGAGCGCAATCGATGTTTGCAACGTTCTCGTTGACACGACTTTCATCGCTCCGTCGAATACTCTTTACGGAGTAACGCCGGAAGCGCAGAATGTTCAACCGGCTTTTAGTGTCATGAAATCCGGTCCCGACGGCAAGGCTGCGACCTGCAAGTAATTGTCTAATAACAGACTACGTGTTCTTGACGGCTCCCGCTTCCCGGGAGCCGTTTTGTTTGGTCTGCCGACAGCAGGAATAACCTGGTAATTCGTTGCAATGCAATAGAATACGATGTGTCGAATAATTCGCCACTGAAGAATCGTCGAATTTCCGAACACTCTTTGCGCTCTCGAAATCTGTGTGAATAGTCTGCTTGAAGTCCGGTTTCGTAAGTGGTTGTATTATAGCCGGTTACAAATCGACAACCAGTATGGGTTTCGGCACATAGCTTGCATATTGCAATGGTAGTATTATTCTATTCTTTTTGGAGGAGATCGATGAAAAAGACCCTTTTGCAGCTTCTAGTGACCGCCATGGTCGCAGTAGCTTTCACGTCGGCAAATGCCATCACGTGGAATTTCTACGACTTTGGCGACAACGTGTTCGACGAACACAACAACACCGCCGATATCGACTTCCCCGGCTATCCGGGCCAACCCGATCCGTTCCAGCCGAATCCCGGCCAGGCCGGTTTGGGTGGTGAGCGCTTCGATATCGAAGGCCTGAATTTCGCGACCGCCAACGACAAGTTCTACGTCTCCGTGACGTCGAGCTTCCAGTATGGCGCTTATTCGTCGGTATGGAATTATACCTATCGCGAAGGCGACATTTTCTTCGGCTTTGACGGCTCCGACCAGCAGTACGCGATTGTAACTCGCGGCGGCGTTTCCAAGCTTTACGAAGTCGACAGTTATCTTACGATTCCGTCGATTCCGGGCGGATTCGGCTACAATGCCGCGATCGTTGCCTCGATGGGCCCGTGGAGAATGAACCAGGGTACCGAGCTTGGCGAAGTCCAGAACGCTTACACGTTCTACGATGAACTTGAACCCAACCCGATTATTCCGGCCAATCCGAGCCAGACCAACGGCGACACTTGGGTGAAAGAATATGCTTTTGACCTTAGCGCGTTCGGCGCCGGGTTTGACATCAATCAGTTCCAGCAGATCAATTTCCGCACCAACATCGAGTGCGGCAACGATCTGGTAAAAGAGTCTCATACTCTTACGCCTACCGTTACGCCGGAGCCCGGAACAATGATTCTTCTCGGAATGGGATTGCTCGGAGTGGGCGCCCACCTTCGCCGCAGAAAATAATATCTCGCAAAATCGATCTCTCTCGAAGACCACGTTCCTCACACGTGGTCTTTTTTTTGTTGCACCAATGCTGCCGGCGCGTTACGATTCCTGCCATAATGGAGAATCTGGATAAATGAACAGTTCCCCGGCGGCGCTGGTGCGCTTTGTTTCGCGCGTCGCCAAAGGCAATCGTGCGCTCGCAGCCGTGCCGCGGATCAACCTTGCCCGACAATTGGTTGAGAACTATCGTTTGCGGCGCCTGAATGGACTTCAACCGCACGAATACTATCGCTACGAGCTGTGCCGTCCTGAGATCGACTGGGAACGCAAGACGCGCTACATGAGCCGCGATCAGGCGTGGCTGATGCATCGCACGATCAACCAGCAGTTTGACCACGGCGTCCTGCAGAAGATGGTCTTCGACCGGGTCATGAGTTCGCTCGGCGTCGCAATACCGCGGAATTTCGGGCTTTACAATCCGCTGACGGGTTACACTGGCGACAATCGCCCGCTGCGTACGCGCGAGGACTTTACACAATTTCTTGATGCGGGTGGATTCCAGGAATTTGTTCTCAAAGCCGTTTCCGCCGAGTACGGGAAAGGCATTCGGATCTGCCGCAAGATTGGCGGCAAACGCGTGCTGTCTTTCGGCGAGGGTGAACTTAGTTATTCGGAGTTGTTCGACAAGATCGCAGCGACAAACATCGGCATCATTACTCATAGTCCTGACTCGTGGCTCATACAAGAGCGCATCATTCAACATCCTTTTCTTGACCAATACACGCCTGACTGCACGCAGACAGCGCGCGTAGTGACATACATCACGAAAGACAGCAAAATTCAAGTGCTGATGCGATTGCTGAAGATCGCCCGCGCGGGAAAGCATGTCGACAATGTCGGCACGACCGGCATGGCTGTTCCCTTCGATGAGTCGGGGGCGCTCGGAAAAGCCGCGCAGATTACGCCCGCTGGAATTGCGTACTTCACTCACCATCCGGAAACTAAGGCTCCAATCACAGGGGCAGTTCTTCCCTTTCACAAGGAGGTTGTCGCGCTGGCTCTGGAAGCTCAATCGCTGCTGCCGTCATTGCGTTCAATCGGCTGGGATATCGCTATTACCGCCAAGGGTCCAGTGCTGCTCGAAGGCAACACATACTGGTCGCATGTCCTTCAGTTTGCCACTCCCGGCGGCGTGATGACAGACGAACTCTTTGCCGAACTGCAAGAGTTGGCCTGATCGTTCGTCAACTAGCTATTTCATTCAATCTCTCCGTTCATCGCTTTTTTCAATCTCCTTCGGTTGGGCGAGTCCCGAAATAATTCTGCATGACCGGTCACTCAAGATGGAC
>CAZIBI010000031.1:38693-40838 GCA_964537215.1 uncultured Ignavibacteria bacterium | reverse complement strand
GTCAACGTGACGTTTATTGCGTCTGACGGCACACTAGCCGACAGCGAAGTCGTCGCGATTACAGTAAACAACGTCAATCAGGCTCCGGTGCTTGCGGCAATCGGCCCCAAGAGCGTAAGTGAGGGTGCGCTGCTTAATTTCAATACTTCAGCCACCGACGCCGACGCCACAACCCCCGCCATGACAGCGATTAATCTGCCGTCCGGCGCGAGCTACGTCAACAACGGCAATGGCACCGGAACCTTCAACTGGACACCGAGCCTTAGCCAGTCCGGCAACTACAATGTCACTTTCATTGCATCCGATGGAACTCTCGCTGACAGCGAAGTTGTCGCAATCACAGTCAACAACGTCAATCAGGCGCCAGTCTTGGCGGCGATTGGCGCGAAGAATATCAATGAAGGTGTACTGTTAAGCTTCATCGCCTCGGCAACGGATCCTGACTTGACAAATTCAGTCATGACCGCACTGGGTCTTCCGTCCGGTGCAACTTATGTTGACCACAACGATGGAACCGCCACTTTTAGCTGGACTCCGACTTTCCTGCAGTCGGGTGTCGTCAATGTGACGTTTATCGCTTCCGATGGTACTTTGGCTGATAGCGAAGTCGTTGTTATCTCCGTGAACGATGTAAACCAGGCACCAGTTCTCGCGTCTATTGGACCCCGGAACGTCAACGAAAATGCAAATCTGAACTTCAATATCAGTGCGACCGACATTGACGGCGCAACACCGACTTTCGTCGCGCAGAACACTCCAACGAATTCAACCTTTACTGATAACGGCAACGGTACTGGAACATTTAATTTCAGCCCCGACTTTACCCAGTCTGGCGTTTACAACGTTCGCTTTATTGCTTCGGATGGTGTCTTGACCGACACCGAAGTCGTTGCAATCACGGTCAACAACGTCAGCCTTCCGCCGGTACTCGCAGCTATCGGCCCGAAGAGCGTCAATGAAAATGCCAACCTGAATTTCAATATCAGCGCTTCCGACCCTGATCTGACGACTCCGATCTTGAGCGCCGTCGGCGTTCCGCTCAATGCCACTTTTACCGACAACGGCAACGGCACCGGAACATTTGATTTCAATCCGAGCTTCTCGCAAGCCGGCGTCATCAATGTCACCTTCATAGCATCCGATGGTGCAATCGCAGATAGCGAAGTTGTCGCCATTACAGTAAACAATGTCAATCGCGCACCAATTCTCGCGGCAATCGGTTCCAAGAGCGTCAACGAAGGCGTATTGCTTAGCTTCAACGACTCGGCCACCGACCCCGATGGTGCGGTGCCTGTGATGAGTGCCGTGAGCCTTCCCGCCGGTGCGACATTCGTTGATCACTCCGACGGAACCGGTACATTCAATTTCACTCCCGACTTCACACAGGCCGGTGTGTTCAGTGTGACTTTCATCGCATCCGATGGCTCACTCGCCGATAGCGAAGTTGTCGCAATCACGGTTAATAACGTGAATCGCGTCCCAGTGCTCGCAGCAATCGGACCGAAGACTGTTGCCGAAGGTGCAAATCTCAACTTTGGCACCTCTGCAACTGATCCCGACGGTACCACACCGACGCTTGCCGCCGTCAATTTGCCTTCCGGTGCAACCTACACCGATCACAATGACGGTACCGCGACATTTGGCTTCACACCGAACTTCACTCAATCGGGTGTCTTCAATGTGACCTTTATTACTTCCGATGGCACCCTAGCCGACAGCGAGGTTGTCGCGATTACCGTAACAAACACCAATCGCGCTCCTGTCCTCGCCGCCATCGGCGCCAAGAGCGTTACTGAAGGCGCCAATCTGAATTTTGGCGTCAACAGCAGCGACCCGGACGGCGCGATCCCGACCTTAAGCGCTCTTAGCGTTCCGCTCAACGCGTCTTTTGTCGACAACGGCGACGGCACCGGTACTTTCAATTTTAATCCGAGTTTTGTTCAGGCGGGAATTTACAATGTGACATTTATCGCTTCCGACGGAACACTCGCGGACAGCGAAGTCGTGGCCATTACCGTCAACGAGGCTGGTAATCAGCGTCCGGTTCTTGCCGCCATCGGTCCTAAGAGCGTCAGCGAAAACGCAAACTTGAGCTTCGCGACATCGGCAACCGATGTCGATGGCACGAATCCGGCAATGACCGCA
>CAZIBI010000031.1:5572-38593 GCA_964537215.1 uncultured Ignavibacteria bacterium | reverse complement strand
GCGCAGAACGTCCCGGTCAATGCCACTTTCACCGATAACGGCAATGGCACCGGCATATTTGACTTCAGCCCTGACTTCACGCAAAGCGGCGTCTTCAATGTCCGCTTCATCGCGAGTGATGGTGCTCTTGCTGATACAGAAGTCGTCGCAATTACAGTCACCGAATTCAACCGACCGCCGGTTCTCGCGGCGATCGGTCCCAAGAGCGTCAATGAAAACGCTAACTTGAATTTCGGCGTGTCGGCAACTGATCCCGACCTGACCACTCCGGCACTTTCCGCCGTCGGTGTACCGCTCAATGCGACCTTTACCGACAACGGCAATGGCACCGGCACATTCAATTTCTCGCCGAACTTCACTCAAAGCGGCGTCTTCAATGTGACCTTCATCGCTTCCGACGGAACCCTCGCCGATAGCGAGATCGTTGCCATCACAGTGAATAATGTCAATCGAGTTCCGGTATTAGCCGCCATCGGCCCGCGCAGTGTCAACGAGGGCGCGAACCTGAACTTCGGCGTCAGCGCGACTGACCCCGATTTGACAACACCGACTTTGATCGCTCAAAACGTCCCGGCAAATGCTACCTTTACTGACAATGGAAATGGTACCGGTACTTTTAACTTCAGCCCGAATTTCACTCAAGCCGGCGTCTTCAACGTCCGATTCATCGCCACCGACGGAACGCTCGCCGATAGCGAGATCGTTGCCATCACGGTCAACAATGTCAATCTCCCGCCGGTTCTGGCAACGATTGGTCCCCGCAGTGTAACCGAAGGTGCTGTGCTCAACTTCATTGCAACCGCGACTGACCCGGATGCAACAACACCGACCTTGGTTGCGCAAAACCTGCCGGCGCATGCGACTTTCATCGACAATGGCAATGGCACCGGTTCTTTCAGCTTCTCGCCCGACTTCGTTCAAGCTGGTGTCTACAACGTCAGATTCATAGCTTCCGACGGCACACTCGCCGACTCCGAAGTCGTCGCAATAACGGTTAATGAGGCTGGCAATCAGCGCCCGGTGCTGGCTGCTATCGGCCCGCGTAGCGTCACCGAAGGACAGAATCTCACTTTCAATATTTCCGGAACTGATCCGGACCTGACTACGCCAACATTTGCGGCCGCAAACATTCCGCTAAATGCGTCCCTGGTTGACAATGGAAACGGCACGGCGACTTTCACCTTCGATCCGGATTATGTGCAAGCTGCCAATTATCTCGTAACGTTCATCGCAACTGACGGGACACTGGCGGATAGCGAAGTCGTAATAATCACCGTCAATGAAGCCGGCAACCAGCACCCGGTTCTCGCTTCGATCGGTCCGCGCAATGTGGCCGAAGGCGCGAATTTGAATTTCCTCATCTCCGCGACCGATCTCGATCAAACTCTGCCGACATTTGCTGCTGTTGGATTGCCGCTCAATTCGGCATTGACAAACAACGGCAACGGCACGGCCACTTTCAACTTTAATCCGAACTTTAGCCAGGCTGCAGTCTACTTGGTGACCTTTATCGCGACCGACGGTTCGCTTGCCGATTCCGAGGTTGTCACAATTACAGTGACCAACACCAATCGCGCGCCGATCTTGGCAGCCATTGGCCCCAAGACAGTTGCCGAGGGTGCCAATTTGAACTTCAACACCTCTGCGACCGACCCGGATGGCCCGATCCCGGTGTTGTCTGCTATCGGCGTACCGGCGAATGCAACATTCGTGAATAACGGCAACGGAACCGGCACCTTCAATTTCAATCCGAACTTCTCGCAGGCGGGTGTCTTCAATGTGACATTCATTGCTTCCGACGGAAGTCTTGCTGACTCTGAAGTTGTCGCAGTCACTGTCACCGGTACCAATCTGGCCCCCACGCTTGCCGCGATTGGACCTAAATCCGTTACCGAGGGCGCAGTCCTGAACTTCAATACTCCGGCCACTGATCCGGATGGCACTATCCCGACCTTGAGCGCGCTCAATCTACCGCTCAATGCCACCTTCGTTCCCAATGGAACGGGAAGCGGCACTTTCAACTTTAATCCGTCATTCGTTCAAGCCGGTGTCTACAACGTCACCTTCATTGCTTCCGACGGACTGCTTGCCGACAGCGAAGTCGTCGCGATCACAGTAAATGAAGCCGGCAATCAGGCGCCGGTGCTCGCAGCGATTGGCCCCAAGAACGTCACCGAAGGCGGAACGCTGAACTTCATTGCGACCGCCACTGATCCTGACCTAACCACACCGACCCTGTCCGCGCAGAACCTCCCGCTTGGAGCGACATTTGTTGACAACGGCAACGGCTCCGGATCATTCAGCTTCTCGCCGACATTCACCCAAGCCGGTGTTTACAATGTTCGCTTTATCGCATCCGACGGCGCATTGGCCGACAGCGAAATCGTCGCTGTTACCGTCATTGATGCCGGTAATCAACGCCCGGTTCTCGCCGCCATCGGTCCAAGAAACGTCACCGAGGGCTTCACGCTCAACTTCAATACCTCGGCAACCGATGCTGATGGAACCAATCCGGCAATGACTGCGGTAAACGTCCCGGTCAACGCAACCTATACAGATAACGGCAACGGCACCGGCTCATTCAGCTTCACACCGACCTTCCTGCAAAATGGTGTTTACAATGTGACCTTCATCGCTTCCGACGGAACGCTTGCCGACAGTGAAATTGTCGCGATCACAGTTGTTGATGCCGGCAATCAAGCGCCGGTTCTTGCGGCGATCGGACCCAAGAGTGTCACCGAGGGTGCAAATCTCAACTTCAATGTTTCGGCCACTGACGTCGATGCAACAACTCCGACACTTATCGCGCAAGTTCTTCCGTCAGGCGCCACCTTTGTCGACAATGCCAACGGCACGGGTACGTTTAACTTCACTCCGAGCTTTATCCAGTCCGGCGTATACAATGTTCGCTTCATAGCGACCGACGGCGCGCTGGCTGATACCGAAATTGTCGCAGTCACAGTTATCGATGCTGGCAATCAGCGCCCGGTGCTGGCGGCTATCGGTGCGAAGAGTGTCAATGAAGGCGTCTTGCTGACCTTTAACGATTCAGCGACTGACCCCGACGGAACGATTCCGACAATGAGCGCTGTTGGTGTTCCTGCCGGCGCCTCTTTCGTGAACAACGCTAACGGCACCGGTACATTTACCTGGACACCGAACTTCACGCAATCAGGCGTCTTCAACGTGACCTTCATCGCTTCCGACGGAACTCTCGCCGACAGCGAAGTTGTCGCGATTACAGTGAGTAATGTCAATCTCGCTCCAGTGCTTGCAACGATCGGACCGCGCAATGTCAACGAGGGCGTCCTATTGACCTTCAATGATTCAGCGACTGACCCCGACGGAACGATTCCAACGATGAGCGCTGTTGGTGTTCCTGCCGGCGCCTCTTTTGTGAACAACGCCAATGGCACCGGTACATTTACATGGACACCGAACTTCACGCAATCGGGCGTTTTCAACGTGACCTTCATCGCTTCTGACGGCCCACTCGCTGACAGCGAAGTTGTCGCGATCACAGTCAACAACGTCAATCAGGCTCCGGTGCTGGCAACGATTGGACCGCGCAACGTCAACGAGGGCGCAGTTCTCAATTTCAATGCCACGGCAACTGATCCGGATGCGACCATACCGACTCTTTCTGCCGTCAACTTGCCGCCGAATGCTACCTTCGTGAATAACGGCAACGGCACGGGCACTTTCAATTTCAGCCCGAACTTCACGCAAGCCGGTGTCTTCAATGTGACCTTCATCGCTTCCGACGGCACACTCGCCGACAGCGAAGTTGTCGCGATTACAGTGAATAATGTCAACTTAGCACCAGTACTTGCGGCTATCGGCCCCAAGGTCGTCGCCGAAGGTTCAAACCTGAATTTCAACGCGACGGCTACCGACCCGGATGCCACGATACCGACTCTTTCTGCAGTGAACTTGCCTGCGAATGCGACGTTCGTCAACAACGGCAATGGCACTGGCACATTCAATTTCAATCCGAATTTCACACAATCAGGCGTTTATAATGTCACCTTCATCGCGTCCGACGGAACACTCGCGGATAGCGAAGTCGTTGCGATCACAGTCAACGGCGTCAACTTGCCGCCGGTACTGGCTGCAATCGGCCCGAAGAGCGTCAGCGAGGGTGCAGTCCTGAACTTTGGTGTCAGCGGCTCCGATCCTGACTTGAGCACGCCAGCTCTCTCAGCGGTCAACGTCCCGCTCAACGCGACCTTCACAGATAACGGCAACGGCACGGGTACTTTCAATTTCAGCCCGAATTTCACGCAGGCCGGTGTTTTCAACGTGACCTTCATCGCTTCCGACGGCGCACTTGCCGACAGCGAAGTTGTTGCCGTCACGGTGAACAACGTCAATCTCGCCCCGGTACTGGCAACGATCGGACCGCGAAACGTGAACGAGGGCGCAGTTCTCAATTTCAATGCCACTGCCACTGATCCCGATCTCACTGTGCCGACATTGAGCGCTGTCAACTTGCCGCCGAATGCAACATTTGTAGATAATGCGAACGGAACCGGCACCTTCAACTTCGCGCCCAATTTCACGCAGGCCGGTGTTTTCAATGTGACCTTCATCGCGTCTGACGGCACACTCGCCGACAGCGAAGTCGTCGCGATTACAGTGAACAACGTCAATCAGGCTCCAGTTCTTGCAGCAATTGGTCCCAAGGTTGTCGCCGAAGGCGCAAACCTGAATTTCAACGCGACGGCTACCGATGCGGATGCCACGATACCGACGTTGAGCGCCGTCAACATGCCGCCAAATGCGACCTTTGTTAACAATGCGAACGGTTCCGGCACATTCAATTTCAATCCGAATTTCACACAGTCCGGTGTTTACAACGTGACGTTCATCGCGTCCGATGGAACACTCGCCGACAGCGAAGTCGTTGCTATCACAGTAAACGGCGTCAACTTGCCGCCGGTGTTGGCTGCAATCGGTCCGAAGAGTGTCAACGAAGGCGCAGTATTGAACTTTGGTGTTAGCGGCCCTGATCCAGACTTGAGCACACCAGCTCTGTCGGCGGTCAACGTCCCGCTCAATGCGACCTTCACCGATAACGGCAACGGCACAGGCACTTTCAGCTTTAGCCCGAACTTCACGCAAGCCGGCGTCTTCAACGTGACCTTCATCGCATCCGACGGCGCACTCGCCGATAGCGAAGTTGTTGCCATCACGGTCAACAACGTTAACCTCGCCCCGGTGCTGGCCACAATTGGACCACGCAGCGTCAATGAGGGTGCGAATCTGAATTTCAACATCTCGGCCACCGATGCCGACGCAACGACGCCGACATTGATTGCCCAGAGCGTTCCGAGCAACGCTACGTTTACTGACAATGGCAATGGTACGGGCACCTTCGATTTCAACCCGACCTACTTGCAGAACGGCGTCTACAATGTGCGCTTCATCGCTTCCGACGGTGTTCTTGCCGACACAGAAACTGTTGCGATCACGGTTGTCGATCAGGGTGGAAGCGTTCCGCCTGCGCGCATCACTACTCTCATGGCGCAGATTTCGGGTAATGCGATTCGCCTTACCTGGACTCCAATAACGACCGACTCGATTGGTTTGCCGACCTTGATCGAGCGCTACATCATATATCGCGGTACGCGTGCGTACTTCAATCCGACATCGGGTGATTCCATCGGCGGCGTCGCTGCCGCGTTGGGCGAGTTCTTCGACAACGACATCAACGGCGCGAATGTCGTCGGTGATACGACCGTGAATTATTTCTACACGGTTAAGGTCATCGACCAGATCGGGCGTGCTTCCAATGCCTCGAACCGCGTCGGTGAGTATGACTACCCGATGATCATCACGCCGAGCACCGACTTCAATTTGGCGGGCTTACCGTTTGCCAATACGGGTATGGTCACGGCGCAGGATGTCATCAACTCGATGGGCGGTACGACGAATATCAACACGCTCAACAATTTCATTCCGTCATCGCAGAGCTACCAGGCTCGCTTCGCGGCCGGATTTGGAACAAACTTCGCCGTTGGTCCAGGAAGCGTCTTCCAGGTCAACGTCAAACAGAATTTCGTTTGGTCGGTCGCGGGTCGTGTACCGGCTGCCGGATCAACTTCGTACAGCATCATGACGACGCCGTCCACCGACTATTCGCTCATCATGATTCCGTTTGAATTGGAAACCACGCTCCTGCTCGCGCAGGATGTCATAAATAGCATTCCCGGGCTGTTGAATACGCTCAACGAATTCCTGCCCAGTTCACAGTCATATCGCTCGCGTTTTGCTGCCGGATTCGGCACCAACTTCAGCGTCAAAGCCGGACGAGTGTATCAAGCGAATGCGGCTGCCAATGGGGCATTCCCGGCGCCGTAGGGAAGAGGATTTGAAATAATGTTGTTCTCATATATCTGGAGGTTACTGTGCGGTTGAAACTCAATAATCGCATGCCAGAGACAGGCAATTGGATCGTCCTGTTAATGGTAGTGGCTTGCGCCATGCTTGTCACACCGGCTGCGGCCTTTGCACAAGGTTCTATTTTCGGAACGGTTCAGAACTCAACACTGACGACACCGGCTGATGGCGATATGACCTTTTTTGGATTTCTCGACGATACCGATGAGGAGATCCGCATCGAATTGTCGGACGGCGCCGGATATCAATCCGGAAACTGGTTTGATGATTTCCAAAATTATCTTACCGAAGCTGCGGGCAATCCTTACGATTACTATTTCGTCAACTTGACGAATGGACAGTCGTTCCATCTCGCCAACAGCATTCCGAACAATAGTTTTCAACAGGAAAATATCGTTCTAATTGCCTCATCGCTGCCGGCACGACCTTCCGGTTTGGTCGCGCGGGGAATCTCCAGTTCCAAGATGTTCATTTCCTGGAACGGTTCGCCCGGATCGACCTACCACGTCTACCGTCGGCTTGCGACCTCCAACGGCTCGTTCTTTCGCGTTGATAATCCGGCCGGAAGTCTGGCGAATGCCGGCGTAAGCGACACGTTCTTTGTCGACACGACCGTGGACGGCGTTTCGTCATACAGCTATATCGTGATTGCCCAAAACGGCGGCCAGTACTCTGCGCACTCGGCCCTTGCCACTGGCAACTCTGCCGTATTGACACCGCCGGTGCTGACCTCAATCGCTCCGGCCACCGGCCCGAGCGTTGGCGGCACACCGGTAGTCATTCTCGGCGCCGGATTTGACAACGCAGGAGTCACCGTGCGAATCGACGGCAACTTGGCTACTTCAGTAACCGTAGTCAACGCCGGACGCATTACAGCCACGACTCCAAACGGATCTGGTCCTGCTGATGTTATCGTGACCAACAACTCGGCCGCACTTGGCGACACCTTGATCAACGGGTTCAATTACTATGCGAATACGGCGCCGGTTGCCAACGCCGGCCCCGATCAACTGGGCAGATTCAAGAACACCCTGATTACTCTGACTGGAGCGGCTTCTTCCGATCTCGATTTAGACAGCCTAACCTATAGCTGGCAGCAAACGGCTGGACCGGCAGTTGTTCTTTCGAGTTCCACAGTCGTCCAACCGACATTCACTGCAACCGCAAACGGCGATTATTTCTTCCGTTTGATTGTCAACGACGGCATTACCAGTTCTGCGCCCGACACAGTTCGTGTTCAGGTCGTGGAGCGCGCGCCGGTGTTGGCGGCGATTGGTCCGCGCAACGTTCTCGAGGGCGCCAATCTCAATTTCTTGACTAGCGCCTCGGATGCAGACGGCACGATTCCGACTCTTTCCGCAGTGAATCTTCCTGCCAATGCCACCTTTGTCAACAACGGCAATGGCACCGGAACCTTCAACTTCAATCCGACCTTTGTTCAGGCGGGTGTTTATAATGTGACCTTTATCGCTTCCGACGGCGTGCTCGCCGATTCTGAAGTTGTCGCGGTCACTGTAAACGAAGCGGGCAACCAGCGCCCAGTTCTTGCCACAATCGGTCCCAGAAACGTGACCGAAGGTCTGGTGCTGAACTTCAACACCACCGCAACCGACCCGGATGGCACACTGCCGACCTTTGCTGCGGCAAACGTCCCAGCCAATGCGACCTATACCAATAACGGCAACGGCACCGCGACCTTCGTATTCAGCCCGAATTTCGCGCAGGCAGGTGTCTATAACGTCACCTTCATTGCCACCGACGGTACTCTTGCCGATAGCGAAGTCGTCGCCATCACCGTCACAGATGGTGGAAACCAGGCGCCAATCCTCGCTGCGATTGGTCCTAAGCTCGTCAACGAAGGTGCTAACCTGAATTTCATCGCAACAGCAGCCGACCCGGATTCAACCATTCCGACTTTATCTGCAGTTAACGTTCCGCTCAATGCCACCTTCGTGAACAACGGCAATGGCACCGGAACATTCAATTTCAATCCCGGCTTCACCCAGTCGGGCGTTTACAACGTCACCTTTATTGCCAGCGACGGTACCCGTGCTGACAGCGAAGTCGTTGCGATTACCGTCAACGATGCCGGCAATCAACGTCCGGTCTTGGCAGCCATTGGACCCAAGCTTGTCAATGAAGGCGCAAACCTGAATTTCAACACCAGCGCCACCGATCCTGACGGTACCACGCCCACGCTTTCGGCGGTGGGACTGCCGCTCGGCGCGTCTTTTGTCAATAATGGCAACGGCACTGGAACCTTCGACTTTACGCCGACCTTTGCTCAATCCGGTGTTTACAATGTCACGTTCATCGCAACGGACGGTGTCCTCGCAGACAGCGAAGTCGTCGCCGTCAGCGTCAACGATGCCGGTAACCAGGCTCCGGTCTTGGCAGCTATTGGCCCGCGCAACGTCGATGAGGGCGCAGTACTCAATTTCAATATTACAGCGTCCGATCCTGATGTTGTCACTCCGACACTCACAGCCATAGGCGTTCCGGCGAATGCGACTTTTGTCGATAACGCCAACGGTACCGGCACCTTCAACTTTGCACCCAATTTCACGCAAGCCGGTGTATTCAATGTGACTTTCATCGCGTCCGACGGATTCTTGGCTGATTCCGAAATCGTTGCGATCACTGTAAATAACGTCAACCGCCCGCCGGTTCTGGCGGCCATCGGCGCCCAGCTGGTCAATGAGGGCGTTTTGCTGTCGTTTAATGCAACAGCTACCGATCTCGATGCGACCACCCCGACCCTTAGCGCAGTCAACTTGCCGGCAGGTGCGACATTCGTCGACAATGCCGACGGCAGCGGCTCATTTAGCTTCACGCCGAGTTTCAGCCAGTCGGGAATTTACAACGTGACCTTCATCGCTTCGGACGGCACACTCGCTGATTCCGAAGTTGTCGCAATAACCGTCAATGACGCCGGCAATCAACGTCCGGTTCTCGCTGCAATCGGCAACCGTTCGGTGCAGGAAGGTAACGTCCTGCAATTCCGTGTCAGCTCTCTTGACGCCGACGGTACGATTCCGACTCTGGCAGCATTCACAGTTCCGGCAAACGCCGTCTTTGTTGATTCAGCCAACGGCGCCGGTTCGTTTACATTCTCGCCGAACTTCAATCAGGCCGGCATCTACAATGTTCTCTTTGTCGCCAGCGACGGCGTCCTTGCTGATAGCGAATCGATTCAGATTACAGTAGGGGAGTCCGGCAATCTCCCGCCGGTGCTCGATTCAATCGGCACCAAGCAGATCGCGGAAGGCAACGTGCTTTCGTTCCGCGTCCACGCAACGGATGAAGCCGGCATTCCCGACTTGCTGGTTAATACCTTGATGAATAATTACGTCTTTGTCGATTCCGGCAACGGCGCCGGCTCGTTCACCTATACTCCGAACTACTTCGACGCTGGAACCGACACCGTAACGTTCTTTGCTCTCGATGCTGGTGGTGCGCTTGATCAGGAGAAAGTTGCGATCACGACTTTGGACATTAATCGTCCTCCGAAGATTGTACCGATCGCCGACGTAACCGCTGTTCCCGGCGACTCCGTGAAAATCCGCATCGTGGCGACCGACTCAACCGACGCCAACGGCGGCAGACTCTATTTGTTGGCACTGGCAAAGCCCGCCACCTCGGTATTTGTCGATTCGACGAACAATCGCGCGTCATTGCGCTGGTTGCCAACAGTCAACGATACCGGTCTTCACCAGTTTATCGTCCTGTGCACGGATGATGAAACACCAGCACTAAGCTCGCGCGACACGGCTCTGATCACGGTCCTTGTCACCAACCAAGCGCCTGTGCTCGCGGCGATTGGCAGCAAATCGATTCCGGAAGGCCAGACCCTTAACTTCCGGATAGCTGCAACCGATCCGGATGGCACAATTCCATTCTTCTTTGCCCAGAACATGCCCGTTAACGCGATTTTGATTGACTCTGCTAACGGCGCCGGCTCGGTACGTTTCACACCGACCTTCACTCAATCCGGATTGTATTCCGTTAAGATCTTCGCATCCGACGGCAACAAGACCGACAATGAAACAGTATTGATTCAGGTTACTAACGTGCCGCAGCCTCCGATTCTCACGGTGCCGGCAGATACGCAGTTCGTTACCGAAGGTCAGGTACTCGACTTCTTGATCAGCGCTACCGATCCGGACGGAACTATACCGCAGCTCAAACTTGACTCGTTGATCACGCCGCCGCTGAATTCCGCATTCAAGGATTCCGCGAACGGACGCGGCTCATTCCACTTCGCACCGGTCTATGTTCAATCCGGTCTGTATGATCTGACTTTCATCGCAACCGATGGTCAACGCGCCGATACTGGCCTTGTCATCGTAAATGTCCTTGACGCCGGCAATCAGGTACCGAACCTGATCGTTCGCAAAGCCAACACGATCATTAACGATCTTGATACTGTCACAATTAACGATGGCGACTCGTTGCGTCTTACGCTTACAACCAGTGATCCGGACAGTGTCATGGCGTCGGTCTCGGGATCAAGTCCATTGCCTTCAGGTGCCACAGTTACCGATAACGGCAACGGCACCGGATCCTTCTTCTGGCATACCGATATTTTCTCGACCGGTATCCACAACGTGACGCTCTATGGCGTCGACGGCGACAACAATCTCCTTGTCGATTCTTCGCGTGTCGTGATTAGAGTGAATGATGTCAACACGATTCCCAATACGATTTCGTACGATCCAGTTCTCACGTGTCTGAATCCTGCTGATTGCGGCACTCGAACCTTGGCTGAAGGCACAACGATTACGATTCGGTTCTATTCTCACGACAATGATTTGACCGATCCGATAATGACGGCGCGGCCATATACCATATCCGGCACTGATACCACGATCTTGTTCGCCCAGGCTCTGCCGGCAAACATGAGCGTAAACGACATCGGCGACACGGCGATCTTCACCTTCAGCCCGAACTTCCAGCAGGCTGGGTCGTATCGCATCGCCATGCTGGTAATCGATCAGAATTATTCGAACGTCTATCGGTACTCGCCGTGGATCTTTAGCGTTACTAACGTCTCAGTACCACCAGTCCTGAACCCGATTGGCCCGCTGTCGGTTCTTGAGGGACAAACTCTGGATGTTAACATAACTGGCTCGGATCCGGACGGTTTGCCGGTTACTGTAAGCGCTTCCGGGCTTCCGTCTGGAGCGACGTTTACTGCCTTGACCGGTCAACCTGCCGGAACCGGCACTTCTCGGCTGCTCTACACCCCGGGATTCTCGGCAGCCGGCGTATACAACCTCGTCTTCCGGGTCAAGGAAAACGCAACTCCATTGATTGACACGGAAATGGTCACATTGACTGTAATCGAGGCTGGACCGCAATCGCCGGTCTTCGTGAATCTGAATGCGTCCTATACAGTTACCACGAGTTCGGACATCCTTCGCCTGTGGCTGCGTGCCACGGATGCCGACAGCCCGCCGCCTGTGCTTTCATTCTCCGGACAGCCGGTAGCTCCCTGGAATGCAGTTTTCGTAGATTCAGGTAATGGCAGGGGAAGCTACGTCTTCGATCCGATCCCAAGCCAGGCCGATTCGATCTATAATATCAGGTTCCTGGCCGTTTCTTCGGCCGATTCGCGCGCAGATACCATGAATGTGAGCATTCAAGTGATCACGGGGGTCTGCGGCGATGCTGACGGCAACCTGTTGGTCTCAATTTCCGATGCGGTTTATCTGATTAATTACATCTTTGCCAGTGGTCCGGCCCCGGTCACGCCTCGCGGCGGCGACCCCGATTGCAACGGTCTGACCTCTATATCCGATGCCGTTTTCCTGATTAACTATATCTTTGCGGGTGGCCCGGCGCCCTGCGCATCCTGCCCGTAGACTGATTTCTTGGCTTGCCCGATTAAGGCGGATTCGCAAGAATCCGCCTTTCTTTTTGGCACGTCAAATCCGGCTTTGAGGTGGGTATTTGGGTCTCCGCGAAGCAAAAAAGGGTTGACAGAATTGGCTTCAGATTTTATACTGGAAGTGTTACGGGAAGTAACTGTAAAGCGGTCCATCGACAGAGTTCGGGCTCTGTCGGAGTGATACAGTTCGCAAGGTCTTCACAAGCAGATAAGCAATTAGTGGCATAACGATTGCACGCAATTTGGATTTCGCACACGAAGTCAAACTTGCATGCAGACCGCAGTGCCGTTCTAGTTTCTTAGCGTTTTTCGTTAACGGTCCTGCGTGAATCGGAGTTAACAAGAATTCGTTCGATTACGATTTACGTAAACAAATTGAAAAAGATTCATCATCTAGTTCCCTGAACTGAAATAGGAACAATGAGGAGGTGGTGCTTCAGTCCGCAGTTCATTGTTTAACTCGTTCGAAAGACACGGAGTTTAATTGCAACGTTTTTCACTCTGAAAGGAGCAGAAAATGACGAGAAGAATCTCGCTATTATTTGTTCTCGCTTTATTCCTTCTGTCGATTACCAGCATGTCGGCCTTCGCTGCCAAAGCTAAGCTGAATTCTGGTGTCGATCCGCGCGATATGCAGCCGATTCCGGCCGCAACGCCGGTAGCTGGCGCCGAGGATGTTCCTTACGATGCCTCAATCGCCAAGCACACAAATCACTCTTCTCAACAATCACTTGGATTCAATCCCGATGGATCTTTCCAAATCGGTTCCACCTACCAAGACTACCAGCACAACGGCTCCATGGGTCGTCAAATCGTTGTTGGTGGTGGCTGGGTACACAACATGTGGATGGTCCTCCCCGCGGCCAGCACAGCCAACCGCGTAATTGAATATTACGCATATCAGCTTGGCGGTGCCGGTACGGCGAGTGCTCCCGATATCGAAGGCACAACTGGTGGCGGTTACGCCCAGGTTGGCTACGATGCAGTCGGCAATCGTGCCGTCGCTGGTTTCCACCGCGTTGCTGCCGGCGGTTCACGTTCCGGCCGCGACTTCGCACTTGGCGCGGGCAACTTCACGTTGTTCACGTTCCCGGCTGCGAACTGCCAGGGCATTGTCAGCCAGGGTGGTACCGAAGGCGCCTACATTTGGCCGACTTTGGCTGTTGACGCCGATGGTGCTAACTCCATCGCTCACTTGGTAGCAAGCGAAAGCACACCGGCCGCCGGTGATATGCAGACGATTGTTTACTACAAGTCGAACAACTCAATCAGCGCTTCCGGCCCGACCTGCGGTTTCTTCATCGATTCCGTTCAGACCATTTCGCCGGTTGTCGCTTGCGACCCGAACTCAAACAAGGTCGCAATTGCTTATGCGAAGCCGAGACAGTATAGCACGCAAGTCAACAGCGACATGGCGTATCGTGAATCGACCGACCTTGGCGTAACCTGGGGTCCGATCGTCAACGTATCAAACTATGCTACTGGCGCCCTTGAACGTGCCTACACCGATTGCGACGCTATGTACACTGCCGACGGCTGTCTCCACATCGCGTGGAACGCCCCGGTGTTTGACTCCGTCGCCGGTACCATCAGCACGCAGGCCGCGAAGCTTCGTCACTGGGACAATTGCGCCCAGTGCATGAGCTTGGCTTTCGATGCTAATAACTTCGATCCGCAAGCCACCGCCAGCAGCCCGCAGGGCGTTTGGAACAGAAACGTCTGTAAGATGAACTTGAGCCAGTGTACGGTCGGCGCTAACAAGCTCCTGTATTTGACCTACACCTACTTCAAGTCAGATTCGACCCTTCACGACAACTCCGCTGCCGGTTGGAAGAACGGCGATATTTTCGCTCAAGTGTCCAGCACCAACGGTGTGACGTGGGGCGCCCCGACTAACTTGACCAGCACGACGACCAACGCTTGCGCCGCTGGTGCCTGTAGTTCAGAACATTGGTCATCATCCGCCATGTACGTCACCGATTCTCTGCGTATCCAATACGTAAAGGACCTTGATGCGGGCGGTATCGTTCAGACTGAAGGTAGCTGGCAGGACAACCCGATCATGAACCTATCCGTAGGTTGCTTCACCATGACAACCTTCACAAATGTCGATGCTACTCCGGCTTCGATCTCGTATCCGTTTAACACTGCTCCGGCCCAGATTAAGGACACTATCATTACCCTTTCGAACTCTGGTAATGCTTCGTCCTCGTGGTCAGTTGCTGCAACCCAGCCGTGGATCACCTTCGTTGGCCCGACCAGCGGAAGCTGCCCGGCCGGTTGCACGAACACTTCGACATTTACCGTCCGCATAACTGGTCCTGTCTCGCAGGGCTACTATACTGGCGCAGTTAACGTCACCTATACCTCGCCGGACAAGGGTGCCAATGCTGTCACCTCGATCCCGATCGAGCTGCACAACTTCACCAATTTCTATCTGCCACAGAATTCTGCTCTTCGTACTGCGACGAACAGACTCAATGTTAACCAGGCTTCGCAGGTTTCCGCCAATATTGCTGGCAGAATGTTCAGCTACTTCGCTGACACCTCTGACTATCTGTATGAAGGTCACCTGATCCTTGGTAACAGCGCTGTCAACATGAGCTACTCTGTGTTTGGCGGCGTTGGCGCACCGAGCGTCAGCAACCCGTACGGTTATACCTACGCGGCTTCGCCGGCCATGGTCATCGACTCAACCGGTTCGGCCTCCTTCCGTAAGGCTACCGGTAAGGGCGTCAACCGCGACACCACCCTTGGCTTTGATGTTACCTGGTATGCTTCCAAGCATCCGGATAGCGCAGACTTCTACGTCGGCGACTTCAAAGTATACAAGGGCAGCAAGAACCCGTCAGGTTCAGTCGGCAGCCTCAAGGTCGCCTTCTATACTGACTGGGATATTCCGGCTGACACCGGTTCCGATAATACGGCCGGCTCGGATGCTACCCGCTCGATGGTTTGGCAGCGTGGTTCACTCACCGCTCCGAACGATTTGAGATACGGTGCGACCGCTGCCTATCGTAACGACGGCACCGATATCATCGGCGGCTGGGTACTTGACAACCCGACATACATCTACCCGGATAACGGTTATGACAACGACTCGCTTTGGAACATCACGCAGATCCTTGCCCAGGGCCAATATCGCCTCTGGACCGGTGCTGCTGAAGACCTTAGCGGCGGCGTGCTGATCTATCGTAACGCGACCGTCAATGGCGCGACCAACGATACGCTCAAGTTCGTGGTTGTCATCGCTGGTACCCGTAATGGCGGCATCTCGGGCCTTAACACTGCGGTCGACAAGGCCCAGGCTTGGATTTGCGCGCACAATCTTGCTCCGGGTGCAGACATCTGCTCCGCTTGCGCCTGCGGTGATGCCGACAATAACGGTATCATCACGATCTCCGACGCAGTGTTCTTGATCAACTACATCTTCGCAGGCGGCCCGGCTCCGGCCCAGCTCTGCTTGGGAGATGCTGACGGTAACGCGATCATCACGATCTCTGACGCCGTATTCTTGATCAACTACATCTTCGCCGGTGGTCCGGCTCCGAGCGGCTGCTAATTCCGCACGGACATACGAATTGAATGATTGATTAATCAGTTCATTCGTCTACTTACAACACAACGCCGGTTGACAAGACCGGCGTTGTGCTTTATATTACTAACTTGGGGCAGCAAACTACTGTAAGCAAAAAACGAACGTCCGTTTCATACGAAGGAGCCACAATGGCCTTTTCTACAATGTCCTTCGCCGCTCGCGGTGTAGTTGTCGCCTCGCTTCTCGTTGCGCTGTTGATGCCCGTTCATCCGGCAGCCGCAGTCGTCAGCAACGGTCAGAGCCAAACACAAGATTGGTGGTATGCGCCCGGCGTCTTGGTCATCGAGTTTGCCGGCGGGCTCTCGAAAGCAAACTTTGTCACCGGGCAGTCCGGCGTTAAGTCGGGAATCCCGGAAATCGACAACCTCTTTTCGACTTACTCGGTCAAAGCCTTTGATCGGATGTTCTTCCAAACTGAAAAATCGCTGCAGCGCGGTGATCGCGATCTTTCCAGCTACTATCGAATTACCTTCTCTCCCGATATCGATCTCGACAAAGCTGTGGTTGCACTTACGGCATTACCGGAAGTCGCTTCCGTCGAAAAAGTCGGCGTTCACCCGATTGACGCCATTCCCAATGATGCCTCATTCAGCTCTCTGTGGGGACTGAACCAGGCAAACGACCGCGATATCGATGCCCCCGAGGCTTGGAACAGCGAAACCGGCGACAGCACAATTCTCCTTGGTGCGATGGATACCGGCGTTCAGTGGAACCATATCGACTTGGGTGGAGCCTCGCCTTACACAAATGGAAACATTTGGATCAACTGGGCGGAATACAACGGCGTGAGCAGCGTTGACGATGACGGCAACGGTTACGTCGATGATTTTCGCGGATGGGATTGGGTCAATGTCCTCGGCGCGTGGTCCGGTGAAGATGGTGATACTCCTGACAATGATCCGATGGACTTCAATGGCCACGGCTCGCACACGTCCGGCACGATGGCAGCCATCACGAATAACGCTACCGGCGTGGCCGGTGTCGCCGGCGGCTGGTCGCCGACGAATCGCGGCTGTCTTATTGTCCCGCTCCGCATTGGTTGGTCGCAGGATAACGGGCAGGGCGCGGAAGCCGGCTATGTGCGCATGGACTTCGCCGCGCAAGCACTCAACTACGCGACACAAAAAGGCGTCACCGCCGTCAACTGCAGTTGGGGCTCGTCAAATTCCGGCGGTATCCAAGCGGCATTGGACAACGCGATCGCCAACGGTATGATTGTGTGCACGTCAGCAGGGAACAGCAACGTCAATTCGGCAAGTTATCTCGCTTCCCGGTCCGATGTTATTGCCGTCGCTTCTTTGTCATCGACCGGTGCGAAGTCGTCCTTCTCCAACTATGGAGCATGGGTCGATGTTTCCGCCCCGGGCTCGAACATCTTCTCGACCTATTCCAATCACGGTAGTGCGTCCTATGCGAGTCTTAGCGGCACATCGATGGCGTCGCCGCACGTCGCCGGTCTGGCGGGACTTATCCGCTCGAAGTCACCGGGACTGACGGCTGCCCAAGTTCGGAGCATCATTAGCAGCACAACCGACAATATTGACGCGCAGAATCCCAGCTACATCGGCATGCTTGGAACCGGCCGCATTAATGCCAACAACGCCTTGATGAGCATTCTTTCCGCCGATGCTACCGCCGATGTCCATATCGGTGCCGCACCACTGGCAGTCAATTTCTCCGGCAGCTCGCTCTCGCTCGTCACAACCTGGCTGTGGCACTTCGGTGATGGCGACAGCGCTTTTGGACAAAACGTCATGCATGTTTACAATGATCCCGGCGTATTCGATGTCACATTGCATATCGATGGTCCCGGCGGCCAAGCAACCGAGAACTTCCCGAACTTCGTTATCGCCGTCGCCGATACCGTTACGTTCGGCGACTACACCGGCTCTGTTCCGCAGAAGGTTTCTTTCGATGTCAGACTCAAGAACTTTGCACCGATTAGCTCGATGCAATTGCCGCTGTCTTATGGCGGCAACATGGATCTCGCACTCGATTCATTCTCCGTTGCCGGCACTCGCGGAACGGCCTTTGAAAGCATTACTGTGGTCTCCAATCTTCCAGCCAGCGACGTCCTGACATTGCAACTCATCGCCAACAACGGTGGTGGATCACCGCCGCTTCCGGCGGGCGATGGTGTGCTCTTGAGATTGTACTTCCGTTATCTTGCGTTCCCGCCGTTGGTCGGTG
This sequence comes from uncultured Ignavibacteria bacterium, assembly GCA_964537215.1. GTDB lineage: Bacteria > Zixibacteria > MSB-5A5 > CAIYYT01 > CAIYYT01 > JADJGC01. Next base: position 20,513 of record CAZIBI010000031.1, on the reverse strand, counting down.
CTAATGCAGTTGATACTGCTAAGTATTCAACATACCAATTCGCGGCGGTAACTCCGGCTGGATCGTTCAAGCCGGAAGTTATCCCCGGACAGATTAATGTTTCCGGCGGAACGCGCGGCGATGCCAATGTTGATGATATGATCACCATCAGCGATCCAGTCTATCTGATTAACTACATATTTACGGGCGGTCCGCAGCCACCCTCAACATATTTTGGCGATGCCGATGCGAATTTGATTATCAGTATTTCTGATGCGGTGTATCTCATTGCCTATATCTTTTCCGGCGGACCGGCGCCGCCGTTCTAGGCCGATTAGGTGCCTAGGCTCGAGGGAAGCAGGCGGCTAATGTAGCGCTGGCAGCATCTCGCGCATCTGTAAGACTTGCAACATTTTTGTTGCAAAAATTAAGTTGACTTGGCATAATTGAGTGGATATATAACTGGAACTTTGCGTCTCTAAGAGTGTGCCATTGGAAGACTCTTGTTGTTGGAAATTGGATTCGGTGAGCGGCATGGAAGAGCGCACTACTGGACAAGAATTTTGATTGATTGACCTTGATAGGAGGTAAGATGAGAAGCAAACTTTTATTGGCAATAATAGCCGTTTTGATGGCGTTGCCGTTCATTGCAGCATCGGCGCAGGATGGCGATCCAAACAATGCCGATACGGTGAGAATCGTATGTATGCAGACGCCGACAGTTCCGGTGGTCGGCGATTCTGTTTCCGTCCAAGTTTACGTTTATAATGACGAAGAGCTCGGTGCATTCAGCTTGGGCTTCCATTACAACAACGATTTCCTGCAGTTCTCATCATGGAAAGAGGAAGCTGCGATTCCGGCTGGCGGTATTCATCAGCAGACTCTAAAGGATGCTGACAATCAAGTCCTTCTTGGTTGGATCACCTTCAATCCGTTTGGCAGAATAACGGCAAATCCCGGCGGTGCTCGCTTACTTGCGACTATGTACTTCAAGGTACTGACAGGCGCCACCGTTGATCGCGTGGAAATGGACTCTATCTTTGTTCCCCCGGCAGGTTCGTTTGTACTTTCAAAAGGCGCCGGCGGAAACGTGTTCCCGCAGTTCAAGGGATGCTCAATTGGACTTCCGGTCTATGAATTCGACGGACCGATCCTTCCCGAGAATTATGCTCTTAGCCAGAACCAGCCCAACCCGTTCAATCCGTCAACGACGATCGACTTCGCTCTTCCGAGAGCAGCCAAGACCAGAATCGATATCTACAATATTCTTGGTCAGAAGGTCGTCACTCTCGTTGATGAATACCTGTCTGCAGGTAACAAGCGGGTCGAATGGAATGGTAAGGACGCGACCGGCAACGATGTCGCCTCTGGTATCTATCTCTATAGAATGACCGCAAATGACTATACCGAAACCAAAAAGATGATGCTGATGAAGTAAGTCTTTTTGAGACAATACATTAAGCCCTTCGCGCTCTGCGTGAAGGGCTTTTTTGTTTATGGGGTTAGATTTAGTCATCTATTTCCAAGCCCCTGCCGCTGATTGCCTTAAAGGAATATTCATGTTTTGCTATTATTTGATTGACTTGGCGATGTTTATGTGTTACTATGCCCCCTCGCTAAGGGCATGATAGCAGTAACTGGACATAAATTCACGATTGGCAAAGAAGAATATTTGCCTTATGCTGTTGAGATACAGTACTTTAGGGTAAATAAACGATATTGGTCGATCTGCTTCGAGCGCATTCGCCGCGCTGGGTTTCGCGTTATATCCACGGCGATACCTTGGTCTCTCCATGAAGACAGCCACCGCGAGTTTGATTTCTCCGGCTTCACTGATCAAGCCAAAGACCTGATCGTATTCATCGAACTGGCCCGCGAATTTGGATTCAAAATCCTCCTTCGCCCCGGCCCGGTTGTTTTTTCCGAACTTCCCAATGGCGGAATGCCGCCGTTTCTCAATAAGTATCCCGATGTCTACGCCTGCGATTCGCGCGGAGCCATCACGCAAACGCAAATGGCCAATGGCCTGCCGGAATTCTCGTTCCCGTCGATGTCGCATCCGCGGATGCAGAACTTCGTCAAGCACTACCTCAATGGCCTCACCGAGATAATCAAGAATTACATCTATCCGCGCGGACCACTGTTCCTGGTTGAACTCGATCCGGGTTCATATTTCGGAGGTGATCCATATCCCTGGAAATCGGATTACAATCCGCACGTTACGGGAACGCTCTATCCGCAGTTCCTGGAAAAACGCTACGGCGACATCAAGAGCCTGAATTCAGCCTATGGCGAATCCGCCGCTGACTTTGCCGATGTCAAGCCTCCCAAGGATTTCATCATCGCCAAGGATGTGTCCTTCACGAAGTTGATGGACTGGTATCGGTTCAAAGAGTATTTGATCAAAGAGAATAACACTTCCATGATCGATCTCTACAAAAGCTTCCAATGCGAACCGCTGTTCTATCAGACCCTCGCTTTCCATAAGTCGGGCCAGGCGCCAATGACGCCGATCGTCGCATCCGATGGCGAGGTCTTCCCGACAATTCAAATCACCTGGGATAGCTCTTCCACTGCGATGCTTCAGAAGATTCGCTACTTGCGCGCAAATTCCGAATTCCCGTGGGCTTCCGCCATTTCGCTGGGCAACCACACCACCGATTTTGGAACCACCAAGAAGCATTTCCCGATCACCGCGGATGCCACCAAGTATATCCTGACTTTAAGCCTTGCCGGTGGTATCAAAGGCGTCAACACTTACAAATTTGTCGAGACTGACAACTGGTACGACTCGCCGCTGGCAATCGACGGCACCATCCAGGAATCTTTCGAAGTCGTCCGCAAATACATGAATTCATTGACGGCTATCGATGTCGGCAACTTCACGCAGCCGCACACAATTGGCATGGCGGCCTATCGTCTGAATAATTGGGTGTCATTGCTTGAAGACCCGGGTGCATTCAATTACGTGCAGACTCTTAACGAGTTCACGATGCCCGAAATCGGCCGCGACCTGGATCGAATCAAACAGGACTTCATAATTCCCGACCTCGACAGCCCGGCATCATTTGAAGGCATCAAGCACCTGTTCGTTCCGATTACCGAAATCATGGATGAAGAAAAGCAGGAATTCCTGGTCGAAAAAGCCCGCGAGGGAACAAATCTTATTCTCGTCGGATTGCTGCCGCGCTTCAATTCCGATCTCGGGAAATGCGAAGTCCTCGCAAACGCCATCAACTGCAAAACGCAGGCGCTTGGAAAAATCGGCACAGTCGTCACTTCCAAGGACAAATTCCCGAGCTATGTTTTCGGATCAATCAATTCAACCGCGCGCAAGTCAAAGAAACTGGCCACTTACGCAAAGAAGAACATTGGCTTGGTTATTAATAAGTTCAAGGGTTCGATTACACTGCTGACCTTCGATATTTCGTCGCAGGGAAATCACATGAAAGTGAATTTCCTGCACAACTTGCTCGAAGATCTCGGCGTTAAGTTCCCAATCCAGACTTCACATCCGAATGTGCGCGTGTTCTTGCACAAAGGCGAAAAGGGCTCGATGCTCTACATAATGAATTCGATGCCCAGCCAGATTTTCCGCCGCTCCCGTGTAGCGCCGACCAAAGTCGTCCTGCAGGTCGACCTTAAAGCGTTCGGTATGAAAGGCAACAAAGTCCGCATGGTCGACATCTTCACGAACGAAGAAATCATCACGACCGCCGAAGAACTTCATGAGGGCTTGTACTTCACGCTCTCAACACTCGATTCCCGCGCTTATTACATTACGACGAAGTAACGCGCCTCCGTTTTTCCACTCATCTTGTATTTGGTAGTCTACTAGGGAACTGGCCGTTGTAGGCCAAAACCCCGTATTGCAGTATCTCTATTCTGAAAGGCACTTAGAGGGGTTTTGACATTCTTAGCTTGCGAGATGACTACTGCGCGCAGCCGGCACAAGGTGCTGGTCCGCTAGCGAAGATAAAGTTGATCAAGTAGACAATATCCGTGATATTCGCCTGCCCGTTGCAGTCAAAGTCGCCGTGACTCCGGTCCATCGGTGCCATACCGAAGACAAAGATGTAATTTATAAAGAACACTGCGTCTCCGATAGTCACTTGATTCGAAGCATCCGCGTCGCCGCAGATTGAGCCAAGATCATATTTCACGAGCTTGCGATACAGCAAATCGGGGATAACATCATCATAGAGGTACAAAATCCAATAGCTGGCGTTGTTGCGTGAAACATAGTCCCCAACCGAGGAGTAAGTCTCCGTTGACTGCCAAAGCAAATACCCGCCCGGGGAATACTGCGTCGCACGATTATCCTCGCTCCAGGTCAACAACGTATTGTCGCCGCCAAAGACGATAGGATAGGGGCTCGGAACATTATCAATGACTGTATTAACCGATATGTCGCCTGCTGAATTGCGTCCCTGCAGAATCTGATTGTTAGCTTCGTCGACGACAACCCAAAAGTAGTTTCCCAACCGGTCGGAGCAGACGGCATTTTTGAAGTTGAATCCCAGTCGCTGTCCCTTGCGTGTAAATACCGACGTTCCGTTTGGCTGGAATTCCCGGTAGATCGTGCTGTCGCTGTCGGAGAAAATTGCCAGCAAATTGCCGCTGCTGTCGACTGCGTTTCCTTGAGAGTACACGCCGTTTTGCGGATTGAGTCCGGAATAAGCGGTGAAAAGCGAATCCCCGGTCTTGGAGTATCCGGCCACAAAGCCGTCATAATTCTCTGAAGCATTAAGCAAGGTGCCGACAACGTAAACGGTATTTCCGCCGATTTTCACGCGTTCAAACGTAATACTCGGCGCCTGCAGCGAGGCCTGCTTTGTCCATTGCAGTGATCCGCCGCTATTGTAACAAAGCAAAAACGAGCGCGTGTCCGAGCGCAACGGTTGCTGCGGATCGTCGACGACGAAATTGCAGCACGCGAAAACATTTCCATTACCATCCACAATTAGATCACGAGCAGCCGACTGCTTGTAGTTTCCCGCCGGATAGAACGACTGCCCCCAGGCGACATCGCCGTCCGAAGAATCGAATCGGTAGACTATCGTCGGCGAAACGTTGTCCGACACGTATTGCGCCAGTACATACACATTTCCTTGCGCATCGACGCTCGCAGCTATCGGGATTTTCAGATCGGAGCCGGAGGTCGTGTCGCTCCAGACGAGCGTGTTATTCGGAAGAAACTTCTTCACGAAGATTTCAGCATTTTCCGGGCTTTCCACAAAATAACGCCCGATTACATAGATGTTACCCGCCTGATCGACCCGAACGAAATAGGGCGCGTCGCTTTCGGCAAATGTCCGTTCCCAGGCAAATTGACCAGCCGCAAAGGCTTCAGTAGCAACGACTAAGGCGAAGGCAAGTAAGGCAAGCAGGAAGGAGATTCTTGATTTCATATCTAAAATATCGGCGAATTCTCTAGGATAGTTAGTTCACGCAGTAACACCCAAATTGGCCATTTCCGCTGGGTTGCTTGAAGTAAAGTCAGGCTTTTTCGGACCCGGCAACCGCTGCTTCAAGCTAATCAAGCTGCCGCTGTTTAACAAGTCATAACACAATTTTTGCAACGGCGAATATTCCATCACGTACAAGTTAGAGACTGTTGCGGATGCTTATGGGGCAATCAGTTAGAAAGCTACTTCCAGACAGCCGGAACTATCCCTGATAACAAGATGTTTTTGTTGACAGGTATGAATTGCACAGACACAAAATTCTTGACAAGGAAGATGCTAGTGGCTATTATGCGAATCTTGCAGATTAGGAGGTCGGAGTGAAGGGTGTCCCAAATATCGCTACAGTGAGACGCTGGGGCGGTCTAATTAGCTTTGCCCTCGCCGGTCTGATAGTCGGTTTTATCATTTCCAGCAACACCAATCTCCTTAACGTAGCGGAAAGCCAGCCGCAGGAACGCGCCCAATTCGCCCGCGCGACTGCGCCGCGTCCGTCGATCTATCCCATCAATGCCAACGGCGAATCGCCGTTCGTCGCGGTCGTCGAGACGATCCGCGATGCCGTAGTCAATATTCGCGCGGAACGTATCGAAAAACTGACCCCCTACCAGCAACGCTGGATGAAATTCTGGGGATTTCAGCAAGACGATCAGCGCGAAATCTCGATGGGAACCGGATTCTTTTTCCGCGAGGATGGCTACATCCTGACCAACCACCACGTCATTGCCGGCGCAAAAGATATTACCGTCACGCTCGCCGACTACCGGCAGGTAAAAGCCCAGTTGATGGGCGAAGACCCGTCTACTGACTTGGCCGTTCTGAAGGTTTCCGGCGGCGGTTTCCCCGCAATTGAACTCGGCGATTCCGACTCAATCAAAGTCGGCGAATGGGTCATTGCGATCGGCAACCCGTTCCCGTCCCAAGGTCTCGACCGCACCGTTACCGTCGGCGTTGTCTCCGCCAAAGGTCGCCGCGGCCTGAATTTCGGCGAAGACTCCCCCGAGTACCAAGACTATATCCAGACAGATGCCGCCATCAATCCCGGCAACTCCGGCGGACCGCTGGTCGATCTCGACGGCTATCTCGTAGGAATCAACTCCGCCATCGCCACTTCAACTGGCCAGTCGGCGGGTATTGGTTTTGCCATTCCGGCAAATCTCGTCCGCTCGATCCTGCCCGACTTGATGAAAGGCGCCAAAATTGAGCGCGGTTGGCTCGGCGTAGTCTTAAGCAATCTCGATCCGGTCTTGGCGGAGGCCAACGGCCTTCCCAATGCCCGCGGCGTATTGCTGCGTGAAGTTCGTCCCGAATCTCCAGCTGCTTCCGGCGGCCTCGAGAGCGGCGACATCGTCACCAAGTTCAACGATACGCAAGTCGATGACCAGGACCATTTCCGCTATCTGGTTGCCTCCACCAAGTCAGGCGCATCAGTGAAAATGCAGGTCTTCCGCAAGGGCCGGCCGATGCAGCTCAATGTAACGCTTGGCGACCGCGATGCCGGTCTCGCGCAGGATTTCCCCCCGCAGGGTGTTCCGCAAAACACCAGCAGCCCGGAGGTCCCCGCCCAGGACAAGTGGTTCGGCATGGCGGTCGAAACCGCAACAGAACAACTCGCCGACCAATTCGGCGTCGAATACCACGAAGGCGTAATTGTCACCTATGTCGAACCGGGCAGCCAGTCCGACATCGAGGGCGTCACACCGGGTACGATCTTGATCGAAATCGATCATCAGCCGGTGCCGACCAAGGACTCATTTTACTCGCTGCAGTCTTCGTTGACTGGGCGCACCAAAGCGATTGCTTTAATCGGCTACGACATTCGCGGCAACATCAAATATTTCGCCATCAAACCATCATAGAAATACCGTACAAGAGTTCTGTAACCTATTGTGGGAGGATAAGAGCGGGAATTGAAAACTTATAACATTAGACGAGGACGGGTTTGACTTTGGCGAGACAGTCAAAGAAGTATCGGGATGAAGACAGATCGCTGGATTTGTATCTGCGTGAAATCGGGGAGACGCCGCTTATTTCAGCCGACGAAGAAGTGCGCCTGGCAAAGAGAATCCATGAGGGTGATCAAAAGGCTTTGGAGGCTTTAACCAAAGCCAATCTTCGGTTTGTCGTAAGCGTCGCCAAGCAGTACCAAAACCAGGGTTTGTCACTGGCGGATCTCATTAACGAGGGGAACATTGGGCTGATCAAAGCCGCAAAACGGTTCGATTGGACGCGTGGATTTAAGTTCATTTCCTACGCCGTCTGGTGGATCCGGCAAGCGATTCTGCAGGCGTTGGCCGAGCAGTCGCGCATCGTCCGTCTTCCGCTTAACCGCGTTGGCACTCTGCACAAGATCGGCAAGGTGTCTTCGTCGCTCGAGCAGGAATATGGCCGTGAGCCTTCGCCGGAGGAAATCGCGAATGAGTTGGAGCTTTCCGAAGCGGAAGTTTCCGACACGCTCAAGATTTCCAATTCGCATCTGTCTTTGGATGCGCCGTTTTCGGTGTCGGAAGACAACAGCCTGATTGACGTACTTGAAGATGAATTTCAACCGGCTCCCGATGAAGCGTTGCTCGATCAGTCGCTGCGGCTGGAAATCGAGAAAGCGCTCGACACCCTGACTCCGCGTGAAGCCGAGGTGATCAATCTTTACTTTGGCCTTAATCATGAAAAGGCACTTACTTTGGAAGAGATTGGCGCCCGATTTAACTTAACGCGCGAGCGGGTCAGACAGATTAAAGAAAAAGCCATTCGTCGGTTGCGCCACGCCTCGCGTTCGCGCAGCTTGAGGGCATATCTGACTTAGTACATCGATAACGATTTCGTAATCCAAGCGGCAGTCCACCAACTGCCGCTTTTTTGTTGGGGCAAGCCGCCGAACAAATCCACTTCCCTCATTAAACATTCCGTAAGGTCTTACGTTTACCTACTTGAACGCCAAATCATAGACCAAATTACTGCATTATGACGAGGACCTTTATGAAGACCGCATGGCCTTTTTTCTGCCTGGTATTGCTCTCGTTCGCAATTGGCGCGATTGCAACCGTGGCGAAAGCCGACCACCAATCCGCTAATTCGCATCCCGATGATATCTGGTGGGACGACCGCTTCTACGCCAACTGGTTCGATCACCAGGTCGATTGCGTGCTTGAGTACAACGGCTCGCTCATCGTTGGCGGATCTTTCCACCACGCTTGCGGCATGGCAGTCAATAACATCGCGCGCTGGGACGGATCAAACTGGCATAGCCTCGGCGACGGCACCAACGGCAAGGTCACCGCTTTGGCAGTATACAACGGCGAACTCATTGTCGGCGGCGAATTCACGCAAGTAGACGGCAACTCGGCGCCTTATATAGCTCGCTGGGATGGGACCAACTGGCTTCCGCTATCGTCGGGAATGGACAGCTCTGTACACGCCCTCACCGTCGTCGGAACTGACTTGATGATGGGCGGCGATTTTCTCCATGCCGGTGGCGTGCCCTGTTCGCGTATCGCGCGTTGGAACGGGACAACTTTTGACTCGCTCGGCGCCGGCACTGACGGCAAGGTCCGAGCAATCTCCTCGTACGCCGGCGAAATCTATGCCGGTGGTGATTTCACCGTAGCGGGTGCTGTTGTCTCGCAGTTTATCGCGAGATGGAGCGGCACGACCTGGAGCACCGTTGGCACGGGCACGAATGATATTGTCCGCGCCTTTGCAATGTATGGCGGCGAACTGATCGCCGGCGGTTATTTCAATCAAGCCGGCGGCAATCCTGCCTTCGGGCTCGCCCGCTGGAATGGCACGAATTGGTCTTCGGTCGGGAGCGGAACGAACAACCGGGTCTGGTCTCTTGGAATCTATGCTGGTGACTTGGTTGTCAGCGGCGAATTCACCAAATGTGGAACCGTCACTGTCAATCGCGTCGCGCGCTGGAACGGCAGCCAGTGGAGCCCGTTTGGCATTGGCGCAGCACCGGGAACGATCGGCACGCTTACTTCGTATGGCGGCGAGCTTTTCATCGGTGGAACTTTCTTTGATGCCGGAACCAGCAAGGGACCCTTCTTGGCAAAATGGAGCGGAGTCAATTGGGAATTCGTCAGCGAGCCGACCGGTCACGGAACATTCTTTGGCGACAATGCTGGCGTGGTTGCCATGATCAACTACAATGACCGGCTCGTCGCAGGCGGCAACTACACAGCACTCGGCTGGATGCACTCGTACGGAAGAATCGTCGCGGCTTGGAACGACACGATCTGGACTCCGCTCGGCGCGGGCTACGGCGCGAATGACAACGTCTACGCCTTTGCCGAACTCGGCGGGCAGCTCTATGCCGGCGGGGAATTCACCTCGATTGAACTGGTGCCCGCAAATCGAATTGCGCGCTGGAACGGAACCACTTGGAGCGCGCTTGGCCCCGGATTCAACGGCACAATCTTTTCGATCACCGCTTACAATGGCGAAATCGTCGCCTGCGGAGACTTCACTTTTTCCGGCGCTACCTCCGTATCGCGAATTGCCCGCTGGAACGGTTCCTCCTGGCAGCCGTTTGGAAGCGGCCTTGATGATGCCTGCTGGTTTGTGACTGTATACAACGGTGAACTCATCGCAGCCGGATTGTTTACTCATGCCGGCGGTAATCCGGCAAATCACATTGCTAAGTGGAATGGCGCCAACTGGGCGCCTTTGGGACTTGGTGTCGACGACATGGCACTCTCCATGTACGCAACCGATAGTTTGCTCTACGTCGGCGGGTTCTTCACCACTGCCGGAGGACAACCTGCGAAAGGCATCGCAAACTGGAACGGATCAAGCTGGGCGCCAATGGGAGTCGGGCTCAACAACTTCATCCAGGGAATTACGAGTTACGCCGGCCAAATCGTCGTTGGCGGCGGATTCGATTCCTCCGGTACTACCGAGATTCAAAACATCGCCCGCTGGGATGGCAGCCAGTGGACATCCTTGGGATCGGGAATCATCAGGACCGACCTGACATACGATGAGGTTCTCGAGCTGGTGCCTTTCCGGGGTCGCCTGTACGCGGGCGGCGTCTTCAATCGCGCCGGAGGCAAAGACTCTTGGGGTGTCGCTGCATGGTCGCCCGATAGCGACGGCGATGGATTGCTCGACGATATCGACAACTGTCGTGATGTCGCCAATGCCGGTCAGGAGGATTCCGATCAGGACGGGCACGGCGATGCCTGCGATTCTGTATTTTGCGGCGACCCAGACGGCAATTCCATTGTCACAATTTCTGACGCCGTCTACTTGATCAATTACATCTTCGCCGGAGGTCCAGCTCCAGTTCCGCTTTTGTCCGGGGATGCCGATTGCAACGGCATCGTGACTATCTCTGATGCAGTTTACCTCATCAACTATATCTTTGCCGGCGGTCCCGCTCCCTGTGCAAGCTGCCCATAGCAATCTAAATCCCCGTATCAAATCAAAGAGGAGACCACCGGGTCTCCTCTTTCTTGTTTTCACCCAAATCGCGGCAAAAATAATTGACAGAAACATCGACGAATAATAAGTTGTTGTAATCACGACATATTCATTCCCTGGGGAGGCAGTTTGAAGTTCCTATTATCTTTCGTAATCGTTTTGCAGGCATCATCAGAAATATTCGCCGGCCTAAATCAGGTAATCATCGGTTGCCCGGTGCCAATCGCTGCGGGCTCTACCGACTCCGTGTTAGTCAAAGTATACCTCACCAACGAAGTACCCATCAGCCTGTTTCGGTTCGCATTCCGCACCAAGACTCCCGGGTTCACTATTTCATCAGCCGTTAGCGGCCCCGCGCTCACGAGCCTCGATCTTCCGGGACACATCACTTGTCAACGTTTCGAGTCCGGCCGAATGGCAGAGATCAGTTGGTGCACTCCCAACACTTATCACTTGTTTCCGACGCACACTACTCCGACGCACACCTTTTCGTTCTGGCTCCAGCCGGCCGCCGGGTATGCCGGCCAGTGTGTCGACATCGATAGCGCCCGCTACGCTTTCAACTGCTGCTTTCATTACTACATATCGAGTTCGCAAACCTGGATCTACCCCGACTATATCGATTGCGAAACCTGTGAGGTGGTTGGTCTGATCATTGCCTGTGGCGATGCCGACGCCTCGGGTCAAATCGACGTTACCGATGCAGTCTTCCTAGTCAACTACATCTTTGCCGGTGGACCGGCGCCGCGCGACTCCGCCGCCGGCGACTACGACTGCAATTCGCAAACCGACATCACCGATGCCGTACACATGATCAACTATATCTTTGCAGATGGTCCGCCGCCCTGCAACGCTTGTCCATAGAAGCTAGCTCGCTAGTCACGAATTCTCTCGAACTAAGAATTTGGTCTCCGCAAATTGATTGGGAACGCGACTTGAGTCGTCTATATTGGAGCGATGAACAACGACCACAATTCCACTCGACAGGCAGATATGTCCAGTCCTGCGCGCGCTTTTCGTCTGCCCGCCTGGGTGATAGTTCTCGCTATTTTCACTGTACCTGCGGTACTCTCGGCTGTTTTGTTTCACACGCGTTACCTGCATTTGGGCAGGGAAACAGTTCTGTGGAAGTGGATTCTCGACTTCCAACTCGCCTGGTACATTTGGGCGGCGCTTACTCCGCTCATCATCAAGCTCGCTCGCCGCTATCGCATCGACCAGAGAGATTGGTTGCTGCCGGCCACGATTCACCTGACCATCGGATCAATACTTTCAGTAATTCAAATATTCCTCGGCGTCGTAATTTCGATAATAATCTATCAAGAGCCGCTGAACTGGGAATACGTCCAAGGCCAAGTCATCCCGACTGTGATCGGACGCTTCGCTTCGCAACTGACCGTTTATTTCCTCATCGTTGGCGTTGGTTATGCCCTCGATTACCAAAAGCAGTCCCGCGAACGGGCACTCCGCGCAACAAGTCTCGAGAACGAATTAAGCAAAGCCCGGCTCGATGCGCTTAAGCAGCAGCTTCAACCGCACTTTTTGTTCAACACTCTCAACTCCATTTCCGTGTTGATGCAAAAGGGCGAAATCACTTTGGCGAACAAAGTCCTCAACGACTTAAGCTCCTTGCTACGCCAGGTCTTGCGCAAAGAAAACCTGCAGCACGTTTCTCTAGAAGAAGAACTCGAATTCGTTCGACGCTATGCCGAGATCGAACAAGTGCGTTATGGCGACCGCCTGCGCGTTGATTTTGACATTCCAAGTGAACTGCTGAATATCTCCATCCCGACGTTCATCCTGCAATTGCTGGTGGAAAACGCCATCCGCCACGGGGTCGCCAAGAAAGCCGATTCCGGCAAGATTCGGATCACCGCCCGCAGGATAGGGGAGAGGCTAAACCTGACAGTCATCGACGACGGCGTCGGTATTGATGCCAATTCGTTCAGCGAAGGTATCGGCATCAGCAACGCCCGCGATCGGCTGCAACATCTCTATGGCGACGCGCATCATTTCGACATCAGCAATAACGATGGCGCCGGCGTTACCGCATCTGTCGAACTACCAATCGAGATGGCGCCGCAAATCGCCGATACTCATCGGAGTGCGAATTCCTGATGCCGATACGAACCCTGATCATTGATGATGAACCACTGGCGCGCGAAGGAATCCGCATGCTGCTTGCTGCCGATGCCAACTTCGAAATCATCGGCGAGTGCCGCAACGGCAAGGAAGCTATCGCCGCCATCAACAAACTGCACCCCGACCTAATCTTTCTCGATGTGCAAATGCCCGAGGTCGACGGTCTCGGCGTTCTGCGTGCACTCGCACCCGAACAGATTCCGATGGTTGTATTTGTAACGGCATTCGATAAATTTGCCATCGATGCCTTCGATGCCCACGCCCTCGACTATGTGCTCAAACCGGTCAATCCGGTGCGCTTCATCAAGACTCTCGATCGCATCAAGACCCGCCACGGAGAACGCGAGTTCACTCAAGTCTCCAAACGTCTTGTAGATCTTCTGCAGACCGACTTGCGGCTCGCTGCACCGGAGCAAACAGCCTCGCAGTACTTAACCCGCTTCAGCCTTAAGACAGGCGACCGCTTTCACTTTGTCGATGCGGTCGATGTTGAGTGGTTAGAGGCCGAGGATTACTACGTCAAGTTGCACGTCGGCAAGCAATCGCACTTGATTCGCGAAACCTTGTCCAACATCGAAAAGCAACTCGACCCCCGCAAATTCGTCCGCATCCACCGTTCGACAATCGTCAATACCGCTGCTATCAAGGAACTCAAACAACACTTCCGCGGCGAGTATTTCGTCTTCCTCAAGGATGGCACCAAGCTCAAACTTAGCCGTTCGCACCACGAAGCTGTCGCGCGCATCTTGTCCGGCCGCTGATTCGCTGCCATTTGGCTGCACGCCAAGTCCCGTTCACTGCATCAATCTCTCCATTTACCGCTAATCCGTATCCAATCCCATCTTCGCCCGTTACTATACACGCGGGGCATCACGACAGATGTATTGGTCGGAAATGTGTGGCTTCAAATCTTTGGGAGGTCGAAAATGGATTGGAAATTAATGGCAAGACAGCGTATCTGCTTCTTTCTGCCGGCGTTAGTGCTGGTCTGCGTTTTCAGCACGGACACATTCGCGGCATTTACACCGGTCTTAACCGGTCCTGTCGTCACCAATGGCGGAGACTCGCGCAGCGCTAATTTCGTCGACTATGATAATGACGGTGACCTCGATCTCCTCATTACCAATGGGCCGCACCCCGATTTTCGTAACTACTTCTACCGAAACGATGGAACCGGCACGTTTACCGAAGTCACGGGAATCAACTTCACGACTTTCGCGTCTTCATACGATGGCGCAACATTCGGCGACTACGATAATGACGGCGATGAAGATTGCTTTATCGCTACATGGTGGAACAAAGTCAACTACCTATACACCAATAACGGCGACTTAACCTGGACGCGAATCACGACCGGACCGGTTGTCACCGGCGGAACCTATTCCGAAACCGGTAGCTGGGCAGACTACGACGAAGACGGCTATCTCGACCTCTACGTCTGCAACAGCGGCGGCGCACTGCAGAACTTCCTCTTTCACAACAATGGCGACGGGACTTTCACCAAGATTACGACTGGCGCTCAATCTACCGACGGGTGGAAATCGCGTATCGGCGCCTGGGCAGATGCCGACAATGACGGCGACCTCGACCTCTATGTCGCTAACGAAGGCAACCAGAAAAACAATTACTACCGCAACGAAGGTAACGGCTCGTTTGCTGCCGTCACCGTTGGCGCATTTGTCAATGAAGCCGACGAATCCTTCAGCGCCAGTTGGGGCGATATCGATAACGACCTTGACCTCGACCTATTCGTCTCAAACGGCGCGGGCCAAAATGACGACCTCTTCCTGAATAACGGCGACGCCACTTTCACGAAAGTCACGACTGGGCCGGTCGTCACCAACGGCGGCTACGGCGTCAGCGGCACGTTCTCCGATATCGACAATGACGGCGACCTCGACCTCTATGTGACCAACGCTTTCGCGCCCGGCGCC
>CAZIBI010000031.1:0-5472 GCA_964537215.1 uncultured Ignavibacteria bacterium | reverse complement strand
CGACAATGACGGCGACCTCGACCTCTATGTGACCAACGCTTTCGCGCCCGGCGCCGTCCCGAATTTCCTGTACTACAATAACGGCGATGGCACCTTCACGCAGGATACTTCCGACCCCGCTGGATCCGACCTCGGTTGGACTTACGGCTGTGCCTTCGGCGACATTGATAAGGATGGCGACCTCGATCTCGCTGTGGCGAAATGTTTCGGCGAAAGCGAAAACGAAGCGCTCTACCTAAATGGCGGCAACGCCAATCATTTCCTCGCAATGAATTTTGTCGGTTCGCGCAGTAACCGCTCCGGCATTGGCGTCCGCGTTCTTGTGAAAGCCACCATCGGCGGGGTTCCACGCTGGCAAATGCGCGAGACTTCGAGCCAGCCCGGATATTGTGTGCAAAATGGTGAAGATGCATGGTTTGGATTGGGTGACGCCGCGACCGTTGATTCGATCGTTATTACCTGGCCCTCAGGTGTCACCCGAATCCTGACCAGTCTCGCTTCCGATCAGTTCCTCACCATCGACGAATGCGAAGCTCTCGATTCCGACAGCGACGGCGTCGGCAACAATTGCGACAACTGCCCGACCGATCCCAACCTGTCGCAACTTGACACCGATGGCGACGGCACCGGCGACGCTTGTGATGCCTGCCCCAACGACGCGCTCAATGACAGCGATGGCGACGGCGTCTGCGCCGACCTCGACAACTGTCCGCTTCTCGCTAATCCCGGACAATTAGATACCGACGGCGACTTGCGTGGCGACCTTTGCGACAATTGCCCGACTGTTTCCAATCCGAGCCAGACCGACACCGACAATGACAACATTGGCGACGCTTGCGACTATGTCTGCGGCGACGCCGACGGCAACGCCATCGTCACAATCTCCGACGCAGTATTCATGATCAATTACATTTTCTCCGGCGGACCCGCCCCCAATCCGGTTCTATCTGCCGACGCCGACTGCAACAGCATCGTCACTATCTCTGACGCCGTCTATCTGATCAACTACATCTTCTCCGGCGGCCCCGCGCCCTGCGCAAACTGTCCGTAGTTCCAAAACACAATTCGGGTTCTGCGCGACTCTCAGAACCCGATCCTGACTTTCGCGCACAAATCTCCCTTCACTAACTCGCCTCAATTCGTTATTCTATCCGCAATAAAATCTGAACCCGTAAAGGACTTGCCATGGCCGCTGAACAAAATCCAAACTACGATTCGTTTGAAACTAGCATCTTCGAGGTCGTCTTCCCCTCGATGGTCAATCAATACGGCACACTCTTCGGCGGCATCGCGCTGCAGTGGATGGATCGCGCCGCCTGGATCTGCTCAACCCGTTTTGCGCGCAAGACCATGGTCACAATCGCCTCCGATCGCGTCGTTTTCAAGAAAGCTGTACGGCAGGGAAGTATGGTCGAGCTGAAAGGCATGGTCAAGAAAGTCGGCCGCACCTCGGTGACCATTCAAGTCGAACTCTATTCCGAAAGCCCGCTCACTGGTAAACGTGAGTTGGCAACCCACGGCGAGTTCGTGATGGTCGCTTTGGACGCCGATGGCCACCCGACCCCAATCAAAGATTCCGTTGGCAAGTAACGACTTACGTCGAATTGCGCGAAATTTCCCTTGCCCCGGGCTCCCCAATTCATATATTTATTGACTTGCTGCGCCGGATCGAATCCGGCCTCGACAAAATTGAATAATATTTTTTGAGGAGATAGAGTCATGGCAAAAAAGAAAGGTGATGCGCGCACGATGGTCACTATCGAGTGCACCGAAGCCCGCAAAGAGGGCGGCACTCCGTCGCGCTATACCACTTTCAAGAACAAGCGCAATACGCCCGATCGTTTGGAGCTGAAGAAATACAATCCGAATCTTCGCCGCCACACGATCCACAAAGAGACACGCTAAGCGCATTGCTTCGGCAAATTCGAAACGGCAGTTGAGCAATCACCTGCCGTTTTTTTGTTTCGTCCCATAAACCCTTTGCCATCCGGTCATCCAAACCGCGATCTTCTCTCCGGTGAATCAATGACCAATCAGTCGATTCAAAGTATCAAGGAATTCCTCGGCCTCAAGCGCTCCCTCGTGGCGCTGCTCGGCATGGTCGTCCTCGTCGGCATGGGCGAGAAGATGGCTGAACGCTTCTTGCCGATCTATATCGTCGCGCTCGGCGGAAGCGCCATCTATGTCGGCCTGCTCAACGGCCTCGACAATTTCCTCTCCGCGCTCTACTCGTTTCCCGGCGGCTACATCGCCGACCGCTACGGCACCAAGCGCGCATTGCTGATTTTCAATCTTATCGCGATGGGTGGATTCACCATCGTGATTCTCATTCCGTCCGTATGGGCGGTGATTATCGGCTCGTTCTTCTTTCTTTCTTGGACAGCCATCTCACTTCCAGCTACAATGAGCTTGGTCGCGAAACTCCTGCCTAAAAACAAACGCGCCATGGGCGTCTCGATGCACTCGCTCGTGCGTCGAATCCCAATGGCGCTCGGACCGCTCGCGGGCGGTGCCTTCATAGCAGTCTGGGGCGAAATCACCGGTGTCCGTCTGGCATTCGTTGCCGCGCTGCTCATGGCGATAATCGCATCGCTGCTGCAGCAAGTCATGATTCCCTCCGATGACGGCGCCGAAATCATCGGCAAACAGCTGGACAAGAATCCCTTCAAGCTCTTGCGTCAATTCCGGCCCGAGCTCAAACGTCTACTCATTTCCGATATTCTCATCCGCTTTTGCGAACAGATTCCCTACGCCTTTGTCGTGCTTTGGTGCATGAAAGAAATCTCGGCGCCGGTTTCGGCATTTCAATTCGGACTCCTGACCACGGTCGAAATGGTCACCGCGATGTTGGTCTATATCCCGGTCGCGTACTATTCCGACAAAGCCGAGAAGAAACCGTTCGTCGTCATGACCTTTGTGTTCTTTGCCCTCTTTCCATTAGCGCTTCTGTTTTGCCAATCGTTCTGGTTGTTGGTTGGAGCGTTTGTGCTGCGCGGCCTGAAGGAATTCGGCGAGCCGACCCGCAAAGCCCTGATCATTGACCTCGCAGTTCCGGACCGCGAAGCCGCCACCTTTGGCACTTACTATCTTTTCCGCGACTCCGTCGTCGCCGTCGCAGCTTTCGGCGGCTCATTCCTCTGGCTCATCAGCCCGGCAACAAACTTCCTTGCCGCTTTTGCCTTCGGCGTGATCGGCACCCTCTGGTTCGCACTGTCGAAGCAGTGAGCACCCTTGACCATAAGGTCATCATAAACAAGAAACCGGAGCCTCATGGAAGCTCCGGCTTGTGGCTATGCTCTGTGGAGTCTAATTCTAATGTCCCGACACCGGCTGAATCGTCGAGGCCTGCCCCGGCTTGGCAAGTTCCACCGGAATCGTGTATCTCGTACCGGCCTGGTCATCAACCTGGAAAGTAAACGACTGCCTGAATTCGTCCACCGCCAACTTGTCGGCAAGCTTCACTTTGATCTCCTTCGACTTGCCCGGCGCAATCGCCGACTCCGGTACATCCGCCTTGAAGAAGCTTGGTGACGAACAGACCAGTTGCAGCTTCACGGGTGCGGTCGAGACATTCGTCAGCAGCAACTTCGCTTCCTTCGCATTGCCAGTGCCATCAAACTTGATCTCACCGGCGGACAAAGTCAGCGGCGTAACGGAATCCGGGCTTGCGTACGAATTGGCTACAAATTGCAGCTGAACTGAAGATCTGGTGGTGTCGTTTGTATACACAGTCGCCGTCTTCGTCACCTGCCCGCGGATAGCGGTATTGAGCGTGAACACCAATTCAACATCGCTGCTATCGCCTGACGCAATGACGTCCTTCTTCAGAGGTGCTTTCGTGCAGCCGCAAGCCGGTTGCACTTTGAGGATGCGCAGCGAATCACTGCCGCCGCTCTTGAACATGTACGAGTGGCTCACGACTCCGCCAGCATGCACGTAGCCGAAATTGAAATTCGTTTCAGACACTTCCGCCTTGGCCTTTGAGGTCAACCCGTTTTGCGCCAGCAGAAGGCACGGCACCGCGAGAATACCGGTGATTGTAATCAGATACTTGGTCTTCATCCATTGCTCCTGGTTAAAATTACTCATCATATTACTAACAACTATTTCTTCCAGTTTGTCACCGGTTTCGAAGATCGGTGTCGCTACGACAGCAGCTTCTTCGCCGTGTATTCAAGTATGCTGGTTGATTCGTTCTTAAAAATTGGCTCGACCCCGTTGATCTTGCAACAACCTAGATCGATAATCGCCTTGATCATCAGCCGGACATCGCGCTCCGTCTTGAGATCCGAAATCGTCAGCCGGCAAGTCTCCGTGCATTCGCCGATCGAAAACGTGATTTGATTCGCGCCCAGCGAATCGAGCAGGCTCGAGGTCTGATGACTTTCCATCCCCAGCGCATCCAGCAGGGAAGTGATCTTCTGATTTCCGACGGCGATATCCTTGCCGACGCCGTCAATCGCGATTCGATAGCCGACCTGCTCCGTAAAATTGAGCGGCACAAATGTCAGGAACGCAAATACCGCTACAAGTCCAACCAGCGCAATCTTGCGCCCGGCATGAGCAAATACAAAGCTGCGTGCGGTATGCGGCGAATACGTCTGTCGACTTGCTCCGCTGCGAGCGGTTGTTTCGCCCTCGATACGTTCCCGCGCTGTGTCCAACGTCAGTTCTTTCTCGGGCGACCACTGCCGCAATTCGGAAAGATCCTTCTGAAGCGCCATTTCCGCGGCGATCAGGCTGCGGCAGTGCTGGCACGATTCGAGATGTGACGTCAACTCGCTGTCGCGGCCGATGTCGTCCGCACGCCAATCGTACTTGTTTAGTCGAGTCTCTGCTTGCCGACAATTCATACTGATGTTCTTCCTGGGCTTTCCTTCAAGTTCCGCGCTAAGTCCGGGTACATTCTAATCAACTGCTGCCTCATCTTGCTCCGCGCCCGCGATAAACGCATTTTAATCTGTCCTTCTGACCGGGCATCCAACTCCGCAATTTCCGCAATCTTCCAACCCTCCAACTCTGCCAGCGTCACGATGATTCGATCCTCTGCGTCCAACACAGCAAATGCCGTTTCCAGTCGCCGCTTCGCATCATATTTACCAGTCGGATCCACGCTGCCGCCGACTCGCTCAAGTTCGTCGTTGCCGGCAAGAATCCTTCTCCACCAGGGTCGGCGAACGCGGCCGCGAAATGCGTTGTTGATGATCGTGTAAAACCAGGGCTTAAACGAATTCACGTCGCGAAGCTGCCCAAACGCGTTGAAGCCCGCTATCAGGGAATCCTGATATAGATCATCGCCATCGTCCACATTACCGACCAATCGACAACAATAGGTTCTGGCTCGTTCGTGTTCTCCCTTGACCAGTTCCCAAAATGGGCTGTCGAATTTGCTCACTTAATTACAGGATGCATTGAGGGTCTAAAAGGTAACGAAGATTTTCGTAAAAATTTTCCCGGAGTGGTGTCGCCCGC
>CAZIBI010000030.1:0-45679 GCA_964537215.1 uncultured Ignavibacteria bacterium | reverse complement strand
TTCAAAGCCACCCATCGGAGTCGAACCGACGACCTGCTGATTACGAATCAGCTGCTCTACCAACTGAGCTAGGGTGGCGTGAAGCTTGCAGGAATTTTTGCGGCGGAATCCGCTGATTCCGGGCTCTTAAAGTGGCGCCCCCCAGAATTGAACTGGGGACACGCAGATTTTCAGTCTGCTGCTCTACCAACTGAGCTAGGGCGCCAGCTTCTAAAGGCGAGTAATCTATTTATTCATTCGCAATTGTCAACGGTTTTTGCGCGAAGATTGCGGCAATTAAGAATTGTCGGATGAAGGAGTTAGGAAGCTGGATTCCGGCCCCGCAAAAGCGGGATCGTTGACCTTCGCCGGAATGACACGATCGTAAGGGCAATTGAATTTTGAGATAGAGGGTTGACGGAATTGCGGGCGCGGGAACTGCACCTCGACGGGACTTTCCCACCCTTCGGGTGGGGCACAATCGCGGAGACCGCGCCCCTACAACAGATGCAGATAGATCAAGCACGCGTGCGCGGAAACCGCGCCCCTACGGCGGGTGCAGTTATATCAGAAACGAGGGCGCGCAGACAGCGCCCGTATGAAATATGAAATCATGGCCTTCTGGAAATATGGAATCGCGGGCATGCAAACTATGCCCCGAAGAAATTGGAAAGTCTGGATTGTTTAGAAGCGGTTGCGTTCGAGCTGGCCGAACGCCCAGTCGAACATCTTCTGCGCCTGGCGGAATCGTTGCGAATTCGAATTGGCGCCGAGAACAACAGCCGTGAGATCGTGGCCCTGGCGGTCATTGACGCGAGCGACAAAACACCAGCCGGCCTCGTCGATATAGCCGGTTTTGCCGCCTTCGACCTCCCAGCGTCCGCTTAGGAGTTTGTTAGTGTTGCCGTAGGTGTATTGGCGGCCGCGATTGACCGAGGAGAAACTGTAGCTTTTCATTTGCAGAATCGAACTGATGGTCGGGTTGTTGGCAGCGGCGTTGAGCAAGCGCGCGACATCGGCGGCGCTGGCAACATTGTTTTCCGACAAGCCGGTGGGTTCTTCGATGCTGATCGAGAGCAATCCCAATTCGTCAGCCTTCTTGTTCATGCATACAACAAAACTATCCATCGGAATTCCCGTTGAACGGGCGATTGCCCGCGTGGCGCGATTGTCGGAGCCCATCAGACTCGCGTGCAAAAGGTCGCCGACCTTGTAGACGTGTCCGGCGCGCAGCACCGAACGCGAGGAGTTTTCGACATCCGCCATCGTCATCTCGATGGTCTTGTTCCAGTCGACCTTAAAATCGAGGAATGTCAGCGCCGAAAGCAGCTTGGTGATACTGGCGATCGGGCGGATTTCATATTCGTCTTTGCCGAAAATTTTAGCACGTGTTGAATTGTCGAATAGGTAGGCGGACTCGCAATTGAGCAGCGGCACGGTCTTGTCGAAAACGACCTTTTCCGGCGCCGGCGGGCCGATGAATCCTCCGGTGACAGCCAGGTTTGCCGGGGTCGACATGAACAGAGTCAGGCTGATCCAAACCACGGCAAAGAAAAGGGCGAGTCGACGTATTACTTTAAACAACATCACAAAATCCATTGCGGCGCAATGCGTTACGATTTGCAATTACAGGGCGTCGATCATCAAATGACGAAGACGTCAAAGGAATCTCTTCCGCTATACTAATTGTCGGCATTGCGACGCTGAAATATGACACAAACCATCGTGGAAAAGCAGCCACGAAATTCAAGATCTCCTATCGACTCCGGCTGGAATCGATTGAATAAGTATACTGGTTCAACAAATAACAGCAAGGGGAAAATGGGTGGATTGCCTTCAACGAGCCAGTAGCCAAATCGGTCATGGCGCCTTCTTGATTTGTTGGAAGCGGACGGAAGCGCACTTGGGGCAAATCCACTTGCGCTGTTTGTGAAAGGAACGCTTCTCCTCTTTCATCTTGATCTTGCAGCGGCGGCAAATCATAACAATTGCAGGAAGTCGCCGAGGAGAAACTCGATGCGGCCGATCAGCAAAGTTAGGCGCGAAGTGACGGTGTAGCCAAATGTCGCGCCGAAGAAGATCATCAGGAAATAGACGCCGGCGGCGCTGACGCCGCGGACCGATTTGGTATCGGGACGCGTGTAAAAAAAGTAGACCATGACTGTGATGCAGCCGATCAAACCGATGAGCGCTTCGAACACCATCATAAGGGTTGTTTCCGGAGCGGCTGCGATTGCTGCGAAGGGTGAAATCGTAGCGGCGACTTGTTTGAGGATGCGGGCATCAAACATCGCGGGGATCGAGACTCCGGCGCCGGCGCCGACAATGAGCGCAATGACCGGTTTGCTCAAGTAGCTTAACGAGGATTTGATGCGGAGAAGCATCAGCAGTGACAGAACTAAGGGGATGATCGTCCAAAGGCGGCCTTCGACAAACAGCGGCGAAAGCAGCTTCGGAGTGAGGACGGAGTTCCACAACAGGACGATTGTGAAGCCAACCGAAAGGCCGATCAACAAGTGTTCGGCGGCGCGATAGAGCGGATTGTCGCGATAGAGAAACGAAAAGATGCAAATCGTTACGATCCCGGCGGCGAGGGTTCCGATGCTAGTCACGGCGCCTCCGCATACGTTCGATCACGTTTCCGGCAATGATTATCAGCACAATGGCGAATTGCGAGACCGATTGCGCCAACAATCCGCGCGAGCCGGCGCCCTCATGGCCCAAAAGCGATTCGTATTCGGCTGCGCCTTTGAGACCGGCCGCGATGCCCTTGATCTGGCCGGAGGCGAGATACGGATAGAACGACGTCGCCATTGTCGCGGTTAATACGGTCTGAAACTTTGCCTGATGCGGTGTGACCGCGTACTCGACCCAATAGGTGGGCATCGATCCGTCGGCAACGGAGATGATCAGTGCGATGTCGCCGTAGTTATCAACCTCGCTCATCAATGATTGACCGGCCGTGGCATTACCGAAATAGTCGGTCGGAAACTCCCGGGAAATCGATTCACCCATTGCGAGGATTGCCGCCTGATACTGCGGGCGGAAACCGAGGTAGACATAATCGACGCCGTAGACCTTGCCCGTCGACTGTGCGAGAGAAGACAAGAGTTGCTCGCCCAACGCAGCGCCCTCAGCAAAAAGCGAGACTGCGACGATCCGCAAGTTTTTGGCAAAAGCGTGTTTGATGATGACCTCGGAAAGCGGACGAACCTCGGCGAATGAGGAGGCCTCAAAGTCGAACGACACCATAATGACGGCACCGGCCGGCAGCGAATCGATATTCGCGTAAACTTGCTGCGTCTCGGGCGTAACCGTGCTGTCGAGATGAATATTGAAGATGATCGGCAATGTGACTGCAATTCCGATGATGATGAATACAACGTGGCGGGGCGAGATTTTCATGAACGCGCTCTCATATGTAGCTTCTTTCGACGCCGAGAATTACGCGCAGTGCGGTTGCGACCGAGCCGAGTCCGACGCCGATGAGGATTCCGCGTTTGGCAGCCGACGACGGATTGTTGAATACCCAGCCGGCGAGTTCGGGAAGTTTGTCGGAGATCATATCGCCGAATGCGCTGCGGCCGACGAGCACGATGACGGCGGTCAACGCCAGAATTAGAGCCGGTTTGCTGCGGATGCGAAATCCGCGATAGGCGGCGGATGCGACGAAGAACGCGAGCAGTGCGAACATCGTTGCCTGCATCGGCGCCTGCAGGTTGTTGAACGCCCACTGATACGGAGAGTCGACGCCGGTGCCGGAGATCATCGCGGCGATTATCATGAACAGGACGCCGGCGACAGTAATCAAACTGTATGAGCTGCCCTCCTGCTTGGCAGTTATCTTCGCCGAGTGGTGCTTGAGCAAACTGATTCCGCCGACCAGCATCGTGACGGCGAAGATAATCTGGTAGTAGTCGAGAATGGCACGATAGATGACAGTGGTGAGATCAGTCTTGACGAAATACTGCGCCGCCATGAACAGACCGGCAAGAAATGCAAATATTGCAGCAATACGCGTCGTCATGGCAAGAGACTCCGGTACCAATCAAATCCGAACAGCGCTGCGACTGGCAGGATGATCAACAACGCCAGTATCAAGAGTCGCAACGCATCCTGTGCAAGCATGGAAGCTTTGATGCGCTTGTCATCACTCAAGTACGCGGACGCGGTGTAGAGTTCTTCGCCGATCAATGTGTAATCGCAGGCGACGATGAAGAAGGAAAGTTGAATTGTCGAGTCGGTGCCAGCAATTTGCAGTGCGCCGCTCATGTTGCCGGTTTCCGCAAGGATCAGCGCTTCGCCTTCGAAGGTGCCGAGCAGGAACAATGCGCCCGGTTGCGAGCGCGTGATGATTCCATCGACACCCGCGGCATAGCCGAATTGCGACGGCGAGACAAAGACAACATCGGAATCGCGAAACAAATCGCCGTGACCTTGCTCGGCGTATGCAGTCTTGAGAATCTCTCGGGCTGTTTCGGCGATGACGGGGTCGTGCGTCGGAAAGATGATGCGAGTTCCGTAAGCGGCGGCTTTACCGGCGACATACTTGAGCAGATTGAGCGCAGCCAGCGTCGTAGGGCGCTGTATGTCGCCGCCCCATCCGGTCGTGAAGACCATCGGTTTGCCGAGCTCGGTCGAGCGCCCGATGGCCTCTTCGATTGCCTTGAGTCCAGGAATCATCCGCAACTGCCGCCGCCATTGTGCGGAGCGCACAGTGAACAAGACAATCACTCCAACGGCGAGCAAAACCCAAATGAGAAGAATTACGGTTGATTGCGGCATGGTAGCATTTGTCCCAAGGTTTCGAGAACTGCGATTGCGCGAGCAGGAGCAATCTGCGGCAATGCGCGTATGGGTCAACTAAAACTTGGCCTCTCCCCTGTTGTTTTAGTTGATTCGACCGCGCACAATTGCAATGTTCAATTCATGAAGAGAATTCTGATTGGCGCCGCGATACTTGCCTTAGCACTGGCAGCTTGTTCGAGCACACCGAAGTCTGATGCGCCGCTTGTCTGGTGGCAGTTTTGGACGAATCCGGAAGTCAAGCCTACCATCACGCAATTGGTGAGCAGTTTTGAGTCCGCCACCAAAGCGAAAGTTCAGCTTGGGGATTTGACGTGGTCAGACGGCCACGAGAAGATAGCGATCGCGCTCTCAGCCGGAGGCGGTCCAGATGTTATCGAACTTGGTTCGGATTGGGTCGCTGAATTTGCCGCCAGCAAACGGCTGCTCGATTTGACCGATCATTTGGGCGGACTGCGCGACAGTCTGTTGATGTGGGAGCCGGGAATCTACAAGGGCCGTGTGTATGCTGTGCCGTGGATGCTCGGCACGCGCGTGCTGTTTTGCAATCGGACATTGCTGACGCAAGCCGGATATGCGCGGGAATTTGTACCGCACAACTGGACAGAGTTGCTGGAAGCTTCGCGTAAGATAGATGCGTTGGGTGAGGATGTTTTCGGCTTTGGTTCAAACTCGGCGGAGCGGCACCGGCTTTACAAGAAATACCTTCCGTTCTTTTGGAGCGCAGGCGGCGAAGTCTTCAATGCTAACGCCACGCAGACGCAGTTTGCGACACTTCCCGGGCGCGCAAGTCTCGACTATTACCTGCTGCTCTCTGCGAGCGGGATTGTCGAAACGCAGGCACGCATCGAAGAGTATTTTTCGGCAGGCAAGGTTGGATTCGTCATTTCCGGCGAGTGGTTGGCAGGCAAGCTGCAGCGCAATGCGCCAGGATTTGAGTATTTCGTGACTGTGATGCCGGCGGCGCAAAGCGGCGGCACCGGAGTATCGTTTGCCGGAGGCGAGTATCTGGTAGTCAACGAGTCGACGCAGAATCGCGAGAGTGCGCTGGCGCTATTGCATCACTTGACGTTGCCGGAGAATGACAAGCTGTTTACAAAGGCAACCGGCAGCTACACGCCGGTGAACAAATTCACGGCATTCGAGGTCGACTCGGCGGCGATCGCGATTGCGTCGGTGTTTCAGCAGCAAATCGGCAATTCCCGCGCAACGCCGGTACATCCTGCGTGGGTCGCGGTAGAAGAAATACTCGAGCGCGGAATCGAGCAGGCGCTGTACGGCAAAATGACCGCGCAAGAAGCGCTCGACATGATCGACCGCGAAACCGCGCCGATACTGCAGAAATATGCGGAGCGCTAGCACCAGCCAATTCCGGGGCACCGATCTACTTATGCTGTCGCCGTGGCTGGCGACGTTGCTAATATTCTGGCTCTTCCCGATCATTGCTTCTTTTGTTTTGAGTCTGACCGATTATCAACTGCTGTCCGGCGAACATGCTTTCGTTGGCCTCGACAATTTCGTCCGCCTCTTTTCCGACCCGATCTTCTTGCGGGCGATTCTCAATACGGTGCTGTTTACTGTCGGCACATTGCCGTTTACGATTTGTTTTGCGATCCTGCTGGCGGTTTTTGTTCATCGCAACTTGCCCGCGAAGACGTTTTTCCAATCCGTGTATTTCTTCCCTTCCATCGTTTCGCTGGTCGTTGTGGCGTTGATTTTCTCGACATTGTATGCGCGCGGCGGATATATCCAGCTCTTGTGCGGTGCGCTCGGCATCCCCTATCCGCAAGATGGAGCGTTATTTGCCGAATCAACTGCGCTGCCGGCAATCATGGCGATGGATGTGTGGATGTCGACCGGCTATTACATGCTGTTGTTTGTCGCGGCACTGCAATCGATTCCCAACGAACTGTACGACGCGGCCGCACTTGAAGGCGCCAACTGGGGGCAACGCATGCGGGCGATAACGTTGCCGCATCTCAAGCCGATGCTGCTGTTCGTGCTGGTGTTGAATACGATCAAGTCGTTTCAGGTTTTCGTTGAAGTATTCGTGATGACCAAGGGCGGGCCGCTGAACGCGACAACGACGATTGTATATTTTGTTTATGAAGAAGGCCTGCACAAGTTCAACATCGGCTACGGCGCCGCCGCAGCGAATGTGTTGTTCGTGCTGATTGCGCTGGTAGCTTGGGCAGAGATGAGACTGGTGCAGGAGCGGCAGGCATGACGAAGTCGCATGGCAAATTGACGCAGACGCTACGGCTGATCGGCGCAAGCTTGATTGCTTGCGTGTTTCTGGCGCCGTTTATCTACTTGCTACTGGGATCGCTGGCGAAGAATTTCAATCTTGCCGGGACGCTGGATTTATCCAACTACAGTGCAACGCTTTCGAATTACACACTTCTTTTCTCGCAGACCGGACTATACCGTCCGTTGCTGAACTCGATTATCGTCGCAGTTATTGTGACGGCGGGCAACGTGGTGTTTTGCACGCTGTGCGGGTATGTATTGGCGCGGCGGAAGTTCCACGGCAAGAATCTGATCATGTTGAGCGTCGTCATGGTATTGATGATTCCGATGCATGTGGTGATTATTCCGATGTATTTGCTGACCAATTGGCTCGGCATATTCGATTCGTATTTGGCGCTGCTGTTGCCCTTCCTCGTGACTCCTCTCGGTGTATTCTTGATGCGGCAGTACATTTCAACGATTCCTGCAGACATGGAGGAATCGGCGCGCCTTGAAGGCGCCGGCGAGTGGACAATCGTCTGGAAGATTGTCATGCCGTTATGCAAACCGGCGCTGGCGGTGTTGAGCGTGCAGGTATTCTTGGTCAACTGGAACTCGTTTATCTACCCCTTCATTCTCACTTCGTCCGAATCGATGCGGACACTTCCCGTCGCGCTGGCGCTGCTGCAGGGTTATCAGAGCATAAATGTGCCGCAGCTATTCGCGGCGTCGATGATATCTGCCTTGCCGACGATCGTTCTGTTTGTGGTGTTCTCACGGCGAATCACCGAAGGCATCATTTCGGGCGCGCTCAAGGGCTAAGCGCGATCACTTGCCGGCTTCGGCGCGGCTCTTTTCTTTCTCGACAAAATCCAGGATGCCGTCCGTTATCGCGCGGGCGATCTTGCCGCGATAGTCGGGATCTTGCAGCGCCATCTCTTGTTCGGGGATCATCATAAAGGCGCATTCGACGAGGATTGCGACATATCCGGTCGGGCGGATAACGGCAAAGTTTCCGTGATAGAGTCCGTAATCGTTGAGCCCGGTGGCGGGAATCATGCGCTGGTGCACGAGTCGTGCAAGTTCCTGCGATTGCGGATGGTAGTAGAAACAGGCGGTGCCATTGTTCGCGAGCGGATTGACGCCATCGGGAACGGCGTTGTTGTGGACCGAAACGAAAATGTCGGCATCGAATCCGTACGCGAGCACTGGACGATCATAGAGCAGCAGCGGCGTGTCGCCGGAACGCGTCATGAATACCGTGGCGTCTTCGTCTTCGAGCGCTTCTTTCAATTGCAGTGCAATCGCGAGATTGGCGTCCTTCTCTTTGAATCCGGTCGGGCCGCTGGCGCCGGGGTCGGGCGAATGACCGGGATCGACGACGATCTTGATTCCGCGCAATTTGTGCGACAATTCCGGACGGTGTTTGAGCTTCAAGTTGAACTGATTCCTCTCGTAGAAGCAATCATAGCCCCATAGAGTCTCATTCAAGTCGATAGTGATCCGCACAACACCGACGGCAGTCTGTTCAAAATTGATCGAGGCAATCATGCTGTCGGCAGCATCGTAGCGAATCCAGTCGATAGAGGAAGTGCAGTTGTAGATGTCGAGAAACAGTCGGTTGTTTTGGGGCTCTTCGATAACATCAAACGGCAAGACCGCGCCGGGATTGAAAGTAACTTTGACGCCATCTGTCAACTTGGTCGTACGCATAAGAGCAAACTCGCCGCTGGGGATGCGCGAACCCTCGGGCAACAGCTTCATGCTGCTATCGGAGACCCAGACTTCCTGATTGTTTGCCAACCGAGCGCGGAAATGATTGCCCGAGTATCCGGTCACGCGCATGCGGATGCCTTTGGGCTGGAATACGGAGAAGTACCCTTTTCGGGGACCGACGCGCAAAGTTTGCGTGGAATCAGTCAATTCGCCAACGACGACTTTGTTTGCAGGCCAGACTTTGACACGAGCATCGGAATCGCGCTTGACACAACCGCAGGCGTCGAACTCGCGCTTAAAGGTGCGGTCGCGGGTATCGATCAGATTCAGCGGTTTGCGACAGAGATAATACGACACTTCCACCGAATCGCCGACATGCTCGCTGCCGAGAATCAGGTTGCCGTTGTAGCTTCCCTTGACGAGGAGCGAGTCGGGAAATTCACCCGCACCGAAGACACCCTGCGCCCAATAGCTTTGCGGTGTCGCCGGTGATTCGGCCATGCGGACGAGGCGGTGATCGGTCGAGAGGCTAAAATATCCGTGCAATCCGGGTGTGCCGCGAAATCCGGCGGTAAGCATGTCGCCTTCCATGAGCGTGATGTCGGATGACGGCGTCATATAGCCCTTGACGATTGCCAACGACTCGGGGACAACGTATGGTTCGGGCACATCCAACGGCAGCACATATTCCGCGGATTTGCCTTTGAGTTTGGCGTTCAGCACAAAGCTGAAGCGCCCGGATTTGATCGGTAGAAACGCAATGAAGGCGCCATTGTCGTAAACTTTGACCGGCATACGATTGATAGTTAACTCGGAGCCGGGCGTGACATTCCCGAAGATGAAAGTTGAATCGACGGCGGCGATTTTCTGATTCGGCACCGGGTAGATTACTTCGATGCGCGGCTGTTCCTGGGCAAGCGACAGTGCAAATTGAATGATCAGGGCGAAAAGCGTCAGCGTCAATTTACTAAGCAAGAATTACCTCCTCGGAAGTGATACCAATGCCGGGGCCGCCGGGCAGCACCAATACGTCTGCATCGAATTGTGCGCCCCAGTACGGATCGTTGTCAGTCAACATGATTGCGTCGAGATCGAAGTAGTCGAACAGAGTGGATAAATGCAATGCGGCGGTTATCCCAACGGAAGATTCAAGCATGCAGCCGAGCAGCAATTTTAGTTCGTGCTGGCGCGCAAGCTGCGCCAGGGCGATTGCACGAGTGATTCCGCCATTCTTCGACAGTTTGAGATTCACGCCATCGATGACCTTGTGGAAGCGGTCGATGTCTCTCTCGGCGATGATCGATTCGTCGAGGAAGAGCGTGCATTCAACTTTGGTCTTAATGCGATCAAGTTCGCGGACCGTTGGATCGGTCAACGGCTGTTCATAGAATTCAATCGGGTATCCGGCGAGTGTCTTGATGCGCTCGATGGCCTCGTCGCGTGTCCAGCCGCCGTTGGCGTCGAGGTAGAGCCGCTTCTCGCCCTGCTTTAATACGAAATCGATGAAATCGAGATCGCCCGCAAATCCGACTTTGAGCTTGAGACTGCGAAACATTGCGGCGGTCTCGAGTTGCCGCAAGACATCATCGTTCGACGAATAGGTAATCGTAAACGCACTGGCAACCGGCTTGGGCGCCGGTAATTGCAAATAAGTGTGCAGCGGTAGTTCCAGCTCTTTGGCAAGGTGGTCAAGCATT
Organism: uncultured Ignavibacteria bacterium; assembly: GCA_964537215.1. GTDB lineage: Bacteria > Zixibacteria > MSB-5A5 > CAIYYT01 > CAIYYT01 > JADJGC01. The sequence continues at coordinate 35,252 of CAZIBI010000030.1, read as the reverse complement.
GCCATCTCAATACCGCAGCGCGCGACGTTAAGCGAGGGTGGCAGTGCGAGAAGGAATTTCTTTAATGCCGCGACGTTCCAATCCTCGTGGAATTTCTGCAAGCGCTGCTGGGTCAATTGCAGACATTCCTGCGACGAAGCGCCGTAGTGGATTGACGAAGAGCCCTCACCGATCCCGCGCTTGTAGCGGGCAATCAGCGTCTGTTTGTGCTCGGCGCTGGCTTTGGAAATATTGAAGGCGCGCTTGAGGCGGAGATCGAGCAATTTCAATTTGACGGCGGAATCAGCCACTGGTTACCTCTTGGAGCAGTTTCAAAGAATGGGCATCGGCATCGAGACGCGCGCGGGCGCCGAACGGAATCGTAATCGAGCCGTCGCAGTGGCCATAGCGAACACCGGTGATGACCGGGATTTCGCGCCGGAAGATTGTCTTAATGCGCTCGCGAAAGAGCTTGTCATGCTTTTTACTCGAAGTCAACGGCGTGGTTTCCCGCCAATCGGTGTCGCCGATGACGACACCCTGTACACCATACATCAGTCCGGCAAGTTTCAAGTGATTGAGGAAGCTATCGAGATGGTCGACGGTCTCGTTGACATCTTCGAAGAACAGGATCGTGTTGTCGAAACGCGGCAAGAATCCGGTGCCGATTAGCTGGACGAGCGAAAAGAGATTGCCGCCCATCAAGACGCCGTCGGCTTTGCCGGAATTGACGACTTCGATTTCTTCGCGGTTGTCTTCGGGCAGAAGTTCCCGGCCGGAATTGTCGCCGCAAAGGAGCGGCAGGAGCGCATCGCGTCCGGCGGCATCCATTGTCGCCAGCAAAGGCCCGGAGAAAGTCACGAGGCCGGTCCTGACGTACAGTGCGCTCTGCAAAATGGTCAGGTCCGACAATCCGATGATTGCTTTGGGATAGTTTTTTACGGCATCATAGTCAATCAAGTTGAGCAGCCGCAAAGTTCCGTAGCCGCCGCGTCCGGCAATCAGCCCATGAATTTTTGATGAGCGTATTGCATCGTTGAATTCGGCGGCGCGCTGCTCATCGGTTGCCGCAAATCCATTGTGCTCCGAGTCCAGCAAACGCGAGCCTTCGAGAGCGAAGTATCGTTCCATCAGCGAAGCGCCATGATTGTAGGCGCGAGTCATTGCCTTGCCGCTTTTGAGCGAACTGGCAGGAAAGAAAATCTTGAGCCTGCTCTGCTGGCTAAGTCTGCGGGCAAGCATCACGATAACACTCGTCTGATGGTGGTAACAGTTCCGGCAAGATCGCTGCGGAAATTCGGCTGGTCTTTGTCGAGTGAATCAATTGCGAGCACTCCGCGCAATCGCGAAGCGTGCAGAATGGAATTGCTGCCGAGATAGACTGCGACATGTCCCGGGAAACAGATCAAGTCGCCGGCGATCGCGTCAGCGAAAGCGACTTCCCTGCCGACCTGTGCTTGGTCCTTGCTGTCGCGTGGCAGGGCAACACCGGCACGGCGAAAGATCGCCTGCGTGAAGCCGGAGCAGTCATAACCGAGACTTGAGCAGCCGCCCCACAGATATGGCGCTGACATGAGCGATATCCCGTCGGCGAGAGCGCGGTCGAACGGCACCGGGTCGAGGATATCAAGGCGGCCAAAGAGCAACGAAAGCTCGGAGCCGTCGTGGGCATAAAACAAATCGCCGCCACCAGAGGATATGCGTGCTCCGTATGGCAGGGTCAATCTGCCGCCGGAGTTGTCTTCGAAAACAGCGACGACGGAAGTGACTGCGGTCAGGTTTTGTTGCGGTTTATCATTAGCCGCTAGATATGATGCGCCAATCCAGCCCTGGTAGCCATCTTCAGTGGAGCAGAGGATGAACTTGCCATCAATGTCCAACTGCGTGACGAGGTGGCCGTAGAGCGCCTGTGAGACGCGTTCAGAGCGATGATCGGGGCTGCGTCGCACGTCGGCAACGGGAATAGTCGGCTGTAAGCGTGGCATGGTCATAAGGTCGGCAAATGGGAATCGGGATTCAACAAAAAGGTGGTGACGCGGAGCGGGTGGAATACAACCCCCTTGCCCCCTTTGCTAAGGGGGAATAACGAATTTGGCAGCGAAACTGGGTACATCGATTGAGTGAAAATAAAAAGCCGGTGGAGAGGAGCTCCACCGGCTGAAATAAACGAGATTGGTTCGATTAGAAAGCGAACTTCACGGTGAAGTATTGATTGTCGTCGAAGCCGGTCACGTCGACCTGCTGCCACGAATAATCAAGACTTACATGCGAGCCGCCCCAATGGAACTTGAGACCAGCGCCGAACGAACCGCCGTACGTAAATTCATCCTGGCTTGAGCCGACAAAGCCGCCGCGCAGGAAAAACGTATCGTTGAAGCCGTATTCAGCACCACCCTTGAATTCATCCTGTGAGAAGTTGTTGCTCTGGAAAGTGCCGGAGAGTTCGAGATCATTCTTCTCGTTGTTCTGCAGTGCATTCCAAGCTACTCCAAACTGGATTGAAGACGGGAGATCGAATCCTTCGCTTTCGGTGCGAACCGTTTTGGCGGAGGAGTTCGGGTCGTTGGTATCGGGAATCGTCTTGATGTCGAAACCGGAGCCAGTGAACTGCATCTGCGGTCCAATGTGCTTGGCAACCACACCAAACTTCAACCCGCGCCAGTTGGGCTGATAGGTGAAGCCGAAATCAAACGCGACGCCGCGGGCAGAGACCTGTTCGACACGCTCGTTTACAAAGTAGACGGTCGTGCCAAACGATACGCGATCAGTAAACTGACGGGCGTAGGTCAAGCCGAGGACGGAAAACGTCGGATTGAAGGTTTCACCGCTGACGCCCTGCTGGTCGTCCCAGGTAGTTCTTAAGATGTCGCCAATCGACAAGACCTTGACGGAGGCGCCGAGTGTGCCAAAACCTTCGAGGTTCGTCGTAATGCCGACATATTCAAGGTTCATATCTGCGAAGTATTCCAAATGGGAAAACATCGCTTCAGTACCGCTCTGGTTAGCGGCTCCTGCCGGATTCCAATAGAGCGCTTCCGCGCCATACGAATTCGCAATCATCGCGCCGCCCAAGGCTGAACCGCGCGAACCAATCGGAATACGCAGCTCTTGTGCGCCCGCCGTTCCGATCTTGATTTCATTACCGGCGAGGAGCATAGCGCTCATGAGAATCAACAGCGCCGACGAAAGCATAACTATTTTTTTCATCGTATTCACTCCTCTCCTTAGAATGTATCCAGTTGTTCGACTTCAGGGAAGATCGCCATCTTGCCGAACTTCGTTCCCAAGCCATCAGCTTCGATGACCCAAATGTAAATTCCAGAAGCGACCCAAAGGCCAGCCTCGGTCTTCAAATCCCAGACGAATTCGGGATCGGAAGAACCTCCGCTACGCTCGAGTGTGCGCAGGAGGTCTCCGGCGATGTTGTAGATCTTGATCTTCATCGCCTGATTCGGAGGAAGATTAATGAACTTTATTATGCGATCAAACTGATCCTTTTCTTCCGGATAGAACGCATAGTAAGGATTGGGAACAGTCTTGACCTGGTCTAGAGAGCTGGTTATCAGAACATCGTCGCCTGAAGCTGCTTCCGGCTTAACCGTCGTGAAAGTATATCTCACGGCCGGATTGTTCGGATTGTTCTTGGTAATAATCAGCTTTTGACCATCCGCAAGTTCATCGGCCGGAACATGGCCCGGACGAACGCGCGGCCACAAGGAGTACAAAACATCCATGTCGGCGGCGTCGTTGAGCATATTCTGCGATGCATAGGTCGGATTTGGTGTACCGGTATAAGTGCTGTTCGTGACGAACAAGTACTCGCGGCCGGTGCCATCCTCATCGCACGGAAGCCAGGTGGAGTCGAAGCAGGGATTGCCGTATTGTTCTGCAATCAGGACATTGAGCTGGCGCTCCGGTACGGTGCTGACATCCCAAACAGTGAATGGAACATCAAAGAAACCATTGTAACAATAACTGCCGCCACAAAGCGGTGTACCGCTACGAAGGTAGAAATGACCCTTCTGCGTTTCGGTGAAGCTCCAACGAATCTCAACGTCTTTGTAGTCAAGGGCGCCCACGCTTGAGCCGAAGAAGTCAGCGGCATTTCCTAATGCGCCGAAGAACTGCGGCAGACCGGCATCCACGCCGGAAATCCAACGCGTACCGACCCATTCGTAGGCCTTGATGCCCGGTGTCGGACCGACAACACGGACTTGGATACCTTCGACAACGGGATAACCATAGTCGTCGGCCTGGGTCGAGATGCTGTCAAGCAAAACTTCACCGGTGGTCAAGTTCTTGAGATTCCAAGTCAGATCGTCGTTGAAGGTGACTTCGTAATCATCGCCGGTGACTTCACCGGGATTGATATACTCAACTGTTGTCACGCCATCGCTGCCGCCTTCCGGTATTTGCGTAGCGGTCTGATTGCGCTCACCGACGAAGGTGAACGGCTTGACCATGTACGGAATAATCGGGCTTTCCAGCGTTTCGGTAATGTAACCGAGGAAGTTGCCACCGGCGTCGTTGAATGGTGTGATGTTGAGATAGTCGTAGGAATAAGCCGTCACGGCAAAGTAGTAGGGCTGATTATTCTTCAGCGCCACACCCGTGATCTGGCTGTTGGTAACGGTCTGATTGTAAACTAATCCGGAGTTTGATCCCTTCTGAAGGATGACTCTTTGGGTACCGCCGGCAGTCGCGTCGACCACGTCTCCGTAAATCAACGATACCGGTTCATCCTGATCATCGTGATCGATATCATAGGTGGCGAACTTGGTCCAAGGACCGTTCGCAGATTCACCTTGATACAGATTGTAACCTTCAAAATGGAATTCCTGGCCGAGCTTCTCGTTAGCTTCAACGTTTCCGACCGGCTCGGTTCCCCAGATCATTTCCACGGCTCCATCCACACCGCGCAGGAACACTGACGGTGACGGTGGCGGATCCGGAATATCAAAGTTGAGATCAAACACTGCCTGCGCGGCAATATCGGCCGCTTTCAGGGCGGTAATTGAATTCAACGGGCTCGAACCCTGCGCAACGATAACGGCTGCGACCACTTCCTGGGTGTCGCCGGGAGCCATTGTAAATGGACCAGCGGACATCATGTAGCGGCGGTCAGCAGCAGCTTCGTCAACCCAGCCTGATTGGGTTACCGGATCGCCGGAAACCGAATAGGTGGTCACGAGGCCGGTCGATGGATTGATAGCCGGAATCATGGCGCCGGTGATCGGGTCTTTCGTTAGACCCTTCATGTAGCCGTACGTTTCCACACGGCTGGACGGATCGGTACCGTTGATGTACTTGTTGAACGAAGCCATCGGAAGGTTTCTGAATCCCTGACGCCAGACGCCGTTGACGAGGGCGGAGTCGCCCTCGGACGGAACAATCGGACCCTCAAAGAAGTCGAAACCAACGGCCGGTGGAGCCGCGCCATAAGTAGCATCATCGCCTTCGTTGTAGCAATAGCCGAGTGACAGCAGCGTGTCGCAACCGACTAAGTCGTCTGACGCATTGCCGAGATCGGGGTCTGCCCAAAGCGACACGAAAGTCGAGTCAAGTGTGTTCGAGCCATTGTTAATGATGACGTACTTGAAGAATACGGTGTTCCCAAGTGCGCCGCCGCGCGCGAAACCGAAGGCCGACATTTGGATTTCGAGACCGAGCGGAGCGGTACTGGCGGCGTCATTGATATGACCGGCCGGATCCGCATCATTGAATACCGACCATGCCATCTGATTTCCGAGAATCAGGGGTTTGCCCTCTGCATCAACAGGAGCTCCCTGGTCCGCGGGCCAGTTGGCGTAGTCAGGATTGGAATTGGCGTTGTCGCTCTTGGCGACTTTGTAGACGCGAAACGCGGCGTTATCGGGTTGATAGGTGCCGTTGGCCATCGGACCGGGAGTGAACTCGGATGAGTACTCCGCGATCGCCAGGCGCGTATCGCCGTTGACCTGCGCACCGATCCAAAGACCGGCGGAGTAGATGACGGTTTTCTTCGTTCCACGCGGGAAGTAGAGACCGTCAGTTTTGCCCAGCACGTTGGCATTATCATAGGCAAAGTTACCGTCGTTATAGACGAACATCTCAAGGTTGTTGACATCTATACGGGTATCAGTGTCGAGGATTAATGCCGTCTGCGAGCCATGCCACTTCCCTGTCACGTTACTGATGCCCCACGCGACCGTGGTCATCATCAGAAACATCAGCAGGGAATAGAATAATCTCGTTTTCTTCATCAGCTTCCTCCTGAAGCGTTCAGGTTCATTCACCCTTAGAACATAAGGCGCAGGCCGAGACGGACCTGACGCGGGGTATCGTAGCTACCCGGATTGTTTTGCTTGAAGTTGTATTTGGCAACTCCGTCTGCGCCGTAACGATCGGCGAAAGACTGACCATCCGGAGTAGAAAGCCAGCCGGTATTGTCGGCGCGGCCCGTACCCTCGTAAACATCCAATGCGTTCTCTGTATCGAAGATATTGATTACCCAAAGGTAAACATCCCAGTTGAGACGGGCGATCTCGAAGCCTTTGCTGGCTTTTAGATCGAGCCGATAGGTCCACGGACCAGTGCGGGAGTTGATCTTGCCGATCGGAGTCGGGGTAACCGACGCCAGCGAGATTTCGTTGTAAACCTGCATCGGCGTGTACGGGGTACCCGAACCGGCGCGGAATACAAGGTTAAGACCGGCATTTTCAAAGATGTGCATATTGCCCAATTTCGGACCCTGACCGGCGGCCGCACGGACGTCAATGATGGCCGTGATTTTGTGGCGCTGATCATAATCGAGCGGCGATACACGGATCGGGCGCTCGGTGTTGGTCCAGGCAATATTACCCTGCGAGGTCGCGTAGGAACCTGTGCCGGCAGCATACGAGAGCGAATAATTCAACTCGGCTGCAACCGAACGGGTACGACGCATCTTAAGGGCGAAATCCAAACCCTTGATCGTTCCGAAGTCGTGGTTGCGATAGGTCGCAAACGCGTTCGGCGACGAGGGCTGATTGATGACTTCGGTCAGACCATTAACGTCTTTGTAGTAAGCCGTAATGTTCAAGGCCGTGAAATCACCCAGCTGGTGCGCAAGACCGACTTCATAAGCCGTCGTTTCTTCGGGCTCAAGATTCGGATTGCCAATGGGTGAATAGTACGGGGCATCCGCGACCATTCTCTCGAGGAAGCGAGTTCCAACATAGAGGTACTGGAGTTCCGGACGCTGGAAGAACTTGCCGTAGTTCACATGGAACACGGTGCGGTCGGACACCGGGAAGCCGACGCCGAGACGCGGAGAGACTTTCTGTTCGGCCTTGGCCGGTTCGAAATCGCCGTCGTCAAGTTTGGTGGCGTTGAGGATTTCCTCGTTGGTGTGTCCTTCCGGATTGCCGAGAACGTTCGTCGGATCGAGCGGACGCTCTTCGTTTCTAAGACGATCGGTGTTGGCGTTCAGGTAGTCGTAACGCAGACCGGCATTAACAACCAAGCCTTCGAATTCGAACTTATCCTGAAGGTAAACAGCGAACATGTACGGCTTCTTAGCGCCATCGGGACCATCGTCGACGTTGTTTTCTCCGGTCTTGTCGTATCCGAAGAAATTGGCGTCACTCCATGACGCGCGGTCGAATTCGATCGGATCGGTGATGGTGGTGTCGATCTTGGTCGGGTCAAGATGGTTGTAATAACGCAAGGAGTGGCGTTCGAATTCGGCGCCAAACTGCATTTCGTTAAACTCGTTGACCTGGCTGGTCAAGTCGAAATTCAATCCCATGTAAGATGAGCTGCGCTTGAGAACATCTTCCCAAACGTGGCCTTCGTCTTCCGGCGTGGCCGGATCGTCGCCGATCCAGAACAAGTTAGTGTTGTCGAAAGTCGGATTGCCATCGGGACGGCTGTAACCAAGAATGTCATCCCACAACGTTTCGTCGCCGCGGAATCTCTTGGTCAAATAGTAGGTGCCGCCGAGTTCGAAGAAGGTCTTAGCGGAAAGGTTATTCGTCCACTTGCCGTAGTACGAATAGTTCTCATCCAGATAGCGCGGAGCATGGGTTCCGTTGAAGTAATAGTTCATGCGGAATTCACGCCACTTTTCGTAGCTGCCCAAAGTGCCAAAGCGCAGGACGTTCTTCTTGTTGAGATCGTAGCGCACTTTGCCCTGCCAGCTCCAGCCGGATAGGTCGTTGTGCGGGAGAATTCCATCAGCAACGGCGCGCGGTTGACGGTCACCAAAACGGCGGCGTTCCATCGACGCGAAGAAGCTGGCTTTTTCGTTGTTGGGAAGAATTGGGCCATCAAGATTGAAGGCGAGAACATTGTAATTGAAACGGCTGTCGGAGCCCATGAATTCATCGGTAGATGCTTCAAAAGCGCCCGAATAAGCCTTGGTGCCTTCCTTGGTGGTAACGTTGATCGCGCCGGAAGAAATCCAGCCGTATTCGGCGTTGAAACCGCCGGTCGAGATGGAAATTTCTTCGATAGCGTTGTTGTTGATCGCCGTGGTCGACATGTTGGTCAACGGATCCTGCTGTGAGAAACCGTCGACGAAATAGGCGACATCACCCTGACGACCGCCGCGGATATTGAGCGATGGCTGGTTGCTCTGTTCGCGACCACCGCGCGTACCGACTGCGGAAGCTTCCACGTTTTCGGAATACGCGACGACGCCGGCGGACAGACCGACAACGTCGGTGTAACCACGGGTCGGCAGTTGTTGAATTTCGTCACCGCTGACGATTTTCAACGACTTGGTTTGATCGAGGATGATCAGCGGACGTTCTGCAATAACGACCTGAACGTCGCCGGTAAGCGACTTGGAAGATAACTGGAAATCTGCATTCGTGGTGAGATCGACAGAGACATTGAGTCCCTGCAATTCCACCGGAGCATATCCAATCAGTTCTGCTTTCAGTGTGTAAAGTCCGACGGGGACGTTCAAGATGAAGAACTTGCCTTCGACGTCGGATAACGCTCCCATCGAGGTGCCGGTGATTGTCACCGCCACGCCGGGCAGAGCGGATCCCGTTTCCTTATCGGTGACTTTGCCGCTGATTTTGCCGACGGTAGCCGCCTGGGCAAACGCGCAAAGCGCCAGAACGAGGATCAGGATCAGAGCTACTTTTGGTTTAAGATTCAAAACCAAACCTCCTGTTAATGAATTGAAATCGTACGCAAAAGTGCGAGATTGTTAACTAACAGATTCAAATTCCTACCTCCTGTAAGAGTTGTGGGTTAAACACTTCAAAAGAATATTTCCTCCATCACCAAAGACGAACGAAACCCTACGCCGTGTATCCTTTTATCCGGTTAAGAAATGTCGCAAGAGTCCAAGGGGGTGCGGCCAGCGACAGTTGCCAGAAGTGAAAATGCTTGCCGCACAATGAGATGTGTCTTGCTCCGCCGATCCTTGCCGGAGTGGGATATAAGCTCCGCTCGTATCTTGTTTTGAAAATTGTCTCAATCCTCTATAATGTCAATATAAAACTTTTAGCTAACTGTAAGCCAGATCAGCGCTTTAGTCAATTAATCGACTTTTTGAGACAATTGCTTTAGCAGCTTTTGGACAGATTTGTGAGTTTTTTGAACAACGATGATTGGAAAATGACGGCCGAAAAGAGGACTTATTGGCTACAATATTGCCTGAACGCCGAAGACTTGTTCGAGAGCGTTGGTGAGTTGGTAAAAAGCTTTCGATTTGTCGGTTGGTTTGCCGGTGAGTTGCTCGAGGCTGGTCACCGAATCGGGAGAAAATCCGCAAGGATTGATGAGTTGGAAGAAATTCAGGTCGGTATCGAGGTTTAGTGCCAAACCGTGGTAGCTGACCCAGCGTTTGACCGCGATTCCGATAGCGCAAATCTTCTTGTCACCGACCCAGACACCGGTCTTGCCGGCAGCGCGGGTGCCTTCGATGTTGTAGTTTTTCAAGAACACGATGACAACTTCTTCGAGATCGCGCAGAAATTTGTGGAGGTCTCTTCCCCGCTGATCGAGGTCGACAATCGGATAGATGACTTGCTGGCCGGGACCGTGGAATGTGACATCGCCGCCGCGTTCGACTTCGTATTTTTTCACGCCGCGCTGGGCGAGGATTTCGTCAGACACCAAAACATTGGCGCTTCCGCCGCCGCGGCCGATTGTGATGGTCGGGCCGTGTGTCGTGAAGATGAAAGTATCGGGCGCCTCGCCGGCGATGCGTTTGTCGACCATCTGCAATTGCAGTTGGCGGGTCTTCTCGTAATCGGACAAGCCGAGGTCGAAAATGCGGGCTTTGGTGGTGGTAGTAGTGGTCATAGTTTTATGCGCGCCCTCACCCCTACCCCTCTCCCGGCGGGAGAGGGGAAAGAGCTCGATGCAAGTTCTAATCTTACAGCAGTAGCAATTCCGGTTCTTCGATGTAGCCGATCAGCTTGCGCAGGAACTGGACGGCGTAGTGGCCGTCAATCAAGCGGTGATCGAAGGACAAGCCCATGTTCATCATGTCGCGAATAACGATCTGATTGTCGCGCACGACCGGGCGCTTCTGGATTGCGTGAATACCGAGAATCGCGACCTGCGGCTGGCTTATGATCGGCGTCGAATTCAGCGCGCCGTAACCGCCGGCGTTGGTGAGCGAGAATGTGCCGTCTTCGATATCGGCGGGCATCAGGCGTTCTGCCCGGGCGCGGTCGCCGAGGTCTTTCATTTCCTTGGTGATTTGGACGATGCCCTTCTGGTCGGCGGCTTTGATGACCGGGACGATCAGGCCGGAATCGCGGGCGACAGCGATGCCGATGTTGTAGTAATGCTTGATGATGACTTTGTCGTTGGTCATCGAGGCGTTCATCAACGGGAATTCTTTCAGCGCTTTGCAGGCTGCGACGACGAGAAACGGCATGTAAGTTACGCGGATGCCGTGTTCTTTTTCGATGCGTTCTACATGCTTGGCGCGGAACTCGACGAGACGGGTGAAATCGCATTCGTCAAAGGTGGTAACGTGCGGCGAGGTCTGCTTCGATTTGACCATGTGGTCGGCGATCAACTTGCGAACGCGTGTAAGCGGAAATTCTTCGACGCGCTTCGTGGTGTCATATACCGGCTGCGGCGCAGACGGCGCCGGAGCTGACGAAGTTGTGGCTGCAGGAGATGCAGTGGCAGCACCTGTACCCTTTGAAGCGATAAAGTCTTCGACATCTTTTTGAGTCACTCGGCCACCGCCGCCGGTGCCGCGCAGTTGGGAAACATCAATGCCATGTTCTTTGATCAGTCGACGAACAACGGGCGATAATTTGATTGGACCTTCCGAGGCGGCTGGAGCGGCAACCGGCGCCGGAGCGCTTGGTGCGGCTTTGGCAGCAGCAGGCGCTGCTTTCGGAGCGGCTGCGGGTGCTGATTCTGTCGCTGCGCCGGCTTTTTCACCGACTGCGCCGATGACGGCGATTTCTTTGCCCACCGGGACGACATCGCCGACTTTTGCCTTGATCTCAAGCAAAACGCCGTCGGCTTCCGCCGGTACCGATACGTTGACCTTGTCGGTCAACAATTCGACAATCGGCTGGTCCTTCTTGATGGTGTCGCCGACTTTGACGAACCACTGGTTGATTGTTCCTTCGACAACTGATTCCCCCATCACGGGGACCTTCATGACATAAGCCATTATCCAAACTCCTTGTAATCGGAAATTATTTCGAGTCCAAAAGGTCGAGGCATAATCCCGCCCTGAATGCGCACTGCCCCGGAATAAAATGCGATAATAACATCATTAGCCGGTGATGGCAAGCATTCTTTCCAAGGCGATGCGAGCGTGAATCTTAACGTCGTCGTAAACCGACATCGGTTTAATAGTCTCCAAATTGTCCAGCGTGTAGGCGAGATCGTTAAGAGTCGTGCGATACATGTTCACGCACATTGCGCAGGTATTGCCGGCAAGTTCGAGGATTTTCTTGTCCGGATGCATGTGTGACAAGCGGTCGACAAGATTCAGCTCCGTGCCGACTGCGATCACGCTTCCGGCGGGTTGTTCGGCAACATACTTGACAATGTGGCTGGTCGAGCCGACTGAATCGGCCATCGCTACCAGTTGTTCGGTGCACTCCGGATGCACGACAATCTTGATGCCGGGATAGTCCTTTCGCATTTGCTCGACGTGATGCGGCTGAAACACCGAGTGGACGTGGCAGTAGCCTTTCCAGAGTATGACCTTGGCGCGCTTCAATGCTTCAACATCGCGCTTGGCGGGATTAAGGTTGAAGTCCCAGACAAACATTTCGTCTTTCCGAATGCCGTACTTATTCCCAGTATTTCTGCCCAGGTGCTCGTCGGGGAAAAAGAAAATGCGCTCACCGCGACCAAAGGCCCAGTCGAACGCCTTGTGTGCATTCGATGAAGTGCAAATCACACCGTCGTTCTTTCCGCAAAATGCCTTGAGATCGGCGGCGGAATTCATGTAAGAAATCGGAATGATCTTTGAGCCGGGCAAATGATGCTGCAGTTCATCCCAGGCGGCGAATACCGAATCGATCGCGGCCATGTCAGCCATCGGGCAGCCGGCCAGCGGATTCGGAAGAAAGACTTTCTGATCGGGACGCGCGAGAATGACAGCGCTTTCGGCCATGAAATGCACGCCGCAAAAAACGATGTACTCGGCGTCAAGCTCCGCGCCAATCTTGCAGAGTGCGTACGAGTCGCCCTGATAGTCGCCGAATTCGACGACGCCGAGGCGCTGGTAGTGGTGGGTGAGAATTACGAGATTCTTGCCGTACTCGGCTTTCTTGGCTTTGATGCGCCGGCGCAATTCGTCATCCGGCATCGCCCGATAGTTGTCGGGAGTTCTGGTATAGGCAGCGGGCATCATATCGGCAAGGTCCTTCCAATCCACAAATAAGCAGCCCCTAAATGCATCAAAACACGTACGAGCAGCGAACGAAGCATCTTTGAAAAAACACGCATTGGTGGAAGGTTACACTTCGTCATCGCCATTCGGCTTTTCGATGCCGTATTCTTTCATTTTCTGGCGCAAAGTGTTGCGATGAATACCCAGAACGTCGGCGCTCTTTTGCAGACTGAATTCGTTGGCAGCGAGCACATTTTCGATGTGCTCTTTTTCGAGATCGCGCAGGGTCATCGTAGTTGGAATCGAGGTCACAGCCGACTCGGTGGAATTTGCGTTCAGCTGCGAGAAGTCGGCGGCATCAAGCGTCTCCGTGCGGCTCAACACGGTAGCACGCTCAATGACGTTGGCAAGTTCGCGGACATTACCGGGCCAGTCGTAGGCGAGCAAACGATCTTTGGCGGCGGCGGTGATTTTTCGCGGAGGACGATTTGTCTTCGACGCGGTCAGATTCAGAAAATGATCAACGAGCGGGATAATGTCGTCGCGGCGTTGGCGCAACGGCGGAATATGTAGATGGACGACGTTGATGCGAAAGTAGAGGTCTTCACGGAAGCGACCCGATTTGACTTCTTCCTGAAGGTTTCGGTTGGTAGCTGCGATTAGGCGCACATCGGCAGCGATTTCCTCTTCCCCACCGAGGCGCTCGAATTTGCGTTCTTCCAGCAGGCGCAAGAGCTTGACTTGAATTGACAGCGGCAGCTCGCCGATTTCGTCGAGCAATATCGTACCGCCTTTTGCGAGTTCAAAGCGTCCAAGCCGGCGTTTCTCTGCGCCGGTGAAGGCTCCGCGCTCATGGCCCAGTAATTCTGATTCAATCAAGGTCTCCGGTATGGCAGCGCAACTGACGGCGACAAAGCGATTGTCGCGGCGCGGTGAAAGTTCGTGAATACTGCGCGCGAGCAACTCCTTGCCGGTGCCGGATTCGCCGGTGATGAGAACAGTTGCGTCGGTCGGTGCAACGCGGGCAACTTCGGAAAGCAGCGATTTGATCTTGTCGGACACGCCGACGATTTCGTCGACTTGAAGTTGTTCAAGGCGTTCGCGGAGATTGCGGTTTTCGGCGAGCAGGTAGTGGCGTTCGCCGGCTTTGCGGATTAGCTCCTGCAATTCGGCGAGATTGACCGGTTTGCTGATGTAATGATAAACGCCAGCGCGCATAGCCTCGACGGCGGATTCAACATTGCCGAAGGCGGTGATCAGTATCACCTGCATCTCCGGGTCGCGCTCATGCACGCGCTGAAACAGCTCAAATCCGGAGAGCCCGGACATTTTCATGTCAAACAAGCCGATCTCGAAGGCTCGAGTTTCGAGCAGTTTCAGAGCCGCTTCGGCGGACTCGGCGGTCGTAACACTATGGCCAGTTTTCTTGAGAAATCCTGCCAGCATTTCGCGCTGATTGCTTTCGTCGTCAACAATGAGAATTCGCAATTGAATCATGCCGTTGAATGGTATCGGGTTAGTGTTCGAATTGCAATAGAATTTACGTTTGCGGCGCCGGGGATCCAATCGGCGAAACTCGATTTGAGCCGATTAGAAGCGGGTGTAAGCGAAAAAAGGGTTTGACACTTGCTTAAACAGATGGTATACTTACACTAAAGCAGTTAGAAATAACACGGTCTTACTACCGCGCGCGTGATTATGGGTGAGTGATCGACACCGCGCAATGAATCCACGGCTCTAAAGTACTACTAACCCGGACTTCCGCGAGCCAAATACTTTTGTTACGATCACGCCCCCGTTTTTTCCGCCGATAGCAAATATTGACTGATGTGACCATTTAGGACAATAAGCAATTTGGGTAGCTTCAATTGTGAGCCGGAGACGGTCCATACGGTTCATGCTATCCGAGGGAGGTGGTTGGTCCCGCAAGACATGTTCCGTTTGTGTTCACTTGTCTAAGAATTCATTGCAACGTTTCTATTATTTCACTCTGAAAGGAGCAACAGAAACATGAAAAGACTCACATTGTTGTTCGTGAGTATGGTCTACGTGGTTTCCCTGTTGTCGGTTTCAGTGTTTGCTGCAAAAGCCAAAAATAATGCGGCAGGCGCAATCGATCCCCGGGACATCGTGGCGGAAAGCTCCAAACATCCGCTGACAGACATTCAACTGGAGCAGCTCAATGCCAATCGCTCCGGATCGAAGCCGGCGGTTGATATGGGCCAAAGCTCGCTAGGCTTCATGGCATCACCCGGCATCATGATCGGCAACACCGGTTATGATATTCAGCACAACAGCCGCATGGGCCGCCAGATAGTTCAAGGACCCGGCGGTCGCGTTCACTTTATTTGGACGCATAAGCTCGCCGGCGCCGGCTCGACACAGCGCGAAATCCGTTACGGATCATTCGTGCCAGGCTCGGGCTTCTTCGATCTTCCCGGCGGTTTGACAATATCTGACGGTCGCGAGGGTCACATGTGCTCGCTCGATCAGTATAACAACGCGGCTTTAGCGAGTTGGCGTTATGGCGCATCATTTGCCGCATACCGCTCGACCTCCGCTCTCGATTTCGCCTCCGGCGCCGGCAGTTTCACGATTGTCGATGTGCCGTCCGCGGTGAATAACTGCGAAGGCGTCTTCAGCGGTTCCATTCTCGAACCATATATTTGGCCGATGGTCGCCGGCGACGTTGACGGCGGCGGCAATCCGATTTCGCACGTCGTTGCGATGGAAGGCAATTCGGGCTCGGACTATTCGGCGATGACTTATTACCGCGGCACCGGAGCCAGTTTCACCAACTACGGTACTTGCGGCAAGTTCATCGACTCGACAACAGCGATCAGCTACACCGTTTGTCAGGATCCGGGTTCAAACAAAGTTGCAATTGCTTACTCGAAAGCACGCACTGCGGCAACGAGCCGCGAGAACAATGATCTCGCCTACCGTATGTCGACAGACCTCGGCGTAACCTGGGGACCAATCGTCAACGTGACGAATTACGCCTCCAGCGCCAAGGAACGCGTTTCGCAGGAGACATCATCGATGTTCTCGGCGGACGGATGTTTCCACATCCTCTACGTCGCGGCTTTCTATGATTCCGCGGCTGCCCAATTGGCTGATCAAGAAGCCAAACTCTATCATTGGGACGACTGTCTCAATTGCAAATCCTTGATTCTCGATGCGAACAACGTGCATGCGAATTGTAACATGAAAGCATTTGAGCACAACGTTGCCCGCATCAGCATCAGCGAGTGTACGGTCGGCGCCACCAAGACGCTTTATGCCGTCTACACGCGCTACGTCGGCGATACCGATCCGAGCACACCGGCGCTTACCGATTGTTCGGCGGGAGGATTCCCCAACGGTGAAATCTTCGCATCGGCTTCTTCGACTGCCGGTCAGACCTGGGGTCCCCCGGTCAACTTGACCAATTCGCGCACGGACAATTGCGCGTCGGGCTCCTGCGATGACGATAACTTCTCCAGCTCGGCCATGTATTGCACCGATTCGCTGCGCATTGAATACCTCAATGACAAAGACGCCGGTTCGGGCGTCGGCAACGATGCTACCGTCGAGACTTACAGCCCGGTCATGTTCCTTAGCCATCCGTGCTTTGCGATGGCGACGTACCGCAGCTTGACCTCGACGCCGGCGGGTATTCTCTACCCGTTCCATGCGGCGGCGGGTGTGGCTGCGAATACCAATATCACACTTACCAACGCTGGTAACGCGACGGCCAACTGGACGCGCGCGATTACTTACAACATCGGCTCCGGCTGGTTGACAGTTCCGGCTTCGGGCAACGTCACTGCCGGTTGCACGAACTCAAGCGTGCTGGCGGTTACCGCCGGCCCGATCGCGACCGAAGGCTACTATTCGGCGAAGATCACTTTCACCTATGAAGGTCCGACGTCGTTTGAAGTTCCGGTAGAATTCTATGTATTCAACAGCTTCTTCCTGCCGCAAGATCAGGCGATCAGAACCGCATTGGTTCGCATGAACGTCAGTCAAGGCGGACGTAACTCGCACCAAGAAACCGGCCGTATGTTCTATTCGTTCAACGACCAGCAGGAGCCGTTCTATGACGGTTCGCTTGTCCTGGGCAATTCGGCTGCGAACTTGAGCTGGATGATTTTCGAGGGCGGCGGCAATACACCGAGCGTGTCCAATCCATTTGGATATCTCTACGCTTTGTCGAACACGACCTACGACTCAACCGGCAGCGCGATTTATCGTATTGCTTCCGGTAAAGGTACAAACCGCGACTCCACACTTGGATTCAGCGTTTCGTACTATGCTCCGAAGCATCCGGATTCGTCGACCTTTATCGTTGCAGCCTATAAGCTGTACAAAGGCGCGAAGAATCCAGCCGGCAGCGTCACCAACTTGACCGTTGCTTACGCGGCGGACATCGACGTACCGGACGACAGTTCCGACAACGTCGGCGGTGCCGATGCGACCCGTCAGGCGATTTACCAGAGAGGCCGTTATGCTCCGGATGACCTGCGTTTTGCCGGTATCCGCGGCGTGAGAAAGACCGGCACGGCAGTGACCGGCGGTTTCAACTGGGAAAATGACGTCACGGTCTATCCGCTCGGCGGCTATGAAAACGACACCCTGTGGAACAAGATGCAGGCAGTCACTGGTTTCGTGGTAGCAGATTCGCTTGAGGATCTGAACTCGGTACTCACCATTGCCCGTGGTGCTACGATCAACGGAGCCACCAACGACACGATGGAGTTCGCGGTTCTCTTTGTCGGAACCGACGGAACGACGAGTCTTGCCAATTTCCAGACCCAGCTTGACAAAGCGAAAGCCTGGTTGTGCGGACACGTCTACAACGGTTCGCCCGCGTGCGCAAATTGCATGTGCGGCGATGCCGACAACAACGGCATCATCACGATTTCCGATGCCGTGTTCCTGATCAACTACATCTTTGCAGGCGGACCGGCTCCGGCGCAGCTGTGCCTGGGCGACGCCGACGGAAACCATATTATTACGATTTCCGACGCAGTGTTCTTGATCAACTACATCTTCGCCGGCGGACCGGCTCCTTCGGGCTGCTAAGGAGATGTCTGTTTAGTTAAGTAGTCATTCATCTTTTTGACTCCTTTCGTCGCTGCATCCAGTGTTGAGCTGGATGCAGCGATTTTTTTGTTAGCACATTCGGCGCGGTGAAGCGTTATAATCGGAGAATTGATAACCGCGTGATAGGAGTCAGATGACCGTCAGGATATTGCTTGCGGCACTATTGTTGATTGCCGGCGCGGCCTTCGGCGCCGAAGACGATCCGTTGTCGTATGAACAGGCGATGAAGGCGCATCTGGCAAGTCTATCGCGCTATGCGCAATCGGCCGCAAGCCTGGCAGCAACCGCCAATCAAAACGACTTCGATGTCAAGTACTACGACATCAACATCAGCATAAATCCTTCCGCCGGTTCGATCATCGGCGAAGTCGGCATGACGGCGACTGCCCTGCAGTCGCTCAATTCAATCGAACTCAATCTCGATCACACGCTGACGGTTGATTCTGTTCATTCCGGTGGTCTGACCGCGGACTTTCAGCATGCATCCGATTTACTGACAATCACAGTGCCTCAACATTCGGCGAATCAATCAGTGGACGTCCGGGTTTTCTATCACGGCCGGCCGCTGTTCTACGGTTTCGGTTCATTTTCTTTCAACGTCCACAACGGTCTGCCGATGATCTCGAGTTTGTCGGAACCGTTCTACGCCCGCACCTGGTGGCCGTGCAAGGACCATCCTTCCGACAAAGCCGACTCTGCGGATATCCGTGCCACGGTTGACAGCCGGGTCAGCGTCGTTTCCAATGGCACGCAAATCAGCCGGACAGACAATGGCGACGGTACAAGCACGACGCATTGGCACGAGTCGTATCCGATTGCAACTTATTTGATCAGTCTCGCGATTGCGGATTATGAGCACTATGCGGATACGTTTCGTTATGCTGGCGCAACGATGCCGGTGGATTTCTACATCCTTTCGGGACTGGTTGAGCAGTATCGCGTAAACAATGCGAAGATCGTCGATATGCTCGGTTTCTTCTCGTCGATCTATGGGACTTATCCGTTCATTCGTGAAAAATACGGCCATGCCCAATTCCTCTGGGGCGGCGGCATGGAACATCAAACCTGCAGCTCGATCGGCGTCTTCCACGAGTGGCTGCTGGCACACGAGTTGGCGCATCAATGGTGGGGCGACATGATCACCTGCGGAACCTGGCACGACATCTGGCTCAACGAGGGATTTGCGCGCTACTCGGAGGCGCTCTGGCTGGCGCACACCAACGGTCCGCCGGCGCTGCAGCAGTATATGAATTCGCTCATTCGACTCGACCAGCAGGTGTATGTTTCCGACACCGCAAATTATAACAACATTTTTGATCGCGTGGTCTACGACAAAGGTGCGATGGTGCTCCACATGTTGCGCTTCAATCTTGGCGATGAGACATTCTTTCAGATCCTGCGCAGCTATTCGGAATCGGTGCACAAGTACAACAGCGCAACGACGGCGGATTTCCAGCGCATTTGCGAAGATGTCTCCGGACGAGACCTGCAATACTTTTTCGACCAGTGGGTTTACCAGCCGTCGATTCCAGATTACCGCTTCGGCTTCTACCCGTTCGAAACGGATTCCGGCTGGGTGACCGATCTGCAGATGCGGCAAGTGCAGACGCAGTACGAGCTATTCAAGACCGACATGAATGTACGTTTCTGGTTCGAGTCGGATTCGCTGACTCTTCGTGTGACGGACGATCGCCGCAAGCAAGATTTCCGGTTCTTGCTGCCGGAGAAACCGCTGCGCTGCCTAATTGATCCGGACAATTGGATTATCAATAAATACACTCAAGTCACGCTGCTTCCGGAAGCCGTCGTAGACACGCTTCCAGTAGCTGTAGTCGGACTACCATACAGCTATCACATATCCGCCCGGAACGGACAGCCGCCGTTTAACTGGTCAGAATATGAGATTTCGATGCCGGACGGATTCGAATTGGATGACGATGGGCTGCTGCATGGCATCGCGACTGATACCGGCAGTTTCGAGATTTCTGTTCGCATTACCGATTCTGGAAATCCGGTCGGTGAGGCGACTTCGAATTTGATTCTCCAAATTCGCAGCGTTCGCGGCAATGTCGATGCCACACCCGGCATGGCGCTCGGCGATTTGCTGTATTTCGTGCGCTATCTCTACCGCGACGGCCCGGCTCCGGCAGATCTCAACTCGGCTGATGCCAACTGCGACGGCAATGTCAATATCCTCGACGTGATGACGATACTGAATTTTCTGTATCAGCAAGGTCCTCTGCCCTGTTTCGAGTAGGCACCGCTTCCGACAAATCAAAAGTCTCGTGGCGTTTGCGCATTGTACCGCCCAGGTGTCCGATCAATTCGTTGACCACTATGTCCTGTGACGCGATCATTGCATCGAGAACCGGCAACATGGCGCGGACGGCGATGCGAACAACATCCGCGACATTGACGCCGTAGCGACGCGAGGCATCGTGCAGCGCGGCTTTCAGTTCAGCTGTGATGAAGATATTGAGCGCGACATCGTTCTTACGCCTCGGACGTGTGGATTTCATTTAGACCTCCCCTATTCATGATATTTGCAATGGCCGACGATAGTCATCGCCGAGACGACGTTAACGCCAAAGTTGCTGCGAATGGCGCTCATGACACTGCGAAACGAAGCTCCCGGCGGTTGGCTGCGCAGGAGTTCGTCAATTTGCGCGCGATTTGGCGAACTGCAGATCACGCATTTCGTCAAGGTTGCCGGAATCTTGAATTCGCGCGTCGCCAGAGGGCTTAGAGCTTTGCGCAGTTGCTTGAGTGCGCGGTTATGGAGATTCAGTACAGTGTCAGGCGCCAGATTCTGGCTTGCAGCGATTTCCGGCGCGGTGGCGCCTTCGAAATGGATTAGTCGGATCACCGTCTGCTCCAGGGCCGGCAAGGCGGCGATTGCGCTTTGGACGGCCTGGATGCGGCGCTCGCGGGACTCATGTTCGCTTTCGGTGAGTTGATCTTCCGGCCAGAGATGCCGGACCGGCTTATCTCCGGAGCGTTTGATTTTTCGAATAGGCATGTTGCATTACTCCTTTCGGGCAGAAATGAAGTACCCGGCGGGAGTCGCGTAAATCACGTGACAATCGCATTCAAAATCGCATGGCCGGTTGCCGTCGCGATATTATTTGCGATTAACCCGTGATTGAATTAGACTTGAGGTGAAAGTTCATCCATCAACACTTTTGGGAGAATCCGATGCAGGAAGTTGATCGCAACGACGAGAAATCGCACAGCTATTCTATCGGCGGTAAGATGACCGGCGGTTTGATTGTGCTCGGCCTGGGTGTATTTTTCTTGCTCGTCAATCTTGATGTATTGCCTCCTGTGCGCACAACATGGCCGCTGATTTTGATCGTGGTGGGAGTGGCGCTGATAATTTCGAAAATGCGCCGCTAACCGGTCCGGAATCCGATCCGGCTCCGCTACTGAAGCCGCAGCCGCGCCTGACGTTGATTAGCTATCTGGTGCTTGGGCTGCTGGTCGTGTTTTGGCCAGCCAGTTCGTTTCTCTTTCTCGACTCGCAGTTGGATCTTGCCGCTGACGTGGTCGACCCGATCTTCGAAATCTATCTTCCCACAATCCTCGTTCAGTTGCTAATTCTCGGCGCGATTGTGATTGCAATGCGCTCCGAGCAGGCGCGCCCGGCCGATATCGGGGTCAGACGATTTTCACGCTGGACCGTGCCGCAGGCGGTTGTGTTCTTGCTGTTTGCCAATGTGGTTCTAACTGGCGTACAGATGTTGATTGCCTCACAGTCGCCGGACAGTTTCAAAGAATTCGGCTCGCTGTTGCCGAAGACGCTGATAGAAAAACTGCTGTGGATCGTACTGTGCGCGATTGTCGCCGTCTGTGAGGAAGTGACTTTTCGCGGTTACATATTGACGCGGGTCACCGAAGTTACCTGTGGGCGGCTGTGGATTGGCGTGTTGGTGTCAACGCTGGCGTTTGCAAGCGGACATCTATATCAGGGCTTGGGCGGATTCGTGCTGATCTTCGTCTATGGACTGATGTTTTGCGGCATTTGCCTGTACACGGGCTCGCTCTACCCGGCCATCATCGCTCATTTCTTGCAAGATGTCAGCGTTCTGTTTCTGCCCGATACGTTCAAGTAGAACTTTCCGAAACTAGTTTCCCGCTTCCAGTTCATCAAGCAGTTCAACCGCCCGCCGTAAGTGCGGAATGACTATCGATCCGCCCACGACCAGTGCGACATTGAAGATCTCAAACATCTCGGCGCGGGTCACGCCTTCCCGCTTGGATTGGATGACATGATAGGCAATGCAGTCATCGCAGCGCAGAACCATCGAAGCCACCAGTCCGAGCATCTCTTTGGTGCGGGCATCGAGGGCGCCATTTTCGTAGGTGCGGGTATCGAGCGCAAAGAAGCGATTGATCTGCTGATGCTGCTCGCCGAGGATACGTTCGTTCATTTTTTCGCGATACTTGCGGAATTGCTCAAGCCGGTCGGACATGGACCTCTCCTTCGTGAAAATCGAAATTCATTGCAATGGAATAACTGACGGAAACTTACTTGCCGATGTACTCGCGGATGCGGCGGACAGCGTCGCGCAAATTCTCCGGCGAGTTGGCGTAGCTTAGGCGCAAGTATCCCTCGCCGTGTTCGCCGAAAGCCGTGCCGGACAAGACCGCCACGCCGGCGTCTTCAAGCAACTTCTCGGCAAGTTCGCGGGACTTGCGGCCAGTGCCGGTAATATTGGGAAATGCGTAGAATGCACCGCGCGGGTTGCGGCAGGAAAATCCGGGAATGTTGTTCAGTTCGGCGACCAGCATATCGCGACGGAGGCGAAATTCGGCGACCATGTCTTCGGTCGGTTTCTGTGTGCCTTGCAATGCAGCTATGATCGCGCGCTGGCTGAAGGACGCCGTACAGGAATTGCTGTTAGTCATTAGGCGGCTGACAAGAAACGCCAGATCATTGGGCATCACTCCGTAGCCGAGACGCCAACCGGTCATGGCATAAGCTTTCGACAGACCGTCGAGAATAATCGTCCGCTCAACCAGACCGTCAAATTGCGTGATCGACTCCTGCTTGTCTTCATAGATAAT
This sequence comes from uncultured Ignavibacteria bacterium, assembly GCA_964537215.1. Classification (GTDB taxonomy): domain Bacteria; phylum Zixibacteria; class MSB-5A5; order CAIYYT01; family CAIYYT01; genus JADJGC01. The sequence continues at coordinate 12,316 of CAZIBI010000030.1, read as the reverse complement.
GCGACCATAAATTTCATCTGACAGAACCCAAAGGTCATGTTTGACCGCCAATTCGGCGATGGCTGCGAGTTGGTCGCGGCTAAGCACGCCGCCGGTTGGATTGCCGGGTGAATTGATGATGATCATTTTGGTGCGCGGCGTGATCAGGCGCTTGAGTTCGTCGATATCCATCTGGAAATCGTTGCTCTCGCGCAATGGTATCGCCACCGGATTGGCGCCGACGAAGCTGATTACTGATTCATAAATTGGAAAGCCGGGATCGGGATAAATAACTTCGTCTCCGGTTTCAATCGCTGCCAGCGCAGTGAAGAACAATATCGGTTTGGCGCCGGGCGTGATCACGACATGATGCGGACCCAGATTCAAACCGCGGGTGCGATTGACCTCATCAATGATGACCTGGCGAACTTCCGGCAGACCGGCGGATGGACCGTAGTGCGTGAAACCGTCCTTGAGCGCGGCAACGCCGGCGTCAACGATATGCTGCGGCGTGTCGAAGTCAGGCTCGCCGATCTCCAAATGGACGACGTGCTTGCCCTGGGCTTCGAGCTCGCGGGCGCGCGCTAAGACTTCAAAGGCCGTCTCGGTGCCGAGACGCCCCATGCGGCTGGCAAATTTCACGATGTGGCAACTACCCTGTTATATTCGGAACAGCCCCGATAGTGAATTCAAGATATTCAGCCGGGCGAGGAGACCTCGCCCCTACAGTACCCGTGTGAGAGTCGGCGCAATCCGCAACATCCGAGATGCTACTTCTTGCGTTTCAGGACGCGCTTGACGGCTGCGACGACGTCTTTGGATTTCAATCCAAATGCCGCCATCAGTTCATCCGGCTTGCCCGATTGACCGAAACGATCCATCACGGCCACAAATTCTTGCGGTACCGGATGGTTCGCAACGAGAACTTCCGCGACTGCGCTGCCCAATCCGCCGTTGACTTGATGCTCTTCCGCAGTGACAATCGCGCCGCACTCGCGGGCAGCTTTGATGATCGCCTCGCGGTCGATCGGTTTGATCGTGTGCATGTCGATGACGCGGCAATCAATGCCTTCGCCGGCGAGAACATCTGCAGCCACCAGCGATTCATAGACCAGCGTACCGCAGGCAATGATCGCGACATCGCCGCCTTCTCGATAGGTGTTGGCTTTGCCGAAAACATACGGCGTCGATTCATCGGTGACGACCGGCACAGGTTCGCGGCCAAAACGAATGTAGACCGGACCCGGCGCAGCTGCGGCAGCATGAGTCGCCTTGCGGGTTTCCCAATAATCGCACGGCACAATGACCTGCATGTTCGGAATCGAGCGCAAGATGGATAGTTCTTCCATCGCCTGATGCGTTGCGCCGTCGGGGCCGACGGATATACCGCCGTGTGCGCCGCCGATCTTGACGTTGATATTCGAGTAACACAGCGTGATGCGGATCATGTCGAGACAACGATACGCAGCAAACGCGCCATAGGTCGAGAAAAACGGGATCTTGCCGACCAGCGAGGCACCGGCGGCGACCAGAGCGAGATTTTGCTCGGCGACGCCGACCTGGATAAATCGCTGCGGGAACTTCTCGGCAAAGAAATTGACGCAGGTCGATTCCATCAAATCGCCGACGAGCACGACAATGCGTTCATCCTTTTCACCCAAATCCACCAACCCGTGTCCGAAACCGACGCGGGTCTTTTCCATTTTAACTTCAGTCATTTGTTTCAACATATCCTATCCTGCCAGAAGGCGCGCCGACCAATCGGAGTAAGTTGTTCCGAGTTCCTTGAGCGCCAGTTCTCCTTCATCGGGTTTGGGCGGTTTTCCGTGCCATTGATATTTGCCGCGCATGAACGAAACACCCTCACCCATCAGAGTGTGCGCGATGATGACCGTGGGCTTGCTCTTGCAAGCGGCCATCGCCTCGAAGGCGCCGACGATTTCCGTCATGTTGTGGCCGTCGATTTCGACGACATTCCAATTGAACGCGCGCCACTTGTCGGCGAGCGGTGCAATATCCATAATATCCGAAACAAAGCCGTCGATTTGGGCTTTATTGTAGTCAACGATGACGCCGAGATTGTCGAGCTTGTAGTAGCCGGCAAACATGGCGCTCTCCCAGCAAGAGCCTTCCTGCAATTCGCCGTCGCCCATGATGCAATAGACGCGGCGCGGATGTTTGTCAATCTTGGAAGCTTTGGCGACACCGCAGGCAACTCCGAGTCCCTGCCCGAGCGAGCCGGAAGATATCTCGACTCCGGGTGTATCGAGTCGATGGGGGTGTCCCTGAAGGTGGCCGTCAAACTTGCGGAATTTCATCAGATCCTTGAGCGGGAAATATCCGCATTCAGCGAGCATCGAATAGTTGATCGGCGTGACGTGGCCGATTGAATAAAACACGAAATCGCGATCGGCCCACTTGGGATCTTTGGGGTTATGGTTGAGAAAACGAAAATAAAGCGCGGTCGCAAAATCGGTACAAGACAGCGGCCCGCCGGTGTGGCCAGACTTAGCTTCGACCAGCATCGTGATGATATCACGGCGCACTTCGACGGTCTTAGCTTTGAGTTGGTCTATCGAGTAATTGAAAGGATTCAAACTTCCTCCCGACAAAAAATCTATGAAGCGAGAACATAAGCCAAAACAGGCTTAAGTCAATCAAATTTCTGTCCCGAATGTTGAACTAAGCGGGCATACAAACGCCATGTTTTTTGAACCAATTGGTCGCGGGTGCCGTTGTTGTAAATCACGGCGTCGGCCATCCGGCGGAGACGATTTTTCGGCACCTGGCGTTTGATGCGCTGTAATGCGTCCTTGCGACCCCGACCTTTGCGGCGCAAACGGGCAAGCTGATTCTTTAGCGTGGTCTCCACCACGACAACGACATCCAACTCGCGGTCGAGTTTCCAGTCGAAAAGCAGGGCCGCATCAACCACAAGCAATTGTGTACGCCGCCGGCGGCTGTGATGGGCAATCTGTTTACGCAGAAGCGCCAACAGTGACGGATGGACTATGGCGTTGAGTTTGGCGGTGTTTTCGTCGCTGGAAAAGGCTTTCGCCGCGAGTTTCTTGCGGTTGAGCTTGCCGTTTGTGAAGACGTTCTCTGCGCCGAAAGCCGCCGCGAGCCGTTTTAAGACAGCAGGATTATTTTCTACCACTTCCCTGCCGAGATCGTCGGCATTGATGACAATGGCGCCCAGCTTCTGCAATTCGAGGGCGACGGTGCTTTTGCCGCTCGCCATCTGTCCGGTCAAACCGACGGTGTACATGCATTATTTTCCGGCATAGCTTTCAGCCCAGGCTTTGCCCTCATCGCCGGCGCGCAAATATTCATCGGGCTTGAGTCCTTTCAAGAATATCAGGTTCAGATCCGCTGTATAGAGGTTCTTTGAAGCGAATGAGAACTTGTCGGCGAGTGTTCCGGCTGCCATATAATATTTACGGGCATTAAAGTAATCCTGTTGTTGGCGACAGACGCCGGCTAAATCATTGAGGTTGTCAACGACATCGGCGCCACTCTGCAAGTTACGCCACAATTGGAGCGATTGTTCGAGATTTACGCGCGCGGAATCGAGCACTCCGGTGTCGCGCTGCACGCGGCCAAGGGTCTGAAGAGTGAAGGCAGTTGTGCCGTCGGCGCCGCCGCCGGCGATGACATGGTTTAGCTGCGCCAGTGTCGCACGCGCGGAATCAATCATCTTTGCGCGCTGATAGAAATCAGCCAGGCCCGATAGCGCGAGATTGCGGAAACTCGCAGACGATTCGCCGTTGTAATCCAATAGCTGCGAAAACTCGGACTTAGCTAGATCCAGACTGTCAACACGAACAGCCGCGAACGCCAATCCGGCGCGCGCCAGCGCTACGTGGAAAGAGTCGTTGATCGCCGTGGCGGCTGCCAACGCTTCCCTGCCGGTCGCAAATGCCGAATCCTGAAGCTCTTTCGAGCGATAATAATTCGCGAGTACAAGGTTGGCTGCCAATATTGCAGTCGAATCGTCCTCGACGAGCGCTTGATCGTGAGCTGAACGGGCCAAGCGCGACATGCCGTCGATATCGCCGCGCATTTCGAAAACCTGCGCCAGATTCACCTGCCCGACCAATGACGAAGGAAACTCGGAATTGAGCTGATTGGCCGCAGCCTGGACAGCATCGAGCGTGCCGCCGTGCGACATATTGTCGCGCATGCGGGCAAGGAAATACTCGCGCTGGATTTGCTTGCCATTCGGGTCGGCGTTGAGCGCCTTGTGGTAGTTAAGCACGGCATCAGGGTAGCTGCCGAGCATCAATTGCCGGCGGCCAAGTTCGACATACTCTTCCTTCGTCAGAGTGATGCCGCGATTCACGATCAGCGAATAGACGCCCCAAATGACAAATACTCCGACGATGACAGCAGCAGCATATAGCAACGATTTTTGAATTTGCTTGCGATTGTGGCGATAGTAGCGGCCAACGCTCGAACCGCTCGGGCGCGGCTGCGGACGGGCGGTTATCTGACGGCGCGATTTTTTCTTTGTCATGATTCTTGCTACTTGCTCTCAAGCCAGTTGTCGCCGACGCCCATTTCGACGGTGATCGGGACGCTAAGCTTGACGCAGTTTTCCATGCGGTCGCGCACAAGCGTCTTCATCTTGTCGAGTTCGGTTTTGTGAACGTCGAAGACCAATTCGTCGTGCACCTGCATGATCATCATTGATTTCATACCCGCCATCTCACGGTCGATTTCGATCATGGCGATCTTGATCATATCTGCGGCGGTGCCCTGAATGATCGAATTGACGGCGGTGCGCTCGGCGAATTGCCGCAGTGAGACATTGGAGGAGTTGATTTCCGGCAGATAACGCCGGCGTCCGAACAAGGTCGTGACATAGCCCTCGATGCGCGCGGTGTTGATCGAGCTATCGATGAACTTGCGAATCATCGGGTAGCGATTGAAATAAATGTCGATGAACTCTTTCGCTTCGGCGACACTCATTTCCGATTGCTGCGAAAGTCCAAATGCCGTTACGCCGTAGATCACCGCAAAATTAGCGGTCTTGGCCATCCGCCGCATCTGGGGCGTGACGTCTTTTAGACCGATGCCATAGACTTCGGAGGCCGTGCGCGTGTGGATGTCTTCCTTATTCTGGAACGACTTGATCAGCGTTTCTTCCTTGGCGAAATGCGCCAGGACGCGCAATTCGATCTGCGAATAGTCAGCCGTGAGTATTTTACGGGTATCGTCCGAGGGAATGAATGCCTTACGAATCTGGCTGCCTTCTTCGGTCTTGATAGGGATATTCTGCAAATTCGGGTCATTCGACGACAGCCGCCCGGTCGCAGCAACCGCCTGACTGTAGGATGTATGCACCCGCCCGGTCACCGGACTGACGGAGGCCGGCAGCGCATCGACATAGGTTGATTTGAGTTTTTGTAGCTTGCGGAAATCAAGAATTCGTCGCGGTAAGTCATGTACCTTGGCAAGCTCGGTCAGAACATTTACGTCAGTGGAGTAAGCAGTTTTCTTGGCGGTTTTGCGCATCGGTTTCAGCTTGAGCTGGTTGAACAAGATATCGCCCAGTTGTGCGGTTGAGTTGATATTGAATTCTTTGCCGGCAAGCGTGAAAATGTCGTGAGTGATTTTTTCCATTTCGGCAGAAATCTCGCCGGACATTTTCTTGAGCAGATCGGCATCGATGCGAACGCCGTTGCCTTCGACCTTGGCGAGAACTTTGCAAAGCGGCATTTCGATGTCATGCAGCAGTTTTTCGGCTCCGATGGCGGCGACCTTGGGCTTGAGCTTGTGCATCAATCGCAGGGTGAAGTCGGCATCTTCAGCGGAGTAGAAAGTCGCTTTATCGATTGGTACCTGATCGAAAGTAATCTGCTTCTTGCCGGTGCCGATCAAATCGCTGATCGGTTGCATGCGGTAGTCGCAGTGCTTCATTGCGAGCGCATCCAGACCGTGTTGTCCGGCGGGGTCGACGACGTAGCTGGCGAGCATCGGATCATAGTCGAACGACGAAATCTCGTACCCGGCTTGCGTCATGATGTGATAGTCGAATTTGAAATTTTGCGCGACGCGTGTGAGCTTGGGATCGGACAACAATGGATTCAGAATTTTGTGACATTTCGCTGCATCGAGATTCTCACCGTGCGTATGCGCCAGCGGTATGTAGTAAGCCTCGCCTTCAGCAACGGCAATCGAGATTCCCACCAGTTTGCAGGAGAGCCAATCCAGGCCCGTTGTTTCGGTGTCGAAGGCAAAGACCTTGGCTTCCTTGATGCGTGCCGCAAGCGCTTTCAGGTCGGATTCGGTGGTGACCGTCTTGTACACTTGCGCGGTTTGTGACTGCGCCGGCTCGGCAGACTCTTCGCCGAACAAGTTGGTTTGTCCAAGCGAACGCAGCAGCGAGGTAAATTCCAATTCCAAGAACAAGCTGCGCAACTGGGCTGTGTCGAGCGACGGGACCTTTAGATTTTCCAGCTTGTAAGCGACCTTGGCGTCATAGTCAAGCGTCACCAATTTCTTGGTCAAGTCAGCGCGCTCGCGGAAGGCAATCAGCGACTCGCGCAATTTTGGTTTGGTGATTTTCTCGGCATTGGCGAGGACGGCGTCGAACGAGCCGTACTCTTCGATCAGCTTGACTGCTGTCTTGGGACCAACGCCCTCGACACCGGGGATGTTGTCGGAGGTGTCCCCCATCAGCGCGAGTAGGTCAACTATTTGCTCGGGATAGACACCCATCTTGCCTTTGACGCCTTCGCGGTCGTACCATTCGCCTTCCTCGGAGAGCTTCTTCAGATTCCAGACCTTGGTCTTGTCATTCACGAGCTGCATCAAGTCCTTATCGCTGGTGACGACGACGACTTCCCAACCGGCTTCCTCCGCCTTTTTGGTCAGAGTGGCGATGATATCGTCGGCTTCGAATCCCGGCTGTCGTAAATGTGCGACTTTCATGGTGTCAAGCAAGTTGTCGAGCCGCGGTAATTGCTCGACCATTTCGTCGGGCATGGTTGTGCGATTGGCTTTGTACTGGTCGTACATATCGTGCCGGAAGCTGGGCTCTTTGGTGTCGAGAATGACCGCCAAGTGCGTCGGACGTTCCTTGGTGAGAATGCGCATGAGCGTTGCGGCAAATCCGAACACTACCGAAGTCGGTTCGCCGCGTTTAGTGCGCAATGGATTTTGGGCAAAGGCGAAATATGAGCGATAGGCGAGCGCAGAGCCGTCGATCAAAAATAGTCTATTTTGAGCCATCATTCCTCGCGATAAAGTTGATGCGACTCAATATATGCAATGACTGCGTCCGGCACAAGAAAACGCACCGAATGTCCAGCGCGAATGCTGCTGCGCAGCTCGGTCGCGGAAATGTCGATTTCGGGCATGTCGAGGCGGACAAAAGGATAGTGGCTTTGGTGGCGGTGCCCGCTGCGGGCGGCGACGGCGATGCGGGCTAACTTGCAAATCTTCTCCGGTTGGTGCCAGGAGTCGATCTGCGACAAGCTGTCGGCGCCCATCAAGAAAGTCAATTCGGCTTGCGGATATAGTGCTTTGAGTCTTTCCAGCATCTTGATCGTGTACGTTGGCGGTTCGATTTCCGACTCAATTGTGGAAAGCGCGTAGTTTTCGAATCCGTCAATGGCGAGCTGAATCATGGCACAACGATGCTCAAAGGATGTCGGGATGATCTTATGCGAGTTTGCCGGAGCGAAGGTCGGAACAAACAGAACTTGATCGAGCGCAAACTGGCTGATGGCGGTTTGCGCGATGGTCAGGTGCCCGAGATGTACTGGATCGAATGCGCCCCCGAGGATACCGAGATTCTCACTCACCTTTCGATCCGCTTAGCTGGGCAGCCGCAGCGGAATCTTTGGCAGCCTCGGCGATTTTCGTCTCGAGTTTTGCCTTCATTTTGACCGCTTTCGGCACAAAAGTCGAATTGGGGAAAGTCGCGACGAGATTGTTCAACTTGTCGCGGGCGTCGGTGAACTTGAGTTCCTTCTCATCAATTTGAGCCAGGACGAAGAGCGCCTCGGCAGTATAGCCAGATTCGGGGTATTCGGTGATCAGGTCTTCGAAATAGATTCGGGCCGACACGCGATTCCCCATGCGGAAATATTGGCGGGCAGCGCGAAATTGCTTTTCGACCAACCGTTCGTATGCGCGCGACAACATGAGTTCGCCTTCGGTGCGGCGGTCGGAGCCGGGATAATCTTCGAGGAACGCCTTCAATTCGCGGATAGCCGACTGCGTGTCGGTCTGGTCGAGTCCGACATTGCCGGGCGCGGAATCGAAATAGGATTTGCCGACCATGAACTGCGCGTCATCGACGAGCGCCGAGCGCGGGAAACTGGTAATCAGGCGGCGGAATTCAGCGACGGCGAGATGGAAATCTTCGTTGCCGTAATACGACATACCGAAGTAGTATTGTACGCTGTCGATATAGCTTAAGCCGGGATGGCTAAGGATCAAGCGCTGCAGAATATTCTGCGCATCCATGAACTTTCCATCGTTGATCTTCGCGACGGCCTGCTCGTAGGCGGGTCTGGGATCGATGTTCGAAGTCGCATTGTTAGCCGCGCAGCCGGCCAGAAGAGCCGCCAAACCGGCAGCCAATAACATCCACGAAAATTTATTCATCCGCATCCTCATCTGTGTAATCACCGCGACGCAAAGAACAGGTAGACTAAGACGCCCGTTATGCCGGCGATTACGCCCGGTTCGATTAATCGCTGAAAAGTTGTTGGCGGCAGAGCCGGCGCCAAGAAGGGGTCGTCCCCGCGCGCCCGCCGTGCCTGGTCAAAGCTAAGTGTATCGGCTATCATCAAAGTTCGCATTTCAAGAGTGCGCTCCAGTTTGCCGTCTGGAGCTGTAATTCTGCCGGCGGCGCTGACCGAAAATTTGCGGGCAACCTTGCCCTGGCGAAACAAGCCTCCGCCTACTCCGACGTACTTAAGGCTATAGTCGTTGACCGTGCTTTGCAATAATAATTTCTCTTTATTGTCGTCGGGTACCGCATAGTACACCGACTTGCCGAGTTTCGTCAGCGCGGCGCCGATGCTATTGCGCAAGGCTTCGCCAAAGCGTCCGTCAATAGTTGATACAATTATCCCCGAGTATTCGCCTGAATTGAGGTCGTTGGCGATGATCGCGCCGGTGCTGTCGATGCCCCGAGTGCATAACTGCAGATTGTTTGGAACTGTCGCCCAAGCAGGGATTGCCAACCAGAATGTCGAGAGAATCAAAATCGAGGCGAATTTAACCATGGGGATATTTTTCACACAGCTCTTTGTAGCGCTCCATCACCTTGCGCAAGTACTGTTGCGGCATTTTTTCGCCGGTAATCAGCCGGTCGCGCAACTTGGTTTCGCCGATATTATAAGCAACCAAGGCTTTCTTGACATCCCCAAATTGCAATATCAATTCGAACAGGTAGAGACTTCCCAGCCGGACATTGTAAGTCGGATTTGAGAGCGAGAGCTGGCCGCCATAAGCCATGCCGTTGCGTTGGGCCAAGTCGGCGGCAACAAATGGCTTCATCTGCATCAAACCATGGGCGCCCATATTGGTGGAGTCGGCTTTGCGCAGCGAACTTTCCGTGAGGATCACCGCCAACAGCAGGCGCGGGTCATAGCCGTATTTTTTGCTTTCGCTGACGATGACATTAGCCAGCGCGCCGACTTCTTCCTGATTGAAACCAACCTGGAAATCCTCAATGATATTGAGAATCTTGAGTTTTTCTTCGAGTTCGGTTATGCGCTTTTGCTGGTAAAAAATCGTCTGCTGGTTGTCATAGTACTGGTAGACGAAATAGATCAGCACCGACGATTGGATGAGATAGATCATGAAGAACAGAAAGGCGATCGGCTTGGACAGCATGACGCCGAGTTTGCGTTCGAAGCTCATGTTTACCCTCCATTATTGGCAATGGGAACAAACTCGCCAACGAAGCCTTCCGGGCTGATGTCGACGACACGAACTTGATGAAATCCCAGCGGCTGGGGTTTGCCGCACGGGACGCGAATCGAAAAGTCGATTTCCGGCGCATCGCAATACAAGCGGCCGGTCACCGATAGGTTTTCAGCATCAAATTCTTCAACAATCATCGGCAGTTGCTTGCCGATCAAGCTCGAATTGAAATCGTCCGCGTTTTCGTTGATGATGCGCATCAACTCTTCCTGGCGTGCCTTGATTTTTGCCTGTGTGTGGACGGTCTTGTAGCGGAACGAGGCGGTTCCCTCTTCGTGGCTATATCCGAAGACACCGGCGCGATGGATTTTCTGGTCGGCGACAAACGAACAAAGTTCGTCGAAGTCTTTTTCGGTTTCGCCCGGGAAACCGACGATGAAGGTCGTGCGCCAGACGACATCCGGCAGCCGCGCGCGCATCCGCTCAATCATATCGTAAACATGATCGCGGTCGTAGCCGCGGTTCATCTTTTTTAGCTGCGTAGATGAAATGTGCTGGATCGGACTTTCAAGATACTGGCAGAATTTTTTCGAAGACGCAAAGAAGTCGAGGATTTCGTTAGTCATGTGTTTCGGGTGCAAATAGAACGGCCGCACCCAGAAATTGCCCGGCTTGGATTCGAGCATTTCGAGCAGTGCTAACGGTCCTTTGCCGATGTCGAATCCGTAGTAGGCGACGTCCTGCGCGATCAAGTCCAGTTCGACGATTCCATGCGCAAGCAGGCGGTCGACGTCGGAGGAAATCGCCTCGATCTTGCGCGAGCGGAAATCGCCGCGCATCATCGGAATAGCGCAATAGGAACAGCGGCAATCGCAGCCGTCGGCGATCTTGAGATACGCGAACGGACGTTCGCGCAGAATCTGCACGGCGTGGGCTTCCTTGTACATGCTGGGCGGACGCGTGATGTAAGCCGAGTCGGTGTCGATGAGGGTTCCGATTTTGTCGTACTCGTCGATTCCGATCATGCCATCGATCTCGCTGATTTCGGTCAACAGTTCGTTGGGATAGCGCTGCGAGAGGCAGCCGGAAACTAAAAGCCGCTGCTTCTTGCCGTTGCTGTTTTTGACAGCAGCGAGTTTGAGGATTTCCTCGATTGATTCTTCTTTGGCGGATTGGATAAAAGCACAGGTATTGACGAGCAGATAGTCCGCTTCATCGGCGGATTCAGTGGTTTCAATTCCGCGCTGCTTGAGATAGCCGAGAATGACGTCGCCATCGACTTCATTCTTGGGGCAACCTAAACCTTTGAAAAAAACTAGCTTCTTCCCGTTATCGCTCAAGGTACACGGACCTCCTCGACACCGGCTGGCGCCTTGAAGCGGAATTGCGCGGGCGCAATCGAGGCGCCGAGCTTCCAATCGGTGAAATCGAGAGTTATTTTATTGTCGTTCATGTCACGATAAATGACACGGCGGACAAGCGCGGTTTCGGTATCGATATAGACTTTCATCGAGCGAACATACTGGCTGTCATCCTTTGATTTCAGCGAAAGTTGGTGACAAGGGCGTTTTTCGACCGTCTCGGTAGAATCGTAAGTCAGGTCGTAATGCTCCTTGAATCGAAAAAGATAGTCTGCAGGAGTTACGACATCCTCGAGCCGATTCATTGGCTCAATCGTAACCTGCTTATTCTCAACGGAATAGGTCCAGAGCGAATCGCCGTCGGAGACCAAAGTTTGCTCCGGAGTCTCGACTCGAAATTTCTCGGGATACGAGAGCAACATGGATCCGGAAGTTTTGTCGTCATCGAAAAAGTCGCCGGAAGCCACCACCTGGGTGAATTTCACCGAAAAGGTCTTATTCTTCGCATAGACGGCTTCGGTCTTTTCGACAACTTGACCGGCAGTAACTGCCATGAGCCTGGCGGTCACAATAAGGCATAAGATGGTAATTCGCAAGAGCATAATGGGTTATACTATCACTTTAAGCTGAAGGTTTATCTTTTTTGAGCTGTTCGAGATAGGACTTATCGACTAGAACCTCGCGCGCTTTGGAGCCGTCGTAGGGGCCAACAATGCCGGTCGCTTCGAGCTGATCCATAATTCGCGCCGCGCGTTGATAGCCAATTCCCAACCGACGCTGCAATAACGATACCGAGCCTTGCTTGTGGCGAATGACCAGCTCGGTCGCCTCGGGCAGTAAGACGTCGTGATTGTTGCGCTCGATCATTGCCTTCTCCGATTCCTCCGAAAATGCCTGCAACGGCTGAATCTCCGGGGCGGTCTCTTTGAAGAAGCCTACGAGCGACTCGGTCTCCGCTGAAGAAACGTAGGCGCCGTGAATACGCAGCGGTTCCGGTTCGCCTGCGAGCAGCAGGAGCATGTCACCCATTCCCAGGAGCTTCTCGGCGCCGTTGGCGTCAAGAATGGTTCGGCTGTCGACCTTGGAAG
>CAZIBI010000029.1:0-46048 GCA_964537215.1 uncultured Ignavibacteria bacterium | reverse complement strand
GCCCGACCGATAGTCCCGCAGATACGGCATTCAAGCGCGCACCGATGCTGACCGTTATCGGTGAAGGCTTGCGATATCGCCGCGACCTGAATAATGCCGGCATTGGAAAGAAATTCGAGTACTTCATCCGCCTGGTTGCGCCCAAAGATTCGACGCTCGCAGATACCGTATTGGCGACGATTCCCGAACAGCGAACAGTTGATGGCAAGTCGGTCATCACAGTGCGCTTCGAGGACGTGCCGCCGACCAAATTGATTTACCCGCACGTAGCTGTCATGTTTGCCGCGTTTTGTCTGATGCTTCTCGCTGCATTCTCCTCATTGTCATATCCAAAAGATCCGCGGTCGATTACCCGCGCCGCCCGGTTGGCTGTCGCGGTGGTGTCACTGTTGCTCGTTGGGATATTCGGCATCGGCACAAAGATCGAGCTCGCGATGTATGGCAAGAGTTGGAGCGGATTTCCCTCCGGCGGAAATCTCACTGATACCGGGGCGGCAATTCTGTTGCTGTATTGGTCGGTCGTTGTCTTGATATTGCGAAAGCAAATCATCAATGTCGAATCGTCGGAAGAACTCATTACCAAACGGGTGCAGCTCTTGTTGATAATCGGGACCGTGCTTGCTGCAATCTGTTACTTGATTCCGCACGGAACCGGGCGAGTGTAGGGGCGAGAATTGCGGCGATTTGTTCGTTACCTCATATTCAATCTAATCATACTGGTCATAGTTTTGGGACTGTGCGAGGGTGTGCTGCGACTCGCCGATATCAATCCGCGCGTTGACAATCCTTTCTTCCTGCTTGTGCGTGTTTTCGAGTACCCCGATTTTTTTGAAAAAGACCAATCGCTGTTTTGGCGGCTGCGGGCAAATATCCGGGAAGGCACGGAGTTTCTCGTGCCGGGATCGTATCGGACGAATTCACTCGGGCTACGCGGTCCTGAACCGCAGATTGATTCGACCGGCAGCCAACTACGAGTAGCTTGTTTCGGCAATTCGTGTACATTCGGCTGGCGTCAGGCAGAGGCGGATGCCTATCCGATGCAAATCCAGGCACAATTGAATCAGAAGAAGCCGGATGCCAATGTCCAAGTGTTTGACTGCGGCATTCCCGGTTATTCATCATTTCAGGGTCAGAAATTCCTGCAAGAAAAATTCCCGATACTGAAGCCCCAGTACGTGACGTTGTGTTTCGGTTGGAATGACCATTGGGCAGCCGGGTTTGATATCGAAGATAAGAAGCAACAGATGCCACCGCAGTGGGTCCTCGAAATTCAGAATATTGCGTCGCAGAGTTATGTCTACCGCGCAGCCAAGTATGCCTTATTGTCGAGTTCCGAGAAGTCGCGCGAGTATACTTACAATCGCCAATCGCCGACCTATCGCGTTTCGCTTGACGACTATCGCGACAATCTTCGCGACATGGTCAATTACTGCCTTAACCATAACGCCAAACCGATCATCATTACGGCTCCAGTGGCGGACATTGATCCCGGCAAAGACAACTCGATGGAGACTTATCATTTACTCTATTGTCAGATCGGGGTGATGGTAGGACAGGAGATGGGTGTTCCGGTAATCGACGCGGCAGCAATGTTTGTCGAGCATCCGGAATTCTGGGACGATCCGAAGGCGGATTTCATTCACTACAATGCCAAGGGCGCGGCGTTTATCGCGGAACAAGTCGCGAAGATCATCTCGCCTTAGCCCGCGGTCTTAGCTTCCGAAAACACAAAAAAAACCGGCCGACTTGAAGCCGGCCGATCCTGATTTTGGGCCCTCGTACTGGAAACGTTGCGAATCTTAGCGTCGTCCGCCGCCACCGCCCCCGGGTGTACGCATTCCCGGCATGCCGGACATTTGACTCATGCGCTGACGCCATTGTTCGCGGTCCTGCATCATTTGCGAATAAGGTGTCGCGTCGATACTGTCGGATTCGGCGATGCCTTCAAGGATTTGGGTGTAATCCAAATTGCTGGCGCCGACGACGACCTTTCGCGGTGTCAATTGGCCGTTTTCGACGACCATGACCAATTTCATTTCTTTGCCCGGGTGTTCTTTGTCCTTGAATCTTTCGCCAAATCTTGCCGCCATTTGGGGATTTCCCGCAGCCGGAGCAGCCGCGGTGCCTCCGCCTTGCTGACCATTGGCTCCGGGCTGACGGCCCATGTTTTCGCCGCCCATACCCATCTTCTTGGGGTCTTTGACGGCGGCATTGGGGACCAATAAGGCATTCTCGGCAAAGGCCGTGATAATTTCAATATTCGCATTCATTCCGGATTTCAATTTGCGTTCGGCGTTGTCGACCTTGGTGGTGACTTCGAAGATCGTAACATTCTGCTGAACCTGCGCCATCGGCGCTATCTTCAAGACCTCGCCGCGAAAGGTCTCGTCCGGGAAAGCGTCGGCTTCAACTTCGACCTTCTGCCCCAACTCGACCTTGCCAATGTCAGTTTCGTCAACTTGCGCGACGATGTAAACCGAGTCGACTTGGGCGACCTGCATCAGGCTTGTTCCGCCGGAAACGCTGGAAGTTCCGGATGAAATGATGTTGCCCTTCTCGACGCCGAGTTGAATAATCAAGCCGCTGATCGGGGAGCGAACGACTGTATCATCGAGTCGCTTCTTGGCATCGGCAGCAGCAGCTTCCGCGCGCACGAGCGAAGCACGAGCCTGCTCGAGCGACAGCTGCGTGGTTTCCATCTCGGCTTCAGAGACCATATCCTTTTCGAATAGTTCCTTCTGGCGATTGACCTCGCGCTCGGTAGTCTGCATGGATGCTTTCGCGACAGCCAAATCCGCGACAGTCTTGTTATACTCAAATTGGACTTGTTCGGGATCGATCTTGCAGAGCAAGTCACCCTGCTTCACATAGTCGCCTTCTTCGTACTGTAACTGAATTATTTCACCCGAAGCCTTGGACTTGACCTCGACCGTCTTGACGGGCTCGACTTTGCCGGTGGAACTGATCGTTACGCGCAGATCGCCGCGGGTCGGCATGACCACCTTGCTCTGGACAGCCATAGCTGTGTCCTTGCCGCCGCCGGACCAGAAGAGGAAATACCCGCCCGCTAAGGCGACAACCAAGATGACAGCGACGATGATGATCTTTTTCATATGATTCTTATACGCTCCAATCAACCAATGGCACAGAAATCCAACCCCCATTTACATCAATTTGACAGGCTGGGTCAATCGATACTTGTGGTAAAATTACCGCCGATTAGTCCGCATTCACTTGACGATTGATTCCCTTTTGTTGGAAGACGCCGCTGGGCTAATCGATCCAGTCGGCGATGAAGACGTTAGTCTCGCCCTCGTGCTCGTTGTCGCGATTCGAGCAGAAAACAAACTTCTTCCCGTCATGCGACCACATCGGAAAACCATCAAATGACGGGTTGAAAGTTACCCGTTCGAGGCCGGTACCATCGACGTTGATCATATAGATGTCAAACTCGCGAGGATTTCCTTCGTGATTGCTGCAGAACACCAGGCGTTTTCCGTCCGGGTGCAAATACGGAGCGAAGTTGGCCTTACCCAAGTGGGTAACCTGCCGTTTGTCCGAACCATCGGCGTTCATGATCCAAATTTCAAGTTCGGATGGGCGGATCATATCTTTGGCAAGGAGCGATTGGTAGTCGGTCGAATCCTTCGCTGTCTTTGGACGGGATGCCCGATAAATAATCTTGGTTCCGTCATACGAAAAGAACGGTCCGCCATCGTAACCCATTTCATGTGTAAGCTGCTTCAAATCTGAACCATCGGGATTCATAGTGTAAATTTCGAGATCGCCGCTGCGAAGGGATGTAAACACGATCTTCTTCCCGTCCGGGGAATAGACCGCTTCGGCATCATAACGCGGCGAGTTGCTGATATTTTTGAGATCGCTGCCATCGGGGTTGACGGAGTAGATTTCGTAGCCCGGGTAGAGCGCCCAGACGTAGCCCATGCTGTAATCCGGCGAAGGCGGACAGGCCGAATCAGCAGCGTGCGTGGAAGCATAGATAATGCGCTTTCCATCCGGCTGAATGAAGGAGCATGTGGTGCGGCCCTTACCCGTGGAAACCAGTCTGCGTCCAGAGCCGTCGCTGTTCATGACATAGATTTGATCGCAGGAGGCCGGCGGCGCCGAAGATTGAAAGGTCAACTGTTTTGCGTCGTGTGAAAAGTATGCCTCGGCGTTTTCACCGCCGAATGTCAATTGCTTGATGTTTTTCAGATGCTTCTCGCTTGTACGCCAAGTATTCGAGTCGGCGGGAGCGGGAGATTCCGCTTTCGGAGTGGCTGCATTTTCCGCGTACGCTATAAAGGCTGCAAAAATAAATACCGAGACAATAATCGCAACAATCTGCTTCACTTCAATCCTCCTTAAGTGGCGAGATTCGGTCGATGATACACCTGACACCAGCGCCGCGCAAATAGAATTCAGTCTTCAGTGTTACTTTGACATTGCTGTGACAGAACAGGAGCAATTTGAGGGATTTCTGCGTTGATTCTGCACTCAAATGTGGAATTCGAGCACGTCACCGTCGGTGAGGACAAATTCCTTCTGCACGCGTTGACCGTCGTGCTTGCCGAGGCCCCAGATTTTCGCGAACTGGAGCCGCTCGGCGAAGTCCTTGTGGATGCTGTACGCTGCGTCTTCGACGGTCGCGCCGATGTGCAGGACGACCGGATCGTTGCGGTCGGCATCGTGGCCAGGAGTCTTCGTGTAGACACGCAATAGATGCAAGGTGCTGAAGAGATCGCTTTCAAGTTGGGGTATGCCCTCTTTTGTTATCGAATTGACTCGGTAAATGGGCAGTTTGGCGCCGAACTCTTCGCGCAGAAAGCCGAGGCGAATGTCGTCCTCGTCGAGGTCGCATTTGTTGGCGACGAGAAAGGTCTTCTTGACGACCTCATCAAGAGAATAGTCCTCGTCATCGATTTCGTGGTTCGGCGCACATAAACTGATGCGATGTTCTTTCAGTAGCGCGGTTACAGCGGAGATTTCGTCGATCAAGCTGTCGGAAGATAGATCGGCGAACAAAAATACCGCGTCGGCACGAAACAGAATTGAGGTCATCCAACCATCGTAGGATTCGGGTGCAATCGGCGGCAAGTCGATCAGTTGGAATTTGACGTTTTCCCACGTCATCATTCCGGTTACCGGTTCGCGCGTCGCGAATGGATAATCTGCGACAAGCGGGTGGGCGTGGCTGACGGATGCCAGAAATTGTGACTTGCCGCAATTAGGTGGCCCAACCAAAGGGATTTGGGCTGCGCCTTCACGCGGGATATTGTCGAGCGCCTTTTGCTTGGAAGCGCCGCCGCTCTTTTGACCAGGAGATTTCTTGATCTTGGCGATCTTTGCCTTGATTTCCGCTTGGATTTTCTCGGTGCCCTTGTGTTTCGGGACAAGTTTGAGCATTTCCTGCAGACAATCGAGGCGTTCCTGATCATCGGCAGCTTCGCGAAAGCGCTGCTCTGCCTTCTTATATGGAGGGGTTAGATTAGCCGGCATTGTATTCCTATTATAAGGCGTGCCGGTGGAGAGTCAAGTTATCAGAGTCGAATTCAGGCGCAGAAAGTGTTTGCGCTTGCCGGCGTGCGCGACAATCTTATCGCCGAATCCGGTACAGTTGATGTTATTGAGAGAATTTCCCGGGAAGCTATGAGTATTTTTACTCCGTTCAAGTTTCGCTACGATCTTTGGCGCGATTGCGCACCGACGCGGGCAACGTATGGCGTGCGCTACTCGGAACAATTGCCCGACGCGCTGCACCTGTTCCGGTTGAACCAGCTTGAGCCATACGAATACAACGACAATCATCTTTCCGATCCCAAGTTGTCACTGGCCGAGAAAGAGAGATTCCTAAGCTATAACCAGGCTTGCATCATGAATTCGACGCTCAATCCGATGCCTTCGCGGGGAGTGCTGCAGAAATTCGTCTTTTCGCAGTTCATGGGGACATTCGGAATTCCGACGCCGCGCAATTTTGGCTACTTCGATCCGGAGTTCGGCTACACGCCCGAGCGCGAGCCGTTCCGCAGCATCGAGGACTTGAAGCGAGTGATTAATCGCCATAGTCTGGAGGAGTTTGTGCTCAAGCCGACGGGCGGCGCCAAGGGGACCGGCATCACGGTCATTGTCGCGCGACGAGGCGACAAGTTTGTTTCCGGCGAAGAGCGCGAGTACGATTTTCAGGGTATCTATGACTTGATGATGGAGCACTTCTGGAGCGGCTTGCCGCATCACCGCGAGGGCGTCTTGCTTCAGGAGAGAATCGTGCAGCATCCACAGTTGGCAGAAATTCACCCTTATTGCACAAATACTATTCGCGTGATGACGTTCCTAAATTCGTCCGGTGAAGTTGAAGTTCTCGGCTGTATTATCAAATTCGGTCGCGGCAAGACGATGGTCGACAACGTCGACAAAGGCGCGATTATGTGCAATATTGACAGTGGTGGGACAATCGGCCCACTGGTAATCAATTCGCCCGCCAAGATCGAGTATCTCCCGAATCACCCCGATTCCGGCGCTCAAGTTGCCGGCGTCAACCTGCCGTTCTATGACGAAGCCATTGCAACCGCCCGCGCGGCGCAGATGCGGCTGCCGCAATTGCGTACGCTCGGATTCGATATTGCGATAACTCCGGCAGGGCCTGTTATCATTGAGGGAAACGCCTGGTGGGGGATTTTGCCGCAGGTGATCGCCCGGCGCGGATTCATTACCGACGGCGTGAGACGGGAACTCAAGCGTATAATGTGATAGCGGGCAAAGGCGAGAATGGTTACCGCATTTTGAGTGCAGTTTTAGGGCTCGAAAATGGCCTGACCATCATTTTGACCGCTAAAAAAAGATATAGAATTAAAAAGTTTTATATTGCACGATATTGTTTGAATGATTATCAAATCACTCGCAAACACTGATAATACAGGGCGGAAACGACATTAGGTCGATTTGAACCCTGTCAATATTGACTAAACCCCTATCGTGGGAGGAAGACATGGCTAATAAGCCGTTGACGAAAGCCCAGCTTATCGGAGCGCTGTCCGACAAGACCGGAATGACCAAAGTTGAAGTCGGTCGTTTCTTTGACACCCTTCATGCCACCGCCGTTGCCGAAACCAAAAAGGCCGGCGAGTTCACGCTTCCCGGATTCGGCAAGCTGGTGAAGTCTGCGCGCAAAGCCCGCATGGGCCGCAATCCGCAGACCGGCGAGAGCATCAAGATCCCGGCCAAGACCGTGGTCAAATTCCGCGTCGCCAAAGCTTGCAAGGACGCGATCATTCCGCCTAAGAAGTAATTTCAACTGCAAGTTTGTGCTCATGGATTTGAGCGAAAAGCGTCCCTGCGCAAGCGGGGACGTTTTTTTGTGTACTGTTGTGATCCCACTAGATGATGTTCGGATATCGGATTCAGCTTCTGAAACTTAACCACTTATTTCTTGTTTAGTGGAGGCTCTACCCTTATCGCCGATTTGATTGAAGCAAGAGCGTAGAATTCCAGCCTTGCAACTTCTCCCATCTTCTTCAAGTCAGTCGGCGTCCGATGGGTCTTGTTCACGGCACAAGGCAAGGCAACTGCTGCGACATAGAAAGTCTTTCTTCTTCTCAATTCTTCATACGGCACCCTTCCAGCATACTCGTTGAAAAATCGCTTTGCCGCGCTGTGATGGTGACCATCTCTCAAGCCTGCCATGAATTGCTGAAGTCGTTTGATTATTCCGGCGTGGCTCATACCGACGTAGAACACCTCCTCGGGAGTTACTTTTCTTCCTTCTATTTTTGCATTTGAATATGCAAGCAAATAAACCCCGGGATATTGTCCGTCTTTGATTCGGCCATAGTTACTGTGGAGATTGGTCCATCTTTGTGCAAATAGCTCTCTTTCAAGTCGTGCGATCGACGGCACCAGAGCATTGATCTTCTTTGAATCGTGTGCGTTCTGCGGAATTCGGACAGCATCAAGACAAATAATCTCAAAACCCAGTTCGCGAAATACGCCGTTGGCTGAGCGTTTGCTCTCTCCACCGTTAAAGGCGTTAACTTCTGTACCCATAGAAAGTGCAAGCAGCTGCTTTGGGGGATAGAGCTTTTCATCATGCCGAACCGCATACAGCCTTCCGGCGTCATCATCATTGCGACGCAAATTACTGTCATATTTGCGCATTGCTCTCAAAATGTCGTTTCTCGACAAGACGTGGCTTACACCATCATTTGTCAAAAAGGAAGTTTTCATCGAGTCCTATGTCCTTCTCATCACTCTTGAATAAAGAAATATAAAAGTCGATACCGATTCACACAATAAATTACGTTCTCACACTGTGCGACTGCGCTTGGCCAACAACCAATATCCTCGTATACTACCCCGATGAACATTCTTGGCATCTCCGCCTTCTATCATGACGCCGCGGCGTGTCTCGTCCAGGACGGAAAGATTATCGCCGCCGCCCACGAGGAACGCTTCAGCCGCGTCAAGCACGATGCCCGCTTTCCCGCCGGCGCCATTACTTATTGTCTGCGTGAAGGTAAAATCTCGGCGGCAGATATCGACCTCGTATGCTATTACGACAAGCCGCTTCTGACCTTCGAGCGACTGATGGAAACCTATCTCGCTTATGCACCGCACGGCATCCGCTCGTTTGCCAAAGCGCTGCCGCTGTGGCTGCATCATAAACTGCACATCCCGCGCGAGATCAAACGCGGACTCGGCAATGATTTCCGGGGCAAGATTCTCTTCTCGCAGCATCACCTGTCGCATGCAGCCTCGGCGTTCTATCCTTCCCCATTCGAGAACGCAGCAATTTTGACCATCGACGGCGTCGGCGAATGGAGCACCACCACGATCGGCAAAGGTTGCGGCAATAGAATAGAGATTCTCAAAGAGCTACGATTCCCGCATTCGCTCGGGCTATTGTATTCGGCGTTCACCTACTATCTCGGATTCGCAGTCAATTCCGGCGAATACAAGTTGATGGGTTTGGCACCGTACGGAGAACCGAAATACGCCGATCTGATCTTGGAGAAACTGATTGATGTCAAAGACGATGGCTCGTTCAGGATGGACATGAGCTATTTCAATTATTGCGCCGGGCTGAAAATGACATCGAGAAAATTTCATGACCTTTTTGGGCTGGAACCGAAGAAACCCGATGAGCCATTTACGGAGAAGCAGTTGGATATCGCGGCTTCGATCCAGGAAGTCACAAACCAGATCATGCTCAAGCTCGCCCGCCATGCGCGCGATGTTACCGGCGAATCGCGGCTCTGCCTTGCCGGCGGTGTCGCACTCAATGCCGTTGCCAACGGTCTGATTCGGCGCTCCGGCATTTTCGACGAAATCTGGATTCAACCGGCGGCTGGCGATGCCGGTGGAGCGCTGGGTGCCGCGCTGGCGGCGTGGTATTTGCATCTCGGCAATGATCGAGCGGCAAATCCCGACGATAGCCAAAATGGCAGTTTGCTTGGGCCTGCGTATTCGCCGGAGGAAATCCGCACCTATCTCGACGGTATTGGCGCGCGGTACAAACAGCATAGTTACGCGGAAGCTGCGGATCGAATCGCCGCCGCGCTTGACAGTCAGCAAGTGGTTGGCTTGTTGCAGGGCCGTATGGAATATGGTCCGCGGGCGCTGGGTGCGCGGAGCATACTCGCCGATGCGCGTTCGCCGGAAACGCAGTCGCGGCTAAATCTCAAGATCAAGTTCCGTGAATCTTTCCGGCCGTTCGCGCCAGCTGTTCTGGAAGAAGACTCCGGCGAGTATTTCGAGAGCAGGGTTGCAAGTCCTTACATGGTGCTTGTTGAGCCGATCCGCGAATCGATTCGGCGGGCGCCAAATGCTTCCGAGCAAGCGCTGCGCGGTATCGAGAAGCTGAAGACGGCGAAGTCGACCATTCCCGCCGTGACCCATGTGGATTACAGCGCGCGTTTGCAGACGGTATCGAAAGAACGAAACGGCTTCTTCTACGAAATTGTCAGTGCCTTCAAGAACCGCACCGGCTGCGGTGCCGTGGTCAACACAAGTTTCAATATTCGCGGCGAACCGATTGTGAACACCCCCGAGGATGCCTACCGCTGTTTCATGTTCACGGACATGGATATGCTGGTTTTGGAAAACATTATCTTGATCAAAGCGGAGCAACCGCCGTTTCCGGGCGCCGTCGAGTACCGCGCCAAGTTTGGAGTTGATTAGTTCATGCTGGCAAAAATAAACTGGCGGCCGGGACATGCCGAGATCAAGTACTTCGCGAACACGTTAATCGTACTGGCGATTGTCTTTGCAGGGATTCTGCTGCTGATGGGAAAGGCGAAACCGGCGCTATTCGTCGGAGTCGGCGGGTTGGTATTGGCGATTGCGTGCCGAATCGCTCCATTAGTCGGGCGCTGGACATACCTACTCTGGACGGCGGTGTCGTTTGCCCTATCGATGCTGGTATCGCCGATAGTCATCGGGATAATCTTCTACTTGGTCCTGACACCAATCGCATTGATGGCACGAGTTTCCGGCAAGGACGAATTACGACTCAAGCGGCGAAGCGAAGGCGCGTCATATTTTAGGTCGGCTGAGTACGATACTTCGCCCGACGCGTTCAAACGGCAGTACTAACTCCGCCGCATAAACTCCGTACAAAATTCGCACAAAGTCGATACATTTGTTGACGATTGGTGATTGTGCCGTATATTATGGTATAATAGTCAGGAGGTGTGTTATGACTTCCATTGAGACCATTATTGACCGCCAAATTCGGCGCTGGGAACTGCAGAAAAACCTGGAAGAGTCGCATCACGGACTAGGGCGTTCGATTCACATTCCCAAACCACTAATCACAATTTCGCGCCAACGCGGCGCCCGCGGAACCACAATCGCCGAGCGAATCGCCTATCGATTTAACTACACGCTTTTGCACCGGGATATCATCGACCGTATCTGCGAGTCGAGCGGCTACAAGCGGCGGATCGTGGAATCGCTCGACGAGCACACGCGTTCGCAGATGGAACTGTGGTTTGAGTCGTTGACGACCGGCAAACTGGTCGACCTCAACGACTATGCCCGGCATTTGCTTGAAGTCGTCTTTGGCGTCTCGCGCCTGGGCGGAATTGTCGTTGTTGGCAGAGCAGCGAATTTCATAATCGGGCCAAGTCGAGGGTTGCACGTCCGGGTTGTCGGCACTCCGGAGGTTCGCATCAAGAATCTGGTCGAATTCGACAAGATGACTGCCGGCGATGCGAAACATGAAATCGAGAAATCCGACCGCGAACGCGCCGAGTTCGTCCGCAAGCTAATTAAGCACTCGATAGATGATCCGCAATATTATGATCTGGTCATAAACAGCGACTGGATAACGATAGAGCAAGCGGTCAGTCTGATCGCCAACGCTGCAATGGAGAAATTCGAATTGCTGTCGCGGGAACCGGTCGCCTAACGGATGCTGTCGCCGGAGACTGCGGGTTCAATGGAGAGCGCCTTCTTGAGACGCAAGAACTGATATTCCGATTCTTCGCCGAGCGAAGTCAATATCATCGCCCGGTCGAAATACTTCGCCCAGTCGTCTTTCGCGCCAGCTACCGAGTCGCTCAAATTGCATTGCGCAAAAGCAGCATACGCCCGAACGAGTCTTTCCCAACCGTCTTTACTGAACCACTCAATTTCTTTGTGCGTGTTGACCGCAAGCAACCTCTTGAGATAGGGATTGTCAAAGTACCAGTCCGGAATCTGTTCGTTGCTCTCGACTAGGTTCTCCGATGTAATGAGTGTCGCGATCAAGACGCTGTCGAGATAGCCGCGGTACTCGTCGCGGTGAAACTCTGCCAGGATTGGCGCAATGGTCTTGCGCAGGTGCCAGCTTTCGATTCGGTCAAATGCGACCGCGTAACACTCGCGTTGGTCGTCGGCGCGCTTGAGGCAACAAACCTCCTGAAGAAGTCGGGCTATCGCGACCGGCACGGAGATCTTGTCGGAGCTGATGAAAGTGTCCCATTCGGATTTGTTAAGTTTCTTAGCTGCCGACGAAGGAGCTTCAGGTTGACGCTTTAGCTGCGTTGATGGTGCGGGCTCATCGGGCTTGCCCACGGAGACAACTTCGCCACCAAGGAAATTGCCGACGGCGTTGGCAATACCGTCCGTGCCGGGAATCGGCGCAAATTTGCCCGCGGCAGCATTCTCTTCAACCGCAAGCAAGTTTGCCTGGGTCAAAACTGAACGCAGCGGCCCGAGCACCGGCTCCAGTTGCAGTTCGCGATGGACATCTTCAATATTGTGGGCGCCAGCGCCATTCAGTTTGTGCATCAACATTCGCCAGCTGCCATCATGATCGAACAATTCCTGCCAATCGAGAAACGCCTGATATTGATATCCGCTTAACTCGGCATACAGTCCGTCCGAGGCGATCTGCTGTCCTGAACGGAGATATTGTAGGTGAGTGCGATAGTCGCGGAAAATATACAGATCGCCCTCGCCGGTCTTCAAGCCAAGTGCTTCGGAGAGCGACTTGCGCACCAAATGTGGACTGTCGCCGGAGCCGACGTTGATTGCCGTCGAAGTCTGAATCCAACCTTTGCTGGAATTGAAAGCATTGTTGTATAAAACGACGGCCCGTTCATCGCCGGCACGATTCGAGTATGCAAATACGTTCTCATCAACCCAGCCGTCGGCAGTACGGAAGTCGTAGAGCGCAAAATTGGCGGCGCCCGAGAAGAGATGACGTTTGCGCATCAGCGGGAAGATTTCGGCCTCATGGCGGCGCACCATATCTTCGTCGACATGCTCGTCCCAATACGCGCGGCGGTATTCCATTCCGTACTTTTCCGCATAGCCTTCGATCTGGCCGTGTCCGATCATTGGCAATCCCGGCATCGTGACCAGCATTGCCGCCACGCCAAAGTATTTGTCGCCCTTGCCGAATTGTTCGACTGCGGTCCGCTCGTCCGGGTTGTTCATGAAATTGACGAAACGCTTAAGGACTTCGGGGCTGAATTCGAGCACGTTCTTTACGGTCTGCCGGAATTTCGAATTCTCTTCCATTTTGAGCATGTTCATGAAGGCGCTATTGTAAACGCGGTGCATGCCGAGCGTACGCACGAAGTAGCCCTCCATAAGCCAGAACGCCTCGGCCAAGAGCAGAGTCTCTGGCAATTCGGCTTTGATACGATCAACGACTTCGCGCCAGAATTCGACCGGAAACACTTTGTCGAAATCTTCCTTGGTCATCCCGTGTTCGGCGCGCGAAGGGATTGCTCCGCCGTCGCCGGGCTGCGGGAACCACAGGCGTTGATAGTGTCGTTTTGCCAGCGTCATCGCGGCATCGAAACGGATTATTGGAAATTTTCGCGCGACGTGAAGGATTGTCTGAATGACGGCCTCTCTGACTTCGGGAATCAGGAAATTCAACTGTGCCGTGTCATTCCAGGGCATGTTCGTGCCGTCATTGCCGTGATAGATGAAGCGGGTATCGCCGGTGGCGGTATCATAGCGCTTGAAAACAACTGCTGCGTCGCGATGTTGCCAGTAGCCATCCTCGATTTGCAATACGACTCGCGAATCGTCGGACAGATTTGCGCCGTTGAATTGATAAACCGGAAATGGCGGATAAGGCGACTGGACAAACCAGTGCGGATGTTCGATTACCCAGCGCGAGTAGATGCCCATGTGATTTGGCACCATGTCGGCGGATAGCCGGATTCCGCGCTTCCACGCACGTTCCTTCAGATTTGCGTAGGCTTCATCACCGCCAAGGTCGGCGGCAATATTATAGTCATAGAGCGAATAGGCCGAGGCTGCTGCCTCAGGATTTCCCATTATCTGCTTAATTGTTTGCGATGCCCGCGAGCGCTCCCAGACACCGATGAGCCAAAGGCCTGTGAATCCCCAGCGTGCAAGGCGGTCCAGTTCTTCGTCGGGAATATCGTTGAGATGGCTTATCGGCCGTTGGTATTTCTTTGCCAGTTGATCCAGCCAGACATAGGTGCTCTTGGCGATCAGCACCACGTTCGACATCCAATCAGCGTCGTGGCTGAACGCCTCAATCTCGGGATAGCCGGTGTCGTACTTTGCCGCTGTGCCGAAGCGCAAGACGTCGATCGAGCCCTGACTGAAACCGCGCTGATAGCGCTCTTCGCGGAGCACGTCGCTGATGCGCAAAATCTTTTCGAGCAACGATGCCGGCAGAAGCTTCGCCCAGTGTTTGCGGATGAATTCCAGTTGACCTTCGAGCGAGTCGGGAGAATTTTCCATCGGCGCCATGAGAGTTTTAAACAAACTGACACCCATCTCATCAACTGGAGGTTGCGACTCGAAATAGGTCGCCAACGAATCAACGAACTCGCGGTAGGGAGCGACCTCGCGCAGCGGTCGGTCGTCATAGAATGGCCGGAATGGCTTGAAGGCCGGGTTGATCATCGCGAGCATCAGCATGATCGACTCGACCGCAACTTGCTCCTGATTGGATGCCAGCTCGGTTCTGCCCGTCAAGAAGGTCGCCGGGCTCTCATTTTCAAGGATCACTTTGCGCGGTGGAAACAAGTCAATGAACGCCCGCGACGGGTTCGACACGAGTTCGCGGCCCTTCTTTTCAGAAGTCCAGCCGATGGCGCGCAGGATCGAGCCGGGGTTCTGCTGATGGCAATAAACCAGTGCGACATACCGCAGCAGTTCGACAATCATGCCGGCAGTTATTAATTGCCCGGGCGAAACGGGATTCAGCGCCGGTGCGTTGGCGGCGCAATGGGCATTGAAGCGTGCGGCAAGCTGACGGACCAACTGCGTGTCGGTCGGATTCGCTGTCAGATTGGTGTCGGTAAGGACCGCCTGCAAGCCGAGCCAGTCGATACAGGCGCCGGAAACGGGCAAACCAAATGGAAAGTAGTCTCGAAGTTGTCTTTCAAAATCAGGCATTTTGCTCTATTCAGTTAAAGTGCCAGCCCCTATTATTATAAGTCTTTTATCGTCAGTCCTTCAATAGATTTAGGAGCAATGCGGAGAATTCCTTATTAATTGGCAGAGTTCAGATTCACACGAGACCAACTATGAAACATGACGAATTTCGCAAACATGCTCACGAAATGGTTGACTGGATGGCAGACTATCTTGCCAATGTCCGCGATTATCCGGTCAAGGCCCAGACCAAACCCGGAGACATAATCGCCCAACTCCCCGATACAGCCCCGGTTCACGGCGAATCGATTGAGGCGATATTTGCCGATTTCGAGAAGATTATAATTCCGGGAATGACCCACTGGCAACATCCGGAATTTTTTGCCTATTTCCCCGCCAATTCAAGTCCGCCGTCGCTACTCGCAGAGATGCTGACCTCCACGCTCGGTGCACAGTGCATGAGCTGGCAGACCTCGCCGGCTGCGGCCGAACTGGAAGAACGCGTCATGTCGTGGCTGGGTAAGATAATTGGTCTGCCGTCGAACTTTACAGGCGTTATCCAAGACACGGCTTCCACTGCGACGCTGTGTGCTGTACTGACCGCCCGCGAGAAGGTGACGGGTTTTGCGGTGAACGATCGTGGTTTCGATTCTGGTAACAAGTACGCCCTCTATTGCTCGACAGAGACGCACTCGTCAATTGAGAAGGCCGTCAAAATTGCCGGGTTCGGCAAAAACAGCCTCCGCAAGGTCCCGGTTGATAAGAGCTATGCAATGAGTCCTTCTACTTTGGAAGACGCCATCAAATCCGACATCGCTGCGGGCGTGAAGCCGGTCATCGTTACAGCGACGATTGGAACTACCGGCTCGACAGCGACAGACCCAATGCGCGCAATCGCTGAAATCTGCAAGCGCTACAGAATCTGGCTTCATGTCGACGCCGCATTCGCCGGGACAGCCTTGCTCCTGCCGGAGATGCGCTGGATGAGCGACGGCATCGAACTGGCCGATTCATTTGTATTCAATCCTCACAAATGGATGTTCACGAATTTCGACTGCTCGGCTTATTTTGTCAAAGACGCGGAAGCGCTCGTTCGCACGTTTGAAATTCTGCCGGAATATCTCAAGACCGCCGAGGGTGACCGCGTTAACAACTACCGCGACTGGGGAATCCAACTTGGCCGCAGGTTTCGGGCGTTAAAGCTCTGGTTTGTCATTAGGAGCTATGGTGTGGAGGGATTGCAGGCGATGGTCCGCAATCACTTGAAACTTGCAGGCGAGCTGAAGAAGAAGATTGAGTCAACCGTGGATTTCGAACTGCTGGCTCCTGTGCCGCTCAACTTGATTTGCTTTCGATATCATCCGAACGGAATCGACGATACCAGCCAGTTGAACAAGCTCAATGAGACTCTCCTTGAAACCGTCAATGCCACCGGAAAGATTTACATAACCCACACCAAGCTGAATGGCGCATACACATTGCGAATGGTGATCGCGCAAACCCAGGTGACGCAGCACGATGTTGAAGCAGCTTGGGAGTTAATTCTATCAACAGCTCGAACTCTGTCGTAGGGGCTTGGTTTGCACACCCGCTGATTTATTCCTACATCTAACGAAGGCAGGCAAACCCAGCCACGACGGACTACGCCCTAGAATCAAAAAACCTCCGGGCCGGTGGGCCCGAAGGTCTAAACGAAACGCACTCAACGATTGCGTATCTACGGAATCGGATTTGCCGTTAGATAAGCGATTGAACTCTTCAGCAAGCCTTCAAAGTACTTCGGATTATGAATACCTTGTGAACGATCTTCCTTGAAGATCGCATAATTGTATGCGGCCGCAGCTTGAAGACGGCTAACCTTTACCGACTTAAAGAGTCCGGTTGACGGATTGATCACTTTCGTGAGCAAAGCGCCGAGTTGGGCATGAAGGTCATTGAATTCCGTCTGGATGCCTTCGACCACACCATCGCCATCAATGTCGCGACCGGCAAATGCGACATCAAAGGAAGTCGCCGTTGCATAGGTACTGTGACAGGGTGCACAAACACCGGCAAGCGTATAGGTCGTACCGTCATGAGACTCGAATTCCATATTAAAGCTGTGTCCGCCGACGTTATAGCCGTCATGTTGCGTCGGGTCGCCCATGTGGCAGCCGATGCAGGCATCAGTGACGACGGTGGCATGCGGAGAACTGGAATACGTATATCCGGCAAACTCAAAGCCGTGGGTACCCTGCAGCATATCAGCTTGCGGACCGTGATGCGGTCCCAAGCGGGACGACAGCGTCACGCTGTCGGCTGTGCCAAGATCGGTCGCCAGTTTGGTGCGAGAGTGATGACAATTGGCGCAAAGATTGGCAGCGCCGTGATCAAAAACCACGCCGTTCTTCAACGTATACGGCCCTTCCACACGCAAGGACAGATCGCCTCTTTCGTGCGGCGCATGGCAAGTGAAGCAGTGTATTGAACTGACTGTGGACTGCGAAGCGCTATCCTCTTCGCCGGTAGCAATCCAATCCAGGAAGCCCTGGTGGTTGTGGCACTGCTGGCAGTCCGAACCCGGGCGGTTGGTATAGTCGACGCTGGTACCGGAAGCATGCAGCGAGTTTTCCCATTCGCCGCGCGCTTGCAGCAGGGCGCCGTCAAAGCTGGTCTCGCCATGACAGGCAAAACAGCCGTTGAGACTCTGGTCGTTGTTTGCAACTTCGTTGACAATCTTGCGCTCGCATCCTGCGACAAGCGCCATCATCGCAACCAAGGCGACGATTACTAGTGCTTTCAGGATTCTCATACTGAACCTCCTCTAGAACGATAATCCTCTGATTAAACTAACTTCTATTACATTGGCGGTGTAGTACTCATCCCACACCAGCAAATCATCAAAATTGTAAGCGCTGTACTTGGCTTCGAGACGATAGTCTTGATAGAAGCGATAAGCGGCCCGCGCCGTGATATTGAAATGTTCGATATCAATATCATGCTTACCGCGGTAGTATTGCGCGCCGCCGCCGAGCGTCAGGCCGCGATACTCTTTCAGCGTGACATCGCCGAATACCAGATGATCCTGGAAATCGAATCCTTCGACGGTGTTTTCATACTTGCCCTGCGTATGTGCGTAACCGACGTTCAGGATTCCATACTTAAGCCCGGTCAGCATGGCATCGACGGCATAGCGGTAGAAGTCCGACTTCGCGCCAATCTGATCGTTCTTGCGAATCATGCTAGTCATCTTGTAGGCAATCGTACCGTATTTTTCGTTGCGGTATTTCAGCGACATGCGGAAACGGTCGCGATTTTCATCGCCGAGCAAGCGAACGCCATCTTCGACTTCTTCCTTGCGATTGCCGTACTCGCCGCGCGCTTCGACTCCGTTTTTGAAATTGGCGAAAGCGCCGAGGAAAATCGAGTTGCTGCGGACTTCATCTTCGAAATCGTCGTTGACATCGTATTGGTAGCCGACTGTCAGGCCGAATTCCTTCGGTTTCTCCCAGGAGGCGTAGCCCACGTGGCTCATGTTATCTGTTGCAACGAAATCGGAGTCGGATGATGTGCGGTCGAGGATGCCAACGTATTTTAAAGTCACGTTCTTCGGCAAAGCGAGGGTACCGCCGCCGTAGCCGCGATTATTGCTTATCGTGAATCCGGTATTCTCGAATTTCGTTTCATAATGACGGAATCCGCCGATCAGCTTTACCCAATCGTAGCGTGGGCAACTGAAGAGTCCGGTGAACCGGTACTCGTTGCGCTTTTGATCGCGACTGGCATCGTTGTTGTCCGTAAACTTGTCGCCGCGATATTCACCCAAAACCATCGAACCCTTATGGTTGATTTGCGCGCCAACGTTGAAGTAGCTGCGCTTGTAATCAATGTCGACTGTTTCAGCAACCAGCGTCGGCTCGAACAGATCGGTCGTCGTTCCGGAACGCTCCATCATCAACAACCCGCCGAAGAGCTTAAGATACTTCACAGGCTGGATGCTCAACGATCCGCGCTCTTGATGTCGGCGCGTAAAACTGCCGCCGTCAAAATTGTAGATGCGGCGGAACTGATCGTGCGCCAGCCGCAAATCAAACAGCCCAGGCTTCGCTAGTGAAGCATTCAGGTTGCGGTTGTTGAGAATGATGTTATTGAGATACGCCCGCGCCATGATGCCGCTGTCAAAGCGATAACGGAAGTCTTGCAGCGAAACTGTCGGACCTTCGTAAAGGTTGAACGTAGGATGATAGGAAGACTGGTTGCCTTCTTCATCCAAGTATATGTATCCGACCTTGATATCTCCCGAACCCGCAGCCGCCATTAACATTGAGCAAAGAGCGGCAATGAGAACGGCAATAAGCCCTAGAATTCTAAATGCTCTCATATTCCCTCCCTACTTCTTCAGGTTGTCATGACAGCCGGATGCATAGCAATTGGCGTAAAACGTCGTTGTCAGCATCGGGTCAAGGAAGAGGCGGTTATCGTTGGAACCGTGGAATTCGGTATGGCAGTTGACGCAATCAATGCGCGTAGCCATGCCGGAATGGGCAGTGCGGTGTCCGGCCGGAATGCCGTGGCATTGTTGGCAGACGCCGTTTTCAGGCTGATTGAGCAGCTTCTCGTTGGGAGAACCGTGGGGACTGTGGCATTCGATACAGCCGCCGCCGTCAACCAAATGGCTGGACATCACCGGATGTTCGAACACATGTGGACCGGCGTAATCCGAATGGCAGGACTGGCAGGCAAAGTCGAATCCGGTCGCGAGCATCATGTCCTTGCGATCGCCCATTGAGTGGCAGTCAAGGCACTTGACCGCACCCTCGTGAATCGGATGCGCGGAACGCGCGCTAAACTGCGCCATCACTGTCGTATGACAGCCCGCGCAGTAGTTTTCGGAGTCGTCCTTCACGAGAAACTCGTTCTCATTTTCGTGTACCCGATGGCAACTGGCACAATCAAGCCCGGCACGTCCGTGCGGATCGGTAGTGACCATCGTGGTCTGGTGTTCTCCTTGATGGCAGCTCGCGCAAACGTTTGCCTGCGCCGCAAATGACAATTTGCTCGGAACCGTGGGCTTGTTGGCTTCAGGGTCTTCGAGATGTTTTTCGGAGTTGCCATGACAGCCAACGCAGGTGACTGCCATTCCTTTGGCTGCCGTAGCTGTCAGAGCGTGTTTTGAACCGGCGAGATTGTCAGCCTGATCCTGATGGCATTCGAGACATGCGGCGTTTTCGGCTGCTGAAGTTTCGGACGCGGCGAGCGTCGCTCCAAGCAGCCATGCGCATAATCCCGTCGAAATCAGTCCCAGAAGCAAGACTCGGGCGGTTCGATGAATGTTGTTTCTATTCATATCAACCCCGTAAATGAGTAATTACTCCATGTTTGGAATGTGGATTCGCGTTGTCTGAATATGTGAAATCTATCACAAAATCCTCTTGTTTAACGTCTGCTACTTTACTCGAATCTTCTTGGCTCGTCAACAAAAAAGTATCACAGAATTGTCATCTTTTCCAATTTTCTCTATTATTATCGTGAAAATTGTCACAAACTTTAGCCAGCATCGGCAATAGAAACCGCTTAATTTGGCACTTAAAGCGTCTCGATTGTACCAAAACAGCATTTTGTGCAATTCCGATAGGAAATGCCATAGTAGCAAAGAGGGGCTAAAACTCTATGAATTCAGCGGACACTGATCGGATTGCAGAAGTGGTAGGTTATATGGCTTCTATTTCGCCGACGTTAGCGTAGGTATAGTTGGGCCGGTAAGGATACTGCTCGATGTCATCAACTTGGGTGACGCCGGATAACACTAATATAGTGTCCAGACCCGATTGAATTCCGGCAATGATATCAGTTTCCATATTGTCGCCAATCATGATTGTAGTCTCTGAATGCGAGCTGATCTTCCAAAGCGCAGCTCTCATCATATATGGATTCGGTTTGCCGACATAGAATGGCTTCTTGCCGGTTACTCTCTCGATCGGCGCCGCAAGGGCTCCGCAGGATGGGAACCCGGAGGGTCCGGAAACATCAGGATTGGTGGCAATAAATCTGGCGCCGTGGCGAATCAGACGAATCGCCTTTTCAATCATTTCAAAGTTATATGATCTGGTTTCGCCGAGGACAACGAAGTCGGGGTCTTGCTCGGTTATCGTGAATCCTTGCTCGTAGAGAGCATGGGTTAGTGCTCCCTCACCGATTACGAACACTTTGTCGCCGGCTCCCTGGCTTTGGAGAAATGTCGCAGTCGCCATGGCAGAGGTATAAAAGTGTTCAGCCGGAACTTCGAGTCCGGCCTTTTTCAAGCGGTGGCTTAGATCGGCGGGTGTTAAGGACGGGTAATTGGTAATGAAAAGAAATGGTGTTTTGCGTTCGAGCAGCGAATCGACAAATTCCTTTGCGCCTTCAATAAGCCGGTTATCCCAGATGATGACGCCGTCCATATCGCAGAGGACGGATTTGTTCTTTTCTAAGCGTATTGGCATAATGCTAAATTCTCTCGCCTGATTTCACGGTATTGGAATTGCGCACAGCCCCAAAGATAGATGATAGTAGTTTGAAGTCAACAAGTACAAATTCAGCACCGCTCTGCTAACTCAAGTTATGCCAAGGAAATCCGAAGGAATCATTAGGCCAGCCCGAAAAAAGATTTTGCATTTCTGCAGCTGGCGCGTCAAATTGATGCTAACTTAAATGGCTCAAGATCCGGTTTGGAGTTCATATTTGATATTCAAAGTCTTGCGGGCAGCAATTGTCGGCCTACTGTTGTCTCATCCGTTGTTAGTCGCACAATCGCAAGCACTTGGGTTTCGGCACCCGGCGCCCTCCCCTGACGGCGCGAAGATCTGTTTTGGTTATCAGGGTGACCTGTGGATTGTCTCTGCGCAAGGCGGCCGCGCCGAAAGACTGACAGTCCATGTCGGCTATGAGTCTTACCCATCCTGGTCGCCGGATGGCAAGTCGATTGCATTTTCGTTGGACCGTGACGGCAACTTCGACGTTTTTACAATTCCTGCCGGCGGCGGTAGCGAGACGCAACTGACCTGGCATTCCGAAGACGACATTGTTGATGGCTGGTCATCCGACAGCCGCCGAATTCTCTTCAACTCACAGCGCGATTTGCCCTATGAACAGATCTGGGAGATTTCCATCTCCGGATCACGCGAACGGCCGCTGACGGAAATTGAATCATACTATGGAAGTAAGACTGCAGATAACGAAAAATTAATCTTCACGCGCGGCGCGATTCCTTGGTGGCGCAAGGGATATCGCGGCAGCGCCAATTGCGATATCTTCTCCAAGCAACTTAGCACCGGCAAAATTGAGCAACTGACGTTTTTCCCCGGCAATGATCTTTCCGGCACCTTGGTTCCGGGATCGGCGGAACTGATTTACTTGTCCGATTCGACCGGGAACTACAATCTCTATCGCCGTAATCTGGTCGGCGGGTCAACGATCCAGATGACAAATCATCGCTTGGATGTCCACCACCCTTGCGTGTCGGCAGACGGCTCGTTGGTGGCATATGAGCTGGGTGGAGAAATCTATCTTTACGATCTCAAGATCAATCAGGGCCGGAAACTACTGGTCGAAGTTTCGACTGCAACCAAGACGAATGATCTGCAAATTGTGCACGCTGATTCGGGAGTTACAGAATGCGTTCCTTCACCGGACGGATCTGCCTTGGCGTTTGTAATCGGCGGCGAGGTGTTTTGCCGCTCGCTCGATGGAATGAATCAGCGCAATTTGACGAAGTCGGTTGTGGTTGAAAGCGACATATCCTGGTCGGAGGATTCGCGCCAGTTGGTGTTTGTGAGCCATGAGACGGACGGCGATGCAATCCAAATCGTCAGTTCGAATGATCCGAACCGACCAGATTTGTTCATGACACACGACTTCTATTTCGCCCCGCCTTTGAAATCGAGTCAGTCGCTGCGTTCACCGGTTTTGTCGCCGGCGCAAGCGCGGGTTGCCTTTATCCGAGGAGAGGCTCAACTCGTGGTAACCGATATCAAAAAGCTCACCGAGCGCACGATTGCCGACAAGAATCCGATCGGCGAATTCGGCTGGTCGCCGGATAGCCGCTACATCGTTTACAGCCAGCGCGACGGCAACTGGGACAATGACCTGTTTATCGGCGACAGCGAAAGCGGATCAGTTGAGAAGATCAGCGATGTTCCCGGCAGATTCCGGGATCCGCGGTTTTCGCCCGACGGCAAGCTTATCTACTTCCTCAATGGCGGCGATATTTTCTATTTGTATCTCGACCGAAACATGGCCGAAATGACAGCAGCCGAGCGCCGCGAACTAATCCGCGATTCTGCTCCGGTGAATTCGCGGACGGCTTCGCCAGTAGCAATCGATTTTGAAGAGATTGCAGCGCGCGCGCGTCGCTTGACGATGCTTGGAACTGTAGTTGACGCGGTGCTGCTGACCGGATCGGAGCAGTTCGTTTTCTCAACTTCCGATAACGAACTATTTAGGATCCACGTGGATGACGGCCGCCCAGAACTTCTAACGAATGATACTGAACGTCCGCGCCGTCTCCACCTTGTCGGAACAAGCTCAGATATCATTGCGCTCGATGCCTCCGGAAGACTATCGCTGCTCAATGCCGACACCGGCGATTACAGCGCGTTTGCGTTCAGCGCCGAATGGTCGGTGAGCCGGAACGCACAGTATCGGCAGATGCTTTCGGATATCTGGCATGAAGTACGGGATCGTTTCTATGATGCGGCTTTCCATGGGATAGATTGGGAGGCAGTTCGTCAGAATTATGTCGCCCGCATAGACGGCATCTCTGAATACCAAGATTTTCTTGATCTGACGCGCGAACTTTTAGGTCAGTTGAATGCCTCGCATCTCAATATCTGGCCGCCGCCCAGCGCCTCACGCGAGACCGGCTTACTTGGCATTATTCCGGACTATCAGGACAATGGCGGCGGGATGATTGCGGCACAAGTACTAGTTGACTCGCCGGCTGCGCGCAAGGCATCGGAAATAAAGGTGTACGACAAAATCATAGGCATCAACGGCGTCAAGGTCGAATCGAGCGACGACCCCTATCGATTTCTTGCCGGTACAATCGATCAGGAAACTCGAATCGACTTGATTAATCGATCCGGGCTCACGCGAGCGATTGCTTTGACCCCGATTTCGATTGGCGAGCAGAGAGAACTCGTCATGCGAGCCAAGGAGAGCCGCAATCGGACAGCGGTCGATCAAATGTCGAAGAGTCGCATCGGATACGTTGTCTTGTCGCAAATCACCGCTCAAAGTGCAGACCAATTCGAGTTAGCGCTGAAGAAGTTTTCTCAGTCAAAATCTGCGCTTCTGATCGATCTGCGCGGCAATTCCGGCGGCTCGGAGCATGACCGCATTCTTTCGATTCTTGCCCGCAAGCCATACATCAAGCATAAGCCACGGCTTGGCATGGAAGGATTCGACGCGCCCTGGTCGTTTACCGGGCCGGTTGCGATTCTAATCGACGAGCGCACGAGTTCCGATGCGGAAATACTCGCTGAAGGATTTCGCGAACTTGGATTAGGAGAGATAATTGGCGTCACGAGTTACGGCGCTGTTATCGGTACCGAAAAGAAGCAATTGGTCGACGGCTCGGTGTTGAGCATCCCCACCGTCGGCTGGTACTCGCTTTCAAACCACAATCTCGAGAATCACGGTGTGTCGCCCGATGTTGCCGCGCCTATGGATTTGAACAAAGCGGACCAAGGTGAAGACAACCAGCTCGCCGAAGCCGTCTCGCGGCTGATCGCAAAACTCAAGTAAGATCTAGCGCAAGACCCGAAGCTTGGCATACTTCGCCAACAGCTTCTTCGTACCCGCGAAATTGAATCGTACCTCAACTTCTGTCGAATCACCCGACCCGCTGCGTGTAACTACGGTGCCTTCGCCCCAGCGCGCGTGGGCAACTACCGAGCCAATCCGAATTGAGACAAACGGGTCATTGGCTGCAAGCGATGGCGCTTGCTCGTACTCGGCGTTGACACTTCCATAGGCGTTCATCATGGTGTAGCGTTCGGCGTGAATGACGTCATCGGGCAACTCATCGACAAAACGAGAGCGGATCGACTGGCGGCCACCGAGTCTGGCGCGAGTATTGGCATAGGAAATGTACAAGTGTTTCTTTGCGCGGGTCATACCAACATAAAACAGTCTGCGTTCTTCCTCAAGATCGGCGGGGTTTTCGAGACTGCGTCCGAGCGGAAAGAGTCCTTCTTCGAGTCCGGCAACGAATACGGCGTCGAACTCGAGTCCCTTGGCGGCGTGAAGGGTCATCAAAGTTACCGTGTCGCTTTCGCGATCCCAATTGTCCAGATCGGTGAAGAGCGCGATCTCCTGTAGAAAGTCGGCAAGCGTTGCTTCCGGCCGTTCGAGACCAAAATCACCGGCGGAAGATGCAAGTTCGGCAACGTTGTCGAGCCTGCCCTCGGTTCCGGCCGGATCATTCTCTTTGAGATCCTGATTGATGCCGCTTTTGTCGGCGATGAGATTCAGCAACGGCTCTAGCGGCAGGCTCTTGGTCATTTCCTTGAAATAGGTGAGCATTTCGACGAATTTTGCGAGCTTACTGACTACAGTTTTGCCGAGTTCCGAATTGGCGCTCTTGTCGCTGGAAAGCTCGTAGAGCGACATGTCGCGCGAGCGCGCCAGAGTTTCCATCGCGGCCACGGTTGTGTCGCCGATACCCCGCCGCGGGTAGTTGATCACGCGCTTGAAGCTGACTTCGTCCTTCGGATTCTCGATGAGCTTGAGATAAGCCATCATGTCTTTGATTTCTTTGCGCTGATAGAAGCGCAGCCCCCCGACAATTCGATATGGTATGAAGCGCCGTTTGAGCGATTCCTCGATTGCGCGCGATTGCGCATTGGTTCGATAGAGCACGGCAATCTCGCGGCGAATAATTCCGCGCATGATCAGCGTTTCGATATTCTCGCAGATCTTTTCGGCCTCGTCGCGATCCGTCTCGACTATCAAGAGCGTTACCGGGTCGCCTTTGTCGCCGACGGAAAACAGCGTCTTGCCTTTTCGCATTTTGTTGTTGGCGACGACCTCGGACGCGGCTTTGAGGATCGTCTGTGTCGAGCGGTAGTTCTGCTCCAAGCGAATGATGCGGCAGTTGGGATAGTCCTTCTCGAAATTGAGAATGTTGTCGATGGTAGCTCCGCGCCAACCGTAAATCGACTGATCTTCGTCGCCGACGGCAAAGAGGTTCTTGTGCCCGGCGGTGAGAATTTTTGCAAGCATGTACTGGGCGTGATTGGTGTCCTGGTACTCGTCGATCATGACATAGCGATATTTCGATTGCAGACGCGCGCGAATTTCTTCATCGTCGCGCAATATCTTGACGGCATAAAACAACAGGTCGTCGAAATCGACCGCGCGAGCAGCGTTGAGTTTTTTCTGGTAGAGCTCGTACACACGAGCGACTCGCTCGGTAATGAAATTGCCGGCCATAGTCAGGTACTTGGCGGAATCGACCAATTGTGACTTTGCGTCGCTAATCTTGCTGCGTACCATCGCAGGCGAAGTGACTTTGACATCCAACCCAAGTTCGGCAATAGCGGTCTTGATGACGCTGGAGGCATCGACTTCGTCGTAGATCGTGAAATTTTTCGGGACGCCGATGCGATCGCCATAGAACCGGAGCAGCAGGGATGAAAACGAGTGGAAGGTCGAAACTTGCATGCGGCGTTGATCGATTTCAGTCAATCGTTCGATTCGCGCTTTCATCTCCCCGGCGGCTTTGTTGGTAAAAGTGACGGCGAGAACTTGCTCCGGCGAGGCGTGCCCTTGGGCGATCAAATTCGCGACTCTCGAAGTCAGCACGCGCGTTTTGCCCGAACCGGCGCCCGCCAAAACGAGCAGCGGGCCATCAACGTGAGTCACCGCGAGGAGTTGTTCCTTGTTCAAACCGGCGAGGATTTTGTCTTGACCATTCATGGGCTGCCCAATATACTTGGCGTCGATATCATGACAAGTGAAACTTTCCTTGCCTGTCGCAGAATATCCTTATGAAATCAAGTTCAAACAGCAATCGCTTCTACGATCAACTTGCGCCTGTCTATCACATCAAGGTCGACTGGAAGAATCGAGCGGACAAAGAAAACCGGCTGTTTGAGTTCCTGACGAAGACACTTCAGCCGAGTCGCGTACTCGATATCGGATGCGGCGACGGCGGGCATGCGCAGCGATATGCGGATGCCGGGGTGAAGTATCATGGCATCGACAAGTCGCCGACAATGGTGCAGGCAGCAAAGTCTGCCTGCGGCCAGATGCCGGGAGTTAGCTTCTCGACCGGCGACATGACCAAACTGCCAAAATCATACACGAAGCAATTCGACCAAGTTATTATCCTCGGAAACACAATTCCGCATCTGATCACGAATGATGATATGAAGAAGGCCGTTGCCGGATTCGGTCGCTGCCTTAGGACAGGCGGGCATCTCATGATACAGACGGTCAACCCACGAGTTTTGGAAAACAAGGGCGTATTTTTGCTGCCGCCGAAGTTGGCGCAAGGAACGCTGTTTACTCCATTCTATGTGAATCGCGGGAAGTACTGGGAGTTTGTCATGCCGATCTTCAGCGTTGCCAACGAATCGGTCAGCATCAAGTCCGCCGCTTCAACAATGCTGCGATTTTGGAGCCGTGAAGTGTTGAATGCCGCCGGCAGTGCATGCGGGCTTCGATTGGTGTCAGCCTTCGGGGACGCCGGCTTGAGTCCATACAAGCCGCGATCCAGCGGTAATATGATTTTGTTGTTTCGAAAGATTGCCGATGCCTGAACTTCCAGAAGTCGAAACAGTAGTACGCGGGCTGAACGCGCAAGTCAAGGGCCGCACGATTAGGAGCATTCCGCATATTGCCGATCATTTGAAACTGCGTGACAGCAAGCTCGGCTCTTTACGTGGCGACACTTTCTTGAAATTCACCCGTCGCGGCAAGTACATCATCGCCGCTCTCGATTCGGGCCGTCAGTTAATGATCCACTTGCGGATGAGCGGACGGGTTCTGATTCTTGGCGCCGGTTCCAAGCGCGACAAGCACGATCACTTCGTGGCTACATTTACTAATGGTACGGAGAAGCTGGTCTTTCGCGACACGCGCAAGTTCGGGGTAATCCAATTTGTCGATAATACGCGCAGCGACGGCTACTTCACGCTCGGCATAGAGGCGACGCATGTCACGTTCCCGAAACTCGCCGCGCTCTTGTCTTCAAGCAATCGACCGGTCAAGGCGCTTCTACTCGATCAGACGGCGCTGGCCGGGCTGGGCAATATCTATGCCGACGAGTCGCTTTATTGGAGCAGAATCCATCCATTGCGGCCTTGCCGGATGGTAAAACGGGACGAAATTCGCAATCTAGCGGCAAATATCCGCTTGATTCTCAAGAACGCCGTCAATAAGATGGGTACGACTTTTGATAGTTACAGCGGCGTAAATGGCAATCCCGGCGAGTATTCGGAGTATCTTCGGGTGTATAATCGGCAAGGTGAATTCTGCCGCCGTTGCGGCGATACTATTAAGAAGATCCGGGCAGCCGGGCGTGGAACACATTTTTGTCCGAGCTGCCAGAAGTAGTCGAATTGAACAAGAGAAAGAGAGTCCGATGAGACTGATCATAGCTTTGCTGATGCTGATTCCGAGTGTTCTTACCGCACAGTCTGCCATACCCAAAGCCGTCAGTGAGACCTTGAATCTTTCTCCCCGCTGCAAGAAAGGCGATTTGCAGCGCTATGAAGTGAAGCGCGACATGGATAAGCTCAACGAAGACGGAACCCTGCGTTCGCACAAGCACGATATCACAGCGTTTACACAATATTGCTCGAGCAATACTCCCGAAGCCGGGCCAGTTTATGGCATTACGGTTGATTCGTTTGCGGTCGGGATCTTCCTAAGTGCGGAGGAGAAGTTACGCGCTCCGGAGAGACTGGCTCAATTTGATGGAATGACCATGACGTCAAAAATTAACCGCACGATTCCCTTGAAAAATGGCTGTTACGCACCGGAGACCAGCGTTCTCGACACGATGAGAATCACCGAGGCATTTGACTTTCGTGAGCAGTATGTGTACTTGCGGCTCATCGAACAAATGCGGTTCAGCGCCGGAAACCAGTTAAGCAAGGTCGGCGACAAGATTTCGATATCAGTGCCTCCGATCTGCCACAAGATTCCGCAGGTGATCAATGACTATAAGCTTGATCTGGCAACGCAAGTGTTGGAAGTCGCTGGAATCGGCAAATACGGAAATCGGCCGTGCGCTTTGATAACGATCAAACCAACGACATCGCCGGTGAAGGTGTCTATCTGGGCTGGTGACAAATACTCGTATGAGGGCTCGGGAACTATCGGCCTTTCGGGGGAATTCGCGGTTGCGCTCGATGACGGAGACATAGTTTCCGCAACCATTGTCGAACGCACCGAGGTATCCCTCGTTACGCCGGAAAACGAAACAAGAAATAACCGCGCCGTGAAGACATACTCCCTGCGACAGATTAATTAGCAGGTAGTCGTCCAGCGTATCGCGCTCACACCCCAAAAGGGCCAAAATAATCTGAACAATAGCCCGAAATTCGCGTAGTAATCATTCGTGGTGGTGTGTTTGCTCCGCCATGGCAGCGATTTGCCCTTTGACAAACCGCCACGCATCTCGTAAACTTGATTTAAACATTATTTGAGTTAGTAGTTACGTGATTTCCAAACGCGCATCCCATTTTGAAAAGACAAGATTAATTAATAAACCCACAACGCATCCATTGGAGGAACAATTATGCGTCGCAACTTGATCCTCCTCGTATTGCTAGCCTTTGCCGGGTCCTTGCTGATTAATTCAGGCACTGCAGAAGCCCGATTCTGGCAAAACAAGTCGAGGCAATCCACTCCGAAAAAGAAGCCGGACGCAGCCGAGGCCAAGAAGCCAAAGCTGAAACCATTCGGCGAAGTTTCCAAAGGTCTCACCAAAGTTCCCGGCCTGTTCGATTTCTATGTCGATAAGGAAGAGAACAAAGTCTTGATGTCGATCAAGAAGAACCAATTTGACAAGATCTTCCTTTGCAATATGACTCGCTCGGCCGGCGACGGAAGTTTCTTTGATGCCGGCGCGCAAACCGGCTCGTTCCCGTTTGAATTCAACCGTGTCGGCGACCAACTGCAATTCATGATGGTCAATCTGCGCATTCGCGCCGACTCGACAGCGGCGATGTCGCGGGCGCTTGACCGCTCGATCACCAAGTCGTTGTTTGGCTCGACCAAGATTCTCTCAAATCCTGACGACTCGGGCGCGGTCTTGATCGACCCGACTGAAATGTTCGTACAGGACGTCGGCAATATTGGTTACTTCCTTGGTCAGCAAGGCAAGACCGGATTCCGTTTCGACAAGGGCAACAGCTATTTCGGTGCGATCAAGTCGTTCCCGCAAAATGCTGAAGTCGATGTACACCTGCACTATGGCACCAATCAACCGAGCGATGCCATAACGCTCCCCTCTCCGTACAGTATGATGTTGGTCTACCACTATTCGCTTTCGACGCTGCCGGAATCAGATTTTCGTCCGCGCATCGCCGACGAGCGCGTTGGTTATTTCCTGACACAATACCAGGACTACTCATCGCTGGATCGCGATCAAGCCTATGTTCGTTATATCAATCGCTGGAACCTGAAAAAGAAAGACCCGACGGCGGCAATGTCGGAGCCGGTCGAGCCGATCGTATTCTGGATCGAAAACACAACCCCGACCGAATACCGTCCAGCCGTCAAGGCGGGAATCGAATTCTGGCAAGGGGCATTCGAAGCGGCCGGTTTCCGGAATGCGATTATCGCCAAGGAAATGCCTGATACCGCTGATTGGGATCCGGCCGATGTGCGCTTCAGCACCGTCCGCTGGTTCGTGTCGCCCGGCGCCGGCTACGCAGTCGGACCGTCGCGCGCTAATCCGTTCACAGGTCAAATCTATGACGCCGATGTCCGCATCTCCGCTGACTTTGTCCGCGGCATGTTTACTTTCGCGGAGCGCTTCCTTGAGCCGCTGGCCTATGGAAAGACCAGCATGGAAAGTCCGCTAAGGAATCTCGGCGACGATCAATATATGGGTTCCCATTTCAATGAACTCTGCGACTACGGTCCGAAGTCAGCGGAGTTGGCTGCCGAAGGCATGGCCACGCTGATGACGCGTTCGACGCTTGGCGATAAGACTGAATTGACAAAGAAGTATGTCAATGAGTATATCACCGAATTGGTCGCTCACGAAGTCGGCCACTGTCTCGGATTGCGCCATAATTTCAGAG
The DNA here is from genome assembly GCA_964537215.1 of uncultured Ignavibacteria bacterium. Lineage (GTDB taxonomy): Bacteria > Zixibacteria > MSB-5A5 > CAIYYT01 > CAIYYT01 > JADJGC01. Next base: position 14,918 of record CAZIBI010000029.1, on the reverse strand, counting down.
CCTCGGCGGCTTACACACGCGCACAGCAAACCGACAAGGCATTTGTTGCGCAGAACGGCGTGGTCAGCACCGTAATGGAATATGCGCCACCGAACCTCGTTCCAGACGGAGTCCCGCAGCCCGATTTCTACACCGTACATCCGGGTACCTACGACAAGTGGGTTATCGAGTACGGCTACAAGGAAACCAGCGCAGCGACTCCGGAAGCGGAATACGACGAACTGAAGAAGATGGCTTCAATGGCCGGCGATCCGAAATACGCATTTGCCACCGACGAAGACTGCTTCGGCAACTCATCTCGCTCAATCGACCCGTATGCGACGCAGTTCGACCTTGGTTCCGATCCACTCGAGTATTGGAAGATGCGGATTGCACTCGGCAAGGAAATCTGGGGCAAGGTTGAGACCGAGTTCGAAAAGCCCGGCTACAGCTACCAGAGACTCCGCAATGTCTTCGGCTACGGCTGGGGCGGTTTCACCGGTGGCGGCGCCCAGATGGCGCGCTTTATCGGCGGAATCGAGAACAGCCGCGCCAGAATCGGCGACCCAGGCGGCAAGCTGCCGTTCACTCCGATTCCGGCGGCGAAGCAGCGCGAAGCGCTGAAGTTTATTGCCGACAACATTTGGTCGACTGATGCATTCCAGTTTAGCCCGGTATTGTTGGCTAAGATGCAGCCAGAACGGTACCCAGACTTTAATTATTCGGTGTATGACATGCAGCGCATTGAATACCCGATCCATAATCAAGTCAAGGCTGTCCAGACCAATCCCTTGAATTACATCTATAACCCGACAACGCTCTCGCGTGTAAACGACATCGAGAAGCTGTATAAGCCGGGCGAAGATGTTTACACTATGACCGAGATTTTCCAAGATGTTCGGCGCTCAATCTGGTCGGAAGTTATTGCCGGTAAGAACGTCAATAGCTATCGCCGCAATTTGCAGCGCGAGCATTTGGAGATTCTGATTTCATTGGTGACTGATAAGTCGCCGGCCTATCCTGATGATGCCCGCACATTGGCGCGCGTAGATTTGCGCACGCTCAAGGGTGCCATCAACACCGCCTTAGGCAGCAGCCCGGATACGATCACCCGCGGTCACCTTGAAGATTCGCTGGCGATGATCAATGCCGCGCTCGAAGCGAGTTTGGATCTGAAGATCTAAGTCAGTTTCGAAAATAGCATGCGACAGCATGCACCAAACAGAAAATCGCCGCCGGGATGAAGGTCCTGGCGGCGATTTCGTTTGTGCAAGTCGACCTATGCCCTAAAAAGAGAGAACCCGGCAATCGGTCCATCGACGCCGGGTCTTCTTTTGAAGTGAACCCGATCTGAAAGAAGCAAGAACGGTTCTCAGAAAGGCTTTTTTAGTTTTGCAAGAATCCGCCCGGCCGAGCATGTCCGGGCGGATTCCATTCCCCACAACCCATCACTCCTGAAGATTGGTACCACGCACCAATGTGAGATTGGAGCAGCCGCTACTTCAATGCGACTGCTTTATGTTAAGCAATAGCTCTGCCAACATTGCAATTGTGTGAGACAAACTTTGATCGCGGGGAATCGTGCGGGATAATACACTATCGAACAGAAACTTACACTGATTGCGGGTTTGCAGTTTGCGTGAGGTCTAATGAAGTCGCGAGCAAACAAAAACCGGCTGATGCGCGATTTTCCGCGCACCAGCCGGCACTTTATCAGAGGAATCTACCCTAAGCCGCTATTAAGCAAACGCTTAAGGGAACGAGCGATTTCTCGCGCAGGCTGCGTTGAGTCTTACGCAGCGCTGATACGATACTTCTTCATCTTCGAGCGCAAGGTCGCCTCGGGTAATCCGAGTTGAGCCGCAGCCCGACGAATTTTGCCGCCACAAGTGTCAAGCGCTGAATTGATAATCGAACGCTCAAACGCTTCGACAGCTTCTGCCAATGGAACAGATTCCGAACGCGAATACGAGGTGATGTCTCTGACTGGAGACGTCAGCCTAGCGATCATGCGCATGCAGACAGCGCGCGGCTCGCGCTTTTCCATGACGCCGCACAAATAGACAAAGTTACGAAGTTCGCGAACATTGCCGGTCCAATTGAAATCTCGCAGGCGCGATTTGAGAATATCCAATGTATGGCGGTCAACACCGCGAAGAGGAATCTCCTCAATGCGCATGAAGTGTTCGAACAAATGGATGACATCATCGCCGCGGTCGGAAAGGCGCGGTACTTGCAAGGTCATCACGGCGAGCCGGAAGAACAGGTCCGAGCGGAATCGTCCCGCTTTGACTGCCGCATGCAAATCCACATTGGTTGCAGCGATGACGCGGATGTCGACCTTGCGCGGAGTTGTGCCACCAAGACGGTAGAACATCTTCTCCTCGAGTGCCGACAATAACTTCACCTGCATTTCCAGCGGCAGTTCACCGACTTCATTGAGGAACAGGGTTCCGCCGGTTGCCGCTTCAAGCAGTCCCATCTTCGTTTCGCTGGCGCTGGTAAATGCGCCGCGTTCATGCCCAAACAGAGTGGATTCCGCCAGTTGCGGGGGAATCGTTCCGCAGTCGACCACCACGAATTTTCCCTTGGCTCGAGATGAATGGTGATGGATATAGCGGGCGATTTGGTCCTTGCCCACGCCGGTCTCGCCCAAGAGCAGAACCGGGATTTCGGAATCCGCGATAGCGTCGACCTGGTTGATGACATCAAGGAAACAAGGAGACGAACCGATCAGGCGCGTTCTATGTGGATCGCCGCTGGCATCATTGCGAACGACTTCCTTATCGCCCGATTCCAAACGCAGCGAGCGTCGGATTCGGTCCGCTTCGGCGCGATGTTCGCGAATATGCGAGGTCTTCGTCGAGACCTGCGACCAGGCGTGATAAGTCATCGCCAGTTCATAGCGCGCACCGATTTCGTCGAGCAAATGCACGATTGCGGAAAACTCGGAGTCAACCATGCGATTGTCTGACTCGCGAGCTACAACTGTTGCGAGAATTCTGCGGCAGGCAGCGATTTCCACGCGCTCGCCGGAACTCTGGGCTGCTTCGAGGGCAGCCACGGCAAAGGTTCTTGCTTCGGCATCATGCCCGAGATTTAAATGCGCTTCAGCGAGCAAACGGCCAACCTGGGCTGCTTCGCCGGTCAGGCTTCCATTGACACCGACAAGTTTAAGGGCGGAGTCGGCGAGTTCGATAGCCTGCTCGTTTTCGCCCTGTAGCAAAGCGAGCTGCGCTTTGTACTGGAGGAGCGAGATGCTGTCGGAGTTATTATCGAGATCGCTAAGAATCTCTTCCGCGGCAAACAAAGCGGCCTTCGCCTCGACAAAGTTGCGGATATGCATCAGTGCATACGCCTTGGAGAGCAAAGCACGTCCAAGGTTTGGTTGATTGTCGAGTACTCGATTTAACGCAATTGATTCATCGAGGTACTCAATGGCTTTGTGGAATTCGCCGCTAAGATTCAGAATCGTTCCGACGTTTCCGGTGATCATCGTCTGCCATTTGACATCTTCGATCATACAGGCATGGTCTTTGGCTTCCAAAAGGTAGTCAATGGCTTTGCCGTATTGCCCCTTGATGAACTGAATTCGCGACAACCGGTTGAGCGAACGAATGACCCCGACCGTATCATCGAGACGGCGATAGGTGGCAATGAGATCGCGATATTCGCGTTCGGCTTCATTGGTTTGTCCCAATTCAACCAAACAACGACAGGCGGTTGACTGCAATTCGGCAATCAGCTGGTTGTCACTTGAACCCTTAACACAGTTAAGAGCTTTGCGAGTAATACTTAAAGCCTCGTCATACTTAGAGTGCTTGAATAGCGCGGCTGCCTTTAGGGACAGGAAGTGCACTATATCTGCGCTGCCCGAAGAAATGTGCTCGTCAGCCTCCAACGAAGTGATTTGGTCAATCACCTGCTGAAATTGACCATCGTCGATTAACTGACGCAATTCAATGAGCATCGCAACCTTTGGGTTTGCGAAGTGTTGACTCATCGAATGTCACCTTTCTGGTCAAGGCTCATCGGTTTGGCTGATTTCAAGGTCGTCTTGGTGGTGTTGCCGACGGTATGGGACTTTGAATTGACGCCGCCAAACCACTTCACCGGCACATTGATCGAAATGACAATCGGGCCGAGCGGGACATTGATTCTGGCATAGTTTTCCGGATCAGAGTACTGATTATCATCCTGCCAAGGATGCGCGGAATTGTCTTTTACATCTTCCGGATACGGTGTGTTCCGGGCAGTCAAGGGACTGATAGCGACCAAAAGCACACATGCGACGGCCACCAGCGAGATTAATGATTTGATCCTCATCCGTTAGAACCTCCTGATAAAGTTGAAATTCTCACTATGTCGCAAAAGGCGGACTCAATGCCCTTGCAACAATCAGTTTTATGCGTTTAAGTACTCTTTAGACGAATCTGGCGGTGAGATGGACCCTTGTTGACAGCATTACCTGAGTTTGCTACCCGAGTATCCACGTTCTAAGATATTCCGGGGACCTAAGTTTGTCAAGCTAAATTCGGGACCCGCCCGGTCGATAACTGCTTGAGAGGAATTGGATTAATCATGAAGCAATCGAAGTCTGAAGCCATCGTTCAAATTGAAGGACATATCGTCGACTCTGACATTTTGAGCGAGGTCTTCGATCTAGTTATCAAAGCCGGCGGCAAGTTTGAAATCCGCGATTTCGTCATCGGTAAAACCAACGCCGAAACCTCCGTCGCCCAGTTGCGCGTTACGGCCGCTACAAAGGAAAAGCTCGGGCTGATCTTGAATCTGCTCAACGCCAAGGGTTGCTTTGTTGTCAGCGAGAAGAGTGTCGCGCTAAAACCGGCTTTGAAAGACAAGGCAGTCCCCGACGATTTCTACTCAACCACCAATTTCCGCACCGAAATCAATCTCGCGGGACGGTGGATCAAAGTTGCCAACCAAAGAATGGACGGAGTCATCGTTGTCGCAGACGGCAAGGCGGCTGTTCGCAAACTGCGGGATGTCAAGAAACGGGAAATGATTGTCTGTGGTCTCGATGGTGTACGCGTTCATCCGGAGTTCAAGTCGCGTGAGCGCGGGGATTTCAGCTTTATGTCGAATGAGGTCTCGTCCGAGAAGAAGGTCTCGCTCGCTGTGGAGAAGGTCGCCGAGATGATACGCCGGCGGGAGGGGAAATTGGTCATCGTGGGCGGACCGGTAGTCATACACACCGGAGCGGTTGAATCGCTTTCGCGCATGATTCGCGGCGGTTTTGTCGATGGCCTGTTGACTGGAAATGCTCTGGCAGTACACGATATTGAGAATGCGTTGTTTGGGACTTCATTGGGAGTTGATACATCGGCAGGAACGCCGGTCGATCAGGGACATCGCAATCACATGCGCGCCATCAATCAGATCAATTTTGCCGGCGGGATCAAGAATGCCGTGCGGAAGAAAGTCCTGCGTTCGGGCATCATGTATGAACTTGTGAAAGCGAAGATCCCATTTGTGCTCGCCGGCTCGCTGCGCGACGACGGTCCGCTGCCGGAGACGATTACTGACATGAATGAGGCGCAGGCTGCTTACTCGCAGCAGATCAAGGGTGCGGAAATGGTGTTGATGCTCTCGACGATGCTGCATTCGATCGCGACCGGCAACATGCTGCCGGCCTGGGTCAAGACGGTTTGCGTTGATATTAATCCGTCCGTCGTGACCAAGCTCGCCGATCGCGGCTCGTCGCAGGCATTGGGCATAGTCACCGATGTCGGGCTATTCTGCCACCTGTTGGCGGACAATCTCTGCAAGAAGTAGCCGGTCGAGCACTGGGCAGCACGACGACCGGTATTTTGCCTTGAATTCAGAATTCGATTCTGCTATCATCGGCCTCGACAACCGAAGCATTTCAGTTTGAAAGAACGATCGCGGAGCCATGACCCAGCAAAATTATCTCGGAATACCTGAAGAGAATTCTCGCTATGACAGTTCGCCGTATGTCATTCTGCCGGTGCCGTACGAAGGATCAGTCACCTACGGGGCGGGAACGGCCTATGGGCCAAATGCGATCATCGAAGCTTCGCGCGAGGTCGAGCTTTTTGACGATGAATTGGGTGTCGAGTCGTACAAGTGCGGAATTCACACTCTGGCGCCGGTTGAGACGACTTCGCAAGGTCCCGAGGCGCAGAACGAGATCATCTACAAGAAGTACAAGCCGTTGCTTGCCGCCGGCAAGAAAGTCTGCATGTTGGGCGGCGAACACTCCATCAGTTATGCGCCGGTTCGCGCTTGCCTTGAAAAATATCCGCAATTGACGGTTCTTCAAATTGACGCGCACGCCGACCTGCGCGACGGCTATCTCGGACAAAAATTCAGCCATGCTGCGGTGATGCGGCGCATCCGCGACTTGACCGACAAGACGGTCAGCGTGGGAATTCGGAATTATTCGATTGAGGAAAGCGATTACATCAAATCGGCGCAGGTGAAAATCATCTCCGGTCGCGAGGTCAACGCCAATCCGAATTGGGTTGATGACGTTGTTAGCCTGTTGTCGGGAGATCTATATATCACGATTGATCTCGACGGCTTCGATCCGTCGCTGGTACCGGCTACCGGAACACCGGAACCGGGAGGATTGCTTTGGTATCCAACACTTGAGCTGCTGCGCAAGGCAGTTGCCAAGTGCAACCTTGTGTCGTTTGATGTCGTGGAGTTAGCCCCAATCGAAGGATATCACGCTGCCGATTTTCTGGCTGCGAAACTGATCTACAAGATTATCGGTTACGATTTGCTACTTGGGAAAAAGTAGACTACGGTAAGTTGTAACTGCCGGCCTTTTGCCAACCATCAACCCGCCAGCCATCTTCTTGCTTAACGACGTAAAATGTCGCATCCTCGGTAAATTCTCGGCCAAGCATATCGACGACCTTCAAGTGAACCCAGTAGCGTCCATTGTCGTCGCGTAATTCCTGGGTCACCAATTCAAATCCACCGATATCGGGGCGTTTTTCGGAGAAGAACGAATAGTAGTCAGAGACGTTTGTGATCTTTTGCTTGCGAAGTTCTTCCTTGGCGCGTTGCGAAATCAACGGATACATGCCGGTGGAGTTGTTCGATTCCCAATGGCTAAGATAATGCGTCAATACTGTATTCGGATCAGAGGTGTCAGTCTTGAAGGCTTTGAAGATCGCCATTCCGATGAAGACGAATACTGCAGCCCAAAGGAAGGTCTTTCCCGACATAATAACTCACCAACTCGTTTTAGTTTCGAAATGCCCAGCGCATGGTTGAATGCCATTCGCGGAGCCTTTTGACAGGACATATACTATATCGGAACAAAAGACGCGAAGATTTACCCCGATTCCGGCGGGTCGATTGAATAGCGGTTAAGTCTATATTGCGCTTGACGATTTACAATCCGTAGCTAATATTAGCGGACAAGCGAAACCCACCCCCGGCAGCGCCGGGTTGTGGGGTAATTGCGTTTATTTTGGAATTATGGTGACTTTAGTTCATAAAAACGTGTCGGCTGCGCTTGGATCGGCGCTGGCCCACACAGCTACGTTCGGCGCTTTAGTGGATCTGGCTGGCCGCCAGCGGCGTATCGAAATTGCCGGACTTGCCGGTTCAGCCAATGCATTCCTAATTGCCGAGCTTCAGCAAAAGCTCAACTCAACGATTGTTGTCGTCGCGCCGTTTGAAAAACTGGCAGCTAATATAGCCGGGGATCTGCAGGAACTTTGCGGCGAAGACGCTATCTCCATGTTCCCTGCCTGGGATGTCCACCCATACGATTGGATAGCGCCTCCGGTTGAGAACGTCGCCCAGCGTCTGGAAACGGTGTGGAAACTGTCGACCGGCAAACCGACGATTGTCGTTACCACGCCGGATGCTCTTCAGCAAAAGACACTGACCAAGAGCCAGCTAAATTCGCGTTGTTTCGATCTTAAGGTCGGCGACGAGTTTGACCTCGCGACCCTTGCTGCTCGCTTGGTGCAGCTTGGCTATGAACGGATGCCGGTCACGGAAGAAGTCGGGACCTTCTCTGTCCGCGGTGGAATCGTTGATATCTTCCCTTTTACCACTGCCAACCCGATTCGTTGCGAGTTCTTCGGCGATTTCATTGATTCTATCCGCTTCTTCAGTGTCTTGTCGCAGCGGTCCATTGAAGCCGTCCGGCAGATAACGATCATTCCCCGCCGCGAAATACTGATTGAGCAAACAGCGCTCGAAGAATACGTGGATTTGTTTGACCAATCGACGGCTGATCTGATTCGAGAAAAATGCCTGAATGGCTTCGATCAACCGGGACTGGAGTGGCTTGCACCGCTTTTGGAAATCGAACAGAGCAGCCTGTTTGAGTATCTCCCGGCAGAAGCAATCTTCTATTTGACGGATCAACCTCTGATTGAAGATCGATTCGAGTCCCTTGCACGCGACACCGAAGCGCGCTATTCCGAACTATATCCGACTTTCCCGAAAGCACCGACGCCCACGCAGGTCTATGTCGTGCAGGAAGCACTCAACCGCGATCTGGAGTCGCGGCGGCAGTTGATTGAACTCGCGCTGGGGACCTCGCAGGATTCAATCAACTTCGGCTTCAAGGAACACCCTTCGTTCAACGGTCAAATATCAATATTGCGCGACATGATCGAAGGCTGGCTGAAGGAAGAAAAGTCGGTGTTCCTCCTTAGCGATAATCAACTCCAAAAAGACCGGTTACTTGAGCTGCTGCCCGAATTCGCCGAACGCATCAATTTCGGCGTCAACGGCATACTCAAGGGTTTTGTCATACCCGAGACACAGACAATCGTACTGACCGACCACCAGATTTTCGAACGCCAGGTCATTCGTCATCGCCGCCGCAAGTTCAAAGAAGGCCAGGCGATCAGCTCTTACAACGCGCTCGACATCGGCGACTATGTGGTCCATGTCGACTATGGCATTGGCCGTTATCGCGGTTTGAAAGAAATCAAGATCGACAACCGCAAACGCGAGTGCCTGCTGGTTGCCTATGCGGACGACGACAAATTATATGTCCCGATCGAAGAATTTGCACGCGTTCAGAAATATGTCGGCAAAGAAGGCGCGCCGCAGTTAACAAAGCTTGGCGGCAAGAGCTGGGAAAAGGTCAAGGCGCGAACCAAGAAAGCCATTGCCGACATGGCGGAGGAATTGATCGCGCTCTACGCCGCCCGCAAAGCAAAACCCGGCCTGTCGTTTCCGCCGGACGACGATTGGATGCGCCAGTTGGAAGCTTCCTTCCCGTTTGAAGAGACTGCCGACCAGCTCACCGCCATCGATTCGGTGAAGAAAGACATGATGCAGGCTTCGCCGATGGATCGACTGGTTTGCGGCGATGTCGGGTTCGGCAAGACCGAGGTTGCGATTCGCGCCGCCCTGAAAGCTGTCGCCGGCGGCAAACAGGTTGCTGTGCTGGTGCCGACGACGATTTTGGCGCAGCAGCATTTGGAGACATTCCGGCGGCGCTTGGGACAATTCCCGATGCGCATCGAAATGCTCTCGCGTTTTCGCAGCAAGCTGGAGCAGAAGGAAACAATCAGCCAACTCAAGGCGCAGAAAGTCGATATCATCATCGGCACGCACCGGTTGCTGCAAAAGGACCTCGAGATACCGAATCTCGGCCTGATCATTGTCGATGAAGAACAGCGCTTTGGCGTCGCGCACAAGGAGCGTCTGAAACATCTCCGGCAAACAGCAGACTGTCTGACACTGACAGCAACGCCGATCCCGCGGACGCTGCAGATGTCGCTTCTGGGTGCGCGCGACATGTCGCTCATAAATACTTCGCCAAAAGACCGGCAGGCGATTGTCACCGAGATAGCGGAATTCGACTCCAAAATTGTTTACGAAGCGATCAACTATGAGGTAAGCCGCAAGGGTCAAGTCTACTTCGTTCACAATCGCGTCGAAACGATCGAGTCGATGCACCGCTACCTCGTGAAGCTTCTGCCGCATATTCGTGTCGCAGTCGGCCATGGGCAAATGCACGAACACGAACTTGAGAAAGTGATGCTGGGGTTCTTGCAAAAGGACTACGATGTGCTGCTTTCCAGCGCAATCATTGAATCCGGCATCGATATCCCTTCAGTGAACACGATAATAATCAATCGTGCCGACCGCTTCGGTCTGGCGCAGTTGTATCAATTGCGCGGCCGTGTCGGGCGCTCGCAGCAACGCGCGTTTGCGTATCTTCTGGTGCCGCCGGTCAAGCAATTGACAGACACAGCCCGGAAACGGCTGAAGGCAATCGAGCAACACACCGATTTGGGTTCGGGATTCCATTTGGCGATGAAGGATCTGGAGATTCGCGGTGCCGGCAACATGCTTGGCCCACAGCAGCACGGGTTCATTGAAGAGGTCGGATTCGACCTGTATTGCCGTCTGCTTGAAGAAGCCGTGGCAGAGCTGAAGGGCGAAACCGTTGCAAGTGATTTTGAGGTCAAGCTTGAGGTTGACTGCGACACGTTCATCCCCGAATCATACATCGAGGAAAGCCGCCAACGGGTCGATATTTACCGCAAGATTGCCGACGCTAAGACCGCAACGGAATTGGATGCGGTCGTCGCCGAACTTGAGGATCGCTTCGGCAAATTCGGCGACGAGACCCAGAATTTGATCGACTTGATGGCGCTCAACTTTAGCGCCCGACGGTTGCGGATTAATCGTGTCCGCCTGAACGCGGGCAAGTTGACGCTTAGTTACGGCGAGGGTGAGAATCCGTCGAAATCCCAGATCGAAAAACTGCGGATGGCAGCGCCGGATCGGCTTGAATTCGATTCTTCGCACGGTTTCGTCATTAAGACCGAATTCCCCGACAGCGAAGAACGCCCGATTGGAGCGGTTAGAAAACTGTTGCTTGCACTGGCTGATTAACGTTAGTTAATGGACTGCGGATGGATCATTCCGTCTATTGGGTTGTAATATAATGACAATGAGGATACACATGAGAAAACTCGCATCGTTTTTCGCCATACTTGGCGTTACGGCGGCAATTGCCGTCAGTTGCAGTTCCGACAAAGATCCAATCGTCGCTGAAGTCGACGGTGAGAAGATACCGGTATCGATAATTCACGATTTCTTCGACAAGGGCGGCTGGACTTTTGAATCGTATGAGTCCGAATTAGAGACGAAACGAGCGGCCATTGATTCAGTCATCGACTATAAGTTGCTGGTCAAGGGCGCTTATGAGAATAATCTAAGCAATGACCCGGAAATTGAAAAGCTGGTAGCCTCTGAACGGGCCGGATTCCTCTTTGATGCCATGTACCGGAAGGACCTTGCCCCTGCAGCCGCGGTCACAGAAGCCGACGTCCGGGAATTTTATGACAAGCTCAAAGAGGAGCGCCACGTCTTGCACATTCTGGTAGCGACGAGTCGCGAAGCCGACAGTGTTGTAGCCGAGTTGGATAAGGGCGCTGATTTCGGCACGATTGCGCGCATGATTTCGCTGGATCAGTCATCGGCGGTCCGCGGTGGCGACCTTGGCTGGCTCAACTGGGGAACGGCGGTTGATTCGAAATTCCGCGAGGCGTTTTTTGCCATGAGCGCGGGCGAGACCTCGAAGCCTCTTAAGACAGATTACGGTTACCACATTATTCGGATGCTGGAGACGCGGCCGGTTGAACTTAAGCCCTACGAGGAACTGGCGACGTTTATCAAGCAAGCATTAGTATCCAGACGCTCCAGTGACACCGAGGCCGCGTTCTTGCGCAGCATGGAAGAAAAAGCAGCAGTTCAAATAAACCCCGAGGCGACAGCGTTGTTGCTTGAACGACTCGACATGTACTATCCTGATTCGCTCAATCGCGCTAAACGCCCGGACAACTACTTCCCCAATCTTGAGGTACTCAAGCCATTTGAACAGCAGATGGTGATTGCGAGCTATACCGGCGGCGAAGTTACGATCGAAGATTACATCAATAAGCTCGCTGCGGTACCGGACGCTGCCCGTCCGCGTTTTGACAACGAACCGATGATGAAGAAAACGATATTCCAGCTTGAACTAAAGAACATCGTCGAATACGAAGCGGAACAGCGTAAGATTCAGGACACGGAAGAATATCAAAAACGGGTAAACGATTTCCGCGAGGGCCTGATGGTCGACAAGTTCACCCGGTCGGTTCTCGGCCGCCAGATTGATGTCAGTGAAGATGAAATTGTCGAGTACTATAACACACATCTGGATGAGTTTACAATTCCGCAGGAATATCACATTTGGGAAATCCAGAGGCCGCTGGCTACCGACCTTGGACCTATCATCGAAGAGCTTCGCAGCGGCGCGGATTTCGGAGCGCTCGCGGCGAAGAAGACAGTTCGCACTGGCATGCAAGCGACGAAGGGCGATCTCGGCTTCGTGCAGAAGAGCCGGTTCCCGCAACTGTGGGAAGCTGCTACCAAAGTTCGGATGGGTGAAATCTCCGACATCGTTGTTAACGACGATGGTTCCTACTCGGTGATAAAGGTCATCGATGTTAAGCAGCCGGTTATTGTCCCAGTCGAGCAAGTGACTTCACAGGTTCAAGCGAGTGTTATGGACCTTAAGCGCTCAAGCGCTACAGTTGACTGGCTCAAAGCGCGACGCGAAAAGGCTTCAATTGAAATACACGCCGAAGTTTTGGAGAGGACGATTGACAAGACAAAGTATGATAAGAAGGGTTAGGCTCGGGCTATTCGGCCTTCTGCTGATGTGCGTTGCCGTTCCGGCTTACGCGTGGGAGCAGCTTGACAAGATTGTCGCCATCATCGGCGATCGCGTGATCCTGGCATCCGAGCTGCAATTTCAACTGGAAATGTACCAGTCGCAGGCGGCCGATCAATTAAAGTCACCCGAGCAGCGCGCTCAATTCAAGGAAGAACTCCTGCGCCAGATGATCAATGATCGATTGATCCTGATCAAGGCTAAGGAAGACACGACAATCGTCATCAGCGATAAGGAAATTGACGAGACGCTGGAAGAGCGGCTGTCCGAACTGCGCAACCGCTTCAAATCAACGCAGGAGTTTGAACAGCAGCTTGCCGTGGAAGGCTACACCATGCGCGATTTGCGAAACAAATTGCGCCTCGATATTCACGACCAGCTTTTCAAGGATCGCCTCGTCCAGAAGCTGTTGAGCAAAGTCTCCGTTTCGCGCAGCGAAGTAGAAGCCTTCTATACCCAATACAGGGACAGCCTTCCGCCCCATCCCCTGTCGGTCAAGTTGGCGCATATTCTTCTGAAGATGGGGACTTCGCCGCAAATTTCGGATTCGCTCAAAGCTGCCGCGGAAGCACTGCGCGAGCGAATCAGCAATGGAGAAAATTTCGAAGTTCTGGCAGAGCAGTACTCGGAAGACCCGTCTGCCGAAGGCGGCGGCGATATCGGAACGTTTCGCAAAGGCGATCTCGTTCCCGAATACGAGAAGGCCGCGTTGGCGCTGAATCCCGGCGAGATATCACCGGTGGTACATACCAGCTTCGGCTATCATATCATCAAGCTTGTCGGCAAAGCGGAAGACTCATACCATACCAAGCACATTCTGTTGTTGGAGAAGTCATCTCCTGCCGACAGTTCGAGAATTGCTGCCGATGCCCAGGCGCTCATTGACCGTGTCAACAAGGGCGAAGACTGGGGCACGTTGGTGAAAGAAAATTCGACCGACGACAAGTCACGCGCTAATTTTGGCGAACTGGGATGGTTTGCTCTGGCGGAACTGCCGGACGAATACAAGCGCGCCATTGCCAATCTCGAAATCAACCAGATTTCAAGCCCGGTTTGGTCGGAGGACGGTCTGCATATCATCAAATTGCTCGATAAGCGCGACGAACGCCCAGTCTCGGTGACTGAAGACTACGATATGCTCAAAGAATATGCACGCCGGCAGAAGTCATCCGAAGTTATCGCCCACGTTGTTGATGAAATGAAGCAGCGCGTGTTTATCGATCTGCGCGGAATCTAGATGCGCCTCGACCAATTTCTCAATAAATCGGGCATAATCAAGCGGCGCTCCTTGGCGAAAGAACTGTGTGACCGCGGCGCGGTTGATATCAATGGCAGAGCTGCCAAAGCCTCGCACGAAGTCAAGCCGGGAGACAAGCTCTCGGTGAAGTACCCGGAAAAGCGCAGCCACTACGAAGTCCGCGAGATTCCGACCGGAAACGTCCGCAAGGAAGATCGCGGCAACTACGCACAACTTGTATCCGAAGATCAATTCCACAGCGCATAATGGCACCAAAACTTCACGAAGTTAAGCGACAAAGCGAGCTGGCGATTGTCGTCGGCGTTCAATTGGGAAAGCTCGACGACCGTCTATTCTCTGAATCAATCGAAGAGCTTAAAGAGCTGGCTTATTCGGCGGAAGCAAAGGTCGTAGGCACATTGACGCAGCGACGTCCTGTTCCTGACAGCCGGACATTCGTCGGTTCCGGCAAGGTGGCGGAACTTAAGGAAATGAAGGAAGCGACCGGCGCGAACTTGATCATTTTCGACGATATGCTCTCGGCGGCCCAAGTGCGCAATCTCGCGAAGGAACTCGAAATCAAGGTGATCGATCGCGGCAATCTGATTTTGGATATCTTCGCCAAGCGAGCCACCACGAGCGAAGCTAAGATTCAGGTGGAGTTGGCGCAACTGCAATACTTGCTGCCACGGTTGACGAATATGTGGACACACTTCAGCAAGCAGGTTGGTGGTATCGGCACACGCGGACCCGGTGAAACGCAGCTTGAAGTCGACCGCCGGATTATCAAGACCAAGATCGCGACGCTAAAGGAGCGTCTGGAAAAAGTCAACCAGCAGCGCGAAACCCAGCGCAAGCGACGTCAGGATGTCTACAAAATCGCCTTGGTTGGCTACACCAATGCAGGCAAGTCCACGCTGTTCAATCACTTAACTAAGGCGGGCGTTTGGGCGGATGACCTGCTTTTCTGCACCCTTGATGCCGTAACTCGCTTCCTGCCCT
>CAZIBI010000028.1:0-46425 GCA_964537215.1 uncultured Ignavibacteria bacterium | reverse complement strand
TATGGGCAGATACCTGCTCATGTGACGATTTCGAACATCGCTGTGAATCGTTACCGGCTCGATTTTCAACCGGACACAACGCAATTCGGCCTGTATCTGATTCCGCTCACGATTTCAGATGGAATCGACACCGTAGTGTCGGAGATTGCTATTCAAGTAGTCGACGGATACAGCGCGATTTACTTTGACCCGGTGGATTCGATAACTGTCACTGAAGGCGAGAAACTGACAGTTGAGGTACATGCGTATTCGCCGCAGCTCGGAATCAATAACATTTGGATAAGCAATCTGGACACGTTGAAGAGCGTGAGCTTCAGCAATTTGGGTAATGGGGCCGGGCGACTGACTGTTTCTCCCTCGTTTGTTAGTGCCGGAGACTATCGCATTCGGGTTACTGCTAAGGATAGATTAGAAGAGAAGTCTATCGACATCAATGTGAATGTCATGGAGGCGGGCGACCAGCCGCCGAAGTTTGACCGGAACCTATTGCACTTTGCCTTATATTATTCTGACTCCCTGTCCATTTGCATAACCGCGGTCGATCCTGATCGTGATGCCTCGGAGATCGCGGCATTGCAGTTGCCGGAAGGCGCATGGTTAGAGCAATCGCCAAGCTGTGCTCGGTTTCATTTCGCGGCGCATCACGTGGTAGGCAAGGTCTATGTAGCTCTTTTTGAGGCATTTGACCCTGATGTTCCGGAGGCTAAAGACACTTTGGAACTGCAGATCGCCGTGCACTCTGTGCAGGAAAATGATGGACCCTATTTGCCGGGAGGTATCGGCAACTATTGGGTGTACGAATATACAACGGGAGAGGGATACAACAGGGGCTCGTACGGCACAGGTGAGTCCTATGCCAGATATACAAGCACCATCGATAGTATCGAAGTCATTGATTCGACGATTGTCGATGGCAAGGTGTGGTGGGTGCTCTCGAAGAGGCTCTGGACGTTTGGAGACACATTTACAAACGACGGAGACACAACGAAGTTTTATACGGGCGCGCCCTACCGGTATCGCGCCTTCTTTCCTCAGGGCGCGCTAGGCCGGGCAATAGTTTTTGCGGGCGCATTTTCGAAGTGCTACAGTCAACATAATCCAAACTGGTGGGAGCCGACCTACAGTCATACTTTTGCGGCGGGTATCGGGGTCTTGCACGCGTCGTATAGCTCCCTAAGCCAGTCTCCCATGGCTTGTGAGCACGGGTGCGGTTGGTCATTGTCCTCGATTTCGCTGCTACGTTATCGACTCAGATAGTTAATCGAATTACTCCGGCGCACCGACCGTCGCGAGCACGTAGTTTTTGGTGTCGAGATATTTTTGTGCAACGCGTTTGATGTCGGCGGCGGTTACTGCTTTCATCGCACTGATCAGGTCGTCCTCGACATCATACTTCCCTACCAAAAATTGATTCACAGCCATGTAGTAAGCCTGGTTAATTCGCGAAAGTCGCGCGGTCAGTTGCGAACCCCAGAGCGAATTGATTGAGCGTTCCAATTCTCCCGCAGACACATCAACTGTTCGCATTGAGTCGATGACCTGGAGAATTCCGTTCTTGGCAGCAGCATAGTTCTCGACGCCGGTTCCCATGGCGGCGGAGAACCAACCGAAGCTCTTGTCGAATCCGACTCCGGCGCCGACGCGATAGGCGAGTCCGCGCTGCTCGCGCAAAACCTTGCCGAGCCGGGTGGACAAGATATCGACAGCGACGCGCAGCGCGACGGCATCGGGAGAGCTTGCGCCGCAGACGGCATTACCGATGTACATGTATGCCTGCTTCTTCTCCATCGGAATGTTCTCTTTGACTTCACCGGCGATTTGCACCGGCGCAACGACGGCGGCAGATTTTGCATCCACGCGCGGCATATCACCAAAAGCGGCGGTTAATTTCGCCAGCATTTGCTGCGGCGCCAAATCGGTGCAGACTGCGAGGATGATATTGTTCGGCGCATAGAATTCGCGGTAGTGAGTTTTCAAATCGTCAGCCGTGATCGAGCCGACCGAGCGCATGGTACCGGTTTCGGGGCTGGTGAAGCGGGTATCCTTGAACAGCAAATTGTAATAGACATTCTTGGCCTGATCGGAAGTCGAGCCTGACTGCATCCCGAGAATGCCCATGATTTCACCACGGACTTTTTCGACTTCGGCATCGGGGAACGTCGCGTTTTTGACAAGTTCAGAAAGCAAGGTTACACCCTGATCGGTGAAATCGGAGATCGTTTCCAGTTTGAGGAATGAGAACTGGCGCGACGTGTAGCGATCATCGTACGGGATGTACGGATTGTCATTCGCGGTCAGGTTGCCGCCGATAGCTGCGAGTGCGCGCGACATTTGTTCATTGGTGTAGTTCTTGCTGCCGTGCGTGAGCATGCGATTGACGAAATCGGTGATGCCTTCCTTGCCCACCGGTTCGGAGGCGGCGCGATTTTTTCCGAGCACCATGAATGCCTGAACCTGCGAGTACGGGTTCGACTTGATGATAACCTCGAGTCCGTTAGGCAAAGTCTGATGCAGATACTCGCTCGTCATTTCAGTAGCCGAACTGGACTTTGATTCGGAAATCGGCGTAACGACAGTGGCCTGATAATTGAAGACCTTGAAGTATTTGGCGGCGACGCGCTTGATATCGGCCGGTTTGACCTTTTCCAGATTCGTGGTCATGTTGTCGATGAAGTCATAGCCGGTAGCGACCATCAATGGCGCGACCTGAAATCCGTAGTAGTGGAGTTTTTCTTTGAGATAGATCTCGCTAGTCTTGGCGGAAGTGACAACTGACTTAACGTCGGCTTCCGTCGGCTCCCAGTTGGCAACAGTTTGCTCCATGGTCTGATTGAGTAAGGAAATCAACTGCTGGACGTTTTTGACCGAATCAGTCTTGATCGAGATGTCGTAGGTGCTAAAATCCTTTTGGGTGTTGACCGAAGCGGATACCGATTGCGTCAGGCTGCCCTCATTTCCGGACAGATTCTTGAGCAGCGGCGAGACACCCTCGGTATTGAGCAACTCATTCAGGATGTAAAATGCAAAGTAATCCGGGTCGGACCAAAGGGGCGCTTTGGCGGTGAAATTTAAGTAGCAGCCGGCGCCTTCCATTTCGCGCGTAACAATGCTCTTTTCGTTAGGAATGGTAACTTTGAATTCGGGGACCGGAGGAATTTGCCGTGCCGGAGCTGCGCCGAAGAACTGTTTGTATTTCTTGACCATGTCTGCGGTTTTGAAATCGCCGATTACAAGTGCGATCATGTTGTTCGGAGCATAATAAGTCTGGTAGTAGTTGAGCAGCTCTTCGCGCGAAATAGTATTGATCAGGTTCTCGTAACCCAGCACGGGGCGGGCATAGGGAGTACCGGCGAAGACGACGGACTGATGGAAGTCATCAACCAGGTCGTCGATGCGATCGTGCGTCTGGCGGATTTCTTCATTGACAACTTTGCGTTCCTTGGGGAACTGGTCCTCGGGAAGAATCGAATTGAAAAGCTGGTCGGATTGGACATCCAGGCCGTAGTCGATGTAATCGGTCGGCATCAAAACGAGGTAAGCCGTCAGGTCTTTGCGGGTAAAGGCATTGATGTAGCCGCCGTGGCGCTCGATCAGATCGTCGAGATCGGACTGCGACTTTGTTTTAGTGCCGTCGAATAACAAGTGTTCGAGAAAATGGGTCGCGCCATTGTTGAACTGGTTTTCGTAGCGGGCGCCGGCATTGACAAATACGATCGATGTGATCATGGGGGAGGAATGATTCTCGACGAAGATGGCCTCGAGGCCATTATCAAACGTAACTTTGGTTGACGGCAAACCGGCAAAGGCGGACGACGCCGATACGAGTATGAGCAAGCCTGCTAGTAACATTCGAAAAGTCATTTATTCCTCCGTGATAGCATTTGTATTGGGCACAATCAAGCACCACAGGCACAGCAAGTCAAGAATATTGATTAAGGCGTCGGTATTGTCATGCCGGAGTAACAAAAACAGCGTGCGGCATTTGCCGCACGCTGCCGGGATTGCTTTCTGAATTTGGTCTACATCTGCTGGTTGACGATTTTGACAAAGTCGTCGACATGGGCAGTAGCGCGTCTTACCGCCAGTTTCCAGAAGTCATCCTTGGTGAGGTCGACATCAAGATGCTTCTTGGCTACCTGTTCGGTTGTCATGCGGCCCGTGTCTTCGAGCAGAGCGCGGTATTTCTTGGCAAAGCCTTTGCCCTCTTGAACGGCGCGTTCGTAGACACCGCCGGCGAAGAGGAAGCCAAGCGTATATGGGAAATTGTAAAACGGCGTGTCAGTAATATAGAAATGGAGTTTCGAAGCCCAGAACAGCGAATGGTAACCCTCGGCAGGATCAAGGATGCCACCGAAAGCTTCGCGCTGCGCGTTGAGCATTAGTTCATCAAGGCGAGTTTTGCCGACGATGCCCTTGGCACGCTCTTCATAGAAGGAGCGGTCAAAGAGATAGCGGGCGTAGATATTGCAAAAGAGCACGAGGGTCCCCTGCAACTCCTGATCGATCAGCATCAGTTTGCCTTGAGTGTCGGTGACTTCATCGAGAGCGGCGCCGCCGACCTTTAGTTCATTGAATATCGACGCGGTTTCCGCCAGTCCCATTGGATAATCGGTAGCGAGTTGCGGCGTATCCTTGAGAACATAGGTGTGGTAGGCGTGGCCAAGTTCGTGAGCCAAAGTCGACATGCTGCCGTAATCATTCGAATAGGTCATGAAAATTCGCGTTTGACCTTTGAGATTCATTCCGGTGCAATAGGCGCCATCGGCTTTGCCGGAGCGGTCCTCGGCCTCGATCCAGCGTTTGTCGATAGCCATGCGGGAGAACTGCGCCATTTCGTCGGAGAAGGAGCCGAGGTGTTTGACGATGAAATCGGCGGCTTGCTCGTAGGTGAATTCGAGATCAAGATGTCCGACCGGAGCGAATTGGTCGTACCAGCAGAACTTGTCGGTGCCCATTAGTTTCTTCTTGGCGTCGGTGTAGCGCTTCAATTCGGGAATCACCGATTTGACGGCGCTCCACATGGCGTCGAGGCTTTCCTGCGAGCTGCGATTTAGCATGAGCGGTTCGACAAGTGCGGATTTCCAACCGCGATTTTTGTAGAGGGCGAGACGGAAGCCGGCTTGTGCGTTCAGGGTTGCGGCGCAGAGATTGGCTCTTTCCGCCCAGGCTTTTTCGAAAGTCTCGAAGGAACGGCGGCGAACGTCGCGATCGGGGTGCTGGAATTTGTTTGAGAGCTGGCCGATTGACATTGTTTGCGGAGTTCCGTCCTCGGCGAACTCGACCGAGATCTCGCCGGAGATCTTATCGTAGAGACGCGACCAGGCGTGATAGCCGTTGACGGAGAGCTCAAGGGCGAGGGCCTCAAGTTCGGGCGTCATTTTGTGCTTTGCCATGCGCCGCATTTCACTCAAAGGGAATGTAATCGGCGCGATATCAGTTTGAGCCATCAGTTTCTCCCACTCGGAGTCGCTTTGGCGCGCGAAGATCGATTCGAGCGCGGTGCGGAGATTCATCCACTCCGCAACATAAGTGTCGACTTCACTTTCGAGCGCGTGCGCCGGGTCATCTTTGACGTTCTGCGAAGTCAGACAATGCGCAAACGAACGCGCGATTTCGATGTGGGCGGCGAGACGCTGGAATTCGAGAATAACTTTGGTCCAGCCGGCACGGCTTGATTCGCCAAGCTCCGGGGCGAGCGATTTGACACTGCCGGACAGCGTCTCCAGATCGCGCTTGATGTCAAGACAGAATTTCTTGAACTCGGGCGATGAGCTGCCGCCGGGGAAAATGGAATCGAGTTCCCAGCGCGGCGCCGGCACTTTTGGTTTAGCCTTGGTATCGACAGTCGACATGGTTTTTTGCTCCTAATCGGGTATGATAAGATCGAGTAATTTTCTGTAAGCAGTTACTAAGTTATCTTAAGATAGTCAAAATCCACGGTAGAGTCAAGGCGGAACGTGCTCTTAGAGATGCTCAAGCTCGATGCGTTTTGCCCGCGGCAGCATGTTCTTGACCTGCCCTTCCTGAAACAAGCCGCAACCGAGCGGGTAGTCGGCGTACTTCAGAAGCACGTAGCCGTTGGTGGCATCGATTGTATCGTCTTCAGCGGGCCGGACATCGAGGCCCTGCAAATACTTCAGCGTTTGCGCGCGCGACAGAGTAATGGTGTTGCGTGTGACTTTGGTGCCGAAAATCTGCAACAGGTTCGTAGTTGGTTTTACACTTTTGTGTACGCGCGCGATTAAAAGTCCGGCGGTATCGGGAGATAATTGTTCGTCGTACTGTTTCGGACCGACGATCACGCGGCCTTTGGGTCCCGAGTAGAAACCAAAGTCTTTGAAAATGTCGCGCTTGAGGCCGAAGCGCAGCTCAAAGTAGTCGAGTACTTGCTCGCGGATTTCCGGTTCGCAGTAATCAATCACTTGCGCACCTTGGCCAAAAAGAAGCCGCCGGTATCGTGGAAGTGCGGGAAAATGCGGCGAGTCAAAGACAGCCGCTGATCGAATTCTCTTCCCTGCCATGACGTTAGGCCGGGCATCATCTTGAGTCCCGGGACTTCAATCGGCAATAGCTCTGCCGGTCGGTTGTCGAGCAAGTGTTGAATAGTTTCTTCATTTTCTTCCGGCGCAAAGGTGCAAGTCGAGTAAATCATCGTGCCGCCTTTGCGCAAGAGATCAAAGGCTTTGGTGATGAGCTGGCGCTGCCGATTTGCGCTGGCGGGAATGCGCTTTGCCGACCACCAGGTGAACAGCTTGCGGTCCTTGCGCATGGTGCCCTCCGAAGTGCAAGGGGCATCCAGAAGCACAATATCAAACTGCGTCGCGGGGAAATTGCGGAGATCGTAGTTGGTAACAACAGTATTGAGCGCGCCGGTTTTCTCGAGATTGAATTTCAGCGCGCGTATGCGGTCGTATTCCAAGTCGTTGGCGACAATTGTTCCGTGATTTTGCATGAGTGCCGCAAGTTGAGTGGTCTTGGATCCGGGAGCGGCGCAGGCATCCAGAACCGACGTTGCGTGCTCAAGTTCGCGGCGCACAAGCAGCGGCGGCAGCATGGAAGTCAAGTCCTGAATATAGATAGCGCCGATGAAATGCTCCAACGTAGCGCCGAGGCGCCGATCATCGGATACAAATGCGTGCTCGTACCACTCGCAAGGCCGGAACGGTATGTCGTAGTCAGCGAACCGTTTCTGAACTTGGGTAACTTCGGCTTTGAGCGTATTCACACGGCATGAACGCGGCAACGGTCTTAGAAGTGCTTCAAAGAATTTATCCGGTTGATCGGCGAGGGTTTCGTAGCGCACGCGAAAATCGGCGGGAATCTCAAATTGCATCACGCCATAATACCGCAAAGTAGGGCAATGTCAACAGCGGAGAAGGCGTCAGGCGACGGGCAATGAAGTCTGTGTCTGAAAATAGCGGCGCTGAAAGTACAGGGCTACGTTTACAAGGCCGATCAAGGTTGGCACTTCGACCAATGGCCCGATTACTGCTGCAAAAGCCACACCCGAATTGACACCGAACACTGCCACGGCGACCGCAATTGCCAACTCGAAATTGTTGCTCGCCGCGGTGAATGACAATGTCGCGGTTTGCGAGTAGTCGGCGCCGATGCGCTTACCCATGTAGAAACTCACCAGAAACATGACGACGAAGTAGATCAGCAGAGGTATTGCGATGCGAACGACGTCGAGCGGAATCTGCACGATCATGTTTCCTTTGAGGCTGAACATGACAAGGATTGTAAAGAGCAAAGCCACCAGAGTCATCGGGCTGATCTTGGGGATGAAGACGTTCTGATACCAATCACGACCTTTGGCTTTGATGAGCACAATGCGTGTCAGCATACCGGCGAAGAACGGGATACCGAGATAGATCAAGACACTCTTGGCGATCTGGGACATGGAGACTTCGACGACACTGCCCTGCAATCCGAACCAACCCGGCAGAACCGTGATGAAGATCCAGGCATACAGACTATAGAAGAGAATTTGGAAAATCGAATTGAAGGCCACCAATCCGGCGGCGTAATCGGTGTCGCCGGAGGCGAGTTCATTCCAGACGATTACCATGGCAATGCAACGCGCCAGTCCGATCATGATGAGACCGGTCATATACTCCGGATAGCCGGAGAGAAAGGCAATTGCGAGCAGGAACATCAACACCGGTCCGATGACCCAGTTTTGCAGCAAGGAAAGTCCGAGAATGCGCCAGTTGCGGAAGACCTTGCCGAGTTCTTCATAGCGCACTTTGGCGAGCGGCGGGTACATCATGAGAATCAAGCCGATAGCGATGGGGATATTCGTAGTGCCCGATTGGAAGCGATTGATCACCGTTTCGATCGCTGGATAGAAATGGCCGATGCTGACGCCCAGCGCCATAGCGACAAAAATCCAGAGTGTCAAGAATCGGTCGACAAAGCCAAGCCGTTTTGTGGGATTGCAATTATTAGACAAGAAGCGCCTCGGGCAAGGTGAACACGTAGTCGCGGATTTCGTCGCGGACGCGGCGGTAATGAACGAGCGCTTCGTCTTCCGATTTGGCGTTCTTTGCGAGATGTGGCGGGTCGTCAAATCCGCGGTGGACGATTTTGGCTTTGCCGGGAAAGAGCGGACACGATTCACGGGCGTTGTCGCAAACTGTGATGACATAATCGAACTGAATGTGCAACAGGTCAATCACGTTCTTGGAACGATGGCCGGAAATGTCGACGTCGGCTTCGGCCATGACTTTTACGGCGAGCAGATTGAGCACTTGCGGGATAGTTCCGGCGGAATAGGCCTCGATCCGATCGGACTTGAGGTAGCGCGCCCAGCCTTCGGCCATCTGCGAACGACAGGAATTTCCGGTGCAAAGGAAGAGAATCTTAATCATGAGCGTTGGCCACAGCAGATAGTTTCGAGATCGGTCGCCAGGATTTCGCGCAGTTTGCGATCATCTTCGCGAATCTCGGCGGAACGAGCGAGCGACTCGGTCAACCAGCGCAGAGCCGGGTGGGCCGGAGCGGACTGGGGTGCATCCGCAAGGCGAAAGTACACCCAGCGGCCTTCCTTGCGCGATTCAACGAGTCCGGCCCGTTTGAGAATTGCCATGTGCTTGGAGACGGTCGAGGGCGCCAGATCGAGCAGCTCGATGATCTGGCAAACGCAGAGTTCTTGTTTGCGGAGTGCCATTAGGGCGCGGACGCGACTTTGGTCGGAGAGCGCCTGGGCGATTTCGGTGATATTTTGAATTGCGTCGGCCATATTTCGTTATATGGCGAAATATAGTAATAGGTGAACCCTTGTCAACAGATTTCAAAAGATGGCTATCCGAAAAATATAAACCAGGCTTAGATAAATCCCTACCGCGATGAAGATTAGCCCAGTTGCCAGGCGCGCCCATTTTTCAAAACGCGTCAGACTGTTGAAGAGTTTTCCGATGGAACCAACACTAACTCCGACGACAATCGCCAACAAAATCACAGGCATTGCTGTTCCAATGCCGAATCCGAGCGGCAACAGCACTCGCGAGTGATGTTCAATCGACAGTGGTATCAGGCTGCCAAAGAAAAGAGCAGCCGAAATGGGGCAAAATGAAAGTGCAAATGCGATTCCGAGCGGCAAGGCGCCCCAAATTCCCATTTTGTCGACGCGTCTTTGCAGGCGTTCCCCGACACTCGAACCGGAGGTAGAGAAGCTAATGAGATTGAGAAGAAACATTCCGGCAAGTACAAGCAAGGGTCCCAGGATTTGGTTCATGTATTTCTGGAGAAATCGCGACAGCTCGGGGACGGACAATGCACCGCCGACAAGAATAGCCCCGAGGCCAACGTAAGCAATGGTGCGGCCCAATGTATAGATCGCGCCAGACGCAACTACGAGTGATGGTCTATCGAGGCGCCGGCCAATATAAGAAATCGCCGCGATGTTAGTCGCCAGCGGGCAAGGGCTGATAGAAGTGAGAACTCCGAGCCAAACGGAAGTTGACAATGCCAACAACAACGGATCCATTACGACCTGCTCAAGGCGCCACGCACTTCATCGGCGACATAGGTCTTAAAGGAGGGTTCATCGCCAATCAATTCCCAGATCTTGTCGAGATTTTTCCAATCGGCCTGTTTGCCGTCTCTCAAAGTGACAAGGACGATTGATTGCGACACTAAGTTGAAATCGGTCTCGAAGTGTTCGCTGCCGGGATCTTCAATATTCACAACTTGCAGCTGGAGTTTTCCTGCAGCTGTCTCCGATACAAATTGCTGGTGGATGATTTCGTGCGTCAGTTCCTCGATACGCAAGCAGGTGGGACAACGCTGGGTGCGATGAAAATAGTAGGCGATGACGCGATCACCGCCGGTAGTTACTGTTGGAACGGGCTCGTTACTTGCGGCGGGTGCCTTGGAGTTGCGCATGACCAGGACAGTCACACTGACTGCGACGAAGACAAGCAGTACGGCGGTAATGATAGATCTGAAATTCATATACATCCTTTCTGAAAGGTCGATTCCTACTGAATCATTGCCTTGATCTCATCGAGTGACGGAATTCGGCCGGAAACCTTGACAATGCCATCGACGGCGAGAGCTGGAGTCATTAAAACGCCGAAATTCATAATCGCGTTAATGTCGGTGACTTTCAGGACTTCGCATTCGAGGTGGATTTCATTAGCGGCTTGTCTGGTGACTTCCTCGAGCTTTTTGCACTTGGGACAACCAGTGCCGAGTACTTGGATCAGTTTCATGGTTTACTCCTATCAGTAAATGGAACCAAAAATCAAGCCAGTGATTGTCGACATGGCGACGACAAGAGAGATATAGACGAGCGTCTTCTTCGTCCCCATGATTCCGTTGAGCACGATCATACTCGGCAGAGACAATGAGGGGCCGGCGAGAAGTAGCGCAAGGGCCGGGCCCTTGCCCATCCCCGATCCGATCAGACCTTGCAGAATAGGAATTTCGGTCAATGTGGCGAAATACATGAGCGCTCCCGTAACAGAAGCGAACAAGTTTGACGAAAGAGAGTTGCCGCCAACGGCGGAGCTGATCCAAGACGGTGGAATCAAGGCTTCCTCACCCGGTCGCCCGAGGAGAAATCCGGCAATGAGAACGCCGGCAAAAAGCAGCGGCAGAATCTGGCGGGCAAAGCCCCAACTCTGCGTGAACCATTCGCCGCCTTCACCCTCATTCGTGCTTGTGAGAAACGAGAGTACCGCGACGCCAACAACGAATGCGATCAGGGGCCGGTCGCGGAACATGATTGCCGCAACAAGAACTGCTGCCGAGCCGAGTGCGAGTTTCCAGAGTGCGACATTCATCCAGCGGTAAAGTATGACGGCCAGTCCGACTGCAGCAACACCTGTAAGCAGCCATTTGATTGAATAAACTGCGGCGAAGAACCCGCCGCTGTTCTGTGGACTTCCCCATGTCGCGAAGACAAGAATCGCGATTTGAACGGCGAAGAAAGTTGCTGTTTGCCAGAGCGGACGCGGCGGCTTCGACTCGGACAAAGTGACAAGCGTCTTGTTTCGCGCCGCTTCTTCTTTGCGAAAGATAAAGTGCATCGCAAGCCCGATAATGATGCTGAAGGCAACTGCTCCGACAGCGCGAGCGATTCCGAGTTCAAGTCCGAGAATCCGCGCGGTCATAATGATCGCGAGCGCATTGATGGCGGGCCCGGAATAGAGGAAGGCGCTTGCCGGACCAATGCCGGCACCCATTCGGTAGATTCCGGCGAAAAGCGGTAAGACTGTGCAGGAACAAACCGCGAGTATAGATCCAGAGATCGAGGCAACTCCGTAAGCGATCACCTTATTGGCTCGGGCGCCGAGGTATTTGAGAACCGATTGATGGCTGACGAAGACGCCGATAGCGCCAGCGATGAAGAAAGCCGGTATGAGACAGAGCAACACATGTTCTCTGGCGTACCACTGCGTGAGCGCAAGGGCCTCGATTACAGATTTTCCGACGCGAGGAGAATCAATAGGCAGCAGGTAGAATGCCAGAAACACTGCTACAATCCCACTGAAGAATTTCCACTCGGACTTCCACGAGACTATCACAAATGTCTCCTATATGTATCTACATAGTTTGTTATTTGGTCAAATCGCCAAATACTTTTGCAAAAAAACACTGTCATTTTACCAGATGCAATTGGTCGCGAGCGGATGATTTGAGCACGCCCTCGACACAACCGAAGAAATTTAGTATACAGGGAACTCGCAGCTTGTAGAAGACCTGCGCGCCGCGTTTGTCAATCGAGACGATTCCCGCATTTTTGAGAATCGAAAGATGTTTTGAGACGGTCGAGGTATCGGCGCCGATCATATCCGTCATTTCGCAGACGCAGAGTTCCTTGCGCGAGAGCTGATCGACGATGAAGAGTCGCGTCGGATGCGCCATTGCTTTTACAATTTTGGCGCGGGCTTCGAAAAGCGACTGAGTTTTCTTATCCATCATTCTTCCTTCCGACACTATTATCGGTCATTTGGCAAAATAGCCAAGCACTTTCCGTTGTCAAGCGCGAATTCTCGTGATTTGGATTCTATTGATGGCCTACCGCAAACGGCTGTCGGTCAGCGACTTGCTCATGATAACGCTGCGGTAATTGGTGACATCCCATTGGTGGTAGCTGATAAAGCGGTAGCCGAGGCGGGTGTACCAATCGATCAGTTGAAGCGCCGGTTCGGCGGTATCGAGTGCGAGTTCTTTCATTCCCTGCGCGCGGGCGTGGTCTTCGGCAAAGGCCATCAAACGGCCGGCGATACCTAGCCGTTGCAGCGGCGGTTCAACCGCAAGTTGGCCGACATGCGCGACGCCCTTGGTTTTGTAATAGTCACAACCGTAGCGCCGGCCGGGAGCATAGTAAGTGATGGTGCCGATGACTTTGCCATCGAGCACGGCGACAAAGCATGCTCCGGTGGAAATTCGCTGACGCGTTGTGTCGACATCCTGATGAGTCGCCAGGAAGCGGAGTCCGAGATCAGCGAGGACTTTGTAGGCGCGATGCAACAAGTCGGTCAGTTCGTCGAGAGAATCTTCCTGGCTTAAGGCTCGAATGAGCAGGCGATTGTCGAGAGGAATGGTCATTTCAGTAGTATGAGTATCATGCAAAGCGAACGCGAAATCAAGCGAGAGATTTTACCGGCGAGCCGCGGTGCGGTTCCGGGTTTCCGAACAAACTCGTTGTCGGGCGTCCGGTTAGTTGTTATCTTTCCGGCACCTTGACTGTGAAAACTAATCAAACTTGGCGGCGCCGCAATTGGTGCTGCGAGGCGAAGGAATAATCATGCAAAGAAAACTCTTTTCATCACTTCTGGTGATCCTGATGCTGGTAGCAGTGAAGTCTGCGCCGGCGATCAGCTACGCGGACCTGAAGGTCGATCAGCAATTGGCGCAATTCCGCACCGAGTGTGTTTACGAGAACGAGGCAAAAGCGACGATTGGCGCACGGTTCCGGCACATTCCGTCAGGATTTGTTGCGGACGTATTCACGATCCAGTCGGTACCGCAGGCGTTCATGTGGTTTAATACACTTCCGCCTTCCGACCAAGGCGAGCCGCACACTTGCGAACACTTGCTCTTGGGCAAGGGCACCAAGGGGAGGTATGTCGCTTCATTAGAAGATATGTTGCTGGGCGAAAGCTCGGCATTTACGATGCAATTGCAGACGTGCTACAGTTTCAATTGCGGCTCGGGGACGGATAATTTCTTCAAAGTGTTCGAAGCCAAGCTCGATGCCATGGTTCACCCGAATTATTCCGATGAGGAAATTCGCCGCGAAGTCTGCCATGTCGGTTTGACGGAAGATCAGGCTTCGGGGACCGTGGGACTGGAAGAAAAAGGCACAGTCTACAATGAGATGGTGCGCACGTTCGAGAGCCCGTGGGGTGAATTGTCTTTGGAACTGGCGCGCATGGTATACGGGCCAAACCACCCGCTGTCGTACGAGTCGGGCGGACATCCGCCGGCAATTAGAACCATGACTCCGGCCGATTTGCGCCGGTTTCAGGAAGGTGCATATCACGTCAACAACATGGGAGCGGTGATTTCGATTGCGGATGATATTACGATCGAGAACTGTCTCGCGAGGTTGTCGGAGATCCTTGGCCGGGTCGAGCCGAATGCGACTGTAGTAAATGATCCGGCGCGGCAGAACGATCGGCTTCCGGCGAACAACCCTGCAGCGATCGGAACAATCAAAGTCGTTGATTTTCCGGCGCAGCTTGAAAGCGATCCGGGGTTGCTGGTCTATTCGTGGCCGGCGGAATTTGATTTAAGCAACAATGACCGCTTCCTGCTCGAATTATTCATCGAAAATTTTTCAGGCGACCAGACTTCGTCGCTCTACCGCCGATTGATTGACTCGCAGACACGGATGATGGATGTCGGTGCGGCCGGTATCGGCAGTTGGGTGAGCAACGAGAAGGGGCAGCCGATTAATATTTATTTTGATGATATCAAACGCGAGTCTTGTACACCGGCGATGATTGATTCCATTCGGAATATCATGCTGCGAGAAATCATGATGATTGCGAATTTCGCGGACGGTTCCTCGGAGCTGACGGCATTCAATCAACAGGCCCTGGAGCGGGTAAGTTCGCGCGAACGCAGCATGCGGACGTTTCTGAATTCGCCGCCGCGGTTCGGCGAGCGCAGTTCCGGAGCACAGTGGATGGTTTCAGTGCAACGGCTTAACAAGACCGGCGGATTCAAGCGCTCGCTTGCTTTTGCGGACGAGATTGCCTATGCACGCAAGCAGTTGAGTTCGGGCAAAAACATCTGGCGTGACATGATCGCGCAGTGGCGTTTGATCGAGAACAAGCCGTATGCGGTCGCTGCCGTCGCTAATCCGCAGCTCATCGGAGCGCAGGAAGCCGAGCGCCAGGCACGGTTGGATGCTTATGTCGCCGGACTAAAGACAAAATACGCCGTGAATTCCGATCAGGAGGCGATTCAGAAGTTTAAGGCCGACTATGATGTGGAGACCGCGAAGATCGATGCGGCTGCCGCGACAATACAACTTCCGGGGTTCGTCAGCAATCCGCCGATGACGCTTGACGATCCGCTCAAGTATGCGGTGGACACGCTGGCGGGAAAAGTGCCGGTGGTGGCTTCGAAGTTTGAAAATATCACGAATGCGACAACGGGTCTGGCATTCAATCTCAATGTGATTCCCGAGGACCAGCTGCTCTACGTCGCGGCGCTGCCGACATTCTTGACCGATATCGGCGTTGACAGCGACAGCGGGACGTACACTTTTTACCAGATGCAGAGCAGGCTGCGGACAGAGATTTCGTCGCTGTATGCATATTACAACGTCAACTATCGCACCGAGCGGGCTGAATTGGTTTTGCGCGCGTCGGGAAGCACACAGGCCGAAGGAATCAAAGCTCTGGATTGGATCGACAATGTCTTGTTCAGTTCTTATCTGGAGCCGGAGAATTTGCCGCGAATTCGCGACGCGATCGATTACACGCTGTCCGGCCTGCGCAGCACAATGCGCGGTTCGGAAGAATCATGGGTTGAAGGGCCGGCAGATTCGTATTGGCGACAGAGCAATCCGCTATTGCTTGCGACAGATTGTTTCATGACCAAGTCTTTCAACTTGTACCGCGTGAAGTGGATGCTGAAGGATGCCGGGGATCCAAACAAAGCCGGCAGCTTCGTTAAGTTCTTGGAAGATCTGGCCGCAAAAGGCGCGAGCCTCGATCGCAAGCAGCTGGGTGAATTATTGGCGACATTGTCGGGAGACCAGAAATTTACGTGGTCGGCGGCAATAGTTGCGGACCTGACCGGCAAGTACTTGGTTTCCGACCCGCGCAACGCAGAGTTGATTCCGGAAATTGCCAGAGATATGCAGCGGGTGCTTAGCGATATCCCCGATGCCTCACTCGCGAGCGATTGGCAGTTCCTCTGTTGGCAGACAGCACGTGATGCCTCGATGGACGATCAAACCGCATTGTCGCAAATTCGCGGCGTCTTGGAGAAGTTGCGGCATACCGACAACGTACGCGTGTTCATGATTTCGAGTTCGGCGACCAAGGATGCTCTGATGCCGCGCCTTGCCGGTATCATAGGCAAGCTCAACCCGCAGGCTTCAGTGCGACAGAAGTACAGCAGCAATCCATTGGTTATCGACCGATACAAAGATCGTTCCGGCGATGCTGCACTTCCGATTTATGTTGGGCTTGTGAACGAGAACACGCGTTCGGGAGTTATTGTCAATACAGCCGACTGCGCGAATTTTGTGAGTCATACTCCGGCGGGATTGATTGATTTTCTGGCGGCGCGTTTGTACGGCGGCGGCGGAGCACACAGCATGTTCATGAAGACCTGGGGAGCGGGTCTTGCATATTCAAACGGATTGCGCAGCCGCGAGTCGACCGGAAGAATCGTCTATTATGCGGAGCGTTGTCCCGATCTTGCTCAGACGATGCAATTTGTCGTCGGTGAGCTGAAGAAAGCGCCACACGATCCGGCGCTTGGTGATTACACTGTGGCGCAGGCTTTCAATGCCAATCGTGCAGCGACGACCTACGAAGCGCGCGGCGAAGCGATTGCGCGCGATCTTGCCGACGGCAACACACCGGCGGCGGTGCAGAGATTCCGCCAAGGAATACTCGACCTGCACAAACAGGCTGATTTTTACGACCGCGTTCAGGGCCGGATGGAAGCAGTCTATGGTTTGCTGCTTCCGGATTACGGACCGACAGCACAGGAGGCGGTCGCGAAGAGCAATGCGGTTAATTTCGTGATTGGGCCAGAGAAGCAGTTCGAATCCTACGAGCGCTATCTTCAGAGCGTTGAACCGGGCTCGAAGTTGGTTCGGCTGTATCCGCGTGATTATTGGGTGGTTAGCAAGCAATAGGACTCCAATTCACAGCACACAAAAAGAAGCCCTGTTGGATCTGACGCCAACAGGGCTTTTTGTTCCCCACCTCAAAAAGTCTGATTAGTTCTTCTCTTCGTCGCTTCCATTCTTGCGGGTAAACATACGGCGGTACCATTTGGGATGGTGGTGTTTGACCGATTCTTCCGTAACCCGGCCCGTAATCCACGCAAAGGACATGGGGTACTGTTCCGGGTGGAAGATTACGAAGAAGAAATGGAAGACCGCGATGGCGAGTGTCGCAAGCCATGCTTCGTAATAGTGAATTGTCTCGGAGACCTTGACAATCCATGCCGGCATGAATCCGGTGAAGAATGTCGGGAACCAGAGCACGAAACCGGTCAGAACCATCGCTATCGTACCCCACACCAGTGCCCAATACTCGGCCTTTTCGGTGTAGTCATACATATCGTATTCGGGGCGCTTGTCGCTAAGTCCGAGATGGAACTTGATGTTCTGGATAACATCGGTGAAGTCTTGTTTGACCGGCATCAGGCCGCGCAATTGCTCTTTGCCGCGCCTTGAAAAGAGCAAGAAAACCGCATGATGGATCGAGACATAAATCAGGAAGACGGCAGAGATGCGATGAATAATGCTGCGCGTGTCTTCATAAATACCGAAGAAGTTTAGTATTCCGACCCACCACGAATCCGGGAACCGCAGCGCGAAGCCGGTAATCACGAGCACAATGAACGCGACCGTCAGGACAAGGTGCTGGAATACCATATTGCCGGTGAAACGCAAGACAGTGGGTTGCGCTTTGTTCTGGCGGTGTTTCTGCATCACAAAGGCGCCGATGATGATGCCGTTGTGCGCGAGCATGCCGCCGATGACCAGCACTATTGCAAGGATATAGGCGAAGCGGACCCAGCGATCGATTGGATTGAACTCTTGCTGCGCTGTCTTGTGTGTGTAGCTAGTGGCAAAAGCGAGGTTTGCCTTCGGATGGCAAGACTGGCAGGTCGCGACGATGTTTTCCTTGCTCACTGACGAGGCCGGATTTGCTGACGGCAAAATGTCGTGCGCACGATGGCAGGAAATGCAGTTAGCGGCTTTGATAGAACCGCCGCGAATAGCGAGGCCATGGTACGAGTCCTGATAAGAAGTGAAGCGGCCTTCGGCGAGGCCGTATTTCTCCATCAATTGCGGGTCATTGTGACAACGACCGCAAACGTAGTCGGCAAGGTTGGATTGGTTGACCGGCGAATCGGGATCGCCGATTCTTCTAATCTCATGCTCGCCGTGGCAATCGGTGCAGTTCGGCGCATCGAGAATACCGGCCTGAAGCGCTTTGCCGTGGATGCCCCGGAAATATTTGATACTAATGTCGTTGTGGCACTTGGAGCATGTCTTCGGGATATTCTGCTTGTTGACCATCGAAGTTGGGTCAGATGCTTTCTTTAAGTCATGGGTGCCATGACAATCGTTGCAAGAAGCTGCCGAGCCGATACCCTTCTGGATACCTTCGGCATGAATTCCGCGAATGTAGCGATCGAATGAATCGGTGATGCGAATGTCGGCGTCTTCCTTGAGAGCAATCTTGTGATGACAGGTCGCGCAGGTATTGGGAAGATTTTTCGCCGAAGTTCTCGAAGCCGGGTTTTCCTGCGGAAAAATCGCATGGCTGCCGTGGCAGGACTGGCAATTAGGGGCATTCGGATTGTCGAGCGCCTGTCCGTGGGCGGAGGTCATGAAGATACCGTTGACATCATCGTGACAGGTTCCGCACTGGACCGGTTTGAGTTCATCATTGTGCGGGAAATCGGTTACGCCGGCGAGATCGGCGTGGCAATCGACGCACTCAAGTCCGCTGTGCGATGAGAGATTGAGCGAGTCGAGATGAACATACATGCTGATTTCTTTGCCGTCGCGCGACGTACCGGTGAGCGTGTTATCGGAATGGCACTCCATGCAGGCTTCATTGCCGGCGATGAGCGGCGACAGGAATATCAGCAGCAGCGCTGTAACGGCGAGGCAAAACTGCATCGCGCTACGGCGAGTCTTAGTTTGTCGAATTATCGCATACATAATCTCTACTCCAATATCTCAAAATCATACAAATTCCATCTAATTTACAAGCTCTTCCTTTGCCCTACGCTGTAAGGTGACCAAGAATGATCAAGAAGAGCAGGAAGAAACCGGTTAAGAGTGCAATCGTACCCCAGACATAGGAGATGATTGACAGCACCAGACCAAGCGGCTTCTTTTGGTTTTGTTCCAGTTCACCGGCTTCGCGTAAGCGCAAGTACTCGAGCGGACGCTCTTCCATCATTTCTTTCTCGGAAATTCTACCGGTGTAGACGGAGACGTCCATCGGGAATTTGCTGGCGCGCAAGTGCGTGTTAAAGAAGTGCACGATGAAAATGAAAGCCGTTGCCAGGAGAGCTTCTTCCTTGTGCACTGTATCCGCAAGGCTGATAACGCCGCCGCCGAGCAAGTTGCCGAAGAATTCTTCCTGCCAGCGCAGAAGTCCGGACAAGCCGATGACGAATACACCCCAGAAGACGGCGAAGTAGTCGAATTTTTCCCAGTATGTCCAGCGGTCGAAGCGCGGATGCGGGCCGCGATTGAAGAACCATTTAGTATGTTCGATGAAATCGGTCAGGTCCTTTTTGCGGAACATCAAGGTATTAGGACCAGTGAGCATTTGCTTGATGCTGCTCTTGCGCAGCTTGAAGATCAAAAAGACGATATGGGCGAGGAAATAGAATCCGGTAATTGCCGCGGCAACATAGTGCAGCTTCTGCGCCGTTCCCAGCGACATGACATTGGCGAAGAGCCACTTGGCGAGATCGGTGTGGGCATATGACTGCGGCAAACCGGTAAATGCCAAGGTCAGGAAGCTGATGTTGACCAGGATGTGCAGGAAACGATGGAAGCCGTCGATGCGGCGATAGTAGATTTCCTTCTTGATGACACGCGCACGAATGCCACGCTGGAACCAAAGCATGGTGTGGAAACCGAATGCGCCCAATACCGCCACGAGCAGGACAGTCATCATTCCCGTGACAAGTGTATTAAATTTGGACCAGCCGCCTACGACCTGGCGATTTTCGTCTTGTTGGCTACGGTCGAGCGACTGAAGGACGCTGTCGTCCTTGGCGCTTTGCAGACCGGATTTGAGTTCAGCCTCACTGGGCTTGATCGGATGCACGAGATAAGAGACGAAACGGTCATTAGCGCGCGGGTGGCATTGTTTGCAAGTTTCGACAATGTGGTCGCGATTGACGGAAGAGGTTGAATCGCTCGGCTCCTGAATTGAATGCGAGCCATGGCAATTAGTGCAGACAGCGAATTTGATTTCTTCGGTGCCGGTCTCAAACAACTTGCCGTGGTAAGTTTCCTTATAGCCTTCGACGACGTACGGGTTGACCTGGAACTTGAGCATTTTGTCTTTGTCGGCATGACACTTGGAACAAAGTTTGATGACGCCATCGGGTGTGAATTGCACCGAGGTCTTCTTGATATCGGTCTCACCATGGCAGTCGGTGCAGGTTGGCGCTTCCATAATTCCCTGCGCGCGGGCGCGGCCATGAATCGACTGCTTGTACTGGCGGTTCTGCTCGGCGTGGCAGTTGATGCACTCGGTCCGGCGATGCTTGACTGCATCGTTGTCGAGGCCGGGAAGATTCCAGTGATAGGTATGGCATTGCGTACAGTTAGCTTCAGATCCGTCGGCTTTTAACAGCATTAGCTGGCCGTGCGCTAAGTTCTCCTTTGTATGCCGCTCGCCGGAATGGCAGATATTGCAGCGGTTGACAATGCCGCCTTCTTTGAAGATCGCCTGATTGATTGATGCCATATCGGTCTGATGCCCGGTGTGACAGGTGGCACAAGAAATGGAACCGGGATCGACACCGGGGTCGCGGTGAAGGCTTTCCTTGTGGCCGGGATGGCATTCGTTGCAGACATCGGAAATATGCGCTGAATTGACGCGCGCCTTCGGGTCGGATGGTTTGCGAATGTCGTGTTTCTCGTGGCAACTGGTGCAAACCGGCGCTTTGGGGTTGCCGCCTTCCATCTCGTGGAAGTGCCGGGAGTGGACATAGCTTTCGATATCGCGCTGGTGGCACTTGGAGCAGATGTCGACGATTTCTTGTTTGTATTCGGTTTGCGTCATGACGTCTTTTTTCGACTTGAAATGGGCGTCGTGGCAGGTAGTGCAGATCGGGTAGTTGCGGTTATCTTCTTGATACTTCTGATAGTGATAGCTTTGCTTGTATTCGGCAGCTTGTGTCGGGTGACAACGCTCGCAGACAATTTTCATGCTCAAGTCTTTCTGCGCATTGTGCGTGCCGTGGCAACTTTTGCAATCGGGGATGTCCTCCTTACCCTTGCCTTTGAGCATTTTGTAGAAGTACTCCATCCAGGTGGCGCTGACGACTTTGTGGCACGGTTCGCAATTGACCGGCTGATATTCGCTGAAATGCGGCACGTCTTCGAAATTTGCCCCTGGTTGATTGTGGCAGTCGACGCAGGCCATTGTCTTGTGGACAGAACTATGGAGGGTGTCGCTATTAACAAAGACTGACTTGCCGGATTCGGCGCCTAAGGTTGCGTCGGAATGGCAGTCGAGGCAGAATTGATTATCCGGCTTGTTTACCGAATCGGACTGCGCGGTGACGATCGAGTTGCCGCCGACTAACATGAAGGCTGCGAAAAACAGCGATATGGAAAGTTGGCGAAGGCATTCACGTGTGGCTTGAGTTGATGGCATGGTCATATCCCCGGTAGATTATTTCCGTAATGGATCGCGGCGGAGTCCGTCGACGAAGATTGGAATGTTATTGGCGACGACTTCGTCACAGCGATAAACTCGGCCCTGGGTGTTCTTCCAAAGAGTCATTCCCAAGGCGCAATCGAAAATCATCCCCATGAAACTGCGGGCGGTGATTTCAGTATTCGTGTTTGTGATGAGGCCCTTGGCCAAGAGACGGTCGAGTTGCGCCTGCAGATATTTGGCATGGCGACCGCGAATCGATTGATAGACGGCGCGAGCTTTGGAGTGTCCGCCAAGCGCCGAGTAGAGCAAGAGCCGATAGACTTCCTGATGTTTCTCCGAGCAATTCAGGAGCTGGGTCGCGATACGGGACAACAGTTGCCCCACTTCGTCTTCTGAATCCAGGTCGCCGTACATATCGTCGCACTCGAGGCGCGATTCGAGCGAGTCCAAAACGGCATCATAAATCACCTCTTTTGAAGTGAAGTAACGGTAAAGAGCTGGTTCGGTGACGCCACAGGCTGCCGCAAGACGTTTGGTTGTGACTTTGTCATAACCTTCCACCGAGAAAAGCTTGGTGGCTTCCTCGAGTATCTGGTGGCGTCTTTCTTCGGCAGCGAGCTTCATTGTTTCTCCGTTTACGTCGCCTTTATCGTAATCTCGACCCAGTTGACGACGTTGTAGTTAACACTAACTAACAGGATCGGCAGTGTCAAGCGAAAAGTGAGTTATTTTGTTACTTTTTTCACAATCTTAGAGTTGGCGAGGCGATGTTTGCAGCCTGGTGATTCTTGTAACTTATAGGTGGAAAGAGAGATAACGAATTGTGCGATTATCAGCGAGGTGCCGTTTCTCGTAGGCGGTTTGTATCTTCAGGATATCCGGGATAAACTCGGAGCTGTAAACATCATCGATCTTATCCACAAGGACGCAGTTGTTGTTAGTAATGACTTTCTGCGTATAGGCAAAGAGATTGGGCTCATCGGTTTTGAGGTGAATCAAGCCGCCGGGCCGCAGAATACGCCGGTAAAGACTGATGAAATCGGGCGAAGTTAACCTTTTCTTTGCGCGGCACTGGCTCAAGTACGGGTCTGGAAATGTGATCCAGATTTCGGACACTTCGTTGTTGCCGAAACAGTCCGCGATGCGCTCGATCGGCATTCGCAAGAAAGCGACGTTCTTGAGGTTGAGAATCAATGCTGCTTTCGCACCGGACCAGATGCGAGCGCCTTTTAGGTCGACTCCGACAAAGTTGCGGTGCGGGTGGAGTTGGGCGAGATTAACCGTGTATTCTCCCTTACCGCAGGCCAACTCAAGTGTGATTTCGTTATCATTGTGAAAAAACTCACTATTCCAATGTCCCTTCAGGTCAGTCATCATTTGAATGACATGAGGGAATGTCAGCATTTCATTAAAGCGTAGGAGTTTCTTTTTGGGCATTGTTCGGCTTCTATCCAATCGACAATAATTTGGGAGCCACAATAGCCGACGGGCTTGCGATTGTCAATATGCGCGGCAGCAGAAACGATGATTTCGTGAAAATCAGGGCACAAACAAAACCGTGTTGAAACTCCCCAACATAGTTCCA
Organism: uncultured Ignavibacteria bacterium; assembly: GCA_964537215.1. GTDB lineage: Bacteria > Zixibacteria > MSB-5A5 > CAIYYT01 > CAIYYT01 > JADJGC01. Next base: position 23,253 of record CAZIBI010000028.1, on the reverse strand, counting down.
ACACGGACGGACCATCCCCTTTGATCGAATCACGAATAACCAGCCGACCCTTTGAATAACTGATAGTAACAATTGCAAGTAGTGTGCCGGGACTTGAGAATTTGAGATTTGAAGGTAATCGTGTACGCGACAACGATCTGCGTCTTAAGAGAGCAGATCGTTGTCAAATCGCATCAGTTCAATGCAGGAAACTGAAACTGCTATTGAAACAGTGGTTTCAGTTTGAAGTCAATTCGGTATAGGTAGGGGTGGAAAGATACCGTTCGCCGGTGTCACAGATGAAGGTGACGATCATCTTTCCTGCGTTTTCGGGCCGGGAGGCGACCTTCATAGCGGCAAAGACATTCGCTCCGGCTGAAATACCCAGGAGAATTCCTTCCTTGCGAACGACCTTGCGCGTTGTCTCAATCGCTTCTTCATTTTCAACAGTCAGGATTTCGTCGGCTAGGTCAATTTCCAGAATGTCTGGCTTGAATCCAGCACCGATGCCCTGGATCGGATGCGGACCCTTTGTGCCCTTGGAGAGAAAAGGCGATGCGGAGGGTTCAACCGCGATGACCTTGAGCCCGGGCTTGCGTTGTTTGAGCACGCGGGCGCAGCCAGTAATCGTACCGCCGGTGCCGATTCCCGATACGACAATATCAACTTTGCCGTCAGTGTCTTTCCAGATCTCTTCGGCAGTGGTGAGAGCGTGGATGTCGGGGTTTGCCGGGTTCTTGAATTGCTGAAGCATCAGGTATCGGATGTCGGAAGCGATTAGATCCTCGACTCGCTTGACGCAACCGGGCATGCCTTCCGATCCGGGCGTCAGGACCATTTCGGCGCCGAATGCTTTGAGGAGATTGCGCCGCTCGACGGACATTGTCTCCGGCATGTAGAGAAGCAGCTTATAGCCCTTAATCGCACAAACGAATGCGAGTGCAATGCCGGTATTTCCGGATGTGGGTTCAACAATGATGGTATCGGATTTGATTTTCCCCGCGCGTTCGGCGGCTTCAATCATTGCCAGGCCAATGCGGTCTTTGACGGATGAACAGGGGTTGAATGATTCGAGCTTGCCGACGACGCGCCCCGGCAGACCGGCGGCAATCTTGTCGAGATAGACCAATGGCGTGTTTCCGATCAGGTCGGTTATACTTCCAGCGATTTTCATTACAGGTTCTCCTCGTGAATCAAATCCAGTACATTTCGGCAGCCAAGCCAGACGAGCGAATAATATCTGCCAGTGTGATTGCTTCCAGGTTATGGTGAAGCAGTGCGAACTGCTCATTCATGATCTTGACCAGGGACTTGCCGATCGGATCATCGGCACCAACACGTTCGGTTACGGTACTCGGCAAGATGAATTCGCTCGAGCCCTCGCATACCGAAATGACTTCTGCTAAAGTGATCTTATCCGGACTGCGTGAAAGTTGGTAGCCACCGGCGGCGCCACGGGTCGATTTGACAATTTCCGTTGCACGAAGGCGCGAAAATACCAATTCAAGAAATCGAATTGGAAGGTTCTGGCGCGAGGCGATCTCGCGAATGCCGATGAACTTGCCTTTGGAGTTCACCGCAAGATAAATCAGAGCACTTATGCCGTAATAAGAGCGGTTCGTAATCATAACATAACCTACTCTGTTAGTCGTCTTTGTCCATTGGAATACACGAACTCCGATAGGAGATAGTATATTTCACTCTGTCATAAATTTTACGCGATTTAGGAGCTTTCTGATTGGGTATTCGCCGATTCGATAGTTTCATTTAGTCGATGGCGTGATCGTCGGTCGGTACCAGAAGCGTCGAAGAACCGAAAATGAGCTGCAGTATCAGTAACGGCAAAGCTTTGGACATGCAGCAATCTCTGGTTATTATGTTCCGCCGGAGGAAAACCACATCGCGTACCGGCAAACAACGTCAATGCGGAGTGAGCAAACATAAATGAAGTCGGCTTCTATCTTTTTGAATGGTTCGTATCCGGCGGAGCAACTTGAATTCTATCGGGACGCAATCACGCAAGCGCGCGGCAAGCGATTCCTGATAGCCGCCGACGGCGGGTTGCTGTTGTTCAGGAAGTTGGGACTTAAGCCGGACTTGGTGATTGGCGACTTCGATTCAGTTGATGCGGAAGTCTTGGCGGAGTTTTCGGATGTCGAAACGCTTCGATTTCCAAACGAGAAGGACGCGACGGACGGCGAGCTGGCAATTCGCGAAGCCATCGCAAGGGACTGCGACGATATTGCGATTTATGGGGCGATAGACATGATGAATGAAACGGACCACCTGCTTGCAAATCTGTTTCTTCTGAAACTAGCGCGGCGCTTGTTGAGCGGGAGATCAGACGCACGGTCTGTGCGAGTCATTGATCATTTGCAGAACATCTACTTAGTCGAAAACGAGAGCCTTGGCTTGGCAGGACGCGCGGGAAATTTCGTATCGGTAATTCCGATATGCGAGGAATGCGAAGTGTCGATAAGCGGCGCCGCTTGGGAACTGGATAAGCAGCGCATCTCAATGGGATCGAGCCGGACATTGCGGAACCGGTTTGCCGGAACGAATGTGGAAATCGCTGTCTCGGGCACAGCGTTGGTGGTGCACCGGAATTCGTAGGCGGAAGAGCCTAGCGCTTAGAGCCCGAGGCTACCAAGTCCAGGGATATTCAAGCCGCCGGTAAGACCAGACATCGACTCCTGCTGCATCGCGTTGGCATCCTGTTGGGCTTGGGTGATCGCGGAGACGATTAATTCCTCGAGCATTTCAACGTCGCCTTCCTTCATCACTTCCGGGTCGATCTTGATCTCTTTGAGGTCGCCTTTGCCGGAAACGATGGCTTTGACCATTCCACCGCCGGCAGTAGCCTCAACGCGCTTCTGCTCGAGTTCTTCTTGCAGCTCCGCCATCTTGGCTTGCATTTTCTGCACTTGTTTCATCATGTCGCCAAAGCCTTTTGCCATATCATATCTCCGTTTCTATGTTGAAGTCAAATGTGATCGAAATGTCGCCGCTCCGCAGCGATAGGCCTATTCGGAGTCGGTCATTTGTCGGTTAGTTCGCGACGCGCGACGATTTCGGCGTCGAATATTTCTACTGCCTTTGCGACGAGCGGGTGTTCCGCGCGTTCGCTTTCAGCCAACATCAGCGCAGCCGAATTGCCGCCGGTCTCCGGTTTCTGCGTCCAGTTGGGATCGACGGAAAATTGAAAACGCAAATCTCGCCCGCTGGATTGCTTGATGATTGCCTCGAGAATCTGTTGTTGAATGCGATCCTGAAAATAGCGGACGTGAACTTCCCCGAGCCGGTCAAAAGCAACCGAGAGCTTGTTTCCATCCAAAGAACGCGGTTGAGCGAGGGAAAGTTTGATCTGGAGATTGCGATGTTGCTGCTTGAGAGCGAGCATGAACCCTTGCCAGATGCCCTGCAGGTCGGCCGATTGCGGCGGGGGTTGATTGGCAGTGACCTCTGCCCGTGGAATTGCCGCGGCGGCCGGGACTGTTTCCGGCGCCGAACGAGTCAATTCAAGTTTTTTTTTTGACTCGACGGGCGGTGTCGGAGAGGAAGTCGTAACTGGCGCCGCTGGTAACGGGCCGGTACCGGAGAGCGCTCGAATTGCCGCTTCGATGGTAACCGAACTCTCCATTTGCATCAGTTTGAGAAACGCCAATTCGATGTTGATTGTCGGGTCAAAGCCATCGCGAATCTTCTGCTCGAGATTTACCAGCAAGTTCTGAAAACGGAGGAGATCATTGAGCGAGTAATCGGTGCTGATCGACTTGTACTCGGCTGCTTCCTCGGTGGTGATGCCGTAGTCTTGGGCGATGTCGGGAGCCGCTTTCAGCACCAACAAGATACGAACTTCCTCCTGGAAACCGCGAATGAACTCTGCTGCGCCGACACCGGCCTTGAGCACGCTGTCGATTTTATCAATAATTCCGGCGGCGTTTTGGCTGCGAATCAAACCGATTAAGGCACGATATTCGGAGCGTGGCAATATACCAAGAGCATCGGTAAGCAGCTTGATATCGATGACATCATGCTGCCAAGAAGCGACCTGGTCGAGAATTGACAGAGAATCGCGCAATGAACCGTCGCCACGCTTGGCCAATTCGGCAAAAGCGTCTTCGGTAATCTTGAGATTCTCTTTTTCGGCGATTGCTTTAAGTGCGCTGCGAAGTTCCGACTCGGGAATGCGTTTGAAATCGTAGCGCTGGCAGCGCGACAAAATGGTCTGCGGAACCTTGTGGACTTCGGTAGTGGCGAAAATAAACACGGCATGAGCGGGCGGTTCTTCCAAGGTCTTGAGAAGCGCATCGAATGCCGAGCCGCTCAAGCGGTGGACTTCGTCAATGATATAGACCTTATGCTTGCCGCCGACCGGGGCATATTTGATGGCCTCGCGCAATTCGCGAATATCATCGACGGAAGTATGCGAGGCGGCGTCGATTTCGAGAATGTCAAGCGAGCGTCCCTTGATGATAGCAGTACAAGATTCGCATTGATCACAGGGTTCGACACCCTGGGGCGAAGAGCAGTTGAGGCGTTTTGCCAATATGCGCGCAACCGAGGTCTTGCCGGTGCCGCGAACACCGCAGAACAGATAAGCCTGACTGACACGGTTGTGCTCAATCGCTTTGGTCAGAGTTTCGGTGATATGCTTTTGGGCAAGAACGTCGCCGAATTTTTGCGGGCGATATTTGCGTGAAAAAACGAAATAACTCATTTGGGAACTGGATGCATCAACTTGCAACTAAGAAATTAGTGTGAATTGTCGTTCTGGTCGGTCTGCGGCAGAGTGAAACAGACCAGGCTACCCCGCGGCACATGAAGACGATGACCTACCGTTGCTACCTTCCGGTCCTGGCGGGGTTTGGTACGCTTGCATTGCGCGGGACCTGGCCTGTTCCGCTCTTCCACGGAAAAGCATGGCGATTCCATTCAGACCAGCGCGCTCTCCCTGCTCGCTGTGGGATAATACCCGCAAAGGCGCAGCGAGTCAATCGCTATTTTCGCCGCTAAATGTGAACTGGGAAGGCGAATAAAAAGGCTCATATAGTCCTTGATTAGACTCGGGCGATTTAATATCGTGGTTTTCAGACTGTGTTTTGGTTGAGTAGCTTTGATTAGTCATTGTTTTTAGAGGGATAGTAGTATGGAACAGCCCCGCCTGCCGAGATTGGCATACAATTGGATAAGTTCACTAGGTGCATTCATCGCCGTTTCGATGGCGTTGGTGATTGTCGTGATGCTGATTATCAATTTCACGATGGAGCAGACCAGTGCGTACTTCGGAATATTCCTCTACATGGTTCTTCCGGCGATCCTGATTTTCGGGTTGATCTTGATTCCGATTGGGATGTACCGGCAATGGCGGCGCTGGAAGCGCGGCGAAGATATGTCGGCGCCAAAGTGGCCGCTGGTTGATCTGAACAAGAAGGGGCATCGGAATGCGACGATTATTTTCGTTGTCGGAACGGTGTTGTTCCTAACGATTTCAGCAGTCGGAAGCTACCAAGCCTATCATTACAGCGAGTCGGTGAAATTCTGCGGCGAGACTTGCCATGACGTGATGGAACCGCAATATACGGCATACCAACAATCGCCGCATGCGCGGGTGGCTTGCGTTGAATGCCATGTCGGAACCGGCGCCAGTTGGTACGCGAAGTCGAAATTGTCGGGCGCCTATCAGGTATATGCGGTCATGGCTGATGTTTACCCGCGCCCGATACCGACTCCGATTGCCGATCTGCGTCCGGCGCGTGAAACCTGCGAAGAGTGTCACTGGCCGGAAAAGACCTATGGCGCCGAGATGCGTTCCTTCGCGCACTATCAGTATGATGATGAGAATCCGAATTGGACGATCGAGATGGCGATCAAGACTGACACCGGCGAGCCGCACAAGGGACAAAAGGCCGGAATACATTGGCATATCAATCCGGATATTCAGATTGAGTATGTTGCGCGCGACCACGGGCGGCAAGACATCCCCTGGGTGCGGGTGACCGACAAGACGACGGGGGCCGTGACGGTTTACCAAGATGAGGAAAAGCCGCTCGAAACGGTAGAATTGGATTCGCTGGAGCGGCGCGTCATGGACTGTATCGACTGCCACAATCGTCCGAGTCATATTTATAGGTCGCCGGACTACGCGGTCGATAGAGCTATTCAATCGGGATTTGTTGATGCTTCCTTGCCGGCAATCAAGCGACTGGCGGTCGAAGCGATGGCAAAGGAATATGCGACGAAAGACGAGGCGATGACTTCCATTGCGTCGTCGATTTCCGACTATTATCAGACTTCGGGGCTCCTAGACGACCCGGTCAAGCGCAAGGTTGTTGAACAGTCAATTGCGGGCGTGCAGAGAGCATATTCGCAGAACATCTTTCCGGAAATGAAGGTCCGCTGGTCGGCCTATCCGGTAAACATCGGACATTTCAACGATGTCGGCTGTATGCGTTGCCACTCGGGAACGCACAAGTCTGATGCCGGCGCCGTGATTACGCACGACTGCAATGCCTGCCATACAATTACGGCACAGGGCCTGCCGGGACAACTTCAGCGCGACAGCACCGGAATGGGGCTTGAGTTTAAGCACCCGGTCGATATCGATGAAGCCTGGAAAGAGACCGGTTGCTATGATTGTCACTCTGGAGTCCAGCCGTAATATCTAAAATCAAAGCGGGCTTTTCGAATTTTCCACGGTCGTCGGAATATTTCTGTCTCCGGCTTGTCTACTTAATGTCCGACAATTAGGCGGGTTCGCCCCGCCCAAAAAGCACAAAACTTGGCAAACGAGCAAATGCCGCCAGCGGCGGCGTTTTGCAGCTTGCCGGATGGGAGGAGGCAATGAGAAATGTCAATGCGATGGAAGTTGGTACCGTTGTCGGCACGGGCTATCTCAAGCGGAGCTATCAGAAAAACTTCCTGATTGCAGAGCTGCTTCTGGTCATGGCGATTGGACTCGCTCTGGCTGCGTATGCACTGGTGTCGTCAAGCAAAGCATCGGATCACCCAACGCCGTGGGTCACCGATTTCCAGCCAATCAAGCTTGCGCCTCCGCCAACGATTCAAAGACCGCCGGTAGTGATCGATCACCCCAGCCCGCCGAAACCGCCGGATATTGGGGTAATAGAAGTTGTAGACGACTCTTCAGTCGCGTTTGAGCACACGATGGCGACGAGGGCAGAGTTGGCAACGTACAACAGCACTGCCGACAGCGGTGTTGGCGACGGCACATTCACAGTTGAGCCGGCAGCGGGCATTGAAGAAATCATCCCTGCGCCGGAGAGTTTTGTCGCCTATGACGAAGCTCCGAAGGCGATCAAGTTCCCGCCGGCAAAATATCCCGAGATTGCACGCAAGGCACAGATCGAAGGACGCGTCTGGCTAAAGGTACTGGTCGACGCAAACGGAAATGTCCAGGATGTGATCGTGGCGTTGCCGTCAGGAACAAACGCCGGATTTGAAGAGTCTGCCGTTGCCGCAGCACGCGATTCAAAATGGCGGCCGGCAATGCAGAACAAGCAGCCAGTAGCTGTGTGGGTTAGTTACGAGGTGAGATTCAAGCTGAAGTAACGTGCACTAATGCGTTTTGCGGACGCGCATTCGCTCGATGCGCGGGCCTTTGACTGTGGTAATCTCGAATTGAAGTCCGTCAACGCTGATTTTTTCTCCCTGCTTGGGAACGCGGCCAATGTGATCGACGACGAAGCCGCCGACGGTGTCGGCGGTTTCTTCGTTTAGGTCGGTTTCGAACAGCTTGTTGAAGTCGCCCAAGGGAAATTGTCCCTGGACCTGGCAAACACGTTCATTGACGCGCAGGAACGGTTCCATTTCGGTGTCGTGCTCGTCGCGAATCTCACCGACGATCTCTTCGAGAATATCTTCCAGTGTAATCAACCCGGCTGTGCCGCCGAATTCATCAAGCACAATCGCGATATGCTGTTGGTCGCGCTGGAAGTCGTGCAATTGCGCAGAGACCATCTTTGAATCGGGGACGAAGGAGATTGGACGAATCAAGTCGTGGACAATTACCAACTGCGAATGAACCAAAACGTTGATGACATCCTTGGTGTGAATGACGCCCTTGATATTGTCCAGCGAGTCGTCATAGACCGGATAGCGAGAATAACCCTCTTCGGTGATTTTGCGCAGGATTTGCTCGTGGTTGAGTGCCAGGTCAAGACCGACAATGCGCGTTCGGGGCGTCATTGCCTGGCGGACAGTAGTATCGGCGAACTCGAAGACACCTTCGATCAGATCGCGCTCGGCTTTGTCGAAGTGCCCCTTCTCGTGGCCCTCGCTAAGGATGAGATTGATTTCTTCGTCAGTGTGCGCTGACTCCACAGTGCGGTCGACGAGACCGAACGGTTTGAGCAAGAGGCGCGCCATGGAGCTTAGCACCTTCGCCGGCACAAAGGCGATTTTTGCAAATACCCAAACGGTCGGGGTGACGGTTCGGGCGAGTTTTTCCGGAAAACTAACCGCGAGATATTTGGGAATCAGTTCGCCGACGACCAAGAACAAGGTCGAGAGAATTGTGACGACGGTCGTGACTGCGAGATTTTCGGCGGTGTGTGCGGTAACGCCCATTCTCTGGAACACCGGCTGCAGCAGCGGCACCATGTTGTTACCGCCCAGTACCGATGCCAAGGTCCCGGCGACCGTGATGCCGACCTGGATGGTGGCGATGAATTCTTCGGGCTGTTCGAGGAGCTTGGCAATTCTGGTGGCAGTCTTGTTGCCTTGCGATATCAAGTGACGCAATTGGCTCTTGCGAACCGAAAGAATCGAGATTTCCGATCCCGCGAAGAACCCGTTCAAGAGAATCAGCAAGCCAATGCCGATTAACTCCAGCGTAATTTGGTTCATATAACGGAGAGTCCGTGACGGCAGTTACCGGTTAGCCGGACGGGACTGGGAAAAGGGTCTGTCATCAGCTGATAAAATAGTCATCGCGGCGCATTTGCGCAAGGGGTCAGTGGGTGAATTGGAAGGCGGCAGGTAGTTGAGATTAAAGCGTCGTGAAGAGTCGGTCGGCGCGCAAGCGGTCGCCAAAGTGACCGATGTTGTAGAAGGCTGACGAGAACAGATCAAAGACGTACGGTGATTCGATCTTCGGCGCTTTCGCATCCGGCGCCCAGCTATAGTAGATGAACAGCGCGCGGCCTTTGATGTGGCTCTTTTCGAGGAATCCCCAGAAACGCGAATCCTGACTGTCATCGCGATTGTCGCCCATAACGAAGTAGTGATCGGCGGGAACCTGCATCGGTCCGAACTGATCGCGTGATGAGAACAACTCGGGAAGCGTGTCGGGATCGGAGTGGAACATGCCGGCCATATCGGGGACGACCTGACCGTCGACTATCAGCACTTTATTTTTTACTTCTACCATCTGTCCGGGACCGGCGACAATGCGCTTGATGTAGTCTTTGGTCGGATTCATCGGGAATTCGAAGACGATGACATCGTTGATTTGCGGCTCGGCAAAGCGATAGGCCATTTTGTTGACAAACAGGAAATCGCCTTCGAGAAGAGTGCTTTCCATTGATCCGGAAGATACGCGGTAGGCTTGCACGACGAACATCCGCAGGATGACGGCAATGACGACAGCGATGAGGATCGCTTCAACATACTCTTTGATATGGGATTGCCGCTTCCGCCGCATCGCCCGAGCAGCGCCAATAGTCGTGATCTCTGTTGCCATGTACACAAGATATATCGGCTTTTCAGAGCACTATTTGAGCAGGATTCTGTAAGAAAAAGGGGGATGGTTCGGATTGAAACAGAAATTTGCACAGCAAAAGAAAAGCGTCCCTACGAATCAGGACGCTTCCAATTTGTTCGCAGTCGAATGCTATGCTACGGCAGGACGTGGACGATCTTGCGATCGCGGCCTTTGTTGGCATATTCGACGACGCCGGTAACGGTCGCAAAGAGCGTGTTGTCGCGGCCAACGCCGACATTGCGGCCGGCAAGAATCTTGGTGCCGCACTGGCGGACGATGATCGTGCCGGCAAGGATGGCTTCGCCACCGTATGTCTTGACACCGCGTCTTTGACCGTTAGAGTCGCGGCCGTTCTTTGACGAACCTAAGCCTTTTTTATGAGCCAAGGAAAACCTCCTAAATAATCAATTCATAGAGTCCAGCAGTCGCCGGAGAGACGATCAATATACGAATGCGGCTCGGCTGGTCAAGGGGAAAATTCTGAAGGATCGCCAATTTCGGGCTTAAGGTTGATTCCTTCAGGTTGACTCTATGGACATGCTGCACATGGGGTTGGGCCGCCGGAGAAGATATAGTTAATCAAGTAAACGACATCGGAAATTGTCACGAGGGAGTTGCAGTCGACGTCGCCGGCGGTTGTTGTCGGCGGAGGAGTGCCATTCGCGAAGATGTACTGGATCAAGTAAACCGCATCAGAAATACTTACAAATCCAGAGAAATCGGCGTCGCCGCAGATCAAGCCGCATCCGACCGCTTCGGAACCCATCAGAGCATTGCAGCTGTTGTTTTCCGGGGCGCAAGGTGAAGTGCCGGCGAGTCGAAACTCGCCGGGATAATCAGTGCAGAACTGCGGATCGGCGGAGATATTGCCGTTTTGGCCGAGTTGGTCGGCAATGGAGCCGGTCCAGTCGCCACCGGCATTTCCGAAAATGTTGGAGCAGGTGAATTGAGCGTTTCCCTCAAAGGCACGGGCGGTGTCGGAGGAAACGATAGTGCTTTGATTGATCGTCGATGCTTGTCCAGTTACATAGACAGCAGGTCCACCACAACTGTTTCGGTTATCGACGAATGTACAAGAAGTGATTGCACAGGTTCCACCGATTGCGGCAAGCGCACCACCATCATCAAGAACGTCCTTTCCTCCTGATGGCGAATTACACGTTATGTGATTGTTCGCAAATAATGATGCCTCTAACTCAAGGGCGCTGTACCAGCAATAGACAGCTCCTCCGCCTGCGTGAGTCCAATTATCGAGGAAACGGCAGTTGCTAATCTTGAGCGTGCCTTGCTCGACATAAATCGCCCCACCGTAGCCGCCATTCCAGAATGGACTAATCCATGCATAGTTGCTGGTGAATTCGCAATTCTCCATTTGGACTTGCGACCGGAGAGTAAAAACGGCGCCACCCGCCGAAATGGCATAGCCATCGACGAAACTCGAATTGACGATTGAAAATGAGCTACAGTCAGAGAGAAATATTGCCGTTCCGGCCGAACTGACACTCGAGTCAAAGCTGCACGAGTTGATTTCAACAATCGAGTTTTCTGCGTAAATCGCCCCGCCATAGTCAATACCAGTGTTCTTGAAGAAATGACAATTAGTAACGGTCAACTTGGAATTTAGTACTTTGATGCCCCCGCCATTAAAATCAAAAATGCTCGAGTCAAAATCGGCATAATTTGCACTCCCGCGGAATAAGGTGAAGTCGGCAAAGTGCACGCCAGAAATTGAGTTTTCGATAAGAAATCCTCGTGCACCGGGAGATCCCGCCGCATCGATGATCACAGATGAGGCGTCACCATTCCCCATGATCGTCAGCGCCTTATTCACAATGCGCACCGCGCGGTTCCCGACTCCGGTATATGTTTTCGGAGCGAGCAAGACAGTGTCGCCATCGTCGGCAAAGTCTACCGCCGTCTGGATTCGGGCAAATTGTCCGGGGACATTTCTGATAGTCGCATTTAGCGGAGTAGCAATGAGAAGCGCGACAATTACAAAAAGAATCTGCATTATCGAGTTCATACGTGCCTCGCAAAGAGAAAAGAGCGATTTCGATTGTGAGTAATATAGCTACGATACTCGATTTTAGCAACGGCCAATTGGGAGGTGTGTGGCAGTAGTCACATGAAACGAGGAGGCCGCAGTTAACAATTGAAAAGCGGAACTTGGAGGAGAGCTCATCTGGCGACCGCAGGTAGCCACTACGAACCTAGATTCCGGCGTCCGCCGGAATGACGGGCGGGCAAACCGCGCCCCTACGGATGGTCAATGAAGATCTGGAGCGATTCCAGACACCGAACTCTGAAGCAAAGAAAAACGCGGTCCGCCTTTCGGCAGACCGCGCTGTAGTATACGAACTAATCGAAGTAGTTAGACCTTGGCGATCTTGCGCGACTCCGACGAAGCGTTGATGCGGAACACCAACTTGTCGCCGTCGGCGCCTTTGTCGACCTCGATCTGGCAGTCACCGGCAAACTGACCGGCGAGGATTTCCTCGGCGAGCGGATCGTCGACGTACTTATGAATCGCGCGTTTGAGATGACGCGCGCCATAGAGCGGGTCGAAACCCTTCTCGGCGATGAACTGCTTGGCGGCGTCGGTGACGTGCATGCTCAATCCGCGTTCGGCAAGGCGAGTCGCCATCTCGGCCAGCAGGATATCGACGATCGAAACGATGTGCTCCATCAACAACGGATGGAAGATGATCGTTTCGTCGATACGATTGATCAATTCCGGATTGAAGATGCGCTTCATTTCGGTCATGACTGACTGCTTCATCGTGTCGTAATCGTCCTCGAGTTTGCTTGAACCGAAGCCAAGCGTCTTGCCGGAGCGAATGTCGCGGGTACCGGCGTTCGAGGTCATGATCACGACCGTATTGCGGAAGTCGACCTTGCGACCATACGAGTCAGTCAAGCTGCCGTCGTCGAGAAGCTGCAGCAGAATGTTGAAGACATCCGGATGGGCTTTCTCGATTTCGTCGAGCAGGACCACGGAATACGGGTGACGACGCACCTTCTCGGTAAGCTGTCCGCCCTCTTCGTAACCGACGTATCCCGGAGGCGCTCCGATCAAACGGCTGACCGCAAACTTCTCCATGTACTCGGACATGTCGATACGAATCAACGCATCAGCGTTTTCAAACAAGAACTCGGCGAGTACGCGGGTGAGTTCGGTTTTGCCGACCCCGGTCGGGCCAAGGAAGATGAACGAACCGATCGGGCGATGCGGGTCTTTGAGGCCGGCACGCGCACGGCGGATCGAACGGGTAAGCGCCGTGATGGCTTCTTCCTGACCGACGATCTTCTTGCGCAGTTCTTCTTCCATGCGCATGAGGCGCTTGGACTCTTTTTCTTCGAGACGGAAGAGCGGGATGCCGGTGATTTTGGCGACGATTTCGGCGATGTGCTCTTCGGTCAGAGTGATTTTCTCGCTCTGGCGCTGCACTTCCCAATCGCGCTTCATCTGCTCGTACTCTTCCTTCTTCATTTTCAATTCATCGCGCAGTTTGGCGGCTTTTTCGAATTCCTGATTCTTGACCGCGTCTTCCTTGCGGATCGACACTTCGGTAATCAGGTTTTCCATATCGCCGAATTCTTTCGGTTTGGTATAGGTCGAAAGATGCGCGCGCGAACCGGCTTCATCGATAATATCGATGGCCTTATCCGGCTGGAACTTGCCGGTGATGTAGCGGTTCGAGAGCACCACGGCTGCGCGGATGGCATCATCCGAGATATTGATCTGGTGATGTTCCTCGTAGCGGGCTTTGAGACCCTGGAGGATCTTGATCGTGTCCTCCTGCGAGGGCTCTTCGACCATCACTGTATGGAAGCGGCGATCGAGGGCGCCGTCTTTTTCGATGTACTTGCGGTACTCGTTCAGGGTCGTCGCGCCGATACACTGCAACTCCCCGCGTGAGAGCGCCGGTTTGAAGATGTTGGACGCATCGAGCGAACCTTCGGCGCCGCCGGCGCCGACGATCGTATGCAACTCATCGATGAAGATGATTACATCCTGCGAGTTGGTAATTTCGTTCATGACCGCCTTGAGGCGTTCTTCGAACTGACCGCGATATTTGGTGCCGGCGACCAGCGAAGCCATGTCGAGCATGACGATGCGGCGGTTTTCCAGCACTTGCGGAACCTGGCCGGTCACGACGCGCTGCGCGAGACCTTCGACGATGGCAGTCTTGCCGACGCCGGGTTCGCCGATCAGAACCGGGTTGTTCTTCTTGCGGCGCGAGAGAATCTGCGACACGCGCTCGATTTCATTGTCGCGACCGATGATCGGATCGAGTTTGCCTTTGCGGGCAAGTTCGGTGAGATCGCGGCCGAAATGATCGAGAGCCGGAGTCTTGGATTTCTTGCGTTTCTTGCCGTACGATGACGGCTGACCGCTCTGGATGTTCTTGAGTTCTTCGTAAACATCCTTGTAGTCGATGTCGAACATCGACAGCACTTGAGCGGCGACGCCTTCCTCGTCCTTCAAGAGGGCGAGCAATATATGTTCAGTGTCGATTTCCTTCGATTTAAGAGCACGAGCTTCCTGACCCGCGACTTCGAGCGTCTTCTTGGCGCGAGCCGTCAGTGGAAGCTGACCCATGGTCATAGTTCCGCCGGCAGGCTGGACGACGTCTTCAACGGACTGGACCAATTCGTTCAGGTCGAGACCGATGTTTGAGAAGACCTCACAGGCGCGTCCTTCACCAAGTCGGATCAGACCCAGCAGGAGATGCTCGGTACCGATGTAATCATGGCGCAGTCTGGCCGCTTCATCGCGTGCATATTCGATTGCTTTGCGAGCCAGTTCTGTAAACATCTCGTTCATCTATACCTCCGCATGAGATTGTCTACTAATCCAATTACGCCAGCATCTCACGCACAAACGTGGCTCTGGCGGTGTCGCGGTCGGAAGGATCTAGTACCTTCCCCACGTGTTTCTGCAAATGTGCGGGCTGGCTCAAGATCAACATCTTGTTGACCGTCTCCATTTTGACGTCTTCCAGGACGCCGAGAGCGATACCCAGCCGCACGGCACTCAAGAGATTCATCACCTCTTCAGTAGTTAATACGCGCGCATGCTTCAAAATACCGAATGCGCGCCAAATTTTATCAGAAATCTCATCGTGCGCCTGACTGACAAGCTGCTCGCGAGCCTGATTTTCAAACTCGATTATCTGCCGGGTAATTTTCTGCAATGCTTCCGTAATATCAGACTCTGACCGGCCCAAAGTCGTTTGGTTCGAAATTTGGAACAAATTGCCCCAGACATCGGAGCCTTCGCCATAAAAACCGCGGACGACCAGTCCGAGTTTGGTGATATGGTCGATAACAGAATCGATTTCCTTGGTTAAGACCAGTCCGGCGAGGTGAATCAAAATTGAAGCGCGCAAGCCGGTGCCGACATTGGTCGGGCACGAAGTCAAGAAACCGAAGTCGGTGTCATAGTCGAACTCAAGCGTCCGGGCGAGATCATCATCGATACGCATCGCGCGCGATAATGTGTCGGTGAGCGACAAACCGGAACCCATCGATTGGATGCGCAGGTGGTCCTCTTCATTGACCATGATTGCGACTTTCTCGTCGGGTGAAATGAAGATGCCGCTGATCGATTCGGGACGCATGAATTCGGGCGAGATCAGATGGCGCTCGATTAAGAAACTTCGATCGAGTTCATCGATCAGTTCCGAGCGCAAGAATTCGCCGTGTTCAAGTTCGCGGCTCTTTTGCAAAGCGGTTTCGACGAAGTCGACGACTTTTTCGCGGCTGGCATCATCCGAATACGGCGGGAACTGGAGTCCCTTGATGTTTCGGGCCAGACGCACGCGCGACGACAGCACGATACCGGCTTCGTCGCCTTCGGCTGTCAGCCACGAGCTAAGACGTTCGGTCATCTTATCGAACATCGCTAGTCTCCATTTTCGCCTGGATATCTTTGATCAGGTCGCGGATTTGCGCCGCGCGCTCAAAGTCTTCATGCGTGATTGCCGCCTTGAGTTCTTCCTTGAGACGGGCCTCTTCCTTGAGAGTATCCATGCCTTCTGCGGTGGACGCCTGACGCTTACCGCGATGAAGGTTGGAGCCGTGAATTTTTCTAAGCAAATCGGCGAGCGGTTGACGGAAAGTATTGAAACATTCTCCGCAACCGAGTCGGCCGGTCTTGGCAAATTTGTCGTAAGTCAGACCGCAAGACGAGCAGGTCAGACCCATCATCTCGCTATCGGGTTCGGCGACCGAACCGGAGACCATCGAAGTCAAGAAGTCAGCGAGTGGGAACGGAATATTCTTAAGCGGATTCGAGAAGCCGCGGCGTTTGGCACAAGTTGAACACAAGTTCAGGACGATCTTTTGACCGTTGACGACTTGTTTCATGTGCACAGTAGCGTCTTGTTTGCGACAATCTTCACACAACATTGGTGTCAGCTCTTTTCTGCCAGTTGACCATCGGATAAGCGGTACCTTCGCGACGCGCGATCCGCCAGCGACAGGTCATGAGTCGCGACGATGATCGTCATTTTTTTTTGCTCGTTTAAGCGCGCCAAAAGTTCGTGGAGAGTTTCAGCTGTTTCGTGGTCAAGGTTTCCGGTGGGTTCGTCGGCGATGAGTATTTCCGGAGCGCCGGCCATCGCGCGCGCTACTGCGGCTCTCTGACACTCTCCCCCGGAGAGCTGCGCGGGGCGATGATCCAGACGTTGTCCCAATCCAACCTCGTCCAGGAGTGTAACCGCAGATGCGCGACAATTGTTCCGCGACTCGCCTCTAACGAGGAGCGGCATCATCACGTTTTCAACTGCGTCAAACTCCTCCAAAAGATAGTGATACTGGAAGACAAAGCCACACTTTTTGTTGCGGTATTCGGAGAGTTGGGCTTCACTAAGGTTGTCGATTCTCTGTCCTGCGACCGAGAGACTACCTGCGGTGGGCAGATCAAGTCCGCCAAGGATGTGTAACAAGGTACTTTTCCCCACTCCTGATGCGCCGGTAATTGCCACAAAATCCCCGCGACGAACGATGAGATTCAGGTCGCTAAGGATCTTCAGTTCACCATTTACTGTCGCAAAGCTCTTACTAAGGTTCTTCGTTTCGAGAATAATGTCTTCCAATGTCGGTATCAGACTCCTGTCTTAAGTTAATTGTCGCCACAATTGCGGTTTTTCTTAACCCCAAATCAGCGATAAACTTATCCATGCCGGAGAATGTCAGAAGGAAACAGTCGCGCTGCCCGCCAGGCTGGATAAATTGTTGCCAGAAACGCGATTACGACGCTCGCAACCGCAACTATGACGAACTCAATGAACCGCATATCAAACGGCAGGCTGTTGATGAAGTAAATTTCGCCAGGAATAGACACAATATCAAAGGTCTGCTGGAGCCAACAAACTGTAAATCCAAGCGCGGTACCTGCCATTGTGCCAACGAAACCCAAAAGGGTACCCTGAAACATGAAGATTTTCATTACCTGCCTCCGATTGGCACCCATCGATTTTAGGATGGCGATATCGCGGCGCTTTTCGATAACGAGCATAATAAGTGTAGTCACAATACTAAATGCCGCAACCACAACAATCAAGCCCACAACCATCGACATACCGTATTTTTCCAACGTCATCCAGCCAAAGAGATTCTTGTGCCGCTCGGACCAATCGACGGCATAGAACGGACTCCCGACGATCTCTTCGATTTCGCGGG
The DNA here is from genome assembly GCA_964537215.1 of uncultured Ignavibacteria bacterium. Classification (GTDB taxonomy): domain Bacteria; phylum Zixibacteria; class MSB-5A5; order CAIYYT01; family CAIYYT01; genus JADJGC01. The sequence continues at coordinate 5,861 of CAZIBI010000028.1, read as the reverse complement.
CGATGTGCTCTGATTTATAGAAATTTCTGACTCGGACTTGCAGGCCGGTGACCATATCGTCAAGTTTGAAAAGGTCCTGCGCCATCGGAATTGAGATGTATGCCAAGTTACCGTCATATTCGTTCATGCCGGTCTCAAATAATCCGGTCACAACGAATCGCTTGTATTTTGGCTGCAGTGTTAGAGTCATCTTCTTTTGCTTTAGCGAAGCGAGGACGACTTCGTCGCCAAGCTTGACATTGAGTGTCGAGGCAAGTTCCCTGCCAATGACGATTCCGGGAAGACTATCGGAGTTGATATCGAGGTTGATTTCGCCGGCGACGATATTCTCGTGCAGTCGCGAAACTGCATATTCGTATTTGGGGTCGATGCCTTTGACGAAAACGCCGTCATTGGCGTCGCCGGAGCCGATTACTGACTTGAAGAAGATATTGGGCGCGGTCGCTTCGACGTCGGGGACATGTTTAATCTTGGCGGCCAGCGATTGCCAGTCGACAAACCCGTCGCCGGCGTAGGAATAGACGGTGATATGAGCGGTGGTGTCAATAATGCGCTGGCGGATTTCGGTTTCGAAACCATTCATCATAGCCATCACGCAGTTCAAAGCGGCAACGCCGAGGACCACTCCACCTATTGAGATTAGTGAAATAAAGGAGATGAAATTTTCGCGCCGACGGCTTTTCAGATATCGTCGCGCGATAAATAACTCAAAACCCAATGCTACTCCGGTTTCATTTGCGGGAAGAGAATTACGTCACGAATGGAATGTTGATTAAGCAACATCATACACAAGCGGTCAACTCCGAATCCGAGTCCGCCGGTAGGCGGCATTCCATGTTCGAGACAGAAGATATAGTCCTCATCCAACACTGCTGGAGCTTCTTCGTCGCCCGCCTTGGCCAATTCGACGAGTTTCTGGAATCGCTCCTTCTGGTCAATGGGGTCGTTCAGCTCGCTGAATGCGTTCCCCATCTCCATTCCACCAATGAAGACCTCAAAACGTTCCGTCAATCCGGGTTTGCTGCGGTGAGGTTTTGCCAACGGCGAAAGTTCTTTCGGGTAGTCAACGATAAAGGTCGGCTGTATCAGCTTGTGTTCGAGCTTCTCACTGAAGAGTTCATCGATGAGATGGCCCCGGCCGACTAATTTTTCGGTCTTGATTCCGAGTTCTTCGCAGAACCGGCGCAGAGCAACATCGTCCATCGTTGATATGTCGCGACCTACGGCTTCACTGATTCCGTCAAGCATCGGTAACACGCGCCATTCGCCGCCGAGTTCGATCTTGTGTTCGCCGAATTCGATTGCGGTCGTGCCAAGGACTCTATTTGCCACGGATACAATCATGCGCTGATAGAGCTTCATTACATCGAGATAGTCGGCATAGGCCCAGTACAGTTCGATCATGGTGAATTCGGGGTTGTGATTGCGATCCATTCCTTCGTTGCGGAAGTCTTTGCAAAACTCCCAGACCTTTTCAAATCCGCCGACGATCAGGCGCTTGAGATAGAGCTCATCCGCGACCCGCATGAACAAGTCGACGTCGAGGCGATTGTGATGCGTGATGAAGGGTCTGGCTGCGGCACCGCCGTAGATCGGCTGCAACACCGGAGTTTCGACCTCGGTGAAACCTTCACCGTCGAGGAAATCGCGGACGGCGCGAACAATCAGGCTGCGCTTTCGGAAAACCTCGCGGACTTCGGGATTGGCAATCATGTCGAGATAGCGCCGGCGATAGCGGGTTTCCTTGTCCTGCAAACCGTGCCATTTTTCCGGCATCGGCCGGAGACTCTTTGCGAGCAGTGTTACCTTGCTGACATGAACACTCTTTTCACCCATCTTGGTCAAGAAGAGGTATCCTTCGACGCCGAAGATATCGCCGATATCGGCTTTCTTGAAGACTTCAAATTCGGACTCGGCGACGGCGTCTTTTTTGACATAGATCTGGATTTGTCCGGACGCGTCCTGCAAATTGGCGAAGATAGACTTGCCCATTGAGCGGATCGTCATCAAGCGGCCGGCAATACTGACTGTGGTTGCAGCTTCCGCTAACGAATCGAAGCCTTCGATAAGCTGCGCGGTATTGTGACTTTTGTCGTACCTATAGGCAAACGGCTCAATACCCGACTCGCGGAGAGCCAGCAGTTTTTGAATTCTTACTTGGTGCTGATCAGCAACGACTTCAGTCACGAAATTTCCTCCAGAGTTTGTTCATTCGGGCCCGGTGAATACTAGTGAATTGAGATACGGCGGCAACAGATCAAGCGAATCCGAATTTTTCTTTCAGGCGCTGCGCCACGATTTCGGGAACGAGGTCGCCGATCTTGCCGTTGTGCTTGGCGATTTCCTTCATCATGTTCGAACTCAAGTAGACATAGCGAAGCGACGGCACCAGGAACACGGTTTCGGCTTTGGGCGAAAGTTTGCGATTCATCAACGCCATTTGGAATTCATATTCGAAGTCGCTGACGGCGCGCATGCCGCGAATAATAGCGCAGCAATCCTCTTGCTCGACCAGATTCGCGAGCAGTCCGCGAAACACGATCACACGGGAATTGGCGATATCTTTGAGCGCATCAATTGCCATTTCCTGCCGCTCGTCGTGGGTGAACAAGACTTTCTTGTTGGGATTGTCAGCGACGGCAACGACGACTTCATCAAACATGACCGCGGCGCGCCTTACGAGGTCGACGTGGCCATAGGTGATGGGATCAAAACTTCCGGGGTATACAGCGCGACGCAATTAGACTCTCCTCATGATCCACACGAACGTGAATCCAAATCGTTTGGGACGCAGGACCTCAAAACCTTCGATGTCGAGTCCCGCCATTTCTTTGCGCGACATTTCGAGGGACAAAAGTCCTTCCGGTGCAAGCAAATCGATGGTGCGCAAGTGGTTCAAAACCCGTTGTCCGAATCCGGCGTCATACGGCGGATCGGCAAAAACTAAATCAAATTGCTGTCCGCGCGCAACCGTTTTTCCCGCGGCTTCGAAGTCCGCCAAGACGAATTGGCAGCGGTCGCCGAAACCGGTCTTGGCGATATTTTGCTCGATCACCTTCACTGCGCGTTTGTCGGAATCAAGCATCAGGGCCGAGGCCGCACCGCGCGAGACTGCTTCGAACGACAGTGCCCCAGAGCCGGCAAATAGATCCAGCACGCGGGCATCGCGAATGTGCGGAGTCAAGATTCCGAACAGCGACTCCTTGACACGATCAAGCGTAGGGCGAAAACCCTCGTAGCTGACGGTCCTTAGAATGAGACCGCGTTTTTCTCCGGCGATGATGCGCATTTCAGGCTCTTATTATAAGCATAACAGAGCGTGAGTGGGAAATAATATTGGTGCAGCAGTTGATTATTCATGCCGTCGGTTGCGATATGCAGCCGGTCGAAGGGATAATCAAAGAGAGTGAAATCATAAGGGAGCGTGTTTTTCAAATTCAAAGCCAGCGCAACACGGTACTCGGTTCCGGAAGTATACAGCGCGACTCGTGTTCGAATTATGCGTCCGCCGAAAGTCGACATCAGCAGAGTGCCGATTTCTTCGGCAAGGTTGACTTGCGCCGCACTAGACTCGAGCATATTGCCGCGCAGAATCTCCATGGCGACCAAATGCCCGCGCCGGAACATCTGCAAGTGAACATTGTCGCGCTCGATATGCAAAAGTAGCGCGCGTTCATCGGAGATGAGCGCTTTGGCGCTCTGGCGCATGGCTTCGGGCTCGAAGATGAGCTTATCAAGCGTCAGTTGGTGTTGATCAAATGCCTGCCCGATCTCTTCGAAAGCTTTCTTGTTGATCGACAAGCATTCAATGAGGAGGCCCTGGTCGGATGGATGCAACTTGAGCAATGAATAATAGTAATTCTCAATCTTGTCGACGGAGCAGCGTGACAACTCCCACAAGAATTGATCCGGATCGGATGCGGCAAGGTCGTCCGCCAGATGCAGACGCTTGCGATGATACTGGGAGCGGTTGATTCCGTAGACGCACTTGCATCCGATCAGCGGTGCGAATGCTTCCGGCCCGGCGGAGTCCGGCTCGATACGCCCGCAGCTCACCACCTGGATCCCGTGTGGCTTTTGCGCCACGACGACATATTCCCAAGATTGTTCCTGGAACACGACACCGGCGATGTTCGGATGATAATCGAGCATAGGAAAATAGTGGAATGTTGAAGGAGAAAGCGCAAGCGGGAGCTTGACTGCAGGCTACTTGAGCAGGCGCAGGCTATTGAATATGACCAGCAGTGAAGCGCCCATGTCGGCGGCGACGGCCATCCAGATATTCGCAAAACCGGCAACAGCAAGCAGGAGGAAGATGATTTTGATGCTGAAGGCAAAGACGATGTTGCCTTTGATAGTACCGAGTGTGCGTTTGCCGAGTCGAATCAACTTGGGCAAAGCATTCAGGCTACTGCCGAAGAGGATGATGTCGGCATGTTGCGCAGGAATCTCATTTCCGAAGCGTGCCAACGAAATGGAAACATCCGAGCCGGAAAGCGCCACGATGTCGTTTATTCCATCGCCGATCATCGCGACTCCGGAGCCAAGCGATTGCAGGCGCTCGTGCTTTTGGGCGGGCATCAGGTCACCGAAGGCAAAATCGAGATTTAGTTTTGCTGCGATTCGGTCGGTGTTGGCCTGACTGTCGCCGGATAGGATCCCGAGTTGCGCGATTTCGCGATTGCGAAGTTCCGCAACGACCGCCTGCGACTCGGGACGCAGTTCATCGGAAAGATAAATGGTGGCAAGCGGTTGGTCGTTTTCGATTAAGTCGATCGCGTGGCCAATTCCGTGATTAACAGCAGATTGGGACGAACGAATTTGGTATGTCTTTGACCCGATCGTACCTTCGACGCCAACTCCGGCAATCGCCTTGGGTTCTTGAACAGCGAGCAACTCAATCGAACGCTCGCGACAGGCAGCCAAAATCGAAGTTGCAACCGGATGCTGGGAAATCTGTTCGAGACTACCGGCAATCTGGAGTATCTTTTTCTCGGACAAGTCAGAGTGGCTGTCGATCTTGGTAAGCTCCAAGGCGCCGGTCGTCAGCGTTCCGGTCTTGTCGAAAGCGATAGTCTTGATTCGCGCCAGTCGCTCGAGCGCATCGCCGCCGCGGAGAACTGCCTTCTCACGTGAAGCCGCTGCCAACGCGGTCGTGACGGCCACTGGAGTCGAAATTACCAGCGCGCAAGGACAGGAAATGACCAGGAATACCAGAGCGCGGTAGACCCAGACTGCAAGATCCGCGTCGAACAACAGCGGCGGAACAACTGCAACCAACAACGCCATGCCAATAACGATCGGCGTGTAGATGCGTGCGAATCGGTCGACGAAGCGTTCGATTTTCGCCTTACGTGCGGAGGCTTCTCCGACCAATTTGAGAATTTTTCCGACGCGCGAGTCCTGAACCGAAGACGAAACCGCGACTTCAAGGTAGCCATCGAGGTTCACGGTACCGGCGAAGATTTCGTTGCCTGCGGAAACCGGACGCGGCTGCGATTCACCGGTCAGACTCGCGAAATCAAGGAATGATTTTCCTGATATCACGACACCATCGGCGGGGACGCGCATTCCCTCGCGGAGCACAATGACATCGCCGGGAATAAGCGATTCGGGCGGGACGGTGACAAGAGCTGTACCCCGTTTTAGCAATGCATGCTCTGCCGTGAAGTCGGAGATACTCGTCAGAGTCTTCGACAACCTCCATAGCGAATAAGATTCCAGCATGTTTGCGAGCCCAAAGAGCAAAACGACGACGACGGCCTCATGCAAGTCGCCAATGATGATTGCACCGGCAATCGCAATCAGCATGAGGACGTTTATGTCGAGGCGCCGGTGTCGAACCGCGCTGAATGCACGAA
>CAZIBI010000027.1:2797-47961 GCA_964537215.1 uncultured Ignavibacteria bacterium | reverse complement strand
ATCGTAAAGGGGTTTAGGCGTCGGGGGCGTGTTCTCTTACTTTTTGCCACCACATCTCAACGATTTGCGGATCACCGTACCAGGGTCTGCCGATGCGGAAATCGTGGCGGACGTCATCGAGTACCAGCGATCGATTTGCATCATAAATAGCGCAACCAACCGGAATAATTCCGTCGCCGAGTTCATCCGGTTCCCCGCCGTGAATCCGGTAGCGAAGATGGACGAGGTGTTTCAAGGTACGTCCTCTTGCGGAATAGTCGACTCTGCCCGCGACCGACAAAAGTGGGACTTTGACTTGGCTATGCGTCAAGCACTCATCGAGTCCTTTCCAAACAGACAGTCGATGTACCAAACCGCGCCGATGTGGTGAACCAAGCGTAACAATCGATTCAATCGCAGAGGCATGACGCGGAGTGAAACCAAGAATCGGTTCTCCGGTTGAGTAGAGGCGAGTGACGATTCCACCGAGGCTGTGCGCTACGATGATGACCCGGTCGCAGCCAGTTGCATTGAGAGTTGACTCAATGGTTTGTTCAAGCTTGCCAAGAAGGTGTCGCCAGCCCGATTGACGAACAACGACCGACCATTCACCCATGGCAATCGGTACGACATTGACCGGCAGGCCGCTGCGTTCATGTAACTGCGCCGCCATTTTGCGATAATGGCCGGGCGAAGTTGAAAACCCGCCGATGATTACGATTGCACGTTTCACACTTAATAATGCTAAATCAGTCGATGGGACATTCGTCGGCAACTAATTTGTTGTCTTGGTCGAATCCGCGGCCGCGACGGGCTTTGGCGGCGCTAACGGAAGGTTCGGGCAATCGCCGTAGCTCTTGGCGGTAATCACTTTCAGGTCATTCAGCACGCTGCTGCAGGCTTTTACGCCGACGAGCTTCTTGATGCGACAACCGTCGGGTTCGAGCAACCACATGCAGGGAACTCCCCGCACCAGCCATTTTTCGTTGGCAAGTTGCGCTTCAGAGATTTTCAGGCTGTCGAGTATCACCTGCTGCCGCGATTCGGTATTTACCTTGATTGGAATAAAATTGTCATTCAGATAGGTAGACAGAGTCGTATCGAGCAGAGCGCCGTGCTTAAGTTTCTGGCAATAGGGGCAGGAGTCGCGGTAGAAGAAAACCAACATCGGCTTGTTCTCGGCCTTGGCCGTTGCCACGCCGCGGGCATAATCCAGCCAAACAATCGAGTCGACAGTTTCAGAACCTGTTGTTGGTGCGGCAGTTTGGGCAGCGGCATTTACGACTAGAACAAGGAAGGCGGCTATGGTGAGCAAGATCTTATGCATGACATTCTCCCAATGACTGATAGGCTCGGTAGTTACTCAATGAATACGCAACGGATGCGCCAACAGTTCCTAAATTGACAACAGAATTCTATGAAAAATCAAGCAAGTGACAAGGTCGGATTCATTACTTGAGCCGCAAACTTACCGATTTTCGGCAGGCGCCGGGAGTAGGAATTTTTCCAATTCGTTGACAGTTTGTTCGTCATCGGCTATTATTCGCCGATTAGAAATTCAATTGGAGGAAGCAAATGCGTTCACTGATTTCAATGATATTATTGGCAACAATAGTCTTAGCGGCAGCATGTTCGGAGAAGAAGCCGGAGGCTGCGAAAACCGAGCTGGCTCCGAAATTAGAGGCGGCGGATTCGACCGGTGTGCGGCCGGCAAACTTTGTCTGGGGCAGCCAGAAGCATCCCATGATCGCCTTCTATTTTGAGCCGGTCGATTCGCTGCGGGCGATTGCACCAGACCTCCTGAAGAAATCTCTGGAGATCTATCAATTCTCGTGCGAGGCACTGCAATGGGCGACGCCGGAACCGATAGAATTCTACTGCTACAAAGATGTTCCGACTCTAACGATGTATACCTCTCGCAGAGAGCCATTTTTTGCAGGCAACAAAATCTATTACGGCTACGGTCCGCCATTCGGCCGGGTGTTTGCCGAATTCGTCATCTCAAAATTGCCGCAGGGAGAGTCGCAATTTGCGTTTATTCGTGAAGGCATGCCGATGCTGCTCGACTTTTCCGGCCGCAACTACCACCACTCGACCAACAACTTTATTACCGATGGGTCGATTCACCCGGTGTCGTTGATCACGAACAATTCCGAGTACCTCAAGCAGAATCAAGGAATGCGCGAGGTCGAAGCGGCTTCACTGGTCGCCTACATGATGTGGGAATGGGGATATGAGAAGTTCATGATGATCTACCACAGCGATAAGAGCTTTGACGAAGCTCTGAAGGAAGCGACCGGCGTCGATACCGAGCAGTTGCAGAAGCAGTGGATGTTGTTCCTGCCGGAGCACACAGTCGAAAAAGAAGCAGAGCGCGAGGCTGCAGCCAATCCGGGAGGTGGCAAATGAGCAACGAAAACCAATGGCAGACCTCGATAACGGAGATCGCTCCAAATTCAATACGCGTACGCGGATACGATGTCGCCGAGTTGATGGACCATACGAGTTTTAGCGACACGATTTTTCTCGTTCTTAAGGGCGAACTTCCAGACCAACGCCAGTCGGAGATGTTTCGGGCAATCATGGTGTCATCCGTAGACCACGGCGTAACGCCACCTTCCGTGCTCGCAGCGCGGACAGTGATGTCGGCCGGCAACTCGCTCAACACGGCCGTTGCGGCGGGAATCATGGCGATCGGCGATGTCCACGGCGGCGCTATCGAACAATCGGCACGGATCATGCAGGAGACCGCCAAAAAAGATGGCGACATCAAGGCACTCGCCCAAGAATTAGTCAAGTCGATGACGGAGAAGAAACAGCGAATGCCCGGCTATGGGCACCGTCTGCACACCGCCGATCCGCGCACTGCCAAACTTTTTGAGATCGCGCGAAAGAATAATTTTTCCGGCAGACATACTTCACTCGCACAGGCGATTGAAGCGGCATTCGCGGAATCGAGCGGCAAGCCGTTGCCGATAAATGTCGATGGCGCGATCGCCGCGGTGACCTCCGACATGGGATTCGATTGGCGCTTGGGGAAGGCGTTCTTCATGATGTCGCGCATCTCCGGCCTCATTGCCCATGTCTATGAAGAAAAGACTACCCAAAAGCCGATGCGAAAGCTTGGCGACACGAACGCCGAGTATGTCGGACCGGCACGGCGGTCGTTGGCATAGGTGCGGGGCGCGAAAACAAGCAGGTCTCTTACGAGGGTTGTTGCTGGAATCGTTGCGGCAGCGATAATTCAATCGTGTGCTTCGAAGCCCGCAATCGAAAGTCCGATACAAACTCGCGAGCCGGCAATGGTGGCGCCCTCGCATCTGACGGCGGCAGCGGGTGACAAGCAAGCGACGGTGCGCTGGCAAACCAATCAACCGGAAAATCGGGTTATCAGCGGATACAACATCTATCAATCCACGGAGGACGCGAGGTTTGAGAAAGTCACGTCGACTCCCTACCCAGGCGACCTCGATGCCGGGTTTGCGGAAGAGTCCTACTTAGCCGCCGGGTTGGAAAACGGCGCCAGCTATCGATTCACAGTAAGCACGGTTTATCCGGGTGGTCGTGAGGCATTCGCGCCTGACACCGTGGAGGTTGTGCCGCGACCGGAAGGAACGATTCGGTTGCTGCAGTCATTCAAGGGGAACGAATCCGGGTTTTGCTTCGCGCGGCAGAGTTCCGTGCCAACTGACGATCTCAACAATGATATTTATCTGACAACGATCAAAGGCCAGTTGCATTTGGCTTCACCGAACCGGATTGACGTCGTCTTGCGAAAGTCGGGGTTCCTTCGGCTATCCGAAGAGCAATTGCCGAATATCAGATCAATGAAAGTCCAAACTTCGGACTTCAAAGAATTGATTGCCATCGGCGTCGGCGATTTGGTGATTGTTAGAACTTCCGATGAGCACTTTGCACTAGTCAAGATCACCGCGGCCGAAACCAAGGATGCCGTCGTGCAAATGAACTTTGTATATCAAACGCGCCCGCGATCGCTGCGCTTTTGAACAGATAAGATGCCGAGTATCGACACGAAGCAATATCTGCTCTGGTGCGACATCAAGGCACCGACTCCCACTGCAAGAATACTGTCACTTGAAGCGTTTCTTCTAAGCGGCGACGAAGCGCGTCCGGCCGACGTGCTGGTCCTACCAGAAGAGACGAGCATGGCATCGCCCGCCAGCGTCAAGATTGACAAGTTCTTTCTCATGCTGCAGGAAGGGCGAGGGATGAAGTTCGTCAACCGCGACTTGTATTCGACCTCGGAAGATTGGAATCGAGCGGCCGCATATCTTGCGAAGGCGCCGCTGGTTGATATCGCATTTTTGCTGCGGCTATTCTTCCCAACCCTCAATGCAAACACATTGCCGGAATATGAACGCGCTTTTGAGCTGCCTGAAGGATTAAGGCCGCAGGAAGCGCTGGTAAGACTGTCGGATATCTTATCCCAACGAGCGCGAGAATTGTCGGGTGGATCGATGCGGGCGCTCAAGACCGTGTTTCGTGGTTTGTCGCGGGAATACGCGGACTGGCTCAATGATCTGCCGCGCCTGAAGCCAGACTCCCATTATGTCGTCGACCCGGAGCGACTCAACACGCTCGACCGATTTGAAAACCTGACCAGCGGCAGCAGACTTAGCCCCGATGACGTGTTGCTCCTATTTTCGGAAGCTGGCAAGCTGACCGAGCAAATTCCGGGATATGAAATGCGCAAGGGACAGGCCAAGTATGCGCAGGCTGTGCTCAAGAGTATCCAACAACATGCCACACTGCTTCTGGAAGCAGCCACCGGCACGGGAAAATCGCTGGGTTACTTGCTGCCGACGATTGCTTCGAGCGCGGCCTCCGAAAATCGTGCTGTAATCGTAACACGAACGAAATCGCTGCAAGAGCAGTTGTTTCGGTCCGACCTGCGTAAGATTCGCGGATTGATTCCAGACGGATTCCGCGTGAGTCTGCTCAAAGGGCTCAACAATTATCTGTGCCTGCTTAAGTACAAGTTGTTCCTGTCAGAGTTGAGCGAGCACATGGGTCGTATCCCCGCGGAGTACATGGCAGCTCTGATCGTTTGGGAGAGTTCGACCGAATCCGGCGACCTGACCGAGACCGCAATTTTCGATCAGCAAGACTCGGAAGAACTGCTGGCCAAAGTGACGCTGGAAGAAGGGGCATGCTTGCGGAAAGAGTGCCAGTTTTACAATGATTGCTATGCCTTTCGCGCGCGCAAAAGCGCCGCACAGTCGAATCTCGTCATTACAAATTATGCTCTACTCTTTGCCGATCTCGTATCGTCCAGCGACATTCTCGGGCGATTCACGCACGCGATCTTCGATGAAGCCCATCGGCTGGAGTCGGAAGCGATCAACGCTTTTTCCGAGACTCTGCCGCTGAATTCGTTTGGCCGATCACTGGAACGCCTCGGTGACGAGAAAACTGCTCCGATGCTGAAGGCCGCCATCGAATCGAGCGACAACCCCGAACTTCTGGCCGGATTCGATGACATAATCTCGCGGCTGCACTCGCGGATAACTTTGACTGCGGAGTCGATTCGCCAATTGCTCAAGCCTGCGAACCGGACGCAGCAAGACCGGATTCGCTTCCGCAGAAACGATCCGATCCACGACGAACTGTGTGACTTGTGGACAAGCGAACGCGAGTCGTTTATCCAAGTGCGCGAGGCTTTGACCGAGGCGCAACAGGCGCTGACACCAAAAGCCGACGAAGAAAAAATCGAAGGAGTGACCGCTTTACGGCGCCAATGCGGAACGCTGGTGCGTTTGATCAACCTGCTCGAACGGTTGCCGGAAAGCACAGACACCGGCGAGGTCATGTGGGCGCACTTGCAGAATTCGGGAGAGGTCTGGATTACCGTTGCGCCACTGAATGTCGGCGACCTGCTGTCGAGAAGGCTCTACAACAAATTTGACTCGATAGTGTTTACTTCGGCGACGCTCGATTCAGAAGACAACTTCCAATGGACGGCATCGCGCCTGGGACTAACCGAAGAAAGCGAGCGGCCGGTATACCGGGTCAAGATTCGCTCGCCGTTTCCACTCGAAGAACAACTGCGAATCGCATTAGCGCGCTATCTGCCGCCGCCAAACGCACCGGAGTATGGCGCGAGACTTAGTCAGTTGATTCTAAAGTTTCGCACCTCGGCGAGGTTTCCGACGCTCGTGCTGTGTACCTCATACCGAATGGTAGAGGAACTGGCGCGACCGCTTCTAGCAGCGCACGGCCAGGTTGGCGAGGTTTTGTACCAAACGCCCGATACATTGCCGCAGACGCTTTTGAACCGGTTCAAGCTGGCGCGAAACGCGATCCTGATCGGCACCGAGTCGTTTTGGGAGGGGATTGACTTGCCGGATGAGTTGCTGCGGTTGCTATTCATTACACGGCTGCCGTTCGCCGTTCCGGACGATCCCATCGAGTTGGCGCGGCAGGAGCAGGCTGAACTGAAGGGCGAGAGTCCGTTCATGACCATCTCCTTGCCGCAAGCAGTCTTGAAGTATCGGCAAGGTGTCGGACGGATGATACGCAGTGCCAGCGATTGGGGTGCAGTCATCATTACCGACTCGCGGATGGGGCGCAAGAGCTATGGGAAGATTCTTTTCGCAGCCTCGCCGGTTGAAATTAACGTCTACGACAACGAGCCGCTGCTGGTCAATGAGACGGCAAAATGGTTGAGCGCAAAGAGGACAGGAAAGTAGCTTCGCAAAGTCGCAAGAATCGTTGACAAGACGTCGAAACTGCGTGAGATTTCGCGGGCTGACAAATTCTGACAATCGGTCTAAGTCCTTGCAAACAAATGACAAAGAGGAGATGTCACAGTCCCGTCAGCGCAGAATCTGCGTTAGCGCAGGCAAAGCAATAATAGTCGAGAAAGGCTTCCGTATTCTATTGATGAGTATCGACTTACGGACAGAGAAAAGTAGACGGATGGCACGCTATTTGGATGTGATTAGGATGGCGAATTGTGCCAATGGGAAGAAAGTGGAGTTGGGAATATCTCATTGGGGGGAAGGAAATCACAATTCAACTGTATAAACAACGGCAGAAGGAAAGATGAAATGCCGAAGCTTGACCGCATAGTTAGCTACATATCCGTAACCATCGTTCTGCTGGTAGGAATTGTGGTGATGTCGGGCTTCATTGGCATATTGGAGCCAAGCTATCGATTTGGATTTGGATTAATCATAATCGCTTATGCCGGCGTCAGACTCTTAATGATTTATCGATCGGGTCGCGACAATCGGGAAAAGCCTTGACGCTCCCAAACACCAAACCTATATTAGCGGTCTTTAGTTTTGTCCGCTGGCACTTGATTGGAGTGAAATGAGAATGAAGAGAATCCTGACAGTCACGCTCTTAATAGCGATATTGTCGCCGCTGTTTGGTTTATCCTCTCGCGCCTATGCGGATGCTGCGGCTGATGCGGCGGACTTAGTAAAACACCGGAAGTTTGAAGAGGCAATCACATTTATCAATAGTGCTGTTGCCAAAGACCCGACTTACGCAGACTTGTATTATTGGCTGGGGCGAGTCTACATTGAGAAGGAAGACTGGGCAAATGCGGAAGTCGCACTGAACAAATGTCTTGAACTCAAGAAGAAACACGATGAAGCAAAAGCCTATCTGGCTTTGGTCTATATCCACAACGAACGCTGGGAAGACGCCAAGAAAATTCTCGACGATGGCGTAGCGAAAAGCAAGACGGCAAAGGGCAGATTCCTCAACCACCTCGGACATTATTATCTTGCTAAGAAGGACTTCTCCCAAGCCGACATCGCACTGCGTAAGGCCTTGCTCGAAGAGCCGGAGAATATCGAATATCAACGCGATTTGGCGGACCTGAATTATGAAAACGGCGTCTATGCGGTTGCGGTCCAAGGTTATCAGGAAGTACTCCTTCGCGATACAGCTGACGTAGTCACCTATTACAAGATGGCGCGGGCATATTTCATGCAGAAGCAGTTCAAGGAAGCCATCGACAACGCCTCCAAGGCCATCGGTTTGGATTCAAACTACACGCAGGCCTACTATCTCGAAGGCGATATATTCATGATTCTCGGTTTATCCAAGGTCAACGCTGCCCAGGAAACGGAAGGGATGAGCGGAAACGGATATACCGACATATTCAAGAACGCGATCTGGTCATATGAGCATTACGTTTCGACCGGCGGCGCCGAGACGCTGGACCTTCTCTATCGTCTGGGTCAAGCCTACTATTACGTCGGCGCCTATGATGCGGCGATTCAGAAGTTGTCGCGCGCGATTGAAATGGGCTCAGACAAGTCGGTTGCGTACGACTTTACCGCCAAGGCACTATTCCGGTTGAAGCGATTTGACGAAGCGGTTAATGCTTACAAGGCTTATGAAAACAAAATCACCAAGGGCGATTCCAGTTTCGTTTGGGGACCGGAATATTTCGAGTTCTTCCGCGACCGCGGCTTGACCTACTCGCAGCTGTTCTACGACTCCAAGAAGGAAGGCGTGCCGGATACGACTTTCCTCGATCAGGCAATCGAGAATCTCAAGAAGGCGAACGAACTCAAACCGGATGAGAAAGCACTGTGGTATCGTTTGGCGCTCGACTTATATAATCGGACCAATTACGACGAAGCGATTCCGTGGTTTGAGAAGCGCATCGAAGTTGATTCGACTCATTTCCAGAGCTACCAGTACATTGCATTTAGTTACATAAAGAAGAGCGACAATACGAAAGCGGTTGAGTACCTCGAGAAGATGTACAAGTTGAAGCCGGAATCACCTTTCGTACTCAAGACGCTCGCGACTACGTATCTGTTCCAGTTGAAAAATCGCGAGAAGGGCATGGAGTGGATGCGCAAATGGTCAGACGTCGATACCAAGGACTATGAACCGTACAAGTGGATCGGATACATTTACATTTCCGACAAGCCGGCAAAGATGAATCAAGCCATTGAAGCCCTCAACAAGTGCTGGCAGCGCATGGAGGCAAATGGTGTTGACAAATGCAAGGAAATCGACGTGATTACATGGCTGGCGCAAGCTCATAGTTCCTTCGACACATCCGAACACGACGAGGATGCGACAAAGTGGATCAATCGCGGATTACAATGTGATCCGAACAATGAGACGTTAAAGAAACTCAAAGAAAATCTTGAATAGCAGGGTTTGAGGAAGTACCTGATGGCTGAAGAGAAACAACTTGATCCGGCTGACGATCGGTATCGATATATCGGTTTCGAAGTTTTCGGGTCAAAAACCGACCCTTTCTGGCGCAATGAAGATGAGCGGAAGAGTTACGTCGCGGGTTTGAAGCAGCAGATCGGATCGATTTACCGTAATTCGGTAGTCTATTCGAATGTTGTCAGCAAGACCGACCGAATCTTCATCATCATCGCAAGCGCCATGATGATTTTGGCCCCGTTCCTGACCTGGATGAAAGCGACGACGCTTTACGGCAAGGTCAGTTTCATGGGTCTGCTAGGCGTCTTCAACATGAGCGGTTTTTGGTTCTATGTCCAAAAGACCGGCGGTTGGGTGATACCGGCAACTGTGTATCTGCTGGCGGCTTTGGCAGTAGTATCGCTGATTCTCGGAGCGATGGTGCTGATGACCTTGTTCCGCAAAGCGCCTTCCGAAGAAGTCTATCTGCAAAAACTAAAATCTGTCCTGCGGCTGAATGCCATCCCGTTTGTCATGTTTCTGCTCGTAATTTTGCTTAGCCTGATTGGCGAACGCATTCCGTTCGGGCAATATCTGGGAGTGCAGGAAATCGACTCGCGCTACTCGATTGTTACATTCATCCAGCTTTCGAGCATGGGTCTGTGGCTGTCGGTATTCGGGTTCATTCTGAATTTCAATAAGTCGAAAGAAATATAGGGCTCGGGCTGGCCGGTAAATGGGAATTTGATTCTGTGCATAAAATGGAAATTGGAGGAGTAGTTCGGTGAAACAGTCGATTTTTGTAACACTCAATGCGCTCATCGCTTTTGTAGTCGGCTATATAATTTGGGGCGTTATTTTGGCATCGCAACCGGAAGGAACCATCGCGCACTCGATGTACAAGGGCGGACCGCTCGTTGTGCTTTTGATCGCGGTATTCTTCATGCTCCTGGCGTTTGTAGTCGAGCGTTTCCTGTCATTGCGCGTCGCCAAGGGCAAAGCCTCGGTACAAGTGTTCTTCAAGAATCTCATCGCCATGCTGCGCAAGGGCGACTATGACGGCGCTTTGGCTGCCTGCGACAAGCAGCGCGGCACCACCGCCAACGTCCTGCGGGCCGGCATCGACCGCTTCATGTCCGTCAAGGACGATCCGAAAATTGACGGCGAAAAGAAAATCGCCCTGACCCAGGCTGCCATCGAAGAAGCTAACGCTCTCGAAGGACCGCTGCTTGAGCGCAACCTGATTGCCATGTCGACCATAGCGTCGATTGCAACCATGGTCGGTCTGCTTGGTACAACGATTGGTATGATTCGCGCATTCGCGGCAACCGGCAGCGCCTCCGGCGGCGTCATCGACGCTACCTCGCTGGCGACCGGTATCTCCGAAGCGCTGGTGAATACCGCAGGCGGTTTGATCTCCGGTATTCTTGGTATTTTCTTTTATAACTATTTCGTCAACAAGGTCGACTCGTTCAACTATACGACGGACGAAGCAACCTATGAAGTTCTGCAACTCTTCAAATCGGCGGCGGAGACCAAGTAATCAATGGCTATCAAGAAGAAACGGCGGATTTCGATCCGCATCGACATGACTCCGATGGTCGACATCGCGTTTCTGCTTCTGATTTTCTACATGGCGACCACGCAGTTCAAACCACCGGAGCAGAAAGCCGTGTCACTGCCTTCGTCGCACTCTCAAATCGAGTTGCCGTCGAAGGACAAGATCATCGTGACGGTGACGCCGGACGATTCGATCTTCGTCGATTATATGGAGAAGGTCGAGAAAGAGATTAACGGCCGGATGGTGCCGACCATCGAGCGCGTTTACATGGATGCTACACCATACACGGTGGGCAAAGTGATTAATTCGATCCGGGCGCGCAATTTCAACGCGCTCGTGATCATCAAAGCCGATAAAGATGTCAAGTTCGGAACCATGCAGAAGGTAATGGACACCATGGTCGAAGAGAACTTGTCGCGTTTCCAGATCATTACTGAACTGGAAGCGGAAGCCATTTAGAGGAGGTGACGTTCTGTGGCTGGTGATGTAATACAAAAAGAATCCGGTGGAGGAAAACACAAAGGATTACGCCGACCAAAACGTCGTCTCGGTATTCGTATCGACATGACGCCGATGGTTGACATCGCGTTTTTGCTCCTGATTTTCTACATGGTGACGACTGTTTTTGCAATGCCGCAGGCGATGGAAATCAACCTGCCGCCGAAGGCCGAGGAAGAACAAGTCGAGGATCGCGTGAAAGTAAAGGAGAGCAATCTCCTGCGCATCTACGTCGATAAATACAACGATTACTATTACAAGATCGGTTCAGAGAGAGTCACGGGCCAGGATATTAAGGTACCGTGGCCGATTCCGGCGGATTCGATTCGCGAATTGATGATTCGCTACAACTGGGATCGTCCGAAGTTAAACACCCTACTATTGATCAACCCGGAAGCAAAATATTCGAGGATGGTTGATTTGTTGGACGAAGTCGAAGTTGTCGAGGCGATCTTGCGCGGCAACGAAGAATTCATGACGGCGTATAAAGCCGCCAATCCGGAAGAAGAGCGATTCAGTTTCCGCTATTCGATCGATCATTGGTCGGATCGCGATTCAAAAACTTTCGATGAAAAGGTTTACAGTCAGACAGGAGGAGGCAGATAGTTATGGCATCCAATGTCTATGTAACCAAATGGTCGCCGATCGGCGCAATTGAACTCAAGCGCACCTACCAGAAGAACATGCGCAATGCGATTCTGCTGGTGTTTGCGGCTTTTGCCGTCGTCTTTCTGGTAATCGGATTGATCCGCATGCTGATGGCGGACGATGCGGCAAACGTCCCGACGCTGATTATTCGCGACTTGTCCGAACTTGGCCCGCCGCCGTCGCTGGCTTCGCGCCAAGTACAGGTCAAGGTCTCGCAAGAAATCGCAGCGCCGAAGTTCACTTTGCCGGAAGCTGTCCCTGACGAAGAAGTCGCGGAAGATTTTGTCGTTGTCTCGCAGGAAGAATTGGCGGAAATCACTTCGCCGGTGCTTACTGAAGGCGAAGGCGCCGGCAATGTCCAAGTCGATATTCCGATGGAGGAGTATATTCCGGCACCGGATGAATTTGTCGCCGTGGAGGAACGCCCGGTGACGATTCAACAGGCGCAGCCGAAGTATCCCGAAATCGCCCGCAAAGCCAATATTGAGGGCTCGGTTTGGGTGAAAGTGCTTGTTGACCGCAACGGCAATGTCAAAGATGCGATGATCGCGAAGGAGTCCGGATCAAATGCCGGATTCGAAGAAGCAGCTCTTGAAGCAGCCAAGTTGACCAAGTGGAAACCGGCAATGCAAAATAAGCAGCCGGTGGCTTTGTGGGTAACTTACGAAATCAAGTTCCAGCTTAAGGCGGCGTCAAAGTAGTTTCCTCCGATAGATGCGACGTAACATAACGGCAGGCGAAAACGCCTGCCGTTTTTTTGTTGTATCTGTTTGCAGGACCAACGGTTCGGGCTCATGCGAAAGGGAGTTGACAAAATCGCCTTTATGGGTATATTATTGTTCTAATTGGTACCCACCCATTTACTTACGCTGTTCAGACGAACGGAGGACAAGTGAGCCGAGCATCTATTGGAATTGTGATCGTAGCCGCGCTCTTCTTCTTATTCTTAGGCAAGGAAGCAAAGGCAAGCAACTACGTATTGGACAGTATCGCTACCTTTACCTACCCAAGCGCAGGCAATCTTGGCGGCAGCGATTGCTGGGGTTGGAAGGCGCCGGACGGTAAGCTTTATGCAATCATGGGAACTCGGGACGGTGTTGCCTTTGTAAACGTATCGAGCCGGACCAGTATCCAGGTCGTTCCCGGGCCGAAAACCGGATGCTCGGCATATTGGCGCGACATCAAAACTTATCAACATTACGCTTACATTACTTCCGAATGCACAGGAACCAACCAGGGCTTGATGATTATCGATCTGCAGTACCTGCCGGACAGTGTGCATTTTGTAAAATCGATAAACGTTCACCCCTCCGGGGACGTGACTTCTCATAATCTCTCGATTGATACCTTGAACGGATATGCGTATTTGGAGGGAAGAAACCAGGCAGATCTTTCCATTCACGTGTGGAGTCTCGCCAATCCGGAGAATCCGGCATATGTCCACAGCTTCGGAGACGCTGCCGGTATACACGATATCCTAGCGACGGATGACACAATTTATGTTGCCGACGGTTGGAACCCGACCGTGTCGATTTGGGATATGACTATTAAGACGAGCCCGGCGTTGATAGGACAGATAACGATTCCGAGCGCCGGGTATGTTCATAATGTCTGGCCCACAGAAGACAGACATTACATGGTGACGACCGAAGAAACGACCGGAAAGACTATCAAAGTCTGGGATATACAAGATCTCGATAACATCCAATTGGTTGGACAGTACATTGGAAACTCGAATGTAGCACACAATGTTCATTGTAAGGGGAATTTTGTCTACACTTCGCACTATGCTGCCGGTTGCGAGATACACGACATATCCAATCCGGCGGCGCCAGTGTCGGTTGCAAAATTCGATACATGGCCCACTGCCACCGGATTCGATGGCTGCTGGGGTACTTATCCCTTTGCTGATAGCGGATACGTTTACGCATCGAATATGAACGGTAAGTTCTTCATCTTGAAGTTGCGCGATACAACCGCTGTTGTTGATTCAGACAGTGACGGAGTGCCAAACGTGACAGACAACTGCGCTTCTGTCGCCAACGCGGGTCAGGAGGACTTGGACAACGACCTGGTTGGCGATGTCTGCGACAACTGCCCGACTGTCCCGAATCCGGGACAGGAAGATTCCGATTTTGACAGTATTGGCGACGCTTGCGACTATGTGTGCGGCGACCCGGATCACAACAGCACCGTTACGATTTCCGATGCCGTGTACCTGATCAGTTACATATTCTCGGGCGGTCCGGCTCCTGATCCGCTAGAGTCGGGCGACCCCAATTGCGACGGCCTGATTAATATTTCGGACGCGGTTTACTTGATCAATTACATATTCGCGGGCGGTGCGATGCCGTGTGCGATGTGTCCGTAACAGTTGATTCGTCAAGAGAATCGATAGTTGAACGGCTGATGATCGCATCGGCCGTTCTTTTTTTGTCGTGTTTAGTTTGATGACAGGATGCTAATAGGAAATATGATTACGGCCGCGCTGCTTTGAGCGGTACATGAGCGTGTCAGCTTTGGCAATCAGGTCGACCGCGGAACGCATTTCGTCGGAAAGGGCGGCGAGGCCAATACTAATGTTGAAATCCAGCTTACGGCTCTGATAGGAGTAGCTCCATTTCGCGAGCACTTGTACCAATCGCTGGGCTAACAAAACGGTATTGTTGAGATCGGTCTCGGGACAGATAATCATGAATTCGTCGCCGCCGAAACGTCCGTAGTAATCCTGGCTGCGAACACTCTTGCCAATCAGTCGCGAACTCTCCATGAGCAGTTGGTCGCCGGCGAGATGTCCGAACGAATCGTTGACATGCTTGAAATGGTCGATGTCATAGAGAAGAACCGAAAGCGGACGGTTGTATCGGCGCGAACGGGCGAACTCGCTTTCGAGGCGGCTGATAATATGCTGGCGGTTGAAGATTCCGGTCAGAAAGTCGGTCGTCGCGAGTGCATACATTTGATCGAAGAAGCGGTTCTCTATCGAACTGGAGCGAATGAACTTGAAAAGCACGCGGCCGATGAGTATCAAATCGCCGTCGTGAAGAATCGTATCAGTAATCCGCTGCGAGTTCACGAATGTACCGTTGGTCGAATCGAGATCTTTGATCTTGACGGAACTGCCGTCAAAAGTGATTTCTGCGTGACGGCGGCTGACATTCTCGTCATCGATGGGAATATCAAGAGTTGCGGTCCTGCCGATGGCAATCACTTCGTCGCGGATCGCATAGGTCATACCAAGCAACGAGCCGTGCATTACGACGAGTAGCGGTTGCTGCTGGTCTTCGGCAAGGACTTCCGGTCCCGGCCGGGATTGAACGAAGGTCGATGTTTGACCCAAATGTTCCGGCATTGTATCTCTGACGACTCGCGCTTTTCCGTTAAGGTTATGGCTCTCTTATTAGTTTCGGATATTCTGCAGATATGTTTAGCAGTGAAACTCGACCAAAAATTTGTTGTTAGCTCTGTCCGACCGTCTTATACTGGTGAGTAACCGACGACTGCCACGGTCGTTCTCCGGTAACGGTCAAGAAAACATATCTCGCAATAGGAGGAATCAATGTTCCGAAAACTCGCGATATTCGTCGCACTATCCCTGGGATTGTTGTCATTCAGTTGCAGCGATGACGATTGCCCAACCTGCAACGGCGATGGCCCGATCCTGATGGTAAACAAGCACAGCATCAATGTCGGCGCCAACGGCACAACCGCGACATTTGTTATTAGCAATGCCGGAAGCGGCACCATGGCCTGGGACCTTACTCCGCAATATCGCTTTGCGGCAGCTAAGGCGGCTTCACCGGCGCACGGCGGCTGGCTTGAACTCTCGACTACCGAAGGCGAAGGTGATGCGACGGTGACCGTGACTGTCAATCGCGCGGAACTTGATGAATTGGGGGACTCCAAGGCGGTGATCATTATCAACGCTCCGACTGCCGTCAACATGACCCTGGACAGCATCACGGTTCATGCTCTAAATGATGGCGAATGGCTGATCACTGACGACAACGATTTTGAAGATTGTTGGGAAGTGGATGCTCTCGACTACTACTGGGTCAAGGGCTTTGCAATGCCGCACGGCCAATCGCGCGTGTTCGTTGATTCTGTGGCGATCAATTTCTGCCAGGGCGACTCGGTTATCCAATTGCTGGCGTACGATGCCATTTTCGATGAAGGCATTGATGTTTACGCTCCGAACAACGCCATAGCCGTGAGCAATGCTTTCTTTGAAGTTACCGCAGGTTGGAATACGATGCCGGTCGATTGGTATGTGCCAGCTGGACCGATTTTCTATGTCGGTTACTTCCAGTTGGGTTCGACGCGTCCTGATTTGAGAATTGACAACACCAGTGACGGCGACACGCTGTGCTGGCGCGCCCGCGATGTTTCAGAAAATCCCGGTGAGTCGATTCTGGAATGGCAATGGCAGCCCGAATTTGAGACATTTGCGATCAGAGCATTTGTGACTCCGGTGCTCGAATACAATCCGAAGATGGTGGCGCAACAGTCAAAAGGCGAGATTGAATCCGCACTCAAGACCGGCTATGCTTTCAAGGGACAGTATCCCATGAACATGAAGCCCTCTTTGCCGCGTTAATAAATGGCAAAATGAAATCTCACGAAGCAGGTTCCTTCCCGACGAGGAAGGAACCTGCTTTGAAAAATCCACACGCGAACTACATCTTTCGATTTCTTAGTAAGACAATTTGAAATTCACGAATCACGGCGCTGACGCTGTCGGGCGATTCAATTGGCCGCGACAACGTATCATCGCCGCAAGCGAATAGCTGCGGGCGCGACGTCGGTGAGAAGTTCAATGCGCCGTACTTCACGGCCGCTGAACCATCACCGAGATGTGCCAACGACAGCCGCGGATAATGTTTGCTGAAAACCGCATTGCGCAGGCTATCGTATTCACTGCCGCGCGGACCAAGGAGCGCGAGCTTGGTTGGAAAACGCGTGATCTGTAAGTAGGCGTTGGACAAGTTGCAGAGCCGCAGGTCGTCATTACGAATCGGCACTCCCATTAAGTACAGGAAGATCTTTTCGGCTGGCTGCTTGTACTTCTCGTCGGCAGTCAAATAGTAGATCCGGACGAAACTAGCGACGGCTTCCGCGTTAGTACCATAGGGTTTCATTGGAACCGCCATGCGCCCGGCAGCATCTTTAGAAGGTATGTCGATGCTGAAACTCCCTGTCGCCGGGTCGAGAAAGCGGTTAAGAGTGGACTGCGCGATGTTTTCGGCGCCAAGCAGGTATTTCCGATCGCCGGTTGTCTCATAGGCGTTGAGATATGCCGTGGTGAGGGCGATCTGATCTTCCAAAACGACGATATCCGCTGGAGTCGGATGTAGCACGTCGTGGCGCAATACGCCGTCTTTGCCAAGAGCATGTGCAGCGACCGAGTCGAGAGTCTTAAGAGCATAGTCGATCAAGTCATTGCGTTGAAGTGAACGGCCGGCATTCAAATAGGCGGAGACAGCATAAGCGTTCGGTGCGGTATAGAGATCCGCAGCCACGGTTGGCATACCCGCAGAGCGACGCTTGGAATCGTTGAGGGCGAAATAATTCTTGCGATCGACGGTTGTACTATCGCGAAGGACAAAGCCCGCTTGACTATTGTAGAATCCCCAGCCAAACGGCGTGCGCATGAAAGTGTCTAGGTAGCGGATAATGCTCTCGGCGACATTTCGGTAGGTGGTGTCTTTGGCGATCAAGTACGCCTCGACATAGTTGTTGAGCAGTTTGGCGTTGTCCGCCAGCAGTTTTTCGTGGCTGGCGCCGGACCAGTCGGCAAACGCGGCGCTGCGGTAGAATCCGCCCCAAACGGGATCAAGTAACTTGGTCTGCGCGGCAAGAGTCTGAATGATTTCACCCTTGAATTGCAAGGCGCCATTTGGCGCTGTGACGCTGAATATGAAGGCATTCATATCGGGCAAAGGGAATTTCGGCTGGTTGCCGAAGCCGCCATAGGTCGAATCGTAATTGTGATAAACGGCGCGTTCAGTGTAAGTCAACAATTCGTCGGATGGGCGCTGGGGTTTGAAGGCAGTTGCGGCTTTACGGAACAGGCTGTCGAGCTTGGCGGCTTGGATCTGCACAATGGCAGGGGTGTGCTTCCAGGTATCGGAGATGCGCTCAAGAAATATAGCCAACGAATCGGTTTCAGCCCGCATCGTTCCGCCAATTACCTTCAAGTCCGGCGAAAGGATGACGCAGGATGGAAATCCTCCAAGCGAATAACGGCTTGAGACACTGGGGAAGCGGTCGCCATCGACACGAATCGGCACAAATTCATTTTGAATCAATCCTGCGACTTTGTCATTGCCAAACGATTGGTGCTCCATTTCGGCGCAGGAACCGCACCACGGCGCGGTCAGATAGAGAAACACCAGCTTGTTGTCGTCCTGGGCTTTTGTAAATGCGGACTTCTCCCAGTTGAGCCACTCGACTTTGCCCGAGGCTGTGGATCCGGGACTGCTTTGCTGGGCAGCGGCACTGTTGTTGGATGATGACTGACAGGCAGCAATGAACAGAATAAGAAGCAGCGCAAATGCGCCGATGGTAGCATTGATCTTTTTCATGTTAGTAAGATATCGGCAGATTCGCCGCTTGCAAGGGGGAATAATTTTGGTGACGCGGGCTGCTTAGAAAATCGAGGCAAAGCTAAGCAAGCGGTCTTCCTCGAGCTTGCTGACAGCGATGCACTCATGTTCTTCGCACTGCCAGATCACATAATGGAATTTGGGGCAGGTGCCAACGTAGAAGGTCTTGCCGTCCTGCTGAACTTGGCGAAATGCTTGCTTCTTAAGGGCATCGCGATCAAGAACAAAAATTGACACATCGGTACCGTTGTAATTGTAATCGATGTGCGGCTTGTCGCCGAATTCGGTGTGGGACAATGCTGCTCCCGCCAGGCGGAAATCCGTATGCGGTGCTTGGAACAGGTCTTCCGGCAGACTGCCAAAGCTGGCAAATGCAGCGCGGACTTCGATCGGATCCTGCGATTGCACGAGATATTGCATGACATGGTCGAGGCATTTGCTGTGCTCGGTCGCGAACGGATAGACGACTTCAAGAACCGAGCCCTGGGACGAAAATGGATTTACCAAGAACAGCGTGATGATGGCTGCTGCAGCAATCGGGGCGATGAGAAAGAACATACTTCGTCCCGAAGTCCCACCGCCGGAACCGCGGTCAATTTTCTCGATTTCAGCTAGTACTTTAGACTTGAGCCTCGCGACATCTGCCTCGGACTTGATTTTCTGGACAACAATCTTGTGGAAATCTTCTTCGAGTTTGTACTTGGAAAGACAATGCTCGCAGACATCAAGGTGGGTTTTGATTTGTTTATTTTCCTCGGAGCTTAACTCCGAGTCAAGGTAGTCATAGAGTTTAGCGAGCGCTTCCCGACAATTCACTGTTCTGCTCTTTCCTTAGATGAACCACTGTTGTTTGCATATTCCCATAACAGTTTTTGCAGGATCTTGCGCCCGCGATGCAGCCGGGATTTCACTGTGCCAACCTGTATTCCAAGAATATCGGCAATTTCCTGGTATGCAAAACCTTCATTGAATGCAAGTACCACAACCATCCTAAATTCCTCGGGTAGCTTCTCGATCGCCGCAACCACATCCTGATCCAGTATCTTGTTAAAGAAATCCTTCTCGGGATTGCCGGACTCGTTGGACTGACCGGTGATTTGCGTGTGCAAAAAGCTGTCGTCGATTTCGTCGAAAGAGACATTGGTGGACTCTTTTTGCTTGGCGCGGTACGAGTTAATAAACGTATTGGTCATGATTTTGAATAACCATGCCTTCGCGTTAGTCCCCTTCTCGAACCGGTCAAAGCTTTTGTAGGCCTTTAGCAAGGTCTCCTGAACCAAATCCTCCGCGTCTCCGGGGTTCTTGGTCATCCGCAGCGCCGTTCGATAGAGGGCCTCGGTGTGAACCATTGCCTCCAGCTCAAACTCGCTCTTTTGGCTCGGCGTTTTCTTTCGAAACATGATTGGTTCTATCTAACCAACCCGGAGCCGTTTGTCAATAGAGAGAACAAGAGGATAATGGAGTTGTTCCCGCCAGGAAGTTCCAAAAATTGAACTTTTGCAACTAACTTTTTTCGGAGCGTGAGTTGACCCGAAAAAGGGGTAGTTTGAGGATCTGGTATCGCCAAAATAGTAAGGCATCGGGTGGTTATCCCGATGCCTTACCTGCTCGTGATCGAATCTTCGGAGCGACAGTTTAGTCCTTAACTATATTGTACTTCTTGACCTTGCGCCAAAGAGTCGTGCGTCCAATGCCGAGCTTACTCGCCGTAATCGAGTAATTCCAGCGATTCTCCTTCAGGCTGCGCACGATATGATCGCGGGCCATATCCTGCAGCGAAGTCGTATCCTGGGCCAGACTGATGCGCGATTCGGATTTTTCTTCACGTTTCGGCATCGGTTTCATCAGGAAGAGATTGTCGACGTCGATGGCGTCGGAAATCGAGAGGGCAACGGCGCGCTTGATGGTGTTCTCAATCTCACGCACGTTGCCGGGCCATTCGTGGGTAAGCAGTTTTTCGCAGGCTTGCGGCGTGAACCGCTTGGCCGGCTTGTTGAAATGCTGACAATAACGAGCAAGGAAATGTTGCGCCAGCGGGACGATGTCCTCTCGGCGATCGGTCAACGGCGGAATATGAATTGAGATTACATTGAGCCGGTAGTAAAGGTCTTCGCGGAACTTGCCGCGGGCGACCATTTGCTCGAGGTTCTTATTTGTCGCGGCAATGACGCGAACATTCGTCTTGAAGGTTTCGTTCGATCCGACCGGACGAATTTCTTCTTCCTGAAGCACGCGCAGTAGTTTTGCCTGCAAGGACGCGGAGGTGTCGCCGACCTCATCGAGGAAAATCGTTCCGCCGGCGGCCTCTTCAAACAGACCCTTCTTGTTGGCGGTCGCTGAAGTAAACGCGCCCTTGACGTGTCCAAAAAGCTCGGACTCGAGCAGAAGTTCGGGCATGGCGGAGCAGTTGATCGCGACGAACTTGCCTTCGCGGCGGGGCGAGTTGTTATGAATTGCTTTGGCGATGAGTTCCTTGCCGGTACCGGAGTCGCCGGTGATAAGGACGTTGATCTCTTGCGGCGCGATCTGCTTAATAACCGCAATAATTCCGGTCATGGCGCTCGAACTGCCGATGATGTTATCGAAATTGAATGAATCCGCGAAGGCGCGTTTCAGGTGGCGCAATTCGGTCTTCATGGTGCGCTGGTTGATAGCTTTGTCGACCGTAAGCAGCATTTCCGTGTCGCTGAATGGCTTGGTCATGTAATCAAACGCGCCAGAACGCATCGCTTCAACGGCGGAATCGACAGTGCTGAATCCAGTCAACATGATGACTTCGCTGTCAGGGGTGACGTTTTTCACGGTGCGGACAATATCCAGTCCGAGCCCGTCGGAGAGACGCAGGTCGGTTATGACAACATCGAAGAAGCGCTTTTCAATGGTCTCTTTGGCAGTAGCGGCGAGATAAACGCAATCGACATCGTGTCCCTGGCGCGCAAGCAGCGTCTTTAGCGCGCCGCATACATTGCGGTCATCATCAACAATAAGAATGGAGGACATTAGTTGTTCCTTTCGGTATGTGAATTTGTTTGTTCTTCTAACTGAATAGGAATCGACACTGTGAATACTACCTGCTCGGGTGTAATCAGGGGGCGGATCGTGCCAGCCAAAGCTTCTGCGCTGCGAAGCGCGACATTGAGCCCTAATCCGGCGTGGCCCGGCTTTGTGGAAGTAAAGGGCTGGAACAACTGCGAGTAGATGTCGTCGTGCGTGCTGTTGTTTGTGTTCTTGACGGTAATCACCAGCCGGCCGCGGGATGTCTGCCACTTGAATTCGACCGGACCTTCCGGAGCAGCTTCAATGGCGTTCAGCACCAGTTCCGTGCAGATATTCTCGAGCAATACCCGATCGGTCAGGCCGCAGATTTGCGAGCTTTCGCCGAAGTAAGTAATCTCGCGGTGCTGTGATTCCTGCAGCAATCCCAACGTTGAACGGAAGCACTGATGCAAGTTGCATTTCTGCAGTTGCGGCTGCACGGGACCAAACACTTTGAGGAATCGGTTTACGAGCGCGGTTTGAATCCGGGAAGCGCGCATGATGATTCCCGTCAGCACCGAGTAGTCCGATTCCGGGGTGCTTGCAGAATTTTCCTGCAGCTGCTCGGTAGCCGAGAGAATCGCTGCGGAATAGTTGTTCAGCTTGTGCGCCAATGCTGCCGCAATATTCTTGTCGATGTCGGTCTTTGTCTTGACCGGCGCGCTTGGATCGTGCACCGGGTTGGAAACTTGATTCGCTGAATGATCGATCAGAGTCAGTTTGTGCTTTTCGCGTTTGCTCAAATTCTGTGAGTTGGTTGCAGACAGTGTCAGCATATCCTTCAGAATCGTCTCGACTGAACGAGTGATCTCCTGCTTTGATGCCGCTGACAGACTGGCGAGTTGAAATTTCAAAACGGGCTGGTTAGAATCTTTGTCACTTTTTGTAATTGTGGCGCCGGCAACGCGCAAGAGAGCGCCAATGCGCGGTTCGACAAACTCGGAGACTTGCGCAGCGCCAAAGCGTGTGAAAGCTTCTTGTAGGGTCTTGTCGATTGAGCTATCTGAGTTGGCTGATTCGCTTAGTCGGTTCTTCGAAGTGACTGTTGTTTCCAATGCGGCACATCCTGTTTTGCTTTCGGTTCCATCTGTGAACTTCGTTCCAGTAGTTTTCATATCGGAACAAGCGTGGTTTCCTTGAGTGACTTTCTGAAAAAATCTTGGCTAACTTGGATGTGGATGCGAGTTTGCAATTTGGCGGGGATTTGCGGTTTCGACAGAAGAGCAAGTGCACGGCGCTGCGCACCATGTTTCACTGTGAAATTTAGCGGTAGGAGCGGGATTGGAAGGCGCCAAACAAAAGCGCGGCAATTCGATGAACTGCCGCGCCTGAATTGACGAGAGTTATTGCGATCAGATCTTAAAGCGTTTCTCCAAACAGTGCCTTGCGATGATCTTCGATATCCGCACTGTTGATCAGCTTGGTAAAGTAAGAATCCCAAAATGCGCTTTGAGCAGTCTGCAGCGATCTGTTGCGCAGAGTGTCGCGCTGGGCAGCGAACCCGTCGAGGCTGGCAGCCGAGCGTTCTTTGAATTCAATGACAGCCGCACCATTCTGCGTCAGCACCGGCTGCGAGAAGCGCTTGGCTTCCGAGAGCCCGAATGCGGCGCCGATGAACGCCGGGTCATTACCCATGCCGGGTAGGCGGCCAGTGCGCGAGAACAGGCCGGATTCGGACATCGTTAATCCGGCTGCTTTCGAGGCGTCAGCCAGGCTTTGTCCGGCCATGACCGAATTGTAAATGCGCTCTGCTTCTGCGTAAGCCTTCGCGCGCTGATTGACATTCATCAGATCACGCTGGATGATCGGGTAGACATCGGCAAGCGGCGCTACGCCGGCGTCCATCTTGCGTTCTTTGCGAACCAGGTAGAAAGCGTCGGGCCGGTCAATGACGTCAGAGAAGGCGCCGTTCGAGGCGCTGAACAAGAATTTCTCTACGTCAGCATCTTTGCCCAAACCCATCATCGTTCCGCCCGGTGCAATCTTGCGCTCGGGATCTACCGAAAGGCCGTACTCCTTTGCCTTATCCGCTGAATTGGCGGCATTGGCTTCCGACTTGAACTTGGCGACCTTGTCCTGAATTTCATTGAGAGTCGCCTGCGAAGTTGTTGCCTTCAGCAAGATGTGGGAAGCTTCCACTTCTTCAAGCTCTCTGGTCTTCCGGAATCCGGTTCTCTGGATAATGTGATAGCCAAAGCGTGTCTTGACCGGGGTTGAGATGTCGCCATCCTTCATGGCAAAGACAGCCGAATCAAACTCGGCGACCATTGCGCCCTTGGCGAAGAATCCGAGCGCTCCGCCTTTACCTTTGCCGGATGCGTCTTCGGTGTATTCGTTGGCAAGCGTAGCGAAATCAGCGCCGCCATCAAGTTGAGCCTTGATCTGATTGGCTTTCTCGAGCACGGCGACTTCGTCGGCGGCGGATGGAGACTTGGGCGCCTTGAAGATCGTATAGTAGACTTGTTCCGGCTGCTTGAAATCATCCTGGTGTGAATCGTAATAAGCTTTCACGGCGGCTGAATCAATGTCCGTAGCCTGCATCGTAAACTTGCTGTAGGGGACAAGTGCGTAGTTGACCTGGATGCGTTCGTTTTCGCGCATGTACTGATCCTGAAGATCATTGTCGGAGACACGCACCATCGAGGCGATGTATTCTTGCAGCTTGTAGGTTGTCAACCGCGGACGGACAACGCCTTCAACCTGACGCCAAAAGTCTTTGTATTGCGGATCGGTCATTGCCTGAAGGTACTTGTTGTAATCGAATTTTCCGTCAGTGACGAACGGCTCGAGATTCTGGACTTCTGCCGGCGGATAGCGGCGCAGAAAATCGACCAACTCGGCGTCGGTGAGCTGAATCTTGAGTCTCTCGATTTCGTCCTGCTGGATGAAGTTATTAACGAAGTCATTCCATGCCTGACGACGCGCCTGGCGATAGTCGGATTCGGTGAAATCTTTGTCGGG
This sequence comes from uncultured Ignavibacteria bacterium, assembly GCA_964537215.1. GTDB lineage: Bacteria > Zixibacteria > MSB-5A5 > CAIYYT01 > CAIYYT01 > JADJGC01. Next base: position 23,523 of record CAZIBI010000027.1, on the reverse strand, counting down.
GGTTTGCTGGCGCTGGTTTTCGATCCATTGATCTGCGGCCTGGCCAAAGTTAGCCAAGGGGATTTCCCGGCCGTTGACCTTGCCGACGACATTGCCCGGATTACCGCCACCGCGTGCGCCGGTAATGTCCATGCCCCAGGCAAAGACAATCGTCCCGACGAATGCGATGACCAATATCCAAATGATAACTTTCGTGTTATCGCGTAGTACCTGCATCATAACTGGGTCTTTCCTCCAATAGAATTAGCTATAAACTTATAAAATATATCAATCGGGTCGGTTCCGACAAGGGGAATCTTAGCGGTTAGAAATGTTTTCGCGGGCCGGCCGGGAGTAATTCCATTGACCGGCATTGACTTGTGATGATTCTGACCGTGATGCGGAAAATTCGCACATCACGCAACGAGCCACGGCTCCGGATTCTGCCGCTATGGGGTCTCAAGCCAGCCGTCGTTGGGCTGTGCCGCCGTCGGCTTTTGGGCTTTGCCCTTCCAGATTTTGGTATTGTCGGAGCCGTGCTGATGAATAACATAGCCACAGTCTGGCTGGCTGCACACCCAATTGGTCGTGCTTGCCATTAGCAGCGGCAAAAGTTTGCCGCGCGTGCAAAGAGGACAGGTTATCGGTTCAAACATAGTCAATAACTCCCAACCTAACATTCTAAAGTGTTGTCGAGCTGCCGCAGCAGCTGCAGCCGATGCTGCGGCAGCTCCTCCGCCGGCATTTGCAGCCATCGCTATTTCTTCTTACCCTTCAGGTAACGGTCAAACCACTTGAGGAACCAACCTAGCCGGGCCAGGCGGCGATCCGGCCGACCGCAACGCGACAGACCGTGAGGTTCATCGGGGAAACGAACGAATTCGACCGTGCGACCGAGCATCTTGAGCGATATGAACAACTGCTCCGCTTGTTCAATCGGGCAACGCAAGTCTTGCTCCGAATGCGATATCAACAGCGGCGTGCGGATGTTCTTGACGTAAGTCAGCGGCGACATGCGGCGCCACGATTCTCTGTTATTGTAGGGAGTGCCAAAAATCTCCCGCGGCATGTGGAATCCAATGTCCGAAGACCCGAACATCGATTCCAGATTGACGACCGATCTCTGCGTGATTGCCGCCGCAAATCGATTCGTATGGCCAACGATCCAGTTGGTCATATAGCCGCCGTAGCTGCCGCCGGTAACGCCCATCTTCTTGCGATCGATATACGGCTTGCTCTCCATAAAATCTGCAAATGCCATGCAATCATCATAGTCGACGGTACCCCAGCCGTTGGTGATCGTATCGGCGTGCTTTTCGCCATAGCCCTGTCCACCGCGCGGATTGCTGAAGTAGACAACGTAGCCATTTGCTGCCAGCAATTGCATTTCATGGAAGAAGGTATTGCCGTACTGGACACGCGGACCGCCATGAATCTGCAACACCGAAGGGTACTTGCGACCGGGTTTGAAATCCGGCGGGCGCATGATCCAGCCATGGACCGGATAATTGCCGGTGCTCTTGAAAATGACCTCTTCCGGTTTGGAAATCATGACTTCGTCGGAAAGCCACTTATTGAAAGAGGTGATCTTGACAGGCTTGGCAGCGCGTTTGTTGAATTCAAGTGAGTAAACTTCGGCAGGCTGCGTGTGGTTTGAGATCACCAAGGCAGCTTTTGTGGTCTTGCCGTTTAGCGCAACTCCCATCACGTGCTGTTTGCCGGTGACAACAGCCTCAAGGCTGCGGCCGCTGGCTGCTACGCGATAGAGATTGGTGGTGCCGGCATCCGAAACGACGCAATAGATCCAGCGGCCATCCGGCGACCAATGCGCGAGGCCGGAGGAATGAGCTTCCACAGTATCGGAAATGGTCTCATCGACGCACATGCGATCAAGTTTCTTCGTGAGATTGACAGCTTTGCCGCCGCGAACGGGGACTTTCCAGACATGAAAATTGGTTACTCCCCACGAATCATTGGGATTATCGTGGCCAAGATAAGCAATCCATTTGCCGTCCGGCGAGAACTTGAGTCCACCCAGCGGGCCCTTGGGGGTATCGATTAAGCGCGGTTTGCCGCCATTGCTCGAGAGTATGAAGATGTCGACCAGGTCGGCATCCAGATCCGGATTACGCTGAACGTTGGTAACATAGGCGATATACTTGCCGTCCGGCGAATAGGTCGGCGAGCCTTTGCTTTGGCCGCCTTTGGTCAGTTGCAGCGACTTACCGTCTTTGATATCAATCGTCCATAGCTGGCTTTCTTCTTGAGGGAAGAATCCGTAATTGTCCAGCTTATAGAACATTCGGGTTATGTGGCGATAGACGGGGGCTTCCTTCTTGCCATCTTTGTTCTTTGGGACCTCATCGTTTCTTCGGAATGAGCAGAGAATCTTCTTCGAGTCGGGCGAAAAAGTCACATCACCATAGCTGCCGTCCATATCCGAAAGCAAGCGGGCTTCGCCGCCGCGACGGGGCATGATGTAAAGGCCCTTTTTGTCTCCGCGCTTGGATGTGAAGGCGAGCCACTTCCCATCGGGGGAGAACGCCGGCAGCGAGTCCGAGACTTCACCGGAGGTAAACTGGCGCAATTCCGAACCATCGAAGTTCGCCATGTAGATATGCGAGTAGTATTTCTTGCGGTCGGATGCCACCGTACGAAGGCTAATCGCGATTTCGGCTTCATCCGGCGACAAGGCAATGCCGTCGACGAACTTTAGATTTAATAGGTCTTCAGCGGTGATTTTGCGTTTCTTCATATCATATCTCCTTGCAGGAACGCCGCTTCAGCGGAGTATTCGTTAGCAGTGTATACGATAACGTGGCTCCAAAGGCAATGGGAATATGGAGAGGGTGACATGGAAACGGAGATTAACGCGTTTTTGTTATGCGACTAATTTGCACCTAACTGACGACTTCGATCTTCCGAACGAATCCCGCAGCTTGCCTGAAACAACCCGCACTCCCGCAAAATGCCCGCACCCAACGGGCATTTTGATTTTTGATCTAAACGTTGTGAATTAACGCGATTCTAACCGGTCGCTCACAGGCCGAAAAGGGAAAATTCACAGTTTACGAGACATTTCAATTCCCCACGGGGACCTTACCTTCCCCAAATCCACCCGAGTCTATCTACGCCTGTTCAAACGGGGGCGAGGCTCGGGTGTTTTCTTGCATCAGCTTTTCCCGCCTAAGTATCGGAACCTTGGGAACGAGGACTTGTTATTACACACATTAGCTTCTAAACAATGATAAATCACTATATTATGGACGATCTTCGTCGAATCGCATATACTGTGACTTCTATGACTCAATCCGTATTCGAACTTTGGCAGCGTGTGCTTGACGGCGATTCAAAGGCATGGGCGCAACTCGTCAAACGCTACCAATCCCTGATTTATGCAGTCGCAACCCGGTCGGGACTCTCGCAGCTTGACGCGGCCGATTGCTTCCAGCAGACCTGGGTATTGCTGTACAACAATCGCCATAAGCTCCAGGATCCGGCGAGGCTATCGGCATGGCTGGTAACGACGGCGAAACGGGAGGCGCTGCGACTGAAGCACCGTGCCGGTCCAGACCCGGGCGAAGAAAACGAAAATGAACAGGTCGACAGCGGGCTGTTGCCGGATGAGGAATTACTGCAGATGGAGCAGCAAGCGCAGCTTGAAAGCGCAATCCAACAGCTTGAGTCACGCTGCCAGAAACTGGTAGATGCTTTTTTCTTTGCCGACGACGAAAAATCCTACGAAGAAATAGCCAAGTCGCTGGGAATTGCTTCGAACTCGCTGGGACCGATCCGGCGCCGCTGTTTGGAACGGCTGAAGCGGATACTCGAAGAAAATGGCTACGTTGAAGTACGGAATTCACGCACTGATGCTCTGTAGTGTGGAGGAAAGAAGTGTCCAATAATCATCTGACAAGACAACAATTGATCAAAGCGGCTCGCGGACAGGAAGTTAGCGGCATCGCCCACTTGGATACCTGCGAAGATTGCCGCGAACTTGTCAGCTTGTTCAGAGCTTTCGCCGTAGCAGGGAAGCTGCATTTCCCGAGCGCTCCGATCGGATGGATCGAGAAAGCGGCGGCACTGGGAGACAAGTCGCGCTTGGCCGACAAGGCGAAGGCACTTGTGGCACGAATCATATTCGATTCGTGGGCCATGCCGCAGCCGATTGGCGTTCGTGGCGAGAGTGTTGAAAGTGATCGTCGCGTTCGCTTCGAAGCCGGCTCAATTCGATTTGATTTGCGCGCCGAGAAACAAGCGAACGGCTGGGCATTTGTCGCCCAGGCAAAAGGGCAGATTGATTCGCCAATCCAACTGGAAGCAGATAAAAAGAACCTACTACCTGACAACGCGGGATTATACCAGTGGTCGGGAAGCCGTCCCCCGCGGAAGATTATTCTCCGCTCTGACGAATTCGTAGTCGAGTTGCCGGAGTTAACATGGAAAAAGCCGCAAGCGAGTTAGCCGTCGAACGATTTCTGGCGACGGGAATCGTGTCCGGACTATCCGATCTAGAACTGGCTTCAGCCTGTGATGCTGAAGTGCAGCGGATTTCGCGTGCATCCCTGAAAGCGGCGTTGCCGATTGCCGCCAAGTTTACCAAACAAGCGCGCAAGCGCGGCGGCGTGCTTGAAAGTACTGCCTACCGCACCGAAGCGCGCGTGTTGCACTTGAGCGGAAATCATGCCGCGGCGCTGAAGGCTTATCTGAATGCGCGGAAACTTAACTCGAAAGATGCACTTGTGCGCTCGCGAATCGACCGGGCGCTGATTGACGTTTATATGTATGTAGGCGAATTTGCCAAAGCCAAGAAACATGCCCAGAGCGCGATTGCGACGTTCCAGCGTCTCAAGGCGGATTCCGATCTTGCGCAGACGCGCGTCAACTATGCGAATCTGCTTCATCGCCAGGACCGACATCGCGACGCCGAGAAGCTGTATCGCGACGCGGCGATTTTCTTTGAGAAGGCCGACAATCAAGTCGCGTTGGCGCGCACGCTTTACAATCGCGCCAATACTTTGGTGCAACTGTTCGATCTGGAGCAAGCGGAGAGTCTCTATCAACGAGCGATCAAGATTTGGGATGCCAATGATTATGAACTCGACGGAGTTGATTCGCGGTACGGACTGGCCTGGCTGCGAATGCTGAAAGGCAAGTTCCATGTAGCGCTGCTTGAACTGGCAGAATGCGAACGGAAGTACCGCGAAGGCGGCGACCCGCGTGGCGAAGCGCTCTGCAATTTGGACCGTGCGGAAGTGTACCTTGGGCTTGGACTTTATGAAGACGCCCTTGATGCAGCCCGCAAGAGCGAGGCGCAATTCAACAAACTCAAGCTGCGTTACGAACAATCAAAATCGGCGCTATTTCGCGGACAAGCGGCTTTTGCATTGGCAAAAGTCAGTGAAGCACGCAGCGCTCTTTCCAGGGCTCGAAGCGGATTTGGCGCCGAAAAAAACAACGGATTCCTTGGCGCGACCGGGCTTCTCGCCGCCGACTTGAGCAGCTCTAATTCCCGTCTCCGTCAGACGGCGCTGCGCGAGGCGCGCTCTCATTTCAATCGCGGTCAACTGCCGTTGTGGGAGGCGATCTGCGATTTGCAGGATGCAGGATTCCCGGCGCGGGAGCGCGCAGCACTGAACCGGCTACAAAAAAATGCGGCGGTCAAGGCAGTTCCGCACCTATTCGCGATTTGGGAGACTGTGCGCGGCGACTATGAATACCGTCGCGGCGAGATTGCGGAAGCACGCAAGCATTGGCGCCGTGCTGCAGATCGACTTGACGCTGTGCGCGCACAATTGCCGCCGGTTGAGTTGCGCAGCGCTTTTGGCAAGCGGCAGAGTTCGCCGCATCTGCGCCTGATTGGAGCAGAACTCGAACACGATCCAGGTATGGCTGCGGTTTGGTCGGAGCGGTATAAGACGGCTGGAATTTGGTCTCCGATTTCGCACAATCAATCAGCGCGGCGAACGCGCGAGCTTGTGCATAACAGCCTGGATGAATTGGCCAGGCAAGTTGCCTCTTTGGCGCAGCAAATCAGCAGCGTCGGTGAGCGCGGGCTGTCGACAGTGGCGCGTAGCCAGGCGATGAATAATCTCCAGAAACAGATACGCGAACAATTGATTGCGGTCGACCGTGATCACAAGCAAACCGATACAAATAACGAGCAGTTGCTCGAGGAGATGATGCAGGTATCGGCTAAGATGCCGATTGTGCAGTTTCATCTTCGCGACGACGATATTATTGCCTTTGTGCACCACCGCGGCAATACAACCGTCGGTAGAATTTCAAACGGACGCCGACGCCTCGCAGACGCGATGCAGCGCTGGCGTTTCGTGCTTGAGGGCGAACTTTTGGCCGGGCATCTGGAAGATTCCATGGATGTTGCGCTTGAGCAAAAACTCTGGAGCGACTTAGGTGAATGGCTATGGGCGCCTTTGGGGGTCGATTCGACTGCCGAAACCGTGCTACTCATACCGGAAGGCGAGCTGGCGAATCTGCCTTGGCGCGCCTTGATAGTGGATGGACTGCCCCTGCTCGAGCGGCATAACTTTGTGGTATCGCCAAGCTTCCGCCATTACCGCGCGGCACGTGATGCGCGGGTCGAATCGCAAGAAGTTCGAGTATTCCGCGGCAAAGCTGATGATCTTCCGGAGGTCGATCGCGAGATGGAAAATCTGGTCAACGGATTAGCGGGAGATTCGCAGGTGTTTTCGCCCTGCAGCCGGCGCGACTGGCCCGACAGCGGCGAATCCCGGCTTTGGCACTTTGCGGGCCACGCTTTTCTTCGTTCAGATAACCCGTTTTATTCGTATTTAGCGTTAGAAGACGGTGCGCTTTTTGCAGCCGACTTTCGTCTAAAGCAGTGTCGCGTTCATCTGGTGACACTAGCGTCCTGCCGCTCCGGCGAACAAGTAGCGCTGCCGGGTGAAGAATCTACCGGATTAGTGCGATCCTTGTTAGAGATGGGCGCACGAAACGTAATCGCCGGGCATTGGCCGGTATCCGATCAAACAACCGCCATTTGGATGGCGGCTTTCTATAGTAAATACTTCCAAGGTGCGAGCATTCTCGCTGCAATCCGTGACGCTGCGATCACCGTTCGAGCGCAATTCCCCTCGGCATATCATTGGGGCGCTTTCTCGGTGTTTGGAGCAGGAGAATGAGGAGATTATGAAGACGACTGAAATGGCGGTGCGCCGGAAGATCCTGATGATCGTGGCGCTATTGAATTTGCTGGTTCCGGCAGGACTACTTGCCAACAATAATGGTGAATATGAAGAGGGCCGTATGGTTTGCGAAATGCGGTCCGGCTATAATATCAACTACATCAATGGACTGTATGGCACGACGGTACTCGACGTGCTGACGGCAACCAACGCTTACTTGTTGCAGGCACAGCCGGGGCAAGATGCAGAAAGTCTTGCCGCTGTGATAATTCTTGATCCGGCCGTTTTGTACTGCGGTGCAAATTACTATCTCGACGCTCCGGAACCGTTTCAACGCAGCTCGCCGTTCTTGGACAACCAATTCATCGGAACATTCGATAGTCAACCGGCGGCGTCGACATTGTCGCTTGCGAACGCGCACACAATCAGTACAGGTTCAGCGGTCAAGGTTGGAATAATCGACACGGGGCTGAACTTTGATCATCCGCAGTTTGCGGCCAAGACATCACATGTTCACTCTGGCTATGATTTTGTGGACAATGATCTTGACGCAACCGACGAACCGGGCGGAGTTGCATCGGGGCACGGGACGTTTGTTGCCGGAGCTGTAGCGCTAGTTGCGCCAAATGCTGATCTCTATGCCTATCGGACTCTTGACACGCTTGGTCGCGGCAACGGTTACACGTTGGCAAGAGCTATCGTCAAAGCAGTCGACGACGGATGCAGAATCATCAACCTTAGCCTCGGGCTGCGTGGTTCGCACGACGCGCTTCATGATGCGATTGACTATGCAGAGAGCCTGGGAGTAGTTGTGGTCGCGGCTGCAGGAAATGACTCTACTGGGGACGATAACCTATTTCCGTTTCCTGCGCATAAATCTTCGGTAATAGCGGTTGCTGCCGTGGATTCGTTGAACTTCAAAGCAGACTTCTCAAACTGGGGTAAAAAGGTTGACCTCTGTGCGCCGGGTACGCGCGTATACGCGCCCTATCTTGACACGCTATACGCCTGGTGGGACGGAACTAGCTTCTCTGCGCCGATGGTCGCTGGCGTCGCCGCGCTAATGCTGCAGATCGATCCTAGCTTGACTGCCGATGCCGTAGATAGTCTCCTTGCCGAGACAGCAATCGACATTGACAACATCAATCCGCTCTACGAAAACGAATTGGGCAAGGGACTTGTCAATCCAACCGGCGTCTTATCGTTGCTCAACAGTTTCACCTGCGGCGATGCGGATGCCTCCCACACAATCTCAATTTCTGATGCGGTTTATGTTATCAATTTCATTTTCGCCGGCGGACCGGCGCCGCAGCCCTTGATGTCCGGTGACTGCGATTGCAGCGGCATGATTTCAATTTCGGATGCCGTCTATTTGATCAATTACATTTTCGCAGGCGGCCAACCGCCGTGCAGCAATTGCCCATAGACGCGTTCAGATACACGTCGGAAGAGCGGTAGGGAACGAGTACCCTGCCGCTTTTCTTTTGCTCGGCGATATTTGTAGATAATTTTAACGACTTTTTTGTGAAAAAATGAACGAAAAACAAGGACAATCTACTCTGTTTTGCGACAGTAATAAACAGCCGGATGCTACCGGGCGAACACGTCAACCTTTCGGGAGGTTTTATTATGTACAAAAGCATTCTTGGACAATTCGTCCGCACACTCTTTGGGCTGATTCTAACCGCAGCAATGATCGGCTGTTCTGATAGCTCTCCCGTGGCCCCAATAGGCACGCAGGAACAGGTACCTCAGCTTGACGCTGATTGCCCGAATTGCGAGCAGGTCGAATTTGCTGCCAGGGTAAGCTACACCAATCAGGCTCAACTTCGATTGGCATTTGCCGGCCAACAAGATACCGTTGTTGCCACCCAGAACTGCGAGATGTTCAGAGTCATGGCTGGGTACCAAGTGCGAATTCAGTTTGGAGACATCCAGATCGGCGATTCGGTTGAAATTCATGGCCAGCGCCACAATAACGGCGATGTCGTGGCCGTGCGCCTGCGAATAATGGCATCCGATGGCACTTGCGGATATGATCTGGCGTTTCGCGACTCGATCGCTACGATCGACTATATTGCCGGCACCTTTACCGTCCACGGACGAACCGAGACTATTGCAATCGATGAGAACACAGTGATCTGGGGTACGTTGACATTCCAGCAAAATGCAGCGCTAAGCAATTCGGGACCTCAAAACAACCAAAACCGTGATCGTGTTGGCAAAGATCGCGACACGCTGTATGCCTTTAGCGATCTGACTGTTGGCGACGTTGTCGAAGTCAAGGCGAATATAGTCAGTGAGACAGCCCTCTTGGCAGTAAAAGTCAAAGTTGCCAATTGCTCCGCGAAGCAATGCCTGACCTTCGATGCTTTGATAGCGACGATAGATGTCGCCGAAAGAAGTGTGACTTTTGTCGGTTCAGATTGGTCTGGTTGGGTGTGTCCGAATGCGCAACTTCTTGATGCCGATGGCGGTGCGCTGTTGCTTGAAGATTTTGCCGCTGGGGATCAAGTTACAGTCAAAGGTTTCCCGAACGAAGACGGGACTCTTCGAATAAATACCATGACCCTCGTCACTCCTGTTTAACAGACTCAGGGTGCCGATGTCGGCATGTATCTGTCCGGTAGCAACACCGACAGCTTGAGCCAAGCAGGCGACTTTGCCGCCTGCTTTTTATTTGGCCGGATTTCAATATTGTGACTAATTTTCTCCTCTTTTGTTAAACCTACCCAATCAACTCCAGTTTTAATTTGTTAGTCGATTTTTGTAAACGTGGAGTGTACGGATAACTATTGACGACTCTCTGTTCTTCGACACCGATGAAGAAGAAACAAAACATACAAAATACAACATCGCGACGAGTCGCGGAAAGAGAGAGCAAAATGCAAAACGGATGGACCAAACTTACGGCAAAGCTTGCTGCAGTACTCGCAGCGCTGGTGATGATGATCGGTTGTTCCAGCAATTCGCCGCTTGCACCGGGAGACGTGTCCGGTAATGTCAACAAGGGCGGCAACACAAACGCAACATTGGGAGCTCAGGTAGAATTCGGCAGCCATGTCGCGACGGTTGATGTTGCGTCGAGAAGACTCACTTTCACCAGCAATTCTGAAATCGTCTTCGCAGCGCCGGATGCCGACATCGTGCGCCGCAACGGCGGCAATGAATCGCCAATCGCTTTTAGTGATATCGTCGTCGGCGATTCGGTTGAAGTTCGCGGCAATCGCCAGCCGGACAACTCCGTACTAGCGGATCGCATTCGTGTGAAGTCGGAAGACAATGGCGCTGAAGTAGAGATTGGCGGCCGCGTTGCAACTATCGATGCCGGCGCGCGCACCATGACCTTGGTCGGAAATTCGACGGTCATTAACGTTCTGCCCAACGCGGAAGTCATGAACCACGACCTGCAGATACAGATCGACCTTTCCGAGATCGCAGTTGGCGATTCAGTTGAAGTTCGCGGTACGATGCAGCAAAACGGTAGCTTGTCGGCGGATCGTGTTCGCTTGCGCAAGAATGAATCAGCAGAAGACGCCGACTTGGAATTCAAGGCGACTATTACCGCGATTGACTACAGTGCCGGCAGCTTCACAGTGAGTGGACGCAGTGAGACAATTTTGGTCGACGGCAGCACAATCATCTTCGCGCATCTTTCCGAACTCGAACATGGTCTTAGCAAGCGCGGTCGTGGTGGTGATGATGACGGTGCCGTAGTCGGAACCGACACCGTTCTGAACTTCACGGATTTGCATGTCGGCGACTCGATCGAAGTCCATGCCAATATCGTCGATGCGACAACTCTGCTCGCCGTTTTCATCGAACTCGAAGACAATCATGGTATGATGAATGACGTCGAATTCAAGGCGACGATCAGCAGCATTGACGCAACCAATCGCACGGTCACCTTCAACGGACAGACTTGGAGTGGCTTGGTTGCCGAGACGGCGGTACTGACCGGATTCAATAATGAAGCGATCGCGCTCACGAGCTTTACCGTCGGTCAGCTGGTTGAGGTGAGAGGATTCCCGGGCGAAGGCACTGCCCTGCAAATAGTCAGAATGTCCAAGGAAAACAGTCTGTAGACACGCGCAGACACAAGCAACCTGACCGACATCTTGGATTGATGGAGCGCCCGGCTTTCGCCGGGCGCTTCGTCTTTTGAGGACCCAAGGCAAAGCCAATGATCCGCCTTAGGGACCAGGCAAATGCGAAAGATGGTAAAAATAGGTCCCCTATTTACGGGAAAATGTTTATATTGGTGTACGAATCTGAAACACATTGAACTCTGTATTCTCAAGAGGCGAATGCCTCTTATTACTGCCCAACTGTAAATATTGAAGCCCTGGAAATTGGTGCTTGACCAGCAAGTAATGTAACCGTTAAACGCGGTATTGCCGGCTCTTTGGGTGGGGAGCGGGTGCGCTGCAAACCTCAATATGGACTTTATGGCGCGACATAATCCATATCGAGATCATAGGAGGAAACCCGAATGAAACTTTTGTCACGCATATTGTTAGCTGCGGTAGCGACCATGCTGGTATTTTCGGCAAGTCCGCTGTATGCCACGATTCACCAAATATCAGTCGCCAATTTCGATTTTACTCCAAAGAAGACGCAAGCCTGTCTGGGCGACACGATCCGCTGGACCTGGAATGGCGGCGTCCATCAAGTGCAGTCGGATGGGTCTTCGCCATTCGCCTTTAACTCACCGCTCTTAAGCGTAATCGGGTCGACCTATGACTTGATTTTGACCGGATCTAACCCGACTGGACCATATCCTTATCACTGCTCGGTTCACCTGACGATGGAAGACACGATTTTCGTGTCGAATTGCAACGCCAAGGTGTTTACGTTCCTGCTCGACGATGACCAGGAAGTTAGCTGTACCGGCACTGGAAGTGTGGCGACTGGCTTTGGTATCGCCATCCTGAATCCGGCTTTGAATTCGCTTTCGGTTTATGTCGAGCACAATGTACTTGGCGCCAACGCTGCTCATATCCACTTCGGTGCTCCCTGCGTCGATGGCGGCGCCATCCGATTTGGCTTCACTTCAGCGGCCAGTCCGATTCATCAGACCTGGGCCCTGTCTCCAGCTAATGTCGCGGAACTAAACGCGGGAAATCTCTACGTCAATATCCACTCGCCAAGTTTCCCCAATGGTGAAATTCGCGGCCAAATTGTACAAGCCCCGATTAAGTTCGTGTTTACCCTGGATGAACAGCAGGCACTGGCTGGCGCCGGCTCGAATTCGCTGGCTTCCGGAGTCTCAGTCTGCGAGTTGAATGCTGCGAGCACCGTTTTAAATGTTAAGGCAACTCACGACGTGTCGAGCGCTATCAACGGTCACGTCCATTTCGGACTTCCGGGAGTTGAGGGTCCAATCCGTTTTGCATTCGCAAATTGGTTGAGCCCGATCAACGAAAACTGGAGTCTGGACACGGTAAACGTGAAAGACCTGATGCAAGGTGATCTGTATATCAATATCCACTCGACGGCATTTCCGTCGGGTGAAATCCGCGGTCAATTGAGACGTCAGGATGTCAACATCACGACCAAGCTGAATGGCGCACTTGCCAACGCCGGCGCCGGAACCGGCTCGACAGCGAAAGGATTCACGGTAGCGACCTTAAGCGCCAACTTGAAGACTCTCACCATGCACACAGAGCATGATGTCGCCAGCCCGATCAACGCGCATGTGCATTTCGGGGCGCCTAATGTCGAAGGACCGATAAGATACAGCTTCGCGACATTTACGAGTCCTTCCAATGAAGTCATGAATCTGACCTCGTCTGATGTCACCGATCTCTTGGCTGGAAATCTCTACGTCAACATTCACTCGACGCCATTTCCGTCGGGCGAAATTCGCGGCCAATTCGTGCTTGAAACTCCGCAAACCTACAATCTCGGATTGGATGAATCACAGGCGGCGGCTTGTGCCGGCACCGGCAGCGCAGCTACCGGGTCGTGTGTCGCTTCGCTTAAACCGGGCGGTCGAGAAGCAACTATCAACATGACGCACAACGTATCGAGCCCGATCGATGGCCATGTTCACCGCGGCGCAATCTGCGTGACCGGTCCGATTGTATTTGGATTTAGCAGTTTCGCGAGCCCAATCAAAGAGGTCTGGTATCTGACGGTAGCGGATATCATTGACATGATGCAAGAAGAGTTGTACGTGAACGTGCACTCGACGACGTTCCCATCCGAAGAAATCCGCGGCCAAATCGGCGCACCGCCGGTTCCGCCTTGCTTCTGCGGCGATGCAGACAACAATGGGATTATTACGATTTCGGACGCTGTGTATCTGATCAACTATATCTTTGCCGGCGGTCCGGCTCCGGCGCAGCTTTGCCTCGGAGATGCCGACGGAAATTCGATTATTACGATTTCGGACGCTGTGTATCTGATCAACTATATCTTTGCCGGCGGTCCGGCTCCGTTCTGTCCGTAACCTAGGATCAGATCGGTATGCAAAACGAAAGGCGTCCCGGCCGTTGCCGGGACGCCTTTAGAATTTATGAGCGGCCGAATTTTAGGACTTACAGGCTATGATTGCTCGGGGCGGGCGAAGCCAATATTCTTCTGGTCGACGTCGCCTTGAATTTTGATTTCCCCGAATTTTTCTTCATACTTCTTCAAGTTGTCTTCAAGCGTCTTCAAAACAGACTTGGCGTTTTGCGGCGTCATGATGATGCGGGCAAAGACGCGCGCCTTTGGTGTTCCGGGCAAAAACCGGGCAAAGTCGAATATTATTTCTGATGGCGAGTGGCCGATCATTACGAGATTGGAATAGATACCTTCCGCTTCGGCTTCGCGAAGTTCAAGTTGTATCTGCTGGGTGGGCGGTTTGTTCATCGTTCCTCCTTGTCAAGGCGTTGCCAGTGTAATATAATACGCCCTGCAGTCAAGGAGATAAACTTGTCGATTCTGACACAAAAACGGCTGGAAGAGCTGTTCAAAAACCTTGGAAATGCCCGGGTCTTGGTCTATGGCGATCTGATGATCGACCAATATCTGTGGGGAAATGTAAGCCGGATTTCGCCGGAAGCGCCGGTTCCGGTCGTCGAAGTTAGTTCGGAGACAATTCATTTGGGTGGGGCTGCCAATGTCGCGCGCAACATTGCGGCAATTGGCTGCAATGTCGAACTGGTTGGCCTAGTCGGCGATGACGACAACGCCACTCGCCTCAAACACCTGCTGGAACGCGAGGGAATTTCACAGTACCGGTTGATTAGCGACCAGAAACGCCCCACCACAGTCAAGACCAGAATCATCGCCCACAACCAGCAAGTCGTACGCGCCGACCGCGAGTCGCGCGACGAGATTGACGGTTACACGGAAAACGAATTCGTCAAGCACATCGAAGCCAGACTGAATGATATTCAGTGTCTGCTGATTTCCGACTACGGCAAGGGCGTTATTACTTCCACGTTCTTGAACCACGTCGTCTCCTTGGCGCGGAGCAAAGGCAAATTCATCGCGGTTGACCCAAAGGAAACGCATTTTCGCAATTACAAACAGGTTTCGGTCATTACACCGAATGAGCACGAGGCCGCATTCGCTGCCGGAATGCGGATTCGCGATGATGAATCGCTGAAGGAAGTTGGCTGGGGTCTGCTCAAGGAACTTGACCTCGACTCAATCCTCGTCACACTCGGTGCCCGCGGAATGGCACTATTCGAGAAGGACGGGAAATTCAATCATCTGCCGACGGTGGCCAAAAAAGTTTTTGATGTTACCGGCGCGGGCGATACGGTGATAGCCGTCATGACTGCCATGCTGGCTGCCGGAGCGACAAAGTTGGAAGCTGCTTACATTGCGAATCAGGCAGCGGGAGTTGTAGTCGGTTATATAGGCACTGCTTATGTCGGCCGCGAGGAACTGCTCGAAACGATTGCCGACCAGCTTTGATAGCTGGGAATGCAATGAGTCGGATTTGAAAATTCATGAAAAAGATTATTGCTAAGAATCAAATTAGCGCATTGGCGTCGCGCTTGCATCGGTCGGGGAAACGCATCGTCTTCACGAACGGCGTCTTTGATATTTTGCACGCCGGGCATGTCGAATATCTGACCAAGGCGCGCAAATTGGGGGATGTTCTGGTGCTGGGGCTCAATACCGACAGTTCGGTCAGGATCAACAAGGGGGACAAGCGGCCGATTGTTAGCTACCGCGACCGCGCAAAACTGCTTGCGGCCCTTACGGTCGTGGACTATATTGTCCCTTTAGGCCGAAGGACACCGGATAGGCTGATTCCCATGATCAATCCAGATATCTTAGTCAAAGGCGCGGAGTACAAAATTTCCCAAATTGTCGGCGCCGGCCATGTCTTATCGCATGGCGGCAGGGTTGTTCGCATGAAAATGGTAAAAGGCTTGTCCACGAGCGAAATTATCAGGCGCATCAAGAACGCTTACTAATTCCGGAGGGCAAATGCAGCTAAGAGCGGCAACACTTTGCTCGACACTGGCGGCAGTCATCATCTGCGGGGCAATAGTCTCTGGATGCTACGTGCGTAAAGAAATCATGTTGCGCAACCCGCGCTACGTCGAACCATACGATTCCGCTACGGCTGCACAAGACAATGCGGATCTGATGACTAGCCCTGATGGTATGTATTCGATGCCGCCGGGCTACGAAGAGCATTTATTGCCGGCAAGGCCGGGAACGGTTTGGAAGTTGACCGACTCCCACCCAAATCGACTCAAGACTATTTACTATGATGCGAGCAAGGAAGTCAATCCCATCGGGTACGCCATAGTCGGCGACAAGATGAACGTGCTGCTGGCGCGCGACTACGAATACGGTACCTTCCAAATCGACATGGCGCGCATCGACAGTATTTGGGCGTACGAAGCAGATTATGGAAAAGGGGAAACTGTCGCAAAGGTGTCCGTACTGGCTTCCTTGGTCGGATTGATTGTCGTACTTTGCACAACAGTCGAGTAAGCACGACACATTTGGCGCTTTGCCTAATACTCTGTCGAGCGACGGCAATCGTGCTTGACAATCTTCATCGACAACGGGTAATTGAGCTTATGAGTTTCAATTCCATCAGATTAAAGCGAATTTCTCTCATTGTTGCGACCGTGGTCCTTGCGGCAACAACTTTGACCGGTTGTTACACGACGAGAGAAGTAATGCTTCGGAACCCGGCGCACATGCGGGCAACGGAACTGCTCTCGCCCGATCCGGCTGCGACCAAAATGATGACTGACCCGAAGCAACTGCCCGATATGCCGGCGGGATACCACGATTCGACATATTCGTCGCTGAATCCCGCCGAGACAATTGTCGACCCGCGGCGGCCAATTTGGCGGGTGACTGAATCCAACCCCAACAAGATCAAGACGATATTTTACGATTCAAACAAGCAGATGAATCCGAGCGGATATGCGTGGGATGGCAATAGTATCCAAGTCATGATCTCACGCGATTATGAATTCAAGACATACAAAGTCAATATGGAAAAAGTAGACAGCATGCTGGCCGTCTATACAAACTATGACGGACGCAAGACGCGCAACGCAATCTTTATTGGCGGCAGCGTGGGCGCGTTCCTAATCGCAATGCTGATCTGGTATCCTAGTTAGCGGTGCGAATTGAGGAGAACAAGCGTTTGAAGATTCGCGATGTTAATACTGGGGATGTTCTGCTCGGGTACTATGCCTTGACCAAGTGTGATCTGGTACCGTTTACCGGGGGTGTCCGGTTGCAGCTCGAGATGTCAGACGCGACCGGTAGAATTGCGGGAGTCATGTGGGGCGAGGAAGCAGAGCAGACTTACCCGACTGTCAAAGATGCCAGCGTGGTCAAGATCAAGGGTGTCGTGAGTTCTTACCGTGGCCAAATGCAAGTTCAAGTCGAGAAAATCCGCCCGGCAAAGGTCGATGAGTACGATTCTTCAGAACTGCTTGCTTCCAGCGAGTTCTCGCTTGAGGAGCTTGAAGCCGGCGTCGAAGAAATGGTCAGTCTTGTCACTGATGAGGAACTGCACCAGCTTCTGATTGAGGTTCTCTACGACGAAGAAGTCAAACGCCGCTATTTCGAATCGCCGGCAGGAACGCGTTGGCATCACGGCTATTTGCGCGGCCTGGCGGAGCATTCGCTTTCGATGGCGCGGTTGGCCGTCAAGGTTTGCGAGCACTATCCATATCTCGATAAGTCGCTATTGATCGCGGGAGCACTTCTTCACGATGTCGGCAAGATCTCCGAACTGGAAATCGGGGCAACTTTCGAGTATTCAGTTGACGGCAGATTATACGGACACATGGTAATTGGTTTTGAGTTGGTCAAATCCGCCGCCGAACAACTTGGTCTGCAAGGAGATGTCAATGTCAAGAAGCTCCTGCACATGATACTATCTCATCAAGGTAAGAAAGAATATTCCGCGCCGGTCGAACCGGAATTCGAAGAGGCGTTTGTACTCTACTTTATCGATGAACTTGATTCCAAGCTCAATGCGATTGCCCGCATCCGCTCGAAGCCGGAAAATCAGGGGCGGCCGTTTTCGGATTGGGTGCAGTTGCTGGGCGGATTCCTGTATTTGGAGAAGAAACCGTCCGGGGAATCCGACGAGTAGTTTGCCTGCGAGCTATGCAGATTATCCCCGCTCTGGCAAGACCTCCGTACGTACAATTCTCGATGCAATCTGCTGGCGAGTGCAGGTCGATATTTCGCTTGACGCTCATGTACGGCAGGGCTATTATTACGCATCTTACTACTGCAGGAACTTTTGATGTGGTTCCTGCGGTTTTGGTATTAGCGGGGCAAGGTGTGAGTGATGGTGCAAAAGAATGCAGTTGACAATGTGGTAGTACCGCAAATGCAGCAGAAGCGGCGACTCTCGTATGAGACGGCGTCAATTCCGTTCGGCCGGTTTTGCCTAAAATTGGGTCTTACTCCTAACATCTTGACCGGCATAGCGTTCTTGGTGTCGCTGGCATCGGCCGCGCTTTATTGGAAGGGATACCTCCTTTGGGGTGCAGTAGTGATGGTTCTCGCGATGTTGTCGGACATGCTTGACGGCGCCACTGCCCGGGCCGGAAACTGTGGCACCAAATTCGGCGGAATTCTCGATCATGTCTCTGATCGATATGCGGAGGCTGCCATCCTAATGGGAATCGGCGCTTCCGGAGTAGTCAATCCGCTTTGGGCGATGTTTGCCTTGTTCGGAATGATCGCCGCTAGCTACACTCGCGAGACAGCCGAGTCGCAGGGCAAGATCGAAAACGTCGCCGTCGGCGCGGTCGGGCGGCTCGAGAAGTTTATTATCATCATCCTTGGTTCGCTTGTGGAGTACTTCGCGCCCGGATACAATGCTCTGACTTACTCGTTAGTGCTCGTCGGGGCCGTTTCGTATCTCACGAGCATTCAGCGCCTGATCTACGCAAAGAAAATCCTCGACGGCAGAGAAGCCCGTAAGTAACGGATTCTCGAGTTCGCTTAATTCAATCGAAATTTCAATTAGACTTGGCATTCGCCATTTCGAATTGGTAGAGGCAATTTGGAAACGCGGCTGTAACACTGCCGGAATTTGCGAAGGCGATTCCGCGGCAACCGCCATGGCAATCGCGAAGGTGATTGCAGTTACGGCAACCATCGTCGATCTCGGCAGTGTTCCAATTCGCGATTTCGGTCATCTTCGGATCGTTCCAAATTTCCGCTAGCGATCGGTCACGAAAATTGCCAACCTCAAATCGCTGCGAAATCAGCGAAGTACAGGGGTAGACCGATCCGGTTGAGGAGATGTACATCGTCTGAATACCGGCGACGCATTCGTGGAAAGAATAGTCCGGCGGTAGCGGACCAAAAGCGGGGTCGAACATAATCATCATGCCGCGATTGAGTGATGCAAATTCAACGAACTCCAGCAGACCGCTTAAGTCTTCATCAAAAGCGAGTTGGCTTCGTACGGACTGGCGATTGCCACGCCCGGCTGGGACAAATCCGCAGAAGCGCACGCCGTCAGCGTCATTGTCTGCAGCAAACTTCAGGAAACTTCGCGCATCGCTCAAAGTTGCTTTGCTCAAGAGCATTGCCAAGTGAAGTTGCAGCCCGACGTCTTTGACAGCTTCCATTGCCTTAAGAATTACTTTGAAATCTTCCGTTCGCGCTGCGCGGATTGCCGCAAAATTTTCGGCATTTGATCCGTCAACGCTGATTTGCACGGCGTAAGCACCGGAATCCTTCAACGATTGAGCTCGGGCCTTGTCGAGCAGCAGGCCGTTGGTGGTGATGCCCGACCTGATCTTGCCGTGTCGATAGGCATACGCCATCAACTCGTCCAGATCATCGCGCAGTAATGGCTCGCCTCCGGTCCACCCGATAGCTCGCGGCGGTCCAAGTTTGATCAATTGATCGACGGCGCTGCGCAGTTCTTCGGTGCTCATCTCTCGCACCGGCGAATTGCTGGCGGCCGTGAAGCAGTGCGGACAGCGCAAGTTGCACGTTCTCGTGATTTCGATTCCGACTATGTCCGGACGGCGATCAGATTGCGGCATCAGAAATTCAGTTCTCCTTGCAATTAATGACACCGGCGCTTTGCAGCGCCGGTATCGACTGGTTCGGAAGCAACTAATCCTGCAGCGGCGGCAGAATCAGGAACAGCTTCTTGTAGCACGGGCACGGCTTTGCGATTGTGGTGCCGGGTGTTTCGATGAACTTCATCCTGATACCTCCTGTTGGGTGTTACACAAGTACCTTAGGGTTAACATCTCCCTTAGATTGAATTTCCACGGGGAGCAATTTTCGTTACTATCTATAGGCTTGGTGTTCGCGACATTCGGGCAGCCGCCCAGACACAGCGGCAAAATATCACACTCGCGGCACATAGCCCGCGCGAACGGATTGGTATTCTGATAGCGGGCAAGATTTCGTAGCTGGCTCGTTGTCGGTTCGCCGCCGAAGATATCTCCGATAGCTTCTTCGGGATTCAGCGAAAGTTCTTCCCAGCACTTGAACAGCAGTCCATTGGGCGCAACGACGAATGAATGATCGGTGCCTGCGCCGCAATAGCCGCCTGGAGCAATCTGCGGGTATTCAATCCGCCGATGCCCGCGCTCGACCAGTTCGCGGTAGAGTTTGGCTTGTAGTTTTGCGAACGACTCGGTTCCAAGACAAAGGCCGCCGATATCCGCACAAGATCCCTTGGCCGGATTGACCGGAGCGAAGTAGATATTCACCCGCGACAGGATGCCGCGCTCATCGAGCAGATCGACGACTTCGAGCGGAGCCGCTGCATTGCTGGTGTCGACGTTGATCCGTACAATTAGGCGCAGGATGCGGCTGGATTCTTCGAGGTTGGCGACGATGCGCTCAAACGTGCCGCTGCCGTTGGCGAGTTTGCGGCGCGAGTCGTGTATTTCAGCCGTGCCGTCAATTGTGACTTGCACTTCGTCAATACCGATTGCCTTGATCTGGCCAGCCATGGCGCCATCGAGCAGATAGCCATTGCTGATCATTGACGACGACCTTTCTGCGACACCGTGCTTTTGGCACAATTCCGACAGCCGGGTTTGCAGGCTTTCCACAACGTCGAGACAAAGTGTCGGCTCGCCGCCGAACCAGGTCAGCATC
>CAZIBI010000027.1:0-2697 GCA_964537215.1 uncultured Ignavibacteria bacterium | reverse complement strand
TGAATCGGATTCAGATTGAGTGGAATTGGGCGAGTCGAGTAAGCGCTGAAACTGCGGCAGGGTCTCCTGGTCAATTTCGGCCAGGGCTGCCGAAGCGCTGTTGAACGCCAGTTGCCCGCCTTGCGGCAAATCAATGAGAATATTATATCGCGACGGTTTCAACTTGCCGTTATCCGACATGCGGTTGATTCTCCTTCGCTCGGCAGTTCAATTATTTGACAATACCAAGAGTTACTGAACTCAAGTGTAGACATAAGCATCCGCGTTGTCAAGATGAAATTACTCCTTAATTATCCACATTGCAATTTTGTTGGGAAAAACTGCTTGGGAGAGCAAAATCGCAAGTGCCGAAAACTGCTTGACCGTCTGGGGTCAAAGTCCTATCGTACCCGCGCCGCGCTGGAAGACACCGGCTCAAAAGCAGTCGGAACAACACAAGCTTTTCAGCGCATTAAGTTTATCTGAACGACTTTGATGAAGGTGGAATCCGCTTATGATAACAGGAATCGGCAATCCGGTCTTTGACCTGATCGAAACACCATACCTCAAGACCGATGGCCGCGTTCTGTCCGGCTGTTCAACCAATGCCTGTCTGGCTCTGACCAAACTCGGAAAGAAAACCGCCCTGATTGGCAGGATCGGGAAGGATTTCGACGCCGTATTTCGCAAGGAAATGGACCGGTTTGGAATCGAGTATGCGGTCGAAGAGTCCGAAGTCTCCGGCGGCTTCAAGCTGATCTACTATGACAAACATGGCAATCGCACTCTCGATGTCTTGGGTGACGCCGGTGCAATCGACTTCTTTCCGGAAAAGTACGCCGAGTCCGACTGGATCCTGTTCGGACCGATCTTGCAGGAGCTTGATCTGGAGTATGTCGAGATTGTCAAAGCTCGTTCGCGGGCGAAGATATTTGTCGACCCGCAGGGATTCCTGCGACGAATCGACAAGGAGGGCCGCATCACCCACGAAAAGACGAGGGAAATCGAAAAAATCGCCTCGCTGTCGACAGTCTTCAAGCCAAACGAAATGGAATGCAAAGTGCTGACCGGTATCGACCCGCGTGTCGACTACGAAACTCCCGCCAAGATGCTCAAAGAGTGGGGACCGGAGATTGTGATTATCACATTGGCAGAGGAAGGCTCGGTTATCTACGACGGCAAGACCATGCACCGCATTCCTGCGTTCGAGACTCTGGCCAAAGACTCCACCGGAGCGGGTGATACCTATGCTGCCGGTATGATCTATGCGATCGACAAAGGTTACGACTGGTACGAGGCCGGCTGTTTCGCGGGATGCGTATCTTCGGTCATGATTGAAAACACCGGGCCCGATTTCCCCCTGACGGTACAGGAAGCTGAAAAGCGGAAGACATCATTGATGGCAAGACATCCATTCCGCGCGAAGTAACTTCATATCAATTTCCTCGAGGGCGTGTCATCCCGCGATGTGAACGTCATCCCGGCGAAAGCCGGGATCCAGCTTATCCCTTGACGAAATCATCGACTCAACTTATCTTCTATCGATAACAAGACAATCCGATTGATTACCCTATCGCGGAGGCTTACCGTTGCGACTCATCGTAGCATTAATCGCGGGCATGTTCATGATTTTGGTCCTACAACCGGTCTACGGCTCGGATTGCACCGACTCGACGGTTGGGCTCGTGCCTTTGACCGAGCTAAGCGGCAGCTACCTTGGTCAGCCGGGCGGGCTTTATCCTGGTGGCCTCAATGTTCCTCCCGCCGCGCACGATTCTGCAGGCAAAGCAATCTCGCTGCAGTTTCTCCCGCTCGATACCGCCGGTGTCATTGATCCCGTCAATGGGGTTTGGGTGCTGTTGTCGGTTGGGATGTCCAACTGCACGCAGGAATTCACGGCTTTCATGGCCGGGCTCGTCGGCGATACAGCCTTGCATCCGCGACTTCGCATTGTCGATGGAGCGCAAGGCGGGCAGACGGCTTTCAAGATTCAGCATGACACGGCCAGCTTTTGGAACACAATCGATACCCGTCTGGCGACTGCAGGCTTTACTCGCAAACAGGTCCAGGCGGTCTGGATGAAGGAAGCCGACGCAAGTCCCTCATCGCCG
Source organism: uncultured Ignavibacteria bacterium (assembly GCA_964537215.1). Taxonomy (GTDB): domain Bacteria; phylum Zixibacteria; class MSB-5A5; order CAIYYT01; family CAIYYT01; genus JADJGC01. The sequence goes on along the minus strand of CAZIBI010000027.1, from coordinate 607 downwards.
TTCCCGGGGCACGCGAATATTCTCCGCGACGAGTTCATTAAAATCGCCCAAGTGGTCAAATCGAAATATCCCAACGTCCGGCAGATGTTCACCTCATCGCGGACCTATGGCGGTTACGCTTCGACGGCGCTCAATCCCGAGCCCTATGCCTACGAGGGCGCCTTCGCCGTGCGCTGGCTGATCGAAGCCCAAATCAGCGGCAACGATTCAGTCAACTACATCCCGGCCTCCGGTCCGGTGAATTCGCCGTGGCTGGCGTGGGGACCGTATCTCTGGGCCGACGGAGTGATTCCGCGCGCTTCCGATTCTTTGCAATGGTTTTGCCCCGATTTCATCACCGCCGACGGAACCCATCCGGATACCAGCGGCAGGCTCAAAGTCGCGAATCTGCTCGAACAGTTCTTCAAGACCAGCGATTACACTAAAGTTTGGTTTCTCAAGGGCATTGCAGTCCCGGTCTCCGGCGATGCCGACGGCAACGGACAGATTACAATCTCTGACGCCGTATTTCTGATCAATTACATCTTCTCGGGCGGTCCGGCGCCGACTCCGGTTTTGTCCGGCGATGCCGACTGCAGCAAATTGGTGACGATCTCGGATGCCGTCT
>CAZIBI010000026.1:0-49964 GCA_964537215.1 uncultured Ignavibacteria bacterium | reverse complement strand
TCCGGGTGCCGATTGCGCGTCTCGCCGCAGCGCAGGCCGTGATCCTCGAGAAGCAAGGCAAAGACGCCGCCAAGCAGTCCGCGTCGGCGTAGCTCGGGTGCATAATGCGGTTGTCCGGGCTCGTTTGACGACAATTACGATCGAGCACGAAAATTTGCCAGCGAAACGATTGTTTCGCTGGCAAAATGATGCCTACAGACATTTCCTGACCGCTAACTAACGCTGTTTCTTCGCGTTGTCCCAACCCTTTTTGTAGGCTTCACGATCCTTCGAAGGCGGGTTGTAGGATGGGTGAAAGATCTCCGTTATTGGATCGCTTGCAATTCCGCCGCACTTCTTGAAGTCATTTCCACCCTTATTATGGGCGTCCTGTTTTGGATTCTTTGAACTCATTTCTTTTCCTTTCAAAAATAGCCTAATTGGACATGTGTGGTTCGCAAGTGTAATTGTTGCAATGGCATATGGTGAGATCAAGCTTGGCGGTTCCTCTCCAGTTTCTTCCTCCTTTCCCGGAGCCGATGTTCCTGCTGATCTTCACAACCAAGATAATGTATACTGCACGTCTGCCAAGAGACAGGCTTGAACAATCCAAGAATGCAGTGTGACGGGATTGCACAAAATCCACTGCTCATTGACAAAAGTCATGGCCGCACGTATATTGGCTGGCAATCGAAGAGGGTAAGGCATGAGCCAAAAAATTGTATTAGGTCACAGTTGGCTGAGAAGCGAAGAAACTTGGACCCCATTCCTAGTCAGGGCAGCCCGCAAGATCTACACACGACGAAAATATGAACTGAAGATCACCCAGCAACAGCTCGTGGAGCGTTACAATAGGGCAGTTAACGATGTTCCACAGGGTTTACGCGCTTTTTTGACACGCGAGTCCTACGGCAGATTTGAAAAGCTCAGGAAACCGGACGCAACAAAGCCATTTTGGCAGCCGGGTGTTCACCACCTTGATGTAATGGCCCGCGCGGTCGAAAAGGATCTTTCGTGGCTTATTGGCATCGGAAGTCCTGTTCCAACTTTGGAACCGCTGATAGACCCTGACGATCACAAAAGATTTTTGGCAAAACTGAGTTCAGTGCTGCGTCACGATAGTGAATTGATTGGTTGGGCGACTTATCTTCCCTGCTCGCTGGAGACTTACGATTTTATGTGTGGTCATCATGACTTCATATTTTCAGAAGTGCCAATTGAGCCCAATCAACGGACTGCGCTTAGGGAAGCCTTTAATGCTATTGGCAAGGAAAGGATGGAACGATTTCGAGAGGTCGGTCCGAAACGATCATCGACCTTTGTTCATCTTATTGGCTATCGAGATATTATAGAGATCGCTAAGGGTACTGGTCCATTTCGCAACTGTACCAGGAGCAGCAGACTTGAGTGCCTTCAAAACCTAATTGGTTATCTACTCGACCCTGGTTGGAAAGTTAGTCTCACATTACTCAACAACGACGAACCTAACCCATTGTTCTATTCGTTGGATTCCCTTGTTACGATAGATGAATCACTCTCGTTTTGGCGACACAGAAATGGGGAACTACACTCAACTACAGAAGTCGACGTTGTTCGAAAGCATCACTCCATCTTAAGAGCTCTGCGACAATCGACTAACTTTAAGAATGATAGGGAAACCGTCAAGGAGCTTCAACAGATTATTCTGGCCAACTTCGCGCAATGATCTGCATGGTCTGAGGTTCAGTCTGCTAGCGTTGCATTTCCGTTTCAAAACGACTTCTTGATGTCACACTTGACCTGCCCCCCCAAATCGCTTACCTTCCCCCGCAGTTTGACTGAATTATCTGATTGCGAGGTTCCCATGGACAAAAGCATCTCCCAAAGACTCGCTGACTGGGTCTACAACCTGAAATATGAAGACATCCCGCCGCACGTCATCGAAGCCGCCAAACGCATCCTGCTCGACTCGATGGCCTGCTGTCTCGGCGGCTACCATTCGCACGACGCCAAGGTCGTCCGCAAAGTCATCGATGCCCTCGGCGGTACCCCCGAATCGACAATCCTCGGCTCGACCAAGAAGACCAACAGTTACAACGCCGCGCTGATGAACGCCATCCAAACCCGCGCAATGGACTACAATGATATCTACTGGAAAGAAGACCCTTCGCACCCGTCCGACATCATTCCCGCCGCAATCGCACTCGGTGAACGCGAAGGCAAGAGCGGCAAAGATCTGTTGATGGCAATCGTCATCGGCCACGAAATCGAAATGCGCATGTGCGAGTTTGCCCATCCCGGCATCCGCGAAAGAGGCTGGCATCACGCCACACTTACCGCGTTCGTTTCGCCGCTCTCGGCAGGGAAGATGCTCGGCCTCAACGCCGAACAACTGATGCACGCCATCGCGATTTCCGGCTGCCGTTCGTTTACCCCGGGCGCCATCGCCGCCGGTAAACTCTCAATGATGAAAAACACTGCCGATCCGCTCTCAACACACGCCGGCGTAATTTCCGCGCTCCTTGCCAAGGAAGGCTACACCGGCACGATTGAGATTTTCGAAGGTAAGGAAGGCCTGTACAAAGTTCTCGGCGGCAACTTCGAAACCGATATTCTCTTCAACGGCCTTGGCACCGATTGGCGCGTGCCGGATATCGCCTTCAAAGCGTTTCCGACTGAATATCTCACGCAGTCGCCTGTGACTGCAGCACTGAAACTCATCAAAGAGAAAGATGTGCATTGGGAGCAAATTGAAGACGTTACTGTCTACACGATTCACCGCGCCGTCGATATTCTCGCCGACCCGAGCAAGTATCATCCGAAAGAAAAAGAAACCGCCGATCACTCGATGCCGTATTGTGTCGGCGCCGCGATCATGGATCGCATGGTCACGCCGCTGCAATTCCTGCCCGACCGAATCGCCGATCCGAAACTCATCGACTTCATCCAGAAAATCAAAGTCCTCGCCGATGATGAACTCGAGGCCCGCTTCCCGAAGGTCCAGCCTTCGCGCGTCGAACTGAAACTCAAGACCGGCGAAGTCCTCGTCCAATCAGTCGACTACGCGCAAGGCGATCCACGCGAACCGATGACTGATCAGGATCTCATGGACAAATTCTATGGCCTCACCAAGCCGTACATCAACGATGCCCAGCGCGCCAAAATCGCTGCGAATATTCGCGGACTGGAAAACATTAAAAAGGTCGATCAATTCGTCGCAAGCCTCGTCATGCCCGGCACCGGCAAGCCGACCAAAGCTGCAGCCAAGGCCAAGCCTGCGCCAAGAGCGAAGTCCAAAAAAGCAGCTCCCGCGAAGAAAGCTGTTGGCAAGTCAAAGCCCAACGCCAAGGCAAAACCGAAAGCCAAGCCGAAGGCAAAAGCGAAGGTAAAATCCAAAGCCAAGCCCGTCTCGAAATCCAAATCAAAACCAGCTTCCAAGTCGCGACCCAAACGCCGCAAATAGGTTTTAACTAGTCAGTATTGATTCTCGTGCTCCGCTCACCCCTCTCCCGTTTAGGGAGAGGGGCAGGGGTGAGGGCTAAAACTTACGGCAGCGGCTGTCCAACCACCGTCTTTAGCTTATTCCCCTTGATAAATCTCGTATTCGCATCCGTCCGATTAATCAACGCCAGTGTCGCCATCGGAATCGGAGTCGGGAACTTCTTTGCAAAATCATCGAGCGTCATCGGCTCGGTCAAAGTGACAACCTTGAGCTTCCATGGTTGAACCGAAAGCGCCGCCTGATCGGTCAGCTTCGAGAAACTCTTCAACGAATTTGTCGTCGGCTGTTCGTTGCCGCTCCAGCCTTCAGCGGTGCCGTACGCCAGAATCTGAAACACCTTGCTGTCATACGAATAGAAATACGCGGTGCCGCGCAATTCGCCATCCTGCGTCGTGGCGCTGAACTTCCCCCACGCCGCCGGAATGCCGTTTACGTTCGCCGACTGCCTGCCGCTGACTGCCAACCCTTGTTGATTGAAGAATTCATCCGCTGCGGCAGTGTGCGAAGAACTCGCCGACATCGTCAACTGAATCATCGCATCCTGCTTTGAGCTGATTCCGACGACTCCCTGTACCTGGTTTGCCGTGCGCCAACCGTCGGGAAAATCGAAACGAAATTTCATGTCCGGATGCAGGAATACACTGCCCTTGAAATACCCCTGTCGCGGATTTTCGCCGAAAACAATCCCGTCAACCATCGACAAATACCGGTCGCGGTTAACCTCGCTGCCGGCAGCAATCTTCATCGTGTCCAACTGGCTCATAATGTTCTGCGCGCGATTTCCCGGATTGGGATGTGTCGACAACCATTCCGGCACGTCACTGCCGCCTGCAGCCTGAGTGACTCCGTCCAGCATTTCCATTACACCAATTAATTCGCGCGGATCTTCGTTGATGCGCCGCATATAGCGCAATCCGAGTACGTCGGCTTCCGACTCGTCGTCGCGGCCGAACTTCAGAAAGAGCAATCCCAATCCCTGGCTCGCAGCTTCCGTGAATCGTTGCAGGCTCGGCTTCACCATCGCGGTCACACCCAGTCCGACCTGTGCGATTTGCGCTGTGCTCATCTGTGTTACCGAATGCTTGCCGGTGACATGACCGATCTCATGGCCGACGACCCCCGCCAATTCCGCCTCGCTGTTCAAATAGGATAATATCCCACGTGTGACATAAATGAATCCCCCCGGCAGCGCGAAGGCATTGATCGCCGGATCGTCAACCACCTTAAAACTCCACGGCAGATTTGGTCGCTCGCCTTGAGCCGCCATTTTTAAGCCCAAATCGCTGACATACTTTTGCAACGCGTCATTGGGGTAAAGCCCCATCTGCGCAGTTATCTGCTTGTCGGCATCCTGCCCGATAGCAATTTCCCGCGACTCGCTTATAATATTGAATTGCCGCTTTCCGGTCGCCGCATTAGTGGCGCAGCCGCTTATCACCAGCGGCAGCGAACACGCTGCAATACCAAGCAATGCCAAAATCAGTGCCGCCCACGCTCGTGCTTTCAAAAACCTCTGAATGTCCATAATCATATTCGTCCTCGTCTCCATTTTTGTCGTCCAACCCCACTGTTACTCAAGATACGAAAGCACCGGAAGTTTCTTGAAACCAAATTCGACCTGCCAGGCTCGCCAATGTTCACCCGTCAGTAATCCCCTTGGTCATCGGTACAAATTTCACCGGCACAATGGCGCGGACCGTCTCGCCGCCTGCGTGACGAATCAACTGCAGCAGTTCCTGTCTCTCCGAACCGACCGGTATGATCAACCTCCCGCCATCTTTCAATTGCTCCGAAAGCTCCGGTGGAATTTTCGGCGGCGCCGCTGTGACAACAATTGCATCAAACGGCGCAAGCTCCCGCCAGCCGGCGTGGCCATCGCCGCGTCGGAAATGAATATTGCCGAACCCCAGTTGCGCCAGAGTGCTCCGCGCTTGCTCAAGCAGCGGCTCGACAATTTCAATCGTTGCAACCTCCGCCGCGATACTCGCCAGCACTGCCGTCTGATATCCGGAACCGGTGCCAATTTCGAGCACCCGCGATGACGAATCAATCGCCACCAGTTGCGTCATCAACGCGACGATATATGGCTGCGAAATTGTCTGCTCGTATCCGATCGGAAGCGGACTGTCCGTATAACACTCGGATCGATAGGAATCGGGCACGAATTCGTGGCGGGGAAGTGTACGCATTGCGTCAAGCACGGCAGCATTTACAATGTCGCGACCGGCGAGTTGCTTTTCGACCATCATTTGGCGTTGGTAATAGAACGGATCTGTCGGCTGCTCTTGCATAGAGTGACCTCATCCGCAGGCGAGACTGCTTTGAATTTGAAGGGCTGCTAAATCGTGTTGCGAGGAATCTAATCGAATTGAGCCTGACCGGCAACCCGATTTTCGTGCACGTATCGGATAAGCGCGTATCCCAGCGCCAACATAAACAAGTAGTGGAATCCCGGCCGGTCGCCGAACGAACAATACTGGATCGTCATCCCAAACACACCTGCACTTACGCCCACTAACACCGGAAATGCCGCCTGCCCGCGTGCGGCCAAGATTGCCCGAACTGCGCTGACGAAAAAGTGGATAACAATTCCGGCGAGTAGTACAAATCCAATCACACCGGTCTCTGCCAGTGCATTCAGGAAAATTGAATGCGCCGACAGAATTACGTCCATCCCCAGCTGTGCGGCTCCAAATAGTCCGTAGTTGCCGATACCAACTCCAAGCACTGGGTACTGCGAAAAGACACTCCAAAGCGTTTGCATATAAACTACTCGCGGATCGGCCTCCAACCGGTCAACATCCATGCGCATTTGCATTAGTTGCCAGATATCCAGGTCAAAGCGGAAATAGCCCAGCGTCTTTAAGACAAAACCTGCAGCCAGAAGTACTGCTACCGACACAGCGACAACCTTTATCATCCGGCCCTTTGGGAAAAACCAGAACATGAATGCGAGTGAACACGCAAACGCCAGCCATCCCGATCGCGACATCGTTAAGAACAAAGCCACGACGCCGATCACAGCGAAAATCGACGGCGCCTTGATTCGCCACTTCTCCGGCAGTTGTTTGCGATACATCACGAGCCCGATTGCCAACGGTAGAAACGAAATTAGATAATGCGAAAAGTGCAACGACTCACGAAACGTCGCCCGCGGCGCAAAATTGGAAACCAGTGCCGAGTAGAATCGCGTCTCGCCGTACTTGTATCCCTGACTTGCTGCCGCGCCGAATGCCTGTGTGAAATCCTTGCCCGGCAAATCCATCGCCACGGCCAGAGTTTGCCAGCAGCCCAGAAATGCCAAAGCGAACCCGACCCAAAGATAAATCTTCGCCGATTCCAAAATCTGCTCGCGGCTGCGCAAATAATCCAGCGCTGTCACAAAGAACAAAATATGCACCGCCGCCAATCCGAGTTGAATCAACGGCCGCGCTGCCGATGCCCGAAACTCCATCGCCGTGCTCGAATGTACCGTCGGCGGCTCAACAAATAATCCTGCGATCAGCGAGACTGCACACACCGCAAGGTAAGCAATGAACATCTTGGAGGGAACTGCGTCAAACCGCAGCGAGTTCTGGTGAATCAAATACGACACCATCAATAGCGCGAAAATCACATAGTATGGCGTAATCGAAAACCCTGCCTCAATCACGAATGTCGCTTCAAATGGCAGCGCGCAAATCAACATAAGATAGATGGCGCGTTGATGCGCAATTGCCAGCCACAGTCCCGCAATTCCTAGCGAACCGGCGATTGCGAGACCGGTCAGCTCGTTTGTTGGAAATCGCTGCGCGAGCAAGAACGTCAATACCGCTGTTGCAGCCAAACTGGCTGCAATACCGGCGCGGCTCCTAATCTGTTCGAGAACTACCATTGCAGCTTGGTGCGAAGATTGTCCAACTTGACTTGGGCGGCTTCGATCTTGCCGGAATCGATAATGCTGATTCCGAATACGGTCGAGTAGGGAAGTTGCCCGCGGTACGAATGCGCGATGCTCATCGCCGGATATTTCACCCCGTACGACGGCGACACCCAGTCGGTGCCGATTTGAAATCTAGAGTCGGCGTCACAGTTGGCAAACAGCAGGCCTGAATCCGAGTGCTTCGGCTTGATCTGAACCAAGTGTTGTTTGAGCATCTCGATCTTCATGTCGTCGACATGAAAATTGAATTCTACCGTATGTGCCGAGTTTCCAATCAGCTCATCGCGAATCAGAATTGTCTGCGTCAATTTGCACAAGTAGATCGAGCGCCGGTGCACCACGGGATCATCAAGCCGGCTGTAACAATCATGCTCCGCAATCGCCAGATCAAACTCCGCATTGCTCTTCCACTCGCATACACGCGGCATTCCATCCGACCGCAGCAGAAACAGCAACCCGCCGACCATGCGATTCTGCTCGCTGCCGTCGACAACAGCGGTGTTGTGGCTGCGTGCCGACCGGAACTGGTTTCGCCATTCTTCATTTACCGTGTAGACATACGAGCCCGGGTCGACAAAAACCGGCGCACCTTGAAACAGCAATGTAAATGACAAGAGGTCGTTGTGTTTATGATTCCCCAATCCAGCCGTGCCGATGGGATTGGCGAAGAAATTCAAAGTCAAATCGTTCGAGCGAAGCTGGCAGATTCCTGAATCTGCCAAGTGAACCGACTTCCATTCGGCGCCAATTGCATTCGAGTGGCGCGAATTGTCGTGCGCAAAAGAAATACGCTCCGGCGCCTCGGCAACTTCGGGCAACGCGCAATCAGCCAAAGTCGCGGCTCCAACCGAAAGCACATCGCGGTAATCGCGTGGCGTCCGCCAAAACATCTTGAATATCCGCCCGTCGTCGTTGTCGCCAAAGTTCTCGACCAGCCCGTCCTTGTCGCTGAACCTTGCCAGATGTTCAACCATCCGCGAAAGCTTCCGGCAGTACTCGCTGGAGAAAGCAAAATCGCTTCTGGTCGACAACTGCTGCGCAAGCAGCATCATCTCGGTAACCAATCCGTGGTAGGGAAGTGACGACTCGTAATCGAGCCCGTCCGCATCGACCTGCGCTTGCATCTCGCTTTCCAATTCCGAAATCGCGAATGCCCGCCACGAATTGCACCGCGTCGTTGTGCGGAAGAACTCGCCCAGATAGAGCAATCCCAGCAAGTTGGTCAGATAGTGATTTGTATTGTGCCCGTCGCCGGCTCTCTCGAGGTTTTCAACAATCGATTTACCGCCCTTGTAGAGTTCCACCGTCAAGTAAGTCGTAAACTCCTGATTGAATTCATGCTTCTGCGAAAATATCTGATAGGCCGCCAGCCAATTCAGACATCGGATTGCCGTGTCCATTGGGCACGACCAATTGACCGTCTGCAAATATTCGTTCTGCTCGCTCCAAGAAATGACCTGATTGGCGAATGCAACGGCGTAAAGCTCGTCGCCCGAAATCGCATGCGCCAGCGCCATCGGCAGGAAATGATTACAGCGCGACAGCTCCCACGGAACCTTGACATCCGAATTGTCATTCAGGTTTACCAGCTTCTGAAGTCGATAATCGCGCCTCTCCCAGCTTTTTCCGCTCTTGAAATCTGTTAGCCAATCAATATGCATCCCGAGATCGACCAGCCCTGACCCAAGTAGGTCGAATCGATTTCTTGCCGCATTGCGAGCTACGTTAATGGCGCGATCGCAATCAGCAGGGAAGTGTTTGGTAATCTGACTTAGGGATTTGTTCTGATTTAGTCCCGGGAAAATCTGGGGCATTCGCTCCCAATAGGAAGCAATATTCTCGGCGCCGATTTCACGCAGCAGCGCCGCATCGTCAACGCGTCGTTGCGGAACAAATGCACGAACGACCTTGAGCTTGCGAACAACTTTGAACCCGATCTTCTTTATCAGAGTCGTCTCTATCATTCCCACTCCTCGTGCATTGTGACTTTGGTCTCTACGGCGAAATCGTCGTGTGGTTCGGCCTTGCATTTATTTCCGGACCGTGACCCGGAAGCAGCCGCTCTAAATTCTGCTCGAAAACTTCTGCCGCATTGAAATAGTCTTCAGTCCTACCGATATCGAGCCAAAGACCCGCAAACGGAAAAGTCTGAATACTTTTGTTCAGCTTAAGCAACTTGATTACCAGATCGGGGAAATCGAATCGTTCGTTTTCGGGGATGAAGGGAAGCACACTCGGTGAAAACACGTAAATCCCCATGCTGACTTTGAATCGATATTCCGGCTTTTCAATATAGTCTGTGAGATTGTTGCCGTCGCCTGTCGCCAGTACACCGAGGTCAATCTTGACCGGCTTGTCGTAGGCAGCAATCGTGATGTCCGCACTGGAGTCCAGGTGCGACTGGTACAACTTCGAAAAATTCAGATCAGTCAAGATGTCGCCGTTAAGTACCAACAGCGGCTCGCGGAAGTCCTCAATCTTTGCCAACGGTCCGGCTGTTCCCAGCGGCAGGTCTTCATGCAGATACTTGATTCGCACTCCCCACTTCGAGCCGTCGCCGAAATACGCCTCAATCAGCTGATGCAAATAACCGACCGCGAATGTAATTTCGCGCACACCGTAGTGCTGAAGTTGCCGCACCAAAGTCTCGGCAATCGGATAGTTGCCCACCGGCATCAGCGGCTTCGGAAGTACCGTCGTATACGGACGCAGCCTTGCGCCCACGCCGCCGGCAAGAATCACTGCTCTCATACTTCAGCCTGCTTCCGCAGCGTCATCCGATTTCGTACTGATGACACTCGCGCGCCAAGTTCGCCGCGCATCTTTGCGACCTGTTGAAGTTCGTCTTGCGACATGTAAGACCTTGCATAGTCCGTAAAAATAAAAAATCCGCACGACAGTAGCAGCGCCGCCAGCGTCAACTGGACGATATTCGTCAGCCGCCGTGGTCCTGCCTTTTCTTGCGGAACGGTCGGATAGTCAAGCACTGCCACGACCGGCTTCTTGCGCTTGGCGTCGATCTTCGCCATCTCCAGTTGTTGCGCCAGCAGTGAGTAAACCTCGCCGACTTCAGCAACCTTGCGCACTAAGCGCTCATGCTCAAGCTGCAATTCCGGCGATGATCCCATGTAGTAATTGCGATTTTGCTCGCGATATTGCAGCAACGAGTCTTCTGCCGCGCGCAGGCGCGATTCAGTCTCCGTCAGCCGCGATTCTACGAACACGCGGTTTTCGTCGAGACGCGCAAAGCGCTCGCTCGAACAAAATGCGTCAAGTTGGCGAATGTACTCCGCAGCTACAAACTGCGCAAACTCTGGATGCGTCCACTCAAATCCGATTGAGATAACACCCGTCGTTTTGTCTTTACGAATTGTGGTTGCTGAATTGAGGTACTTCAGCGCCTTCGTCTGGCTCGAGCTGATCGCCTCGCCGACAGTCGCGCCTTTCACCACAGAAGCAATCTCTTCCGGCAGCTTGGCGTCGAGTACACGATTGCGCACCACGTCCGACTTGAGAATGTCAGGGAATAGTTGCGAAGATGCGGTCGGGTCGGGGTCGCTCTTCATCAATTCGATTCCGGGTATCGCGCCCGCTAACGATCCCAAAGCTGCGCCCGGACCCTGATTGCCGGTTGGCAATAGTGAACCGCCCGAAACGTAATAATTCGGTGCAAGAAAATTGATCACTGCCGCCGCTATCATCACGGCAAAAGTGAACCAGAAGATTCTTCCGCGCCGGCTAAATAGCAATCGCGGAATTCTCGTTATGTCAGTGCGAGAAGAAACCGGCTTGTCGAGTAAGCGATCCATTGACCTCCATGTCGCGACATAGAAGTGCAAATTGGATGCCGATCTGTTTCATTCTTGAATTGTTCTTGTCAGACAACAACTTACAAGCCGGACACCCTTACAAACTCGCAATACCCTCCCTTTGACTATGAATTCTCTTCCGCTCGAAGATGACAATCTTTCCGGGGAAATTGCTATCTGGATCGCATGAAATTGAATCGCAGCGACATCAAATGGTGGAGATAGATAATGGTCAACCCGCTGACGACTCCCACAATCGCCCCGACGATAACATCAAACGGGTAGTGTACTCCGACTGCGATTCGTGAGTAACTGACCAAAGCTGCGAACGCAAACAAGTACCAGGTCGTCCGGGGATAACAGGCGGTTAGAAATGTCGCCAGCGCAAAAGTATTAGCAGCGTGCGACGAGGGAAACGACAGTCCCTGCGAGCAATCAACCAGCAAGTGCACCGATTGAATAACATGGCAGGGTCTAATCCGCATCACCATCGGCTTGATCAACTGCGCCGACAATTGGTCTGCCAATGCAACTGTGGCAATACAAAACACCGCCATTATGCGCCCGCGCTTCTTTCCAAAAATCAAAAGCAGCAGGATGATAACGGCGAATATCCCTCGCAGGAACCACCGATCCGTCACGACCGGCATCACCACATCGAAGACCGGGTTGGCGAGCTGATCGTTCAAATAAACAAACGCAGTCGAATCCGTTGCAATCAGCCAATCAAGCATGCGGTTCGCCGTCGTTTTCTACTTTGAGCTTGCCATGCGTCCGCTCGCGCAACTCGGACTCAAAGTTGACAAAACGCGATTGTCTGATCGCGCTTGCAATCGTTACCCCGTCTCCATAGACAGTATTCAACGGTCGAAGATCAAAATCCGCCAATGTCTTCATCACAATCGAAGTGTGTTCATGCTCGAACCTGATTTTGAATGGCTGCATGATCAACCGTTCGCAAATTCTTGCTTCTGTCAACACTTGATCGGCGCACTGTCGGTAGGCCCGCGCCAATCCGCCGGTCCCGAGTTTGACTCCGCCGAAATAGCGCGTCACCACAACCAGTACCAGTGTCAATTTATGCGACAGGATTGCGTCGTGTATCGGCCTCCCTGCAGTGCCGCTTGGCTCGCCGTCATCCGAGTAGCGAAACTCGTCTTTGTTTTCAATTCCCAATTGATATGCAAAACAGTTGTGTGTCGCGTCGTAGTACTTCTTCTTGATCCGTTCGTATTCCCGCTCCGCCGATTCCCGGTCACTCGCATGAACCACGGTCCCGATGAATCGCGAACGCTCAACTTTGATCTCGCAGCTATGCGGCGACTCAACTGTCAGGAAAGAATCTATCAACGGCAGTCGTTTCTTCAGACGGATCTTGCGCCTACACCATGTAGCGCAACACCATCTTCCAATCGTCTTCGTTTTTCAACTCAACTGCGCCCAGCTTGTTTGAGGCTGCGCCTTCAAGGTTGGGATTGAAGCAAGTGAACAGCGCCTTGCTTTGCTGGACCGTTTCCAGCATCGCCGCCACAGTGCCGCCTGTTCCGGAAGTTATCTCCACCACGATCACCGACCTCGCCATCCCCACAATAATACGGTTCCGCGCAAGCAAGCGTCCCGGCTCAACGGTCGTCTCCGGTGGATACTCCGAAACCAGCAACCCGACTTTGGAAATCTCATTAGCCAGTTGTTCGTTCTCCGGCGGGTAAATCTCGTCGAATCCGCAGCCCAGCACCGCTATGGTTTTGCCGCTCGACTTAAGCGCACCGATATGCGCACCGCTGTCGATTCCGCGCGCCAAACCAGATACAACGACCGTTCCCGTCGCCCCAATGACTGTCCCCAATCGAACACTCTCGGCGATTCCCTCCGCTGAGGCTTCATGCGAGCCCACAATCGCAATACAATTGTCCCGGCAAATTTCGAGATTCCCCTTGTAGTAAAGTACCGGCGGGGGATCCGGTTGGGCGAGCAGCGATTCAGGAAAGAATGGATCGCAGATGGTCGTTACCTGTATTCCCCGGTAGTCGTAATCCTTCAACCGGTCGCGAATCAACTCCGCATTCTGAATACTCGTGCGGATTTGTTCTTCTTTCTCGGGACTCATCCGCGGCAGCGCAGCGATTTCCCCCGGCTCCGACTCGAATATTCCTTTCGGCGTCGTAAAGTGCGCAATTAGCTGCTGGAAAGTCCGCGCCCCGACTCCGCCATACTCTCGTAGCGCAATAACTTCAATATCAAGCTCTGAATAACTAATGTCGTTCCTCCAGTTCGGAAGCCGGGTCCTGCGTTTACAGCTTCGAAAGTAGCCCACCAAGCCCCATCTGTCAACCTTTCAACAATAGGGGCGGAATAATTCAGCTTGATTTTGGGCAGCGCGGATATGTTATTGGCTTCCCTAATGGAAAAGTTCCGAGCCCGTAAATATGACGTCTACGCCATCGGCAATGCACTCGTCGATTTCCTCACTTTCGTCGACGACCAATTTCTGATCGACAATGGCATCCGTAAAGGCTTGATGACTCTCGTCGATGACCTCGCGAAGGACACGCTGGCCGGCCTCGAACAAAGCGATGTCACTCGCTGTAGCGGCGGATCGGCAGCCAACACCATTGTCGGTATCGCGGTTCTTGGCGGCAAAGGCTGTTTCTCCGGCAAGGTCGGCAATGACAAACTCGGCGAGTTTTATCGCGCCAACATGGCGGATTCCGGAATCGATTTCTTCGTCAATCCCGACTCCAAACCGACCGGCTCCTGCATCTCTTTTGTTACGCCCGATGCTGAACGCTCGATGCTCACATTCCTCGGCGCTTCCACTGATTTGACCGATAGCGACATTCACGTCGACGCCTTGATCGAGTCGCGCTATCTGTACATCGAAGGCTACCTCTGGGATTCACCCAAGGCGCGCCTTGCGGCAATCCACGCCATGGAAAAAGCCAAACAAAACAATGTCAAAATAGCATTCACCTTCAGCGATCCTTGGCTGGTCGAGCGCTTCCGCGACGACTTTACGAGATTGATGACCGATTACATCGACGTCCTCTTCCTCAATGAACGCGAGGCCGGGGAAATCACCGGCTATGAAGACCCCAAGATGGCTTCAAAGCAGCTTGCTACCAAGGTCAACTCACTATGTTTGACTCGCGGTGAGGAAGGCGCAATCATCGCCTGTAATGGCAAAATCCGCACAACGCCGCGACTTACCATCGACAAGGTCGTCGACACGACCGGGGCAGGGGACCTATACGCCGCCGGTGTGCTGCGCGGCCTAAGCCTCGGTTTTGATCTCACGACGTCTTCGATGATGGGATCGCGCGTCGCCGCCGCCATCGTCGAAAGAATCGGCGCTCGCCTTACGGCAGCCGATCTCCAGTAGTCTCCGGACAAATCTAAAGAGTA
Source organism: uncultured Ignavibacteria bacterium (assembly GCA_964537215.1). Lineage (GTDB taxonomy): Bacteria > Zixibacteria > MSB-5A5 > CAIYYT01 > CAIYYT01 > JADJGC01. Next base: position 35,371 of record CAZIBI010000026.1, on the reverse strand, counting down.
TGTTGGGTAATCGTTAGTGAAGTAAGACTAGGGACAAATCCGTCCCGTCATTTGTTTTGCTGACTAATGCTTCGACGCGCTTGATTCGCAGGCGCTTTGCCGCGTAGATTATCGCCGCCAACGGCGCCGTACCGGCAACCTCGGTATTGCGCAACCGGTCGTACATCATCCGCCAATCAAACTTTTCGGCCGCTTCCGCGATCGATCTGACCTTTTCCGCACTGACACTGCTGTCAAAATGCAATTCCGAACATCCGACTATCAAAGTGTTCTCCGGGTTAACACTGGCAGCTAGTGCTTCGCCGACCCCGGCAACCACGCCTTCGTCGTCGCTTCCCATTACCACCGGGACAAATCGAAAATCACCAATCAACTTCTGCAGAAACGGCAGCACCATTTCAATCGAATATTCCGCCTCTTTGCCGCCCGTGTGTCCGGTATCTGAAAAGACAACCTTTGGATGCGAATGCGCCATTTTCTCGGCCGCCGGCAAATCCACGAATACTCGTCCCAGCGGTGTATCGTACGCGCCGCCAAGATAAACTGAAGCGTAGTCAAAGAACGCCATCTGTGCTGAAGCTACTACAACTACGCTCGAATACTTCTTGCGATTCAGCGCCCGCAGCGATCCCAGATCGTCAGCCTTGTACAGCGTTTGCGCCATCGTCGAGGTTACAATTGCGCCAATCTCGCCTTTGACCGAAACCGGCCGCGTTGTGTCGGCTACGCGCTTTTCAATCTCCGTGCCGAGCACTAGCGGATCGGAGGCATAAGATGCCCCGGCAAAATGATGCCTGCGCACCAGCTCCGGTTTCTGTAATTGAACTTCCATCGTGGCAGGATGGTAACTACGCTTCCGGCTCCAGGCAAGCGAATTTGCCGAAATTGCGATAATGCTGGCCTAATCAACGCAACCGCTCAAAACAACCACTTTACGGTCTAATATTCCCCGAACCAACGAACTTGGGAAAAAGCCTTGACTTCCATCTACTAATCATATATAGAAGATGCTGATCGCGGGGTGGAGCAGTCCGGTAGCTCGTCGGGCTCATAACCCGAAGGTCGTAGGTTCAAATCCTACCCCCGCTACCAAATCAACCCTCTGAGGAGTAACAACTTCAGAGGGCTTTTTTATATCGGGAAGTCCACGTTTGGAGACATTTGCTAACAATTTGCTAACAGAATTTCCAAAGACAGTTAGATCTAGCCGTTCCGCCGCTTCTTTTTGCCCGCCTGGAAACAAGTGTCCGTACCGATCCAACGTGGTCATTGCCGATGCGTGACCAAGCTGATTCTGAATGAACTTGATGTCTTCACCGTTGGCGATTAGTAGCGAAGCGAACGTGTGCCTTAGGTCATGGAAGCGTATTCTGCGCAAACCAGCCCTTTCTAGCGCAGGGTGAAACTCTCTCTTGACGAGGTTATCAGGGTCGAGAGCCTGACCTAGTTCCGTACAATATACTAAGTCAAGTTGCGTTTGCGGACTCAATAAGCGGTGGTCTTCAAGTCGTCGCTTGAGGTTGGGCGACATGATGATTCGTCTTGTTGAATTCGCCGACTTTGGAGAAACAAACTGACCTTTGTAGAGCGAACGTCTGACACACACTTGCGATGAATGCCAGTCGATGTCTCCCCACTGAAGAGCAAGAAGCTCTCCGCGTCTCATACCTGTGAGAACTGCGGTCAAGAAAAACGCGTAGTACTGCGATCTAACATGCTGAAGAAAAACAGTGATTTCTTCTGGAGTGAAAAAATCCATTTCCTCCTGTTCGACGCGCGGCCGTCTGACGGCCAGAGTTGGATCATGTCGGATGAGCCCCCATAGAACGGCATGTTTGAACATCTCCTTCAAAGGGACGAGAATGTTAACAACCGTTTTCGGAGACAAGCTTTCCTTGCTGATCTTGTTTGCCAACAGCGCTTGAATCTGGCTCGACGAGATTCGGTTCAATTGGAGGTCACCGAACGCAGGCAGCAAGTGCAATCTGAGCAGATCGCGGTAGCTCTCAAAAGTCGACTGTTTGACAGAAACTTTCGCGTAGTCGTCGAGCCAAGTTGCGGCGAAGTCTCTAAAGAGAAGTTTCGTCTCCTCCGGCAGATTGCCGGTATTGAGCTCGTGGAGCCTCTTCGCGAGAAGCCTCTCCGCTTCCTTCTTTGTTCTGCCGCCGACTTCCCACTTCTGCCGGTTTCCTACACGGTAGATGCAGTAATACACATCGGAGCGTTTGCGTATGCTTCCTTTTGCCAATTGTCTATCACCTCCTTTCGGTTTGGCATTTGCCGTTGTGGCAAAGTTAAGCGTCATTCTCTTAGTCACTGACACTGCCAGGATCGATTGACAGGTTTCACAGCGATTCGCTAGGATTGGCCGAGCTTCCGGCGAATTGCCAACGAAAAGTCGTCGCCCCGTCTGAATCGATCTCACAGTCAGTGTCCTTGAATTCATTGCCCGATAAATTACACTAAGCGACTGAGAATTTCAATCAGCTTCCAGAAACTTTTCTAGAAATCACTCGCTGCTTTCATTTGCTCGATTGCCATTAGACTTATTTTTCAAATAGGCGACGACCTCTCGCACATCAAATCTAACGTACTTGCCAATCTTGTAATGGGGAATCGGCTCAACAGATCCCTTGCGGGTTCGATCGTAAATCCAGGACACCGGGACATTCAATACACTCGAAAGTTGTTTAATGCTCAGAAGAGGTTCCATATGGCTCCCAAAAAGAATCATTCGCTTCAAGTTAGTGCAACCCGCTAGTGCAAAGCCTGCTGTTACGATAGCATCACATGATTGACAGAAAGCGGTCTATCCTAATGCGGGTCAACTTCATGAGCGACAATCGACTCACCAAGACGGACGGTTGATTCTCCTATCTGGCTTACACTAGAGAAGGTACCCGGGATATTCCCACGTATGAATGTTCTTCACTATCGATTTCTCGTCAAAGATCGCGACACTACTCGCCACAGGAATCGAATGAAATTTATCTTTGTCAAGCGGTATAGAAGAATCAGCGGCATGGCGAACATGGCCAATGTCATAATCATGCTAAAGGCGATTTCAGGGCTAGCAATCAATAGAAATACGAAGGCGACGGCAACAAGCCAAACCATAGTTTGCCATTGGCAAAGACCTAATATGAATCTAGCGATCCGAAAGCCAAGCGGAGTCGGACCGGCGGTCTCCGACAATTCCATCCTTCCACATTCCCCACAGAACATGGCATCGGCGGGGTTTTCGTGTCCAGAATTGCAGATTCGAATGGACCAGGTTCTCCCACAATAGTGACATCGCTTGGGATCGCCGGTGTTCCAGCTCCGGCAGTGCGGACAGTATTTCATGGCGAGCTCACGTTCAAACCAGATTGGAAAAGCGCACGTGCCTGGATTTCTCCGGAACGATACCAACAACAAGAAGTTAGTGGCTTCGATACCAATTCGGTGTTTGTTGAGAACCAAAATAAGCCAGACTCAATAAGATCGGCGATTTGCTTAAGATTGTCCCGGCGCTGTGGACTCTTGGTCAGAACCAGGACGTTAAAGTGTCTGATTCCAAAAAATCGTTCGGTCAATGCGAGAGTTTTGAATTCAGAATATCCATGAAATTTGGCTTCCAGCTTGCGATGGTTGCTTGTGGACAAGTCGATCTCGACAAAGAACGAATAAACTCGTCCAGCAAAATCCACTTGGAGAAATCCGTCGGGACGTAAGCTTGTCTTTCCAGATCGTCCTCTGAATGACCTTTCATAACGACATTCCGCCTCGCTGGCATCGAGCCATCGCTTGATAGTGAACCGTGGGTCACGTTGAATCTCATTTATGATGGAGATACGGGCATTGTTAACCTGGATATCGTGCTCAAGCACCCTGCTTGCGATGGAGAAGTCTCGGGTTCTTCGTGCTCGGACTATCTGTGGATCAAGGCCCATCTCTTCAGACACAATTGTGATGCCATTGCGGCCGAGCAGGTATAGCGCTTCTGATCCTCCACGATTTGTAGGCAGAAATTCTCTGTCGAGGTACGCATAGTCGAAGAGCTTGCGAAGTCGCAGATTCACGCGGGTCACACATGGGATATCGAAGAGAGACTGGATCTGAGTTCGAAGCAGAAATCGAAATTGGTAGCACGCAGTTATGATCTTCTTATCGCGATCCTGCAAGATGATTGGAGCCAACTGATTGGATCGTGAGTATCGACTCATTCGTGGTAAGATGTCATTCGACATTACAACTCACCTTCAGGCAGCGGCGTGGTCACATTCGAACCCCCATTGGTCGGCAATTGTGTCGTGTCTGGCGTGTTCCTGCTGATTCGAACCCGGGCTCCATCTTTCTCGCGATTATCTGCTTGCGGTGCGGGCGAAGCAAGGACTTGTACGATTGGATTCTGCTGCCATAACGCGGCGTCAATTTCCGACCTCCGTTTACAATATGTCGTATGATTGGCCAGCTTCATCTCACTCAATACAGTCTCATTTTGTTTGGGGCGAGATAGCCGATGTAGCCTAACGAATCGAAACTCACAGTCGCTCTTGCGGATCAGTGCTTCCCCAACATTCAGTTGCATGAGCTGCTCGCTCAATTGAATCTTGGCGACATTTGTGAGTGAATGGGCGAGCTCATGAACGTCATAGTGTCCCAACCGGAATAGAATCATGGTTCCAATATTTCCAAAAATTGCTTGGCACATTGACCGATCAATCTGGTCCAAATGCTGGTGGGCCAAAATTAAGGCAAGGCGAAACTTGCGTGCTTCAGAGAGAATCTCTTCGAAGTTATAGTGCAGGAAGTTTTGGAATTCATCGACGAAAAGGAAGAACGGCCGGCGTCGGTTTTCCGGTACGTCTACGCGAGACAAAGCGGCAGTTCGCAATTTGGATACGACTAGAGAGCCGATTGCTCTGGCGTTGGCTCCAGCAATTCCTTTGGAAATATTGACTAAGACCCATTTCCCTTGGTCCATCATAGCCCGAAAGTCCAATCGGGACTGTCGCTGGCTCAACACATGCCGCAAATACAGATCATCGGTCAGCAATGTTAGTTTGTTAATGACCGGCTCGGCATAGACTGCCTTCATCTTGTCGCTTAGCGGTTCGAAGCGCTCTGTCCAATAGGCCCTGAGTATCGGATCATGAACTGCTTCGATGGCCCTCGTCCGGAAGTTGCGATCTGTAAGCAATCGACCCGCATCACAAAGGGTTAGTTGTGCCAAAGATAGAGTCAGAAGTGCATTCCTCAGTACTTCTAACATTCGTGGTCCCCAGTTCACATCCGCCCAAAGACTCTTGAATATCTCGTGCATATCGCTGGCCTGCTGATACGCCTGTCTTTCGTTGCGCATATGTAAAGGGTTAAAGGAGGGTGCCCAGTCCTGCTCGTACGGCTCGAACAGTATGAGTCGGTCGGAGACCTCCTTGCGGATCTCTTCTGTTAGTCCAATTGATGACAAATGTGCGAGTAACATCTGTGTCAGGTCGCCGTGTATATCGATTACGCAGAATCCTTGATGTTGTCGTATCAAATTGCGGATCATCGCATAGATTAAGAAAGTCTTCCCACTTCCGCTGGCACCAAGTATATATGCATGCGTTAACAATGACTCTCGGGATAAGTGGAATGGTTCGTCATCTCCGCTCTTGTACTTGGCTTTTGCCACGCCGAGATTCATCTGCGACTTATACCCTCCGGCATGTGCAGAATGGTCTTGCGCGTTGTAGTACTGGTCAGTGACATATTGCAGTGCTCTCTGCGTCACTCGTTCAACGAAGGTCGTCCGGTTCGCGCCGGCTTTCAGCTTCCGCTCAACCAAGAGTCTCTCGCTTTATTGGACCGCAGAGCTTGCACGCTTCAAGTTTTGTTGCCCATCGCTTTTCATCCTCCATGAATCCTGCGAGCTGTACCATGCGAAAGTTCCACTGTCGCTGCCTGTTCATCAATACTGTGTCTGTTGCATACAGTACCATTCCGGCGACAAGCTTGAGGATGTCCTTAATCGCCGGAGCGCCGGGGCAAGGGTACGTTTCGTCTGTGATTGCGCCCGGAAAGAGGCAACCGAAACACGGTCCTTCTGGGACTTGCACGAATACGTAGCCTTGATTTGCATCTCGAGAGACGGCAGTAAATACGATCGGCAATCGCCGTTCGAGACCCAATTTTGCGAGATAAACCCGAGTTCGATCATTGTCGACACCGCATACGATCAAGTGCGCGTTTAGCAGAACGGTCGAAGGCTCGAATTCCTGAATATATCCGGCGTAGCCGGTAATTCGGCTTCCCATAAAACCTTCATCTTGTAGATTCTTTGCTAACGCTAGTGCCTTGTTCTTCTCCAGATCTCGGTCTGAAAATCGTTGGCGATTCAAGTTTGTGATATCGACTGTGTCTCCGTCAAAAACAAGCAACTCGCCAATCCCTTTCCTCACCAAGCCTTCGCCGATCTCGCCATTGATTCCACCGGCACCAACTAAGGCGACCGTTGAACTTGAAAATACCTTCTGATCAAAGCCGAAGATCCCCTCATGTCGAGCGCCGGCCCTGTCTTGCAGTCGGTCACCAAGATTCAATTGCTTACATTGATAAGTTCTGGTCTTTGGTAAGTTTGTAAGTATTCTGTCCGACATGCTCAACATCCTTTCCAATCACTTGAATACCATACTGAAGTTTGTCGCTGAAGAATCTCAGATGTCCGTCCCGCGAGAAAATGCCCCCGATGGTGAGAAACCCTCCGCGTTCTAATCTTTCTTGGTTAGCCATGTCAATTCCTGATGGCATGTTTGAATTCGCTCCTTTCCCGGGATGCATATGGAAATAAGCACTAAGCACAGACCCGAATTCCTCAAGGCGAATTAGCACTTGCGTCGAGTTGTCGAAATTGGCACTGGCATATCCAAGTTCTGATGCGTCCAGGTGAAGCGGGATCAATCGTTCAATAGTTACCAGTTCGTCGAAGCGACTGCCCGACGCATAGAGAATGGACTCAGTACGGATCTTCGAGAGCCTGTGAAAGGCATCGTATATTAGTTCGGAACTTATTACAAAAGTAGGGAGCCGATGATTAGGCATGTTCCAACCGGCAACAATGTCCTCAATGTCGTGATAGAGTTCATAGTGTTCTTTAACCTCAGTGAATAGTCGATTTGCGTCAGCAGATTCTGATCGTTTTATTAGTTGCTCAAGGTTGTCCATCATCCGCTGCCCTTTGACGCTCAATCGTTGCAAGATAGAATGCACATTCGAATTTCTGTTGATCCTCTTTTTTTGCGTTTCATTCTTGGGCCGCCCCAGTACATTGCGTCCAAAGCGAGTAGCCAGCTGGCTAGCGCCCGCCTTGATGCGCTTCACAAAGGATTTTCTCGATAGCCATGAGGCCGTCGTCGACGGTCTTGCCGCTTGTAGAAAAGTGAATTTCATATCGATTCTCGCCTTTCCTGATGAAACACTTATGATGTGAGTGATTCCATAGACAACTTGGTGGATTGATTATGAAAAATGAACTGAATCCAGAGTAGTGTTCGATGATTTTGCCTTCGTAGGCGCCAAATGGTGTTCGGTAATATCCTACAAGTTCATTTCCCTTTCTCCTCCATTGTCTCTCTTGCCATAAGGGGATGAACTTTCGACGCACCGTCCCTTTACCGGGCTGGATTAATCGCCGCCCCAGCGGAACTCGCTGGGGCGGACGGTTGGATTTGAATAACCCATCAAGGATGTCGTCAAAGAGACTCATACACGAGCCCTCTTGACATCAGAACTGAGGCCTGCACCGATCCAACGTCTGTCTTTGAGGAGCAATGAATTTTCTCCCCGTCTTCCACCAACGGGTACACGTTCTCATTGTCACCAAAGACATGTTGTCCGTTGTCCTTGGATAGTCGGTATCCGGCCAATCCGATTTCAGCCAGTATGTCACGTGACGTGGTACCTGGCTCAATTGACAGATCATGGTGCCTTCCAGTTCCGGCAACGATAATCACCACGTTCTTCATCTTGATGCTCCTTCCACAATTAAGGTTATGATCTTCCAGTAACATTTCGGCAGCCATACAGTCGATGCATGCTCCGAGTCAACCTTTCCAATGCTACTTCTAAATGAGTGTATCCTGCCGGTAGTACTGGCTGTCCAAAAAAAACTTCTGAATTCAGCAATTTTTCTTGACCATACTACCCCTCTGGAAGGATATACTTTGATAGGATAAATTGAATCGGCAGGGATGCCATACCATCGCATAGGTCATTGCAGACTGGAGGATCTGTGGATAGCGTCCTTGCCATACTAAGACGAAACTTCTTTTTGAAAGAAGATCCGAAGCGGTTGAGTCAATCTGAGGAAATTGCTCTTTTCGAACGCTACAAGCAGGGGAATAGGGACGCAGCAGAAACTCTGATACTTTCCAACCTCTATTTAGTCCCCCTGATTTTGAGACGACATCGGAATTATGAACCTAGGTCGGATGAATTCAAAGATATGTTGCAAGTCGGTGCGATTTCAATAATCGAGGCACTGCCGTCATTTAATGCTTCGCTCAATTTCCGATTGAGCACATTCTTAGGGACAGCTATACGAAATGATTTGATTAGGCACCACAATGATGGGTTTGACTATTACGCCACAAATGAGTCATTGTATGACGCCGAATTTGAGCCCCAAGTTGATCAGACCTTTTCACCGAGCAAGGAATGCATGCGAAAGCTAATTCTTTCGACTTTGGATGATGCATTGTCAGAAGATGAACTTACCGCACTGCGATTAAGGCTCGAAGGCAAGACGTTTGAAGAAATTGCTGCCATCACGAAGCGCCGCGATCGTAAATTTTGGAGCAATCGCTTACATCGTGCGACGACAGAACTGCAAAAAAGGTCCGCTGCCGCAGCAAAACTTTTCAGTTCACTTGATAAATTGAGGTAGATCCTTTCCACGGTAAAGCCATCTGGTGGGCAATACCGTATTGTATTGTTCTTTTTTCTTTTATTTCAAGGAGGTACGATGGGAACGCCTAAGCTTTATCATAAAGCGCTTAAGGCTTCTGTGCCAGTTTTGGTTGGCACTACTGGGATCACGATGGGTAATTTGCAATCGTGGTTGTCCGAGTATACGTTACGACAAAGTAAGAACTTTGCCTCGCTTTGTACCAGGTTAATGCCGCTAAAGAAGAGGGCTCGACGCAGAGAAATTTCTGATTTGCACTCTCATTGTATTGAGAATCCAAAGACTTCATTGGAAGATTACATCGCGAACCTTAATAGAATCAACGACATAATGCACCGCCTCATTTTGGAGGATGACGAGAATTTTCAAGTGGAAGGCGTGGGCCAGCTACATTCTCTTGAGAAAGTTAGTGAAGCTGATCGGCGGTGGTTGTTGCAATTGCTCGACGAGCTAGAAGAGACTTCCCAAACATAGCCGAACCTCCTCGAAGTTAATGACGGGAGTTTAGACAATACATGGTAATTCGGCGGTGTTGCCTCCCAAGCGTAACCTCCTCATACCAACAACGACTCTCAAAAGTCGTTTGAGGCGGCTTCTGAAAGAAGGGATTCCCCAATGACAAAGTATGAGGAGTTTAATGCGTCAACAAGTGTAAGGGCGACCGTCCGTCTGTTGAGTTTAGCCGCGCTCTGCCAGACAACTCTATACATCCTATCATTTCTTCTCTAAATCAGAATCGGCCGATGGCAACGGCGGAAGTCCAAGCTCCTTCAGAAACGCATTATGCTGTTTTGCTGCCGCACGAAGTTCTTCCTCGCTCTTCACCAACTCGCGGTGCGTTGTCTCCAAGTCAATTTCCACCTCGGCTTGAGCTGTGCTGACATATCGCGAGATGTTCAAGTTGAAGCCGTTTTCAGCGATTTCCTCGAGTTCGACGCGCCGCGAATACCTCTCCTCCTCCATACGGAACTGGTATGTCTCGACGATCTTGGCGATGTGTTTGTCCGTCAGTTGATTCTGTCGCTTTCCCTTCTCAAAGTGCTCCGCAGCATTGATGAAGAGCACGTTCTCGGGCTTCTTACAACGCTTGAGCACAAGGATGCAAACCGGGATGCCGGTCGAGTAGAAGAGGTTGGCAGGTAAACCAATCACTGTGTCAATGTGGCCATCCTTAAGCAGCTTCGTGCGAATTCGTTCCTCGCCTCCTCCTCGGAACAGTACTCCGTGGGGAAGAATGATGGCCATCACGCCCTCATCTTTGAGGTAGTGAAAGCCATGGAGGAGGAAGGCAAAATCGGCGGCAGACTTCGGTGCCAGGCCGTAGTTCTTGAAACGTACGTCTTCGCCCAGCGCCTCGGTTGGCTCCCAGCGGTAGCTAAACGGCGGATTGGCAACCACCGCGTCAAACTTCGGAGCTTTCGCCGGGTTGGTCTCGCGGAGCATGTCCCAGTCATTGGTAAGCGAATCGCCGTGATAAATCTCAAACTCGCTGTCTTTCACCCCGTGTAAGAGCATGTTCATCCGAGCGAGGTTGTAGGTGGTGATATTCTTTTCTTGACCGAAAATCTTACCGATCGTACCACCCGGTTCCGTGATATGACGACGAACGTTAAGCAGCAGCGAACCGGAACCGCAGGCAAAATCGAAGACACTTTCCAACCGCTTGCGGGGACCGGTCGCGGGCTCCTGACCGTCAAGCGTGACGATCGCCGAGAGTATGTCGCTGATCCGCTGCGGCGTGTAGAACTCGCCGGCCTTCTTACCTGATCCTGCCGCGAATTGGCCGAGCAGGTACTCGTACGCGTCGCCGAGCGTGTCCGAGTCGGTCGAGAAACTCGCCAGACCCTCGGCGATCTTCTGGATGATTCCATGGAGTCGCTTGTTCCGCTCCTCGTAGTTCTTCCCGAGCTTTTCCGACGAGAGGTTGATCTCCGAAAACAGGCCTTGGAACGTGCTCTCGAACGATTGTTCCTCGATGTACTTGAACCCCGCTTGCAGGGTGTTGAGCAGCTCCGCGTTCTGTGTGCGGGCCAGGTACGCGATATTCTTCCACAAGTGTTGAGGCTCAATAACATAGTGGGCCTTTCGCCGCATCTGCTTCTCGAAAATTGCGACGCCGTCGGGGTTGTTGTCGTACCAGACCGCAAGCGGCGTTCGCCCGCCGTTCTCGACTGTGTTCGGGATCGGGTAGTCCTTGCCCAGTTCCCGCTTGGCCGCTGCCTCGTAATTGTCCGAGAGGTATCGCAGGAACAGGAACGCGAGCATGTAATCGCGGAAGTCGTCCGCGTTCATCGCCCCTCGCAACTGATCGGCAATGTTCCAGAGGGTTCTGCCGAGTTGTTTTTGGTCTTTTTCGGTCATGGGGTACTCCCGGCAGACGCGGCGGGCGCAGGTGCCTCTTCTAATAGTGCAGGTAGATTGAATTTGTATTTGTCGAGAAACGCGGCCAAGATGTTCCGAAAGAGCTCCTTGTTATCCTCCAACATTTCCCTTGGCTCGTAGATCGCATATTGTCCGTGGCTCAGAAGATTTAGAGCACGTGCGTAGAGACCCTCGTCTTCGAGACCGCGCAAACACATCGAGAACTCTTCATGCCCGAAAAACGTCGCCGTTTTCTCAAGGATGCTCCGAAGCAGATTGAAGTGGTACGTGTAAAGGTTTCCGGAGTCGGCAGCATTTTGTATCTCGCACAGCATCGCCACGTGGTGATAAAATGGCGTATCGTCCGTCGCGCGCAAAACGTAGTCGGTGCCGCGGTCCGGGCGATAGAAGAAGTATCTCTTGTGACTCATTTTCTTCAGCTCGTTGCACGTAACGTTGAAAAACAAGGAATGATGAGTAGAGATAACGACCTTAAGGCGATCCTTGCCTTTTCGCAACAGCTGCGCCAGATCGGTTGCTATCGCGATGGCGTTATTGTCGTCCAGCGATGAAATCGGGTCGTCAATGAAAAGATATTTGACCCACGCGTACGATGGGTGATCGGCAATGACACGTTCGCAAATCGCCATGAAGAGACACCAAATGAAAATGTTCTCCTCACCGCGAGAGACCTTGATATGATCCTCTTCGCCCTTGTTGAAGGACACGGTCCAATTGGTGTAGTCGATATCGAATCCAATATCCGTATATCGTCCCAGATATGACTGGATATTCTCTTCGAGTGCCAATTCTCTGATCCCCGAAAAAAAGCGAGACGCAGAATTGAGGCGTAGTACCCGCTTCAGGTCACCGGCGAGGTCATTGTCCCAGGAGAACAGGTCTTCGGTGTAAGCGTTAAAGTACAGTGTATCGGGATTACCCGCGTTCTTGCTCTTCCCGGTGTTCTTAAATTCCATGCATAGCTGGGTTTTGCCGGTGCTGTTGTAGGCGTAGAGCAACACAAAGTCCTGTTCTCCGCTCTTGAAGTCGTCACGCAATCGAACAACCAGCTTATGCATCGAATCAAAATGATGATTCTTCGGCTCATTCGGCATGGTCTAATTACCTTCCGGCGACGGAAACAACCGTTGCATTAGGCCCTTCTTGTGAACCCTAAAGCCGTCCAGCTTCCGGGTCTGCGCGGCGATTAGGATGTCCAGAGAGGAGAGGCAGGCGGCAATGCACTCCTGCTCCTCCTTTTCTCGCGGCTTGGCGATAACAAAGCCAGTAATGTCCGAGTTGCTCAGATTACCCTGGGCCCCCCCCGCCGCTTTCAACCCCATGCCAATGCGGAACTCTTCGCGCTGAAGCGTTTGGTAGAAAAAGCCCGGTTCAACATTGCGAGGCAGAAGCTTACCAACACGTTGGTTGAGCAGTAATTTGGAGGAGTCAACCAAACATACCCTACCGACGTTTCCGGTCATGGAAATCAAGATATCGCCTACCTGCAGCCTCTGATGTGCTTGCAGATCGATAGGTAATGTCGCAATCGACTTTGTCTCGTCGAGAGTGAGTTTTCCCGATTGAACATTGGCGATAGTCACGATGCGGAAATCACCTGCTGCGTAGGTCGAGCTCTTGAATGCATAGCCATTTTTCAGGTCGGCAATCGTACCCAGAGGTGAAAGACTCCACTCCCCGGCATCGCTGAACTCGGGAAAGCGCAGGCGTGGGACGGTCTCACCTTCGAGGGGAAAAAGCTGCTGCATCAGCCCTTTCTTGTGGGCACGGAGCGCCTCGAGCTTTCGCTCCTCGGCGCCGAGCAGCTCCCCCAACGATGTCAAACATGCGGCGATTTTCCGCTGCTCTGCAGGTTGGGGGGGAATTGGCAGGCTGATACTGAAGAAGTCATCCGCCCTGATGTTCAACAAGCCATCTGCGCGCGCTCCGCTGGTCAGAAATCTTAGTAACTGCGACCCATGCGAATTCTTTTCGAAGAGTCCTTCGAAGAACGCCGGCGCGTTATCGCTCTTTAGGCGGAAACAGATGAAGGCGTTCGAGGCCGCAGCTTCGTCGAATTCCTTGAGCTGGTACACGCACCCTTGGGGATAAAGGATTGAGTTGCCCTTGTTATAGGCGAACTCGCCACGCCGGAGGCGAATATAATTCTTGTACTGCGCGCCGGATATGTCGCGACCGAACTTTTCGGTTTGAGAAACAAAACCGCGCCCCGCGCTGATGCTTACGGGAGTCAGCTTAATGTCACCAACCTTGTCAAGGATTCTGTCGCACAGGTCGCTGAGAGGACGCCTGCTCCACTGGCCGCCGTCCCTAAATTGCGGAAACCGAAGTTTCGGAGTTAACACTTTGGGTTCGTTTTTCATTGCAATTTCTTATCCTTCATACGCACTCAGTCCCGAAATCACCCGTCCAGCCGCGCGCTTCTTCAGCAGGGGAACGAGGTCGGCCATCAGCACCAGCTCCTTGTCAGTACGAGCGCGCCAACCGAGATCGAGCGGGGCGAGCAGGTCGTTGAGTTGCTCGGCGTTAAAGATCATCGGCGGTCGGAGGATACGATCGACGAGGGCCTGGAGCGCCTCGGGCGCAAGTCCATGCTTCTGCGCAGTGTTCGCGACCTCCTCTGCGTCGCGCTCTGCCTTGAACTGCTGGTAGCCCGTGCGGACGGCCTTCTCATCCAGTGCTTTACCGGCTTCCAGCGAGCGGACGTAATCGGTGATGACGTCGCGCTGGTCTATGAACTTGGCGTCCGACTCGATCAGCCCGATGAGCTGCTCGCGGTTCATCTTCTGCGTCTTGGGGTCCTGGCCCGTGAAGCGGGCGATGAGGTTCATGATGTAGTCGTAGTCGATCAGGGCCGAGGCGAATAGAATTAACTCGAAATCGAGCTGGTCGATTTCCTTGCTGGTCTTCTTCTCGCCGTCGCCACCGGGCTTTTCGCGCTGTTCGCGGAGGCGCTGGGCGGTTTCGAGGTACTTGCCGCGGAAGCCCTTCAACTTGTCCTTTGGCAGGACCTGCTCGATCGTTTGTTTCTCCTCGTCGGTCAGATCGGTGTATTGGTCGAGCTGCGTCTGGAGCCGCTGCACTTCCTTGAACTGCTTCACAAACCCGACGCGGGCGTCGTCGCCCTTGAGGTTAGCAACGGCTTCGGGTCTTGCTTCAATTCCCTGAGACATCATGAAGTCGTTCAGGCTCTGGACGGCGGTTTTGAGCTTCTCAATGACCGTGGGAGCCTTGTCCACGAGCCAGATTTCGCTGGCGCGGTCGGCCTTGACGCCCGAGAACAGAGCGATGGCTTCATCAACCTTGCTCTGCTGGTTCCGGAAATCAAGGATGTTGCCATAGGGCTTTGTCGCGTTGAGCACACGGTTAGTGCGAGAAAACGCCTGGATCAACCCGTGGTGCTTGAGGTTCTTATCGACGTAGAGCGTGTTGAGATACTTAGAGTCAAAACCGGTCAGAAGCATATCCACGACGATGGTCAAGTCGATCTTCTTGCCGCGATCCTTCTCCGGAAGTTCATGCTCGGGGAAATGCTGATCCTTGATGCGCTTCTGCACGTCCTGGTAGTAGAGGTCGAAATCTTCGATACGGTAGTTTGTCCCGAAGCGCTCGTTGTAATCGCGGATGATCGCGGTAAGCGCTTTCTTCTTGCCCTCCGGGTCTTGCTCATTGTCAACGCGTTCCTGTGGCAAATCTTCCTGAATTTGGCGCACGTCGGCACTGACGTCGCCCGGCGGGGTGAAGACGGCGGCGATCTTCAGCGGCTTGAATTCGGGATCGGTGATCGTCCGGCCGTTTTGGAGCGAATCGAACAGCGCGTAGTATTCGATGGCATCGTTGATTGAGGCAGTAGCGAGCAGCGCGTTGAAGCGGCGGTTACCCGTGGCAGCGTCGTGCTTTGCCAAGATAGCATCGACGACGGCGCGCTTAGCAAGCGTCTCCCCGGGTTTGATCGGCTGGCACTCGGACGGCTTGAAGTAATCGACGTGGAACCGCAGGACGTTGCCGTCCTCGATCGCGTGTGTGATCGTGTACTCGTGTAGCAGGTGCTGGAAAAGGTCTTTGGTGGTCCGCAGTGTGGCGATTTCGCCGTCGATCTGCCTGATCGTGGCGTTTGCGTCGAAGATCGGTGTTCCGGTAAAGCCGAACAGCTGGGCATTGTGGAAGAATTCCTTAATGGCCTCATGGTTATCTCCGAACTGAGATCGGTGACACTCGTCAAAAATGAAAACCATGCGCTTGTCGCGCAACGGCTCGAGCATGTCCTTATAGGTGGGCTGTCCGCTGTTTGCGCGCTGCTTGTTTCGTTTGCTGCTCTCGTCGAGCGCCAAACCGAGCTTCTGAATCGTGCACACGATGACCTTGTCGGCATAATCATCGGAAAGCAGGCGGCGGACGAGGGTCCCCGTGTTGGTGTTCTCCTCGACGCAACCTTCTTGGAAGCGGTTGAACTCCTCACGGGTCTGACGGTCGAGGTCTTTTCGGTCGACCACGAAGACGCACTTCTCGATGTCGGGGTTGTCTTTCAGGAGCGTGGAGGCCTTGAAACTGGTGAGTGTCTTGCCGCTGCCGGTGGTGTGCCAAACGTAACCGTTGCCGCAGTTCTTCTCGATGCAGTCGACGATGTGCTTGACGGCGTAGATCTGGTACGGCCGCATCATCATCAGCTTCTGCTCGGTGGCGACGAGAACCATGTAGCGGCTGATCATTTGGCCAAGCGTGCATTTGGCGAGGAACTTCTCGGCGAATTCGTCCAAGTATGTGATCTTGGAGTTGTCCTCGGCCGCATGCTGATAGATGGGCAGGTAGCGCTCTTCGGCGTTGAATGCGAAGTGGCGAGCGTTGTTATTGGCGAAATAGTGCGTGCTGTCTCGGTTGCTGACGACAAAGAGTTGAACGAAGCACAGCAGCGTGCGCGTGTAGCCGTTGCCGGGGTCGTTCTTGTACTCGACGATCTGCTGCATCGCCCGGCGAGGGTTGATGCCGAGAGTCTTGAGTTCGATCTGTACGGTGGGCACACCATTGATCAGCAAGATGACATCGTAGCGGTGATGGCTGTAGTCGGTATTAATACGGAGTTGACTGACGACCTCGAAGTTGTTCTTGCACCAGTCCTTGATGTTGACGAGGGTGTAATTTAATGGGGTACCGTCGTCGCGCGTGAAGCTGTTGATGCCGCGCAGGGTGCGTGCAGCAGTGAAAACGTCTGGAGTGATGATTTCGTCAAGCAGACGCTGGAACTCGGCATCAGTTAGGCTGACGCGATTGAGCGCTTCAAACTTCTGACGAAAGTTCTTCTCAAGCGTGGCACGGTCTCGGATGTCCGAACGATAGTCGTACTTCAGCTCCTTGAGCTTCTCTATGAAATGATCTTCAAGCTGGCGTTCCGCTGGTATCATGACGAAGTTCGTGTACTCCGAATGACGATGATGAGATTCAGTTCTTCAGAGGTCTTTTTCACGAGCAAGAGTATACATTACAAACGGGATTATTGCGCATAAAATCAATCAAAAAGTAGGCCAAGAGCTAGTTCCGGGGCTGAGCCAGTGGCGGCCGACAGTCTCCACGATGTCGAGCTCGCGAAGACGAGTGGGAGTACCGACGGTTAGTCGGTACGATCGACTGGCGGGACCGGCCGCCTTCGCCTTTATCGCCAAAGCGCACCGGTTAGGGGAGCGAAGGCCGGAGTCCCTGGATAAGGGACGGAGCCGCTGCCTCCTATTGAGAGTAAGCTGCAAATGGGGGCAGCGGGAGAAAGGCGAAGGCGGGCGGTAAGCCAGCGTGCCGAAGCCAGTAATGACGCGGCTTTTTCCGCGTATTACCCCTTCGAGCCTGTGAAGGGGTCAACGAAGGGGTAACATTGATTCCAAAATCGGCACGCGGCGCAACGTCCCGCCACTGGCTCAGCCCCGAGCCCGTAGCTTGTTCTCATTCGATAGGGAAGTGGATTTGATTCACAGTGACGCGAGACGACTGTTGAGCGAGAGATCCTTTTGCCGCACGCATTCTAAGGGCTAGTTCAATTTGCTATACTTAATTCATGGCCGATAACTTTCTCACTTTGTCCGATCTCGCCAAAGGGCTTAATAAGAACGAGCTTCAGGTTCGGCGTGCCTTCAAGAAATTGATTAACCTCGGTCGTCTGGTGGAGGGCCACGACTTTGAACGCGACAACGCCAAAGACGAACTCCATTTTGTTTATCGAATCAATCCCCTACGATTTCTTGAGGAAGCTACAAAGATTCGTTCTGATATCAAGACTCAGGAAACTGATAGCATCTTGTCAGCAAATGGTTCAAGTGCTGCTATCATCTCTGATAGCCCGCCAGTGCCGCCTGTTAACACATTCCTCTCTTCCGATTGCGATCCTGATAACACCAATGATAGCAGTGATAGCGGTAACGATGATGACGATGAATTTGACTTTGATACCAGCGCGATCATTGAGTTTTTCAAGGACCAGCTAACTGAAAAGGATTGTCAAATCGAGCGTAAGGATCAACAGATGGAAAGCCTGACAAAAGCTATTGAACAGTCTCAACTGATGAATATTGAGCTAAACAGAGCTATGCTTTTTCTGACGACAAGCGACCGTGATAGCAGCCGAGAACGCAGAGATAGCAAAGCTGCGCATGTTGATATCAGTCGTGCTAGCAATAGTGGTGACAACGAAATTTTGGCGAATAATATCATCGAGACCTAATCAACTCGTACACGAATTAGTCAACATGTTGATTGGTTGAATGGAATATGTTCCGGCAGCTTCAGCCCGAATTTGCCTCACTCGGGACATTCCGTCTCGTTTTGAGACTGTGCGTATCCTGGCTTGAAATTGTTAGCTCATGCGATATGATTTGTGAGTATGGAACATATTGGCAATGACATCAAAAAACGATCGACTTCGCTTGGCAAGAAGCCACGGTTCACAATTGTCTATCATGAAGCACGCGAACGCCTAAAGCTTTCCGTGACTGAGTATATTGTTTTGGACAGCATCCACATTCTTTCCCATTCAAATAATAATTATCCTTTCTGCACCATGAGCAAAATCACACTCGCCAAATTTCTTGGTATTGGCAGAGCCACAGTCTTTAGAGCAATTGACCGTGGTTTGAAACAGGGATTGCTTGAACGGACTCCTGAACATTTTCTAAGGACGACTTCTAAGTGGAGAGATACCGTCGTTTTGTATTCAAAAAAATAAAGAGTAAGATATAGATATTCTATTCATATCTATTTATATAGAGTCTCATCGTGAGATTGCTGAAGTCTCAAATTGACATTGGCGGGTCGCAATTTGAGATCGTTGAGGGCCGGTTGTCCCCAGGCTTACTTTGACGGCACCGCATATGTTTGAGCCATTAGTTTGTTCAGGAACTGATGGGATTTGAGAATCTTGAATCTGGAATAGTTCTCAAGAAGGGAGTCTAACTTGATTCAGTAGAAGTCCTGAACCAACGCCTTATCCTCTCTTCAACTTGTTCTTTAGACCTGCCATATCTTTC
Source organism: uncultured Ignavibacteria bacterium (assembly GCA_964537215.1). Lineage (GTDB taxonomy): Bacteria > Zixibacteria > MSB-5A5 > CAIYYT01 > CAIYYT01 > JADJGC01. Next base: position 16,555 of record CAZIBI010000026.1, on the reverse strand, counting down.
ACGGGAGACTTTTCTGAGATTTACTGCTCTTATCTGGCCCTCCAGCACTGAATTAGGCAATTCCGTTTTCATTGAGAACGGCTTACAGGTTGCGCCATCAACAGTCATCCGAATATAGGCGCTGTGATTTGCTAATTGAGCCAAATCGAATTGACCAAATTCTGGCATAAATTCCCGCTGGAGTAATTCGGCATCAGGAGCTCCGAGTCTAAAGCAGATTATATTGCCGACGTTGCCAAGGATTGCTCCTGACAGAGAGCGTGGCAATTGTTCGAGATACTGATTCGCAATCGTTAGATTCAATTTGAATTTGCGCGCTTCACTCAGTATTTCTGCGAACGAGTCAGTCGCAAAATTCTGAAACTCATCCACATACAAATGGAAATCGCTGCGATCGGATTCAGGAATGGCAGCTCGTTGCATTGCTGCCAGTTGTAGTTTAGTGATCAGGATTGCTCCAAGCAGGGCGGCGTTGTCTTCTCCGATTTTGCCTTTACTTAAGTTAGCGATGAGAATCATCCGTGAGTTCATTAGGTCGTCAAAATTCAGGGTAGATTTGGGCTGACAGACGATATTGCGGAGTAAGCTGGTCGACAAGAATTGTCCGACTTTGTTTAGGATGGGACTGGCGGCATCGCTTCGAAAAGCATCGTTATAACTTGCGAACTCTTCGGTCCAAAAGGATTTAACAATAGGGTCACGCACGTTGCATACGATGCTCTGCCGAAAAGACTCATTTGTGAACATGCGCGTGATTCCCAAGAGAGTTTGTCCATTGCTTTCCAGAAGCGCGAGCACCGCATTACGGAGTAAATACTCTAGTCGGGGACCCCACGAGTCTGACCACAATTTCTTGAAGACCGATATGAGTCCCGAGGAAATTAAGATCTTCGACGTCACGAAATGTGCATCGGAGGAATCAGTCGTTTCCAGGAAGTTAAAGGCAATCGGGTATGCTTGATCTGAAGGATCAAAAAGGACCAGATCATTCGTCCGGTGCTTTGGTACTAGGGTGAGAATCTTATCCGCCAGGTCTCCGTGAGGATCAATAACCGCTATTCCTTCGCCACGGGCGATATCCTGTGCGATCATCGAAATTAGTAACGTCGATTTTCCAACTCCCGTCCGTCCGAGAATGTAGGTGTGCTGTCGGCGGTCTTTGCGTTTGATGCCAAACCTCTTCTCAATTCCGCGAAAATCGGTACTTCCTAGAATTGTAATATCGTCTTCTGATTGAACATGGTGATCTTGTGCATTCATTGGCCTTGGGTTGCATTGAGTTCTGTTTAGATTTGTGTCTGCCCCATTGTCCTTTCTTGCCGGCCTCTATGTCTAACTTCGGATGCCTTGGTTCCTCGGGCCAGCAATATTGTCAAAGTGACGGATCACATTCGTCATTAGTACTTGAACTACCATCCATTCTAGATCGTGGGAGGTCACAGTCAATGGCAGGACTTGCAGATTTCTGTGGGTATGATAGGCTTTGACTAGTTCTCACGAGGTTATTTAACCTCAAAAACTAGGAAACTTAACAAGGAGTCAAAATGACTGAGACGGCCAAACCGACTGCCAAGCGGGTGGATTTCAAAGAGGTTAAAGAGAGGGCAAATTTCCGGGATGTGCTGGAACACTATGGTTTGAGGCTGAAGGAGAAGGGAAAGGAGCTGATTGGCAACTGTCCATTTCATGAAGAAACCAAAGCCTCATTTCACGTGAACATTGAAAAGGGTGTTTTCCACTGCTTTGGTTGCCATGAAAAGGGAAATGTCCTGGATTTTGTCGCCAAGAAAGAAGGGATTAAGATTCGGGAGGCGGCGATTCTGCTGAGCGGGTGGAGCGGCACTAGTGCCGACGATCAAAACGAAAATCGAAAGCCGGCAGGAGAGACTAAGGCTAAATCAAAGAGCGAACCAGATTCGGAAGAGGAGGGCGACATCAGCTTTGATAATCCCGACGCCGTTGGCAGCGAAGAAGACCAAGAGGTCAAAAAGAAGTCGAGGATCAATTCTCCTTTGAGTTTCACGCTGACGGTCAATGCAGACCATCCCTACTTAACTGAAGAGCGGGGACTTTCGAAGGAAACGATTGCACATTTCGGATTGGGATATTGTAACTACGGAATCATGTCGGGGAGAATTGCGATTCCGATTCACAACGAAAACGGTGAACTGATCGCTTATGCCGGGCGATGGGTCGGGGCGGGCGAAAGTCACGCGACCAATGAAAGTAAGTACCGACTACCTCAGAACTTTCTCAAGAGTCTGGTTTTGTTTAATCTTCACCGCATTCCGGATGAAGTCGATACCGTAATCATAGTCGAAGGCTTTTTCTCAGTGTTTTGGCTTCATCAGTGCGGCTTTGACAATGTAGTATGCTTGATGGGTACTAGCCTGTCTGAACGGCAAAGAGAACTGCTCTGCAGTCGATTTAAGCGGGTAATGATGTTTTTTGATGGCGATGATGCTGGACGACGGGCCAGTTCGGGTGTCACGAACGAGCTTGCCAAGTACCTGTGGGTGCGCGTTATCCCATATCTTGCCGATCTTCAACCTGATAAGGTACTACCTTCCGACCTCAAGAGTCTACTTTCTTAGGCTCAAAGCTCGATGCTAATGCATCGGGCTTTTTTCTTGGCACTGACAGCAGCTTATCAATGAATTATGGTTCGAATCGAAAATTCTATTACCGCAAGAGTAGCAAATGGTGGCATGGCTCTCAGTCGCCCGACAAAGGGAGCACGTTCTCGATATGTGGTCATCTGCAAGCCGCAATCGGCAGATAGTGCAATTTTGAAAATATTGATATTTCACTGTATTAATAGGTTTCTTTGTTTGCCTCCCACTCCTGCCATTGTTGATCATCCAACCTTGGACAGAATACACAGCTCGGAGAGATCAAGCTGCATCCACTCCGATGGGATAACGCGGAACCCCTTGTCCATTGGGCTCTGCTAGGGCTTTCCACAGAGCAGGGGAGGCCTTTGACATTATAGCTGATCTAGCTGATTTCGTCGGGGGATCAAGGTTGTCGCACGCTCATCATCTGCGTATCTGAAGATTGGATCAAGAATCTGGTTTGGCGCGTCAAGACCAAAGGCTGTCGAGTGTGTGAACATAAGTCCTTTCCACGAACATTGGTGATTTCGGTCTCGACCAATAGATTGCGCGATTCGGCGGAGCGAGTTCATATGTTGCTCTCTTACTGTGACGGTCAGAACGCGAAAGGCTTCGCCCGGGGCTAGCCGAATTGATGACCTGGACTTAGAAGCAATTTGTTGCACTCTTTCAGCCATCTTTTCTTTCCACCAGTTGCAATAAGTATCATATCTCCGCTTCATGCGATTGAGTGAAACACTTTGGCGATCATATTCCAGACAGTTATGAATCACCTTGCCACTCTTGAGGACAATTTGAAAGTATGCGTCAGGTAACAAGTGGCTGCCGTTTCCTAATTTCAAATGGTGTTGCCTTCGGTTTGAATGACCGTCCCATCTTAGTTTTGTGCCGGCGACTTGAGTAGCTTTTGCAAGTGTCACCATAAAAGTCGCAACTCCGAGTTGATGGTCGATGTATGGCCATCCTATCTGTTTCCCAGGTGATTCTGTCCAGTCAAAACTGGCGATTCGTAGTTCTGGAAACTGCTGCGCCAAGAGTGATGCTCCTTTCTTTCCTAGACCGTAGACAATCTCATCCGTAAGGAGTCTTAATGGGCGCTGGGCTAGTGGCCGCTCAAGGAATCGATGTTGCCACAGTAGTCGACACCTTCGAGCAAGATTGAAAATGGAACCACCAACGACTACTTGTATTTGGCGCGGTTTTAAGAATCGGTGCAGGAATACTGTCCTTAGGATTTCAATATCCCTTGCTTGTAAATGAAAGGAGACTGGAGAGGCAGGTCGGTTCCAGAGCGAGTAGCGAGTATGAAGTTGCGAATTTGAGGGTGGCAACGGTTGAAGTCTACCATTTCTTCCTTTCTGTAGCAAAGGACTTAGAAATCATGAACAGTTTTTGTGGACTATTCGGATGGAAGGAAACTTTTGAAGATAATGATTAAGGCACAAATATAGGGAAAACACAAAGCGACGTAATGTGGGGAAGCGTCTATGGCGTATTTACCAAGAAAGGAGAGTTGATTTCGGTCTGGATGAAACTGCGCCGCTGGCTCAGCCCGTCGTGGTTCGTCCATGCTGAATGAATACAGGATCATGGCACTCAAAATAAAACAAAAGGGGGCAATTGTCGAATTTGCCCCCGAGGATTGTGCACTCTTCCTTTTTACCAATAAGTGCGTTGATCTATGATTCAACTCAAGTATTGGATTTCAGAAGGTTTCCGGCCCTCCGCTCCAAATTTACTCTTGCATTCATGAACGGAATTTGCCGCGCATATGCAGTAAGACCCTGTACGATACCCCACACGGTTGAAACATCTTCACCTTCACTTTGGCCCGTTTCCCAGGCATTGGTAAGTTCAATATTTGAGAAGGACTTGTCCTCACCCCACTCTAGTACCTGGTCGAGATCAACTCCCACCGTCGTTTGCTGAGCAACAGTAATAGCGCTTTTGACTTCTTCGCTGTAGCTTGAATTTTCGACGAAGCGATTGAGTACGGGAATGGCCTCCGTGCGGAACCGTTTGCTGGCGTTGTCGCGATGAATGATGCGAAGTTCTTCGATTTGTTCAGCACCCCAGACGATGTGATTTTGACAGACATAGTTGTAAAGAAATGTAGTCAAGCCAAATGACGCCGCTCCTGTTTCGGAATTCCAGCAAAAGAATCCTCTGCCAAGCCTGATGTCGTCGATTTCAATCGGCTGTTCATCATTCACAAAGAAGACGAACATGTCTCTGTCAGATGCGTAAAGCCCGGCGCTATCAGAATGGTTGTTGGAGCGTGCCCGAGGAACGTGCCAACCTGTTCCTTCAACGGAGCGAATGAGGGTCTCGACAATATCGGTATCCCAGATGCGGCTGTATTTGGGTCCTGTGATGGCCGCAATCGTGGAGGCAGTGTTCGACTGCTTATCTGCCTGTTCCTGTCGGATGAGCATCTGACAGGTATTGGCAGAATGCGATATTGAGTGCTGCAGGCATTCGGCAACCAGCGAAACTGGCAATCGGCGAAGGTAGGGAGCCGGAGCTTTCATCCATTCGCAGAGTTGACCGAATGACCAGTGCGAAAAACGAGAAACTGGGTGCTCGCCGTTTACAGCGAGAGCTTCATCGTAGTCAATGACCATAGATAGATCCCGAAATGAACGTGTGCGTTCGATTGCCCCCGTGCGGCGGCTCCCGACAAATTGGTACAGCGAATTAAGATCGGCAAAGCGTTCGTCTGGACATCTCACGGCCCATTGTTTGTGGGCTTGATAGAGATTTTGAGACATAAGTCACCTCCTGAGTAAGGTTTAGTTTGATTTGATTGGGATGTTAAGGGGCTAACCTTGAAAGGTCCAGGAGGAACTCTAGCATGAAGTTTCATGTCTTTGCAACTGTGCCAATTTCATGATTACCAGAAAGGTTGTAGCGGACGCATATTCATAGGACTATTCAGAGAGGCTCGATCGAGAACGCAATGGATTAATCTGGATGAGACAATTCAAAAACTCTTGTGATTGAAAACTCTTGTGACAGTGGAGCAGAGATTTGTGCCTCGTTCGGTTTCGGCATCTCCTGCTGGAATTCTAACTCGAGCGCGGGCAATTCGACTGAGATTGCGACTGCATTCATATCCGAGTGAGAGGTTTCATTCCTGAACCAAAGTCGAGTTCCAGGCGGTTGTACTCGCATAGCAAAGCCATAACGCCAATTCGCGGTGACACGGTCGCCGAGATTGTTTACAAATATACGATGCGCATGTTGCCATCTTGCTTGCTGTTCGTTTTGCCTCTGAATCTGCACGACTGATTGTGAAAATGGATAGTATTCGTCAATGATGAAGAATAGTATTCAAATCTCTCTACTGTCGGCCAGCAGATAGGAGTCACTCGAATCGCACTTTCATGTATCCAGATGGTAGTCATGCGTTTATGATGATTCAGGACGACGACAGGTGTTGGCACGAAAAGTGCTTAAGCTCAAATGGGATGAAGAAGAGAGATACGAAATGATGAAGACGATGATGCAAGCAAGTGTAGTGATTCTGATGTTGCTGAGTTTCCGCGCAGCGGCAGTTTCGGCTCAGAACGAAGTACTCGACAGTCTGATGCCCCAACGATCGAGTCAAATTGACAGTGTGCCAGTTTCCGATTCGAGCGAACTCTCTAATTTTGCTGTACATCAGAATTTTCCGAATCCATTTCAGATCTCAACGACAATCGAATTCGTCCTTCCGAGCAAATCAGTGGTGGATTTGGTCATATTTGACAGATACGGGCGTAAGGTGAAGACGCTTGTGAACTACGCTTTGGGTAGGGGCAGGTATCGGGTGGTTTGGGACCGTCGAGATGAAACTGGCACAAAAGTGTCGCCGGGGATTTATTACTTTCAAATCGGCTCTCGTCAGCACCTTGGCGCTCACAGGATGTTAGTGGTTCAATGATCCGCGGTCGGCGAGTCGAATCCGGCGGCTGAATATCATTAGTAAGATTAGGAGATCGATTGAACAGAAAGAACCGACGGGATCCAGATCATCTTCAGATCCAAGCAACTCAACGATGGATGTCAATGAACATGTCCAATCCGTTACGCTCGGATCAAACGCGGATTCTCATAATTGCTGGACTGATAGTCATAATTTCCCTCGCGCACTATCTGGTTTCGGCTCATCAAAATGTGACCCATAACATACTCCAGCGACTTTATCATGTCCCGATACTGCTGGCGGCCTACCAATTTGGTCGCAAGGGCGGAACAATTGCTGCAGTATCCAGCAGCGTTCTCTACATCCCGCATGTATTGGTAACATGGCAAATGCACCCAACTTACCAGATCAATCAGATTCTCGAAATTGTGCTGTTCTTGATTTTGGGCATAGCGGCGGGCGCGCTCTTCGATCAAAAGGTGAAGCATCAGCGACAGCTCCAGTCATTCGAAAAGGCGGCTTTATTCGGGAGCTTGGCAAAATCGCTGATCAAATCGCTTAAAGGTCCCATTAAGGGTATGAAAGGAATGCTCATAGCACTTGAACCCGCTTCGAGATATGACTCCAGTATTAGTTTCTGCGCAGGAAAGATGCAGAGTAATGTGGCCATGATTGAAAGCCTTCGCAACGATCTGATCTCTATCGTGGAAAGAAACAAATTCAAACTTAGGCAAGTGAACCTCCACGACCTGCTGGACGAATTCGCGAGTGAAATCAGCAGTGCTCTCAGATTGATAGGAATCCGTGTCTCGACAGATGGTATTCGACGTGTGAAACCAGTTTACGCCAACGAAGAAGAAATTGTCCTGGCATTGCGCAAATTAGTTGGAATAGTGGGAGAGCCCAAGGGTTCGAAAAAGGAACTCAAGTTCTACAGCGGGGATTCAGAAACGGAGAGCTGGATTGGCGCAACAACTCAAGGAATTCGGCTGCCCGGGTCATATTCCTACTTAAATGAGTTGGCAGAGACCGACAATTATTTCGAACATGATTTGATCCCGGTGATCAAAATCATGAACAATCACTTTGGCGATGTCCGCTTTGTCTGGGATAAAAATAGACTGCTCGAATTTGCTCTCGTATTTCCAAAGCATTTGAAGTTATCACACAGTCTTAGAGATGAGACAAACCGATCCGAAGAAGTGATCGATACCGAAGAGAAGAAAGATCTCGCGACGGCACTGCCATTAGTCCACCATGAAAAACCCGAATCGCCCTTCACGGAAGCGCAACTGAACTCTGATTTCATCGGGCAAGCGAGGCAGGACAGGATTTGAAGGCTTTAAGATGCGAATGAGATCATGCAACGAAGTGCATTAGCTCAACAAGAGACGGTAACAACTAAGGGTTCATCACGATCAAACAGAGAATGACAAAATGGAGAATTTTGTAGTTGGTTAGCAGGACACGGAACGTACAAACTTCAGAATCATTGAACCGTGCGTTCTTGTCGGCACGCGAGAAGGAAAGTCGTCTATGCGCCTATTATTGTCATTAATCGCGATACTGTTAGTATCATCGACAGAGATACAGGCCAGGAATCGAGTGATGTCGCTTAGCGAGGCTATTCAGTTGGCCTTGGAGAATAACAAGGAGCTACAGGCGAGGCGTCTCAATTTACTAGTCATCAGGAGCCAGATGTTCGAGGCCAGCCTGACGTTCCCATCAAATCCGGAGTTGGAAATAGATCAAAGCACCGATGCATTGACTTCCGGGTCTGGAGAGGGATCGTTTCAACTTTCCCTCAGTCAAGAAGTCGAGGTTGGTGGACAACGTGCGAAGCGACGAGCAATTGTGGATGCCAATCTTAGAGTCGCCGAACAAGAGATCGCGGCACTTGAACTTGCCTTAATTCGGGAAGTGAGATTTGCATACTCCACGGTCGGAATCGCGGTCGAGCGTTTTGCGTTGAGTAGTCACGCAGACAGCCTTGCAGCTTCGCTACGCGACTCAGCTGAAGTAAGATCGCGAAGTGGGCTCATCCCAGCCTCTGACTTCACTTTTCTAAACTTGGAATATGTTGCACAAGAGGCAGATCTGGCGACTGCAGCTGTCGAATTGTACGCAGCAAGAGACCAAATGTCTACACTTCTAGGAGTTTCAGTTACAGATTCTGTTGATTTGGTTCAGGAGGCGACTCTTCGCCCACTGCCCATTTCTGACGACAGTGTAGTTTCGCTCGCGATTGCCAATCGATCAGAAATTCGACGATCGCAGTTAAATCAACAAGTTGAGCTCGCGAAACGTGGTCTGGCCCTCGCCGAACGAACTCCAAACTTGCGACTGTCTGCGTTTTACGTACGCGAGCGGAGTATTTTTGGCCGTGACAACATTATCGGGAGTGTGCCTGGTTTTGACGGGCTCAAGGACACTGATAACTTGATTGGTGTCCGGCTGGGACTACCAATTCCGGTGGTAAATCGGCGTAAGACAGAAGTCAAGCGATCGGAGGCACAAATTGATCTCGACAAGGGAATCGAAACAAGTCTGCTGCAACAGGTTCATTTCGAGGCGATGACAGCAGTCAGGAAGTTTCGCGTCGCGGAAGGAAATCAGCGGTCTCTTAGAGAGGTTATACCATCAGCAGACAGTCTCTTCATCTTGTTACAAAAATCGTACGTTGAAGGTCGAACGCCGGTAGCCAGCTACCTTGTTCAGAAGGGTCAGCTTCTGTCGGCGCACTTTCGCTATTTGGATTCGCGTCGTGCTTATGCTGAAGCTGTCATGGAACTTGAACGCGCAGTCGGCTTGGATTGGGAAGCGATTCGCTGACGGGAGATTGATTCGATGAAAACAGTTAGATCTAATGAATTAAAGTGGACTTTGAGTACTGCAAGGCTCACCAACACTGTGCGCGGGACTCTTACAACTTTGACTGTGATCGCTGTGGCTTGTTTTGTTCCTTTATACGCCCACGGTGGCGAAGACCACGAGGATGCCACAACTACAGTCCAGTCGGGGTCGTCGACGCACACAGCAGCCGCCCAGAGTGAAAGCTTCGATGTAGTTGTAAAATACGCTTCAGCCCAACCTTCGATTGAAACCATGCTGGATATTTATCTGGCGGACTACGAAACAAATACCCCTGTCGCTAATGCCACAATTGAGGTAAGTGTTGCCGGAATCGACACGCTCACGCGGATTGCCGATGCAGAAACTGATCCAGGGCTTTACTCAGTCAAAATAATCTTCCCCAAATCGGGTGTATACGAGTTAGTGCTGGATATCACGGCGGGTATTAATGCCGACATCATTTCGATAAAGGGAATTGATGTCGGGACAGAAGCAAGTGAAGTAAGCCAAAGCGCCAGTTATTCTCGTCTCACGATCGCCGTATTCTCCCTGATAGCAATAGCCGTGGCCATACTTGTTGTTTTGCTCTTGAAGAAGAAGAAACACACGGGCATATCAGCGGCGACAATGGGAATTCTTGTTCTGCTGTTGACACCTCGTTCAGCAGTCTTTGCACACGGTGGCGAGGAGCATGGAGGTGAGGCTTCGCCAGCCGCGGACCAAGGAGCACCGGGCTATATGTCAAAGGGATCTCAATTTCTGCTCGGAGTGCGGACTGTCGTTGTCGAAACGCGAGACGTGAATAAACAAATAAATGCGCTCGGCCGAATTGTGGCTCCACCAAGAAGTCAGGTCCAAGTCTATTCTCCGCAAGCCGGGCTATTGGTTTCATCGGTAAGCGTATCTTATCCCAATGTCGGGGACTGGGTGAGCAAGGGACAGCCGATCGCAGTGGTACAGTTGCTGGATGAGTTTGTTATCCGCGCTCCGATAAGCGGAGTTGTTACTGCTGTACACGCCGTGCCCGGCGAGCAAATTGAGCCTTCGCATGAGTTGTATTCAATATTCGATAACTCCGCCGTGTGGGTGGAGGCGAATCTCTTTGAAAGTGAATTGGCTCACCTCGAAAAGCAACCAAAAGCCACGGTCAGCTGGGATGCGTTTCCGGAAGAGGCTTTCAAGGCTCAGTTCCTGAATTTCGACTATTTTGTTGACCCCAGTACGCGCACACTTAAGGCGATTTATCTCGTAGAGAATTTCAACAAGCGGCTCCGACCCGGGCTGGTAGTCAACGTCTATATAGAAACACAAAGCCTAATAGACGTCCTCGCAGTGCCGGCCAGTTCGGTCATGGACTGGGAAGGCACAAAGGTTGTCTTTGTCCACGTACAACCGGAGTTGTTTGAAATGCGCCCGGTCAAAATCGTTGGCTACTATGGAAGTGTCGTTGTCGTGGAGGGTGGAGTACGTGAGGGGGACCGGGTTGTAACCACCGGCGCTTACGAGCTCTTGAGCATTCCGCACCGGTTTGTCGAAGGAGTGAAGTAGTTGATAAATGCCATTCTTCGATTCGCACTGCGGAACCGGCTATTGGTACTCTGCGTCTTCTTAATCATCTTTATCCTTGGACTCGTCGCCATGCTCAATGCGCCAATTGACGTACTTCCTGACCTAAACCGCGCGACCGTGACGATCATGACTGAAGCGCCTGGGCTGGCGCCGGAAGAGGTTGAAGCCCTTGTGACGATCCCACTAGAGACGACTATGAACGGGGCGCATGGTGTCGAACGTGTTCGGTCGGTTTCTGGCATCGGTCTTTCCGTAATCTACGTCGAGTTTGACTGGGGCTCGGACATATATCTAGATCGCCAATTGGTGAATGAGAGGTTACAGATCGCCAAAGAGCAACTGCCAACGGGTGTTACGCCGATTATGGCTCCGATTTCATCTATCATGGGCGAGATCCTGTTGTTAGGCGTGTCCAGCAAGGACGGGCAGACGACGCCGATGGAGCTTCGCTCTCTGGCCGACTGGGTGTTGCGTCCGCGCCTGCTTACGGTGAAGGGTGTCTCTCAAGTCACACCGATCGGTGGAGAGGTCAAACAATATCAGGTATTGCTGGAACCGCGCAGTCTTTGGAACTATAACGTGACCCTTGGTGACGTAGAACGGGCAGCGTCATCGTTTCAAGGAAATACAACGGGAGGCTATCTCGAGAGCAAGAACCAAGAGTACTTGATTCGCAACCTTGGCAGGTCAGCCTCCATAGACGATCTGGGCAGCACAGTAGTTGTCTTTCGCAACGGGGCTCCGGTCCGGATTAGCGAAGTCGCAAAGGCGCAATTGGGGGCCAAAACCAAGAGGGGTGACGGAAGTATCAACGGAAAACCAGGAGTTATCCTATCCGTTTACAAGCAGCCTGGCGCAAACACGGTCAGTTTGACAAGACAAGTCGAAGCAGCCTTGACAGAAATTGCCCGGAATTTGCCGCCCGATGTCGAGATTGTTCAGCTTTTCAAACAATCGAATTTCATCGAAGCAGCGATTCACAACGTAGAAGATGCTCTGCGCGACGGCTCGGTCTTTGTAGTCCTCGTTCTGTTCATCTTCCTGCTCAATTTCCGCACGACGGCGATAACACTCACGGCGATACCGCTATCTTTCGCCGTCACTGCGCTCTTTTTCCATCTGGCTGGAATTTCCATCAATACGATGACGCTCGGGGGGTTGGCTGTTGCTATCGGCGAATTGGTCGACGATGCAATCGTTGATGTTGAAAACGTCTACCGCAGGTTGAAAGAGAACCGACAACGGGTGGATCCCCAGCCTATTCTGCAAGTTATCTATAGCGCGTCAAAGGAAGTTCGTAACTCGATTGTATTTGCAACTATCTTAGTCATTCTTGTTTTCATCCCGCTTTTCTTCCTTTCGGGGATTGAAGGCCGTTTGTTTGCCCCCTTGGGCATAGCATATATAGTTTCGATTCTGGCCTCGTTGTTGGTCTCGATCACGGTTACTCCTGTTCTCTGTTACTACTTGCTTCCAAAGGCCAAGTTCATGATCAAGCCTGATGGTTTTTTCGTTCGCTGGCTTAAGAAATTGGATCGAAGGCAGTTGAGTGTGACGTTAAACCACCCAAACGTAGTGATCGCTGCAGCGTCACTTCTGGTTGTAGCTGCTCTCTCAAGTGTGACCTTTCTTGGCCGGGAGTTTTTGCCACCGTTTAACGAAGGGACCGCCACAATTAATCTCTTGGCGACACCGGGCACCTCGCTTTCTGAATCAAATCGCTTGGGGACCCTGGCTGAAGAACTCTTGCTCCAAGTGCCGGAAGTGACGGTCGTCGGCAGGCGTACCGGGCGGGCGGAGCTTGATGAGCATGCGGAAGGCGTGCACTACAGCGAAATAGATGTCGATTTTAAGCAGTTGGGGCGTAAACACGAAGCAGTCCTAAACGACGTCAGGGAACGTCTGTCACAAATTCCCGGCGTAGTGCTCAATATCGGCCAGCCGATCTCACACCGACTCGATCACCTCCTCTCGGGCGTGCGCGCACAAATTGCAGTCAAGCTGTTCGGCACAGATCTGACCACTCTGCGATCAAAAGCAAGCGAGATGGAAGCAGTCATGCGTGAAATCGAGGGCGTAGTTGATTTGCAAATCGAAAAGCAAGTGCTGATTCCGCAAGTCAAGATTCAAGTCGACCGTGAAAAGGCTCTCAAATATGGAGTGCAGGTGGGAGAGCTGACTGAGTTTCTAGAAACCGCCCTAAACGGAAAAGTCGTTTCGCAGGTACTGGATGGGCAGCGCACATACGACGTGCTTGTTCGCTTTGCCGATGCAGGTCGATCTGATCTTGACGCTTTGCGTCACGCTCTGGTCGATACACCATCAGGCGTAAAGATTCCCCTCGAAAATCTTGCGACGATTCTTGATTCAAAGGGTCCGAACTCGATAGTCCGAGAAGATGCACAGAGACGTATTGTTGTTTCATGCAATACCGCCGGTCGCGATTTGGGCAGCGTGATCACGGAGATGCAACAGAAAATTGGCGATCAGGTCAAATTGCCTCCCGGATATTTCATCACTTACGGAGGTCAATTTGAAAGCCAGCAGGCTGCGACCAGAACTATCGCATTTCTTGGGCTGCTATCGCTAATAGGCATGGTCTTGGTGCTCTATACGCACTTCAATTCGATGACCATTGTGCTTCAAGTGCTGATTAACATACCGTTAGCTCTTATCGGAAGTATAACCGCAATATTTCTGTCAGGAGGCGTGCTGTCGGTTGCAACTTTAGTTGGTTTTATCACGTTAACAGGAATCGCTTCGAGAAACACGATCATGATGATTTCTCATTACTTGCACCTGATGAAAGAAGAGAACGAGACCTTCTCGAAAGAAATGGTAATTCGCGGCTCTCTTGAACGTCTTGTGCCGGTATTGATGACAGCGCTAACTGCCGGCCTTGCCCTCATCCCGCTTGTTCTCTCCAAAGGCGAACCGGGAAAAGAAATTCTCTATCCGGTAGCGACAGTAATTCTTGGCGGTCTGTTGAGTTCAACACTATTAGATATGATTGTCACACCCGCTGTCTTTTACAAATTCGGACGACGCGCGGTGGAACGTTACATTAAGCATACTGGTCAGGAGAAATTAAAATGACCGATTGAGAGGAAAGTTGTATAACTAAGCGTTGGCTATAAGAAAACACTACTAACAGGAGAACTTATTTTGAAGAGATTACTCAGAAGCGCAGCATCAGTCTTTGTCCTCGTCGTCAGCATGATTTTCATCGGCCGGATCAGTACCGCGTTGGCGGAAGATCATGGTGAAGCAAAACACGAGGAAAAGGAAATGAAAATGTCGATCCCGGCTACCTTGCCGGCGATCTGGAGCAAGATTTCCGAAAACCAGCAGTCGCTACATAACGCTCTGATTACGAGTAAGCTTGCGGATGTCCACAAGTTTGCCTTTGCAATTAGAGATCACGTAGCTGCTATGCCTGACAAATCGAAAGAACTCGCCAAAGACAAGCTGGATTTGCTCAAGAAATCGGTCACCAAGGTGGGGAGTTTGGCGACGTTTCTTGACGAAGCCGGAGATGGTGGAGATTCTGCTAAGGTGGCGACCTATACGGATAAGCTCGACAAGGAGTTGAAATCGATTGAGGCTCTGTATCCAGCTAAATCATTGAAGAACCCTGAATCAAAAGCTGCCGATGTCGGTGCAAAAACATACGCTTGCCCGATGCATGCGGACGTCACCAGTGACAAACCCGGCGACTGCCCCAAATGCGGTATGAAACTGACTTTGAAAGAGATAGGCGGCGGGTCCACTCATGATCACAAGTAGAAATTCGTAATTTGGAGCCGGTATTACACGTATGACACCGACCGCGTAGCGCGGTCGGTAATTCAGCCTGCACCTTCTGAAGTATGCGGATTGCTTGTTCTGCAATGGTCAATTTTGATGCGGGTGAATTTCGAAAATCGCGAAATCTGCTCCTGATTGGGTAGCGGTTTAAATCGCAAGACCGAATCATTGAGAAAGCCGGCAAGAGCAGTCTGAATAACTACGGCTTTTGCGGATTGGTATTTGCAGATGATAGAGTTCTGGAAGTCTCAGCCAACAATTGACAAGATCAAACAACGACTGCAATATCTTCCTTCATTCTTGGCGATCGTTAGCTCTGTGGCGATTGGATTTGTATTTGCGTTAGAAGGATCGAGGCCATGGATCTTAACGCTTTTGGCATCGGCGATTCTCGCAATTTGGCTACGATCGAGGCAGTGCGGCTCGTATTTCTTCCTAATACTGGGCGCTATCGGAGGTGCTGTAATATTAACTACCAGCTTGTTCACTTTAAGTGGAATTGCAGCATATGTTGGGGCCAAAATACTTACGGTTGCAGGCGTTTGGGGAGGCTTTGCGGCACGGCTGCCCAAGAGACTTAACGATGAATGTAACGATCCGCACTAACAATCCTGCTGAGACCGCGACGAGAATGACGCAGAGTACACAATTCTGCACATGTTACTTTTTGACCAATGGAACCACGGCACGATTACTTTCTTGGGGGAGAGGAATGTGGACGGCGCGACCGACCGAAGGAATGCGAAGCACGAAAGTGCCTATCTAGGGCTGATATTGTTTTCCGAATCTTCGAATAACCAATGAATAGGGGAAGGAGCTGCGAACTTCTTCCCCTGTCTTCACACGCATAGCTGAAAGGAGATTACAAGGCTATGCGTAAAGGGGAGGTCTTCAGTCTCCCCATGAATAATATCGACAAAAAAGCTCCAAAATGAAGCAATGGAATACAATTTGATTCTTGAGAAATTGAATCTCAACGTACACTACTGGCCTTGTTTGTGTAAGGTGCAAATCGATGATCGTCTTGATCGCTACAGCTTTAATCGACGCAGTCGCAAAGAATTGTAGATCACCGATACCGACGAAAGGCTCATCGCCGCTGCTGCGATCATGGGGCTTAAGAGAATACCCAAAAATGGATAAAGTGCGCCAGCGGCTATAGGCACCCCGAGTGCGTTGTAAATGAAGGCGAAGAAGAGATTCTGTTTGATGTTTCTCATTGTGCCGCGGCTGAGAGCGAGGGCTCGTACGATGCCCAGTAGGTCGCCTTTCACGAGTGTCACGCCAGCGCTCTCCATTGCGACATCGGTACCCGTACCCATGGCAATGCCGACTTGAGCTTGCGCGAGGGCTGGCGCGTCGTTGATACCATCGCCAGCCATTGCAACAAAGCGTCCCTTGCGCTGCAAATCCTTAATCACTTCCGCCTTCTGGTCGGGAAGGACTTCGGCGATGATGTCGTCGATTCCAAGTTTCGTCGCTACTGCTTGCGCTGTTGTGCGATTGTCACCGGTAAGCATTGTTATGAGAATGCCGTTGGCATGCAGCTGTTTGATTGCTTCGGGCGTAGTCTCCTTGATTGGATCAGCGACTCCCAGGAGGCCGATAACCTGACGATCTACGCTGATGAACATGACAGTTTGTCCATCTGCCTGGAATTTCGCGGCGACGTCAGTTAAACTGGCAAGGTCGGCTTTGAGATCAAACATCAAAGCCGCATTACCCAGCGCCACTTGTTTACCTTGTGACTCCCCGGTTACGCCTTTGCCGGTGATTGAGCGAAAGTTGGTGATTGCAGGAGGAG
>CAZIBI010000025.1:3254-58551 GCA_964537215.1 uncultured Ignavibacteria bacterium | reverse complement strand
CACAAAAGAACTGACGCCGAAAGGGCGCCTAGTCGACGATAAACAGCTTCGCACCCGACTGCGTTGTTGATCGGTGCGGCTCCGCTTCGTCGGCAACCTGATAGCTCATTCCCGGCACCAGCGTGAACTTGCGGCCATCCTTCAGCTCCGTCACCAATGTTCCTTCCAGCACGAGCAGGATATGTCCCTTCGCGCACCAATGGTCGGCAACGTAGCCCGGCGAGTACTCAACCATGCGGACACGAATCTCTCCCAATTGTATTGTTCGCCAGTGGGCAAATCCGCTATCGCCCTTGCGTTCGGTCGCTTCGATCTTGTCCCAATCAACTGTCGCAAAGGGAATGTCAGTCATTTTCATAGATTGCTCCTCAATTTGAGCGTAAGATAGACAATTCACTCTCATTCTGTATTTCTTTTCTATTCTTGTTGACTTCGCCTCTAAATAGCCGTAAGGTTAATCCCGTGTTTTTTGCAACCCTACACGGGATAACCCCCGAATGATTAATCGCGAACAGCTTCTCAAGCTCGCTGCTTTGGCGCGTCTCCGCCTCGATGAATCTGAGATCGCGCCCTTCCAAAAAGACATCGCCGAGATGCTGGACTATGTGAAGACCTTAGAGCAGGTAGACACTACGGCAGTCGATCTTGCCGAAGCTGCGGATCAACCCAATGTCCTGCGCGAAGACATCGTTCAACCTTCGCTGCCCGTCGAGGAAGCCCTCAAAAATGCCCCCGAGCGGGTGGATAATTACTTCAAAGTCCCGAAAGTGGTGGATAATTGATAATAGTCGGTGTCATTCCTGCACGGTTGGCTTCCACACGTTTTCCCGGCAAAGCCCTCGCAAACGTCAACGGCAAGGCCATGATACTCCATGTCTGGGAACGAGTTACGTCGTTTGCCCGATTTGAGCGGATTATCGTCGCCACCGACGATGACGTCATTGCCAAGTTGATCAAAGCGCACGGCGGCGAGGTTTACTTCTCGTCCGAGCCCTTTCGCAATGGTTCCGAGCGTTGTGCCGCGGCAGTCCGCGACATCGACTGTGAAATTGTCATCGACGTGCAGGGCGATGAGGTCACTATCACCCCCGAGCAGCTCGAACGTGTGGTGCAAGTGCTTGAGTCCGATAAGACTCTGATGGCGGCGACAGCGGCATTTCCCGTGCTGCAAACCGGCGATTTAGGTGATCACAACCTGGTCAAAGTTGCCATCGACTCAAGCGGCAACGCAATTGACTTCTCCCGCCAGCCGATAAGCTCTAATGGGAAGAAGATTACCAATTACGGACACGCGGGAATTTACGTATATCGAAAGGAATTCCTGCTCAAATACGCACAACTCCCGCAGACTCCCAGAGAACTGGCCGAGTCGCTTGAGCAATTGCGAATTTTGGAGCATGGATACAAAATCGGCGTGGCGATTATCAACAAGCCGCTATTATCAGTAAACACGCCGGAGGATTTAGTGTTAGCGAATAAAGTGCTCTCGGAAGAGAGAGGAGTGATAGAGTGAAAGGCGCCAAATACATTTTCGTGACCGGCGGCGTGGTGTCGTCCCTTGGCAAGGGTATCGCATCCGCTTCCATCGGAGTCCTTCTGCAAAAACGCGGACTCAAAGTCAACATCCAGAAAATGGATCCCTATATTAATGTCGATCCCGGAACTATGAATCCGTTCCAGCATGGTGAAGTCTTCGTACTTGACGATGGCGCCGAAACCGATCTCGATCTCGGTCATTACGAGCGCTTCACCGGCCAGTCCCTTACCCGCGATAACAACGTTACCGCCGGCCAGGTTTATCTCTCCGTCATCAATCGCGAACGTAAAGGCGATTACCTTGGCGCTACAGTCCAAGTCATCCCGCATATCACCAACGAAATCAAGTCGCGCATCCGCAAACTTGCCCGTCGGGATGACACTTTTGACGTCGTCATCACCGAGTTCGGCGGCACTGTCGGCGACATCGAATCGCTGCCCTTCCTTGAAGCCGCCCGCCAGATCGCTCTCGAAGAGGGCCCCGGCAATACGCTGTTTGTGCATCTGACTTTGGTGCCCTTTATCGAAACCGCCGGCGAGATCAAAACCAAACCGACCCAACACTCGGTGCGCGACCTCCGCGAAATCGGTATCCAACCGCAGGTGCTGCTCTGCCGCACCAGCAAGCCTTTGTCCGATGCCATTCGCGAGAAGATCGGCCTGTTCTGCAGCATTCCGGCGAAAAACGTAATTGAATCGATCGATGTCGACACTATCTACGAAGTCCCGCTGCTCTACCATGAGCAAGGTCTGGATGATTACATCGTCGACTATCTCGGACTCGATGCGCCCGAACCGGCGCTCACAGAATGGGAAGAAATTGTCCGCAAGATCAAGCGTCCCGACAAGCATGTTCGCATCGGCATCTGCGGCAAATACGTTCATCTCAAGGACGCCTACAAGTCGATCATCGAATCCTTCATTCACGCCGGCGCGGAAAACAACGTCAAGGTCGACCTGGTCTGGATCGCCTCGGAAGATATCAAGCTCAACGGCGCGGAACATTATCTCAAAGGCATCGACGGTTTGCTCATCCCCGGCGGTTTTGGCGAACGCGGCGTCGAAGGAAAGATCGAGTCTATCCATTATGTGCGCGAGCGTAATATTCCATTTTTCGGAATCTGTCTGGGTATGCAATGCGCGGTGATTGAATTTGCCCGCAACGTCGCCGGTCTTGCCGACGCCCACTCCTACGAATTCTACCGCGACCTCAAGCACCCGGTCATTCATCTGATGGCCGACCAGCACGAAGTGACCGAAATGGGCGGCACCATGCGGCTCGGCGCTTTCCCGTGCGTGCTCGATGAAAACAGCCGCTCATTCGAAGCATATCAAGAGCGCACGATCTCGGAACGCCACCGTCATCGCTACGAGTTCTACAATTACTACCGCGACCAATTGACGTCGCGCGGTCTCAAACTCTCCGGTGTTTCGCCGGACGGCAAGTTGGTCGAGATTGTCGAAATCCCCAGCCATCCCTGGTTTGTCGGCGTTCAGTTCCATCCGGAGCTTAAGAGCCGCCTCGGCAATGCCCATCCGCTTTTCCGCGATTTCGTCCGCGCGGCATCGGAATACCATGACAATCCCGCGCAACCCGAACTCAATCTGGAGAGCGAACCGGCCGCCGGACCCGAACTCCTCGACGAGCTGAATCTGCGTCAATGATCCAAATCGGTAACCAAAAATTCGGCGATGGTAAATTGTTTATCATCGCCGGTCCCTGCCTTGTCGAATCCGAATCGGTCGTCATGCGCACAGCCGAGACAATTTCCAAGCTGGCGCAAAAGTACGATTTGCCGCTGATCTTCAAAGCCTCGTATCGCAAAGCCAATCGCCTGTCCGGAAAGTCATTTGCCGGTATCGGCGATCAGGAAGCACTTAAACTTCTGCAAAAGGCCAAATCAGAATTCGGCGTACCCGTATTGACCGACATTCATGAAACTCCGGACGCCGCTATCGCTGCACAAGTCTGCGACGTTCTGCAGATACCGGCATTTCTGTGCCGCCAGACTGACCTCATCGTCGCCGCCGCTAAGACCGGCAAAGTTGTCAATATCAAAAAAGGCCAGTTTCTCGCCGCGGAAGACATGGCTCACATCGCGCAAAAAGCTGTCGACGCCGGCAATAAGAACATTATGCTCACCGAGCGCGGCACATCCTTTGGCTATCGCGATCTCATCGTTGACTATCGCTCGCTCATTAAGATGAAGCAGACGCGCCATCTCGTCGTCTTTGATGCCACACATTCTGTCCAACAGCCTGGCGGACAGGGCGGCTCATCCGGCGGCAATCGCGAGTATGTGCTGCCGCTGACCAAGGCCGCCATCGCCGTTGGCATCGATGGTCTCTTCTTTGAAGCCCATCCCGATCCGGCAAAGGCGTTGTCCGATTCCGCCACACAACTGCCGCTCGACTACGTTGACACTTACCTCAAGGAGATCAAACGCATTGCGCAAATTACAACGCAAGCTTGAGATAAACATCGCCGACCTCGAAATGCTCATCTTTGATGTCGACGGCGTTATGACCGACAACCGCATGATATTTCTCAAAGATAATCAGGAAGCCAAAGCCTTTTCCGCTGCCGACGGCTTTGCGATCAAAGCCTCCAGCGGCCGTTACCTCAAATATGGCGTGATTACAGCCCGCGGCTCCGAGGTCACAGTCAAGCGCTGCACCGAGCTTGGCGTCGGCGATGTCGTTGTCGCCTGGGACAAGATATCCGCACTGCAGGAACTCGCGCAGAAGCACGCATTGCATCTGAATCAAATCGGCTATGTCGGCAATGACATCCCCGATCTGGTCGCCATGGAACAAGTCGGCATGGCAGTTTGCGTTGCCGATACAGAGCCCGAATTGCTGCCATTCTGCCACTTCCAGACCGAGCGCGACGGCGGCAAAGGCGCCTGCCGCGAAGTGATCAACTTCGTCCTCGCGGCAAAAGGTCTTGACCTCGTGAAAATTTATCGTGATGATATCGGCAATGCTAAAACGCGCTAAAGAAGTTCTTCTCCACGAAGCCGAAGCTGTGCGCGGATTGATCGACAAGCTCGACGACAACTTCGTACATGCTGTCGAGGCAATCCTCAACTGCAAAGGCAAAGTGATCGTCACCGGCCTTGGCAAATCCGGTTGGGTCGGCCGCAAGATCGTCGCGACCTTCAATTCGACAGGCACCCCGGCACTGTTCCTGCATCCGACCGAAGGTCTCCACGGCGACTTGGGTCTCTTGCAAAAGGACGACCTCGTACTGGCGATTTCCAAATCGGGTAACCTCGACGAACTCGAGCGATTCTACCCCGTGATCGAGCGCCTCGGCTTGCAGGTCATTTCAATTACCGGCAATCTCAAATCACCGCTAGCCTTGCGCAGCGATATCCCGCTTGATGCCTCGGTCTCTGCCGAAGCGTGTATTCACAATCTGGCGCCAACCTCTTCATCCACAGCTGCGATCGCACTGGGCGACGCTTTGGCATTGGTCATTCAGGAAGAGCGCGGATTCACCGCCGAAGATTTTTCGCTCTTGCATCCGGGCGGAACCCTAGGACGCCGGCTTTCAATTCGCATCAAGAACCTCATGCACTCCGGCGATGACTTGCCGATCGTGAATCATCAGATGCTTGTGCGCGACATGCTGGTTGTGATTACCAACAAACGGCTCGGCACAGCGCTGATCGTCGATGATGACGGCAAACTGATCGGCATCTTCACCGACGGTGACCTGCGCCGCGTGCTGGAGCGCAATGACAATTTCATGGCGAAGACTGCCGCTGCTGTCATGTCGCCGCAACCGAAAATCATCGGCCCCAACGAACTTGCCGAACGCGGGTTGAAAGTGATGGAAGATCACAAGATCACGGCGCTCGTCGTTGTTGACGACCAACACCGTCCGGTCGGCATCGTCCATATCCACGACATCCTCAAGAGCAAAGTCGTCTAATCGCCGCAGCACAGTGCGATAGATTAAGCAATCATGAACTCAAGTACCCCCAACTCCAACTCGCCTGAACATAGCGATGCTATCGTGCAATATCAAGTCGACAGGGATGATATCATCCGATTCGTCAGCCCTTCATGGGATCATTTCGCCAGGAAAAACAACGGCGGCGAAATTTTTGCAGCCGCTATCCTCGGAAGAAATATTTGGGACTTTGTCGCCAATGTCGAGACGCGTCATATCTATCAGACGATTGTCGCAAAAATGCGTGCCGGTCAGGCGAGCGCCAGATTTCCCTTTCGTTGCGATTCAGCCGACCGCCGCAGATTCATGCAAATGGAAATGAAGCTCGCTGCTGACAATGGCATCGAGTTTGTCAGCGAGATACTTCGCGAGGAAACCCGCGATCCAGTCCTGCTCTTGGACCAAACCGCTCCTCGCTCCGAGAAGTATCTCACGATGTGCAGCTGGTGCAAGAAAATCCAAACCCTCGGTGAATGGCTCGAAGTCGAAGATGCCATCATCGCCCTGAACCTCTTCGAGAGCACGATCATGCCGCAAGTCTCGCATTCCATTTGCGATCCCTGCAGCACAAAATACGACTTCGAATCCGAGTAGTTTCTCCCTGCCGCCGTTCGTAGTTCGAGACTCCTAACAGCAGACTCTTAATCCTCATGTTGCGTCAGTTTTTGCCCCGGTGCGCCGCGAGCTCGTAGGTCGAAACTCCTTGTTGCAGACACGACCCAATCGCAGTTTCTCGGAGGAGTTTCGACATCTTAGCCATCCCGCTCGTCCTGCCTTGTTGTGCTCCGTTTTAACTTCCTCCGAATGTTCCCCTCTCCCCTTGGGAGAGGGCAGGGTGAGGGCGCTTCTTCCCCCTTGAATCGCCCTGCCCACATCCGTATATTTTCCCCATGCCGCGCACGAAATCCGACACCGCCCACATGACACCCTTTCACCAATGCGTCGTCGATATCATCCGCAAAATCCCTCGCGGCAAAATCGCATCGTATGGCCAGGTCGCCGCACTCGCCGGTTCGCCGCGATCGGCACGCCAGGTAGTGCGCGTGCTGCATGCTTGCTCGGAAAAACTCGAACTCCCCTGGTACCGCGTCATCAACAAACAGGGAAAAATCTCGCTCCCCCGAAACGGCGGCTATGAATTGCAAAAATCGTTACTGAAGAAAGAAGGCGTCAAATTCACCCGTGACGATGTCGTCGACCTGAAGAAATTCGGCTGGCATCCGTAGGGGTGTGGTTCCCACGCCCGCTTGCTCGGTATTACAGCCATTCCTGTCTGTCGTCTTGATTGACTGTTCCGGTAGGGGCGCTGGTTCCCACGCCCGCTGTGTTCCATCAGGCGTCCCCCCATATAGTCATTCCGGCGAAAGCCGGAATCCAGTGTCCCTACGTCTGGGTAGAATTCACTTAACACCGTAGGGGCATGGTTTGCGTGCCCGCTGGCTCGGTATTACGGCCATTCCTGTCTGTCATCTCGATCGACTGTTCCCGTAGGGGCGTGGTTCCCACGCCCGCTTCATTCCACACAACCCGACCGAACCAAATTCCCGCCGTTATACAAATACCGCACCAATAGAACGACATCCGTCAGGTTGATTTTGCAGTCACCGTTGACATCAGCAGCACTTCGATAACGTGGCGCAGTGCCGCGAGCAAAGAGAAAATTGACGAAAGCTACAACATCCTTCAAATCAACGACACCGGTGTTGTCGAGGTCACCGGCGCTTCCTAGGAAGAGCCGCTGATACAATCGCTGCGCCTCAATCACATTGCCGTCAAGGTCCGCAAAATCCAGACTGTTGTAGAAAGCTTCCGGATTCGAGGAATCAAAGAGACTCCAGTCGGTCGGATTGACATGTAAGTTCTCGCCCAAAACTACAGCGATCCCAAACTGCATACTGTCTCCGGGCGCAAGGTCACCGCCGCCAAACGACAACAAGAATCGGATATCAGACATATGCGGATTGTTGATGCATGAAGGCGGTCCCGACCAGTCGTCAAGTATCACACCGGTCCCGGACCATAGTTGATTGAAATCAATCTCGGGATTCGACATTACATAATATTTATTGCGATCCCCCTCCGGAGTTCCGCTCGCGTCGGTCCCAAAGGGCCGGTCGTGAACCTTTAACCTTGGCCCCCAATCCCGGCAAGCGTCGCCGTTACTGAGCCACCAGTTGAATCCGTTATTGTTGCTTCCCAGAGGTTCTAGTACTGTCGCTGAGAACACCGAACGCGCTGAATACTGATTCCACACTCCTTCAGAACTCGGGTCGCCGTCATTGTCTGCGGCATATCCCACTAGAAGACTATCACTTCCGTCAAAGGTCGGGACCCAGCGGCTGCCGACGAAATCATCCGCAAAACCGTCGCGAGTGGCGGGATGCCAAATATCGGTATCGAAGTAAGTAGCTGCATACACACCATGCAGGTAGTTGTTGCCAATGTTGGTTACCGTGTATCGAAGCAAGATGAAATCATCGTCTGGTGGTCCACCAAATGAATAAGAATGTTGCCGAATCTTCAACCCCAGCGGGGTATGTGGTCGATTTTCGAAGGGATCTGGTATGGTGAAGTCAGGATTGGTTAGCGTGTCGTAGAATACGGCTATTAACTCCTCGTCGGCGATTGCTTCTGGCGAATAGCTTGAGTCGGATAACCGATTGCTCAGTCTTTTAATGCCTCCGTTAAGCCAGCTATCGGGGTACAATTCAAAAACCGTCTGCCAGCCATCAAGGCCACATGACACGAGAGTGTCGTCATTTGAGACAGCGCCAATCCACAACGCACCCTGAAAGAGGTGTTGTACTAATGAACCCTTTGGAAATTCGCAACCGGGATAATACCCCGATGGGAAAATTGCATTGTCGGACCAATCGCCAAAGCAGCCCTGATTCGTCAATGTAAAAACTACATTGCTGCTCGAGTGATTGTGCTTCGTGACATAGGGAATATCTGCGGACTGTAAACGAATGTTTGACTTGAATTCCTGTTCCTTCAGAGATGACCCGCTGGCGAAGCAGGTATCATTCTCTGCAACCGCCGAGACAACCAACAGGAGCAGCACGCTAATAAGTTTCATCTCCCCTCCAGGTAATAGCTAATCTATCATGGATGAGACAGCCAACGATGTCAACCTAATAACGAAGATAGTTCAGATTCGTTTAGTCGGAAGCGAATATTGGAAACAAGTTTACCCCCAATTTGCGAAGAATCAGCCGCCCCCTACCCGCCCATCGTCAACATCAGCGGCGTCTGATAAATCCGGTACGTCTTGTACGCTTTGCCGCCTAATGCCTCCGCCGCCTGCACCATCACGTGATTGTCCTCGAGTATCCACGACATCTCGCCGGTGTGATACCCGTTCTTCATCGCGTTATGCCACAAGTCGTAGAAGAACACGCTGTCGATTCCCCGCTTTTGATACTTCTTGACCACGCCCGCCGTCAAGACCCGAGCCTCTTTGACCTTTTTGCGAACCTTCATATCCCACAACAGTCGGAATATCCCAAACGGCAACAACCGCCCGTTCAGTTTCTTGAGCACGATATTGATATCCGGCAGCGCTAGCGCAAATCCCGCCGGCTCGCCTTCAACTTCTGCGAACAGCGCCAGATCGGGATCGAGAATCATCTTCATATCCTTCGCAATATGAATGAACTCATCCTCCGACAGCGGCACGAATCCCCAGTTGTGCTCCCAGGCTTCGTTGTAGACCTTGATCACGCGCAGGATTTCATTGTTGAAATCGCGCATGTTAATCTTGCGCACGACCGCGCCCGAGCGTTCACGCAGTCTTGCGATCAATCTTTGAATCCGCTCGTTGTCAACATCATAGTGATCGATCCGAAATGCGAGCAGGTCTTTAATCTTCTTGAGCCCGAACTGCTCGAGGTATTCGGCGTAATACGGCGGATTGTAAGTCATCATCACCATCGGCGAAGAGTCGAATGCGTTGGTTAACAGTCCGACTTCGTGGTTGGTCGAGAAATTGCATGGTCCGCGCATCACCTCCATGCCCGCCTTCTTCAAATAGATCATCGCGACTTTCAGCAGCCTGTGCGCGACTTCATATTCCTTGATGCACTCAAAGAATCCGAAGAACCCGACTTTCTCCTGATGGAATTCGTTGTGCGAGCGGTTGATGCATGTGGCAATCCGGCCGACCGGCTCGCCGTTGTGATAGGCGATGAACAGCCGCGTTTCGGCGAAACGATAGAATGGATTCTTACGCTTATTGAAGAAGTCCTTGCGGTCAATGATCAACGGCGGCACCCAATAGGGATTATCCGCATAGATTTTCCAGGGAAATTTTATGAATCGCATCAATTCGGAAGGCGAACTGACCTCCCTTACATCGATGTCGTCGGACTTGATCACGTAGTCACCTGATTAAGGATCACACCATCGCCGATATCATGCCCATTTTTTTGCCGATACTCTCAAACGTCGACAACACGCGGTCGAGTTGTGCATCGGTGTGATTTGCCGTGTAGCTGGTGCGGATCATCGATTGTCCCGGTGCGACTGCCGGCGGAATAACCGCATTCGCGAATATTCCCGCCTCCGTCAGCGCTTTCCAGAAACTGAAGCACTCGATCATGTCGCCGATATGAATCGGCACGATCGGGGTTTCGGTCGTCCCGATCTCAAAACCGAGATCCTTAAAGCCGGTATGCATCTTGCGTGTAATCTGCCACAACCGCTCGCGGCGTTCTGGTTCATCCTTTATGACCTGCAGCGCGGCTCTAACAGCAGCGGCGGCGGCCGGAGGAATCGAAGCGGAAAATATCATCGTCCGCGAAAGATGCTTGACATACTCCATCACCTGCGCGTCGCCGACTACAAAGCCGCCGATCGAAGCAAATGACTTGGAGAATGTCCCCATTGTAATATCAACTTTGTCGATCAATCCAAAATGCTCTGCGGTTCCGGCGCCGGTCGGGCCAAGCACACCAACCGAGTGGGCGTCGTCGATCAGAACGCGCGCATTGTATTTCTGCGCCAGTTCCACCATGCGCGGCAGTTTGACAATGTCGCCTTCCATCGAGAAGACGCCATCGGCGACAATCGCCTTTGGTGCATCGATATTGATGCCCTGCAGTACGCGCTCGAGATCATCCATGTCATTGTGGTCGTATTTCAGTACTTTGCCAAACGACAACCGCGCTCCGTCGACGATACACGCGTGATTGGCGCGGTCCATCAGTAAATAGTCGCCCTTGCCGATCAGGCAAGAGATCGTGCCCAGATTCGTTTGGAATCCGGTCGAATAGACCAGGCAGGCATCTTTCTTCATGAAAGCCGCCAGCTCGTTTTCCAGCTGTACGTGCAAGTCGAGTGTCCCGTTCAGGAAGCGCGAACCCGTGCAGCCCGAACCGTATTTTCTAGTCGCTGCGATCGCTGCTTCAATGACTTTGGGATGAGTGGTCAGGCCGAGATAGTTGTTCGAGCCGATCATCAGCATCTTCTGGCCGTGGATCATGACCTCGGTTTCCGAAGCTGTGCTGATTTCCCGGAAATATGGATACACCCCCATCGCTTTTACTTCAGCGGAACGGGTGAATTTCCTGCACTTTTCGAAGATATCCATAATTGGCTTGCTTTCAACCTAATGCCTGATAGATTGGCCTAGTGCCGATACTCACAAGTGGAAAATCATAAAGAATGACTATGCCAAAGTCAAGCCAATTTCTCCCCGTATTCGGCACCAGACCCAAGGCTCTCATCACCGGCGGCAACGGTTTCGTCGGCAGCCACCTTGCAGATCGTCTATCCGAGTTAGGTTTCGAACTCTTCCTCTTGCTTAGGCAGACTTCCAAGACCGACAACATTTCCGGGCTGAAATACACGCCGGTAATTGGCGATCTTCGCGACAATTCCATCCTCGCCGAAACCTTGGCGCAGGTTGATTATGTCTTCCATAGTGCGGGTTTGGTCAAGGCGCCATCAGAGCAAGTCTTCATGGATGTTAACGCTGCCGCTACTGAACGGCTGGTCAAGCTCGCCGCCGCGCACGGCAAGAATATCAAACGCTTCGTCTACATTTCAACCCAGGCCGCTGCCGGTCCCTGCGATGACAAGACTCCAAAATCCGAATCCGATCCGCCCAATCCGGTCTCGTTCTACGGCAAAAGCAAACTCGCAGGCGAGCATGCCGTCATGGCGATGTCGGACCGCCTGCCGGTGACAATTGTCCGACCGCCTGCAGTTTTCGGGCCGCGCGACACCGAAGTGCTGACTTTTTTCAAGATGGTCAAGACAGGGCTCTATCTCAAGTTCGGCGGCAAGGAAAGCTTCGTCAGCATCGTATATGTCAAAGACCTCGTCGAAGGCATCCTGCGGGCGGCATTCATCGAACAAGGCAGCGGGCAGAT
Organism: uncultured Ignavibacteria bacterium; assembly: GCA_964537215.1. Classification (GTDB taxonomy): domain Bacteria; phylum Zixibacteria; class MSB-5A5; order CAIYYT01; family CAIYYT01; genus JADJGC01. Next base: position 46,680 of record CAZIBI010000025.1, on the reverse strand, counting down.
TTACTTTGTCAATACTGTCGACGAATTATCGCAATGGGAAGCGCAAAGAATGATGGCTGACGTCATGAAAGTTGAGATTCGCCCGCTGCGAATTCCGCTCTGGCTGCTGAAATTGTCTGCACCGCTCATCGAAAAGTTCGACCGCAGTCAAGGCAACTCGCCGACAATTTGCGCGGACAAGGTCAATGAACTGTCCCGGCAGTACTGGCTCTCGTCGTCGCAAAAAGCGCGTGAGCAACTCGATTTTTCGCCGCTTGCCCCGCTCGAAGATTCACTGCGCGAAACGTATGATTGGTATTTGGAGAAGAAATGGCTATGAGCACCGATACCCTGGAATCTGTACACCACCCAACGGGTGGGTTCAATTCCCGGAGCTGCAAATCTTGGATCATCCACGACCACTCAAGCGGAAAGTAGCCTAACCCCATGAACGCCCAGAAACTCATACTTGCTGTCATTTTCGCCGGACTGGCGCTGTTCATTCTGGAGTATCTCCGGCGCGCCTTCACCGTCATGTTGGTGCGCAAATTCGGACTCACCGAAGTCGTCGAGATTCAATTCCTTAGCTCTTTCATGATCAACTTCGTCTTCTGCGTGATGCTGCCCGCCGTAATTTATTCGGCGCTCTATCCGATCTTGCCGTTTACCAGTTTCCGCTCCGGCTTCTTCATTGCGCTCTTTGTTTTCGGAGTCGGACAATTACCCCTTTCCGTCCGAACTTACAATCAATTCAGGTTATCTTCAGCACTCACAGCATTTGAAATGCTGTGGAATCTGCTCACTCTGCTTGTCACGCTGGGCACGATTACTTATCTTTATCACTACTAGGAGGACTGGTTGTGATTGATCCCAAAGTTCGCGATGACTTCTATGGCCTTGACCAGAGAGTCTTTTTTAATAATGCGTCGTATGCCCCGGTGCTGAAAGTTGTCAAGCAAGGCATCGACAACTACATAGCCGGCGTCATGAATCTCAACGTCGGCGATGTCGAAGCCAAGACTCATCTCGCCTCGATCCGTTCCAATGCCGCCGCACTGATCGGCGCTGAAGCCGACGAAATCGAATTTGCTATCAACACCTCCTGGGGGATCAACCTCGCTGTCCTCGGTCTCGATTGGCAACCGGGCGACGAAGTGCTCATGCCCGACAACGAATTCCCTTCGGTGCCATATCCGTTCCGGGTCTTGGAAGATCGCGGCGTCGTTATCAAGTACATCCCGACCCGCAATCGTAATTTCTCATTCGAGGAGTTTGAAAAACTCGTCTCGCCGCGCACCAAGCTGCTTGCTATTAGCTTTGTGCAGTATTTCAACGGCTTCCGTAACGACATCAAGATGCTCGGTGAATTCTGTAAAGAGCGCGGCATTTTCTTTCTCGTCGATGCTATCCAGGGTCTCGGCGTTTGTCCTTTGAATGTCAAAGAGTGCCGCATCGACATGTTGGCCTGCGGCGCGCAGAAATGGCTCCTGTCGCCGTTGGGCTCCGGTTTCTTCTATGTATCCAAGCAAGCCAAACAGACGCTCAAATCGCTTACCACCGGCTGGATGGGTGTCGATTGGAAATTGAATTACACCGACCTGACGCATTTTGACCGCGACTGTTTCGAGGATGCCCGCCGCTTCAATCTCGGCACCTATCCCTACATACAACTTTGGGGTATGGCGGCCGCGCTGAAATACATCAACGAAATCGGTGTCGAGAATATCTTTAAGCATAACACCGCGCTGATCGACCGCCTGCTCGAGTACATCGGCCATGACGATTACTTTCACATGAACAGCTCGCTCGATCCGGCGCACCGTTCGCAAATTGTCAATTTCAGTTCGCCGGCAAACGAACGTCTGCACAAGCACCTGCTGCAGAGTGGATTTGTTCTGGTCTACCGTGAAGGCGGCATCCGCGTCGCGGTTAACTTCTATAATACTTTCGCCGAAGTCGACCGGCTCATCGAGGCGCTCAAGCAATTCAAGCAAAGAGAAACAGCAGCCAACGTCGCTTCGAACTAATATCGCCGGGATTTCACCAGAGGAAACTGTCGCAAGATTATGATCATCGAAGTAATGATTGAGATTCCCAAAGGGAGTCGTAACAAATACGAATATGACAAAGAGCGCAAGATCATCAAGTTTGACCGTATGCTCTTTTCCGCCATGCACTATCCCAGCGATTACGGATTTATCCCCGATACGCTCGCCGAGGACGCTGACCCGCTCGATGCGCTCGTTCTCGTGTGGGAACCGACTTTCCCCGGCTGCATGATCGCCGCCAAACCGGTCGGGTGTTTCAAGATGTTCGATGAAAAAGGTCCGGACGAAAAAATCCTCTGCGTCCCGATTGCCGACCCGCTTTGGAATCACATCGAGACGCTCAAAGATGTCCCGCCACACTTGCTCAAGGAAATCGAGCACTTCTTTTCGGTCTACAAGGACCTCGAAGAAAAGAAAGTCGGCGTCGAAGGCTGGGAAGATCGCGACACCGCGCTGGCCGTCATCAAACAATCCCAGGAACGCTTTCGCGCCAAGCGCCGTTCCGGCTCCGACCTCGGTGGCTCCTTCTACGAATAATCCCAACTCGTCACGGTGATTCCCACGGGCTAACTGTCGCAGATCCCGCTTGCAGGGCGTTCGCCCTATTTGCCAACTTCGTAGGTCAAAACCCCTAATTCCACTGCCTCAAACCGACCTCTACCATCTGCGGGGTTTTGACAATTCACCTTTCTCGCTCAACGCTCGACGATCTGCTTCGAGATTTTCCCTCTCCCTTTGGGAGAGGGATCAAGGGTGAGGGCGTTTCCACCTTTCCCCCATCAACTTTCCTCCCCACTTTCCGACAATTCCAATATGAAAACCGCTGAACCAATTATCGGATAACACCATGCAACCCGAGTCGCTCCTCATCGGCCTCGTCCTCGGCGTACTTGTCACCATCGCCATCTACTCCGCCCGCGGTCGTCGCCCAGTAAATCTCGCCCAACCGACTCGCGTTCCGATCGGCAGATATCTCGGCGGTTTTGCTGCTGCGACCTCGCCCGAAGATCAAATCGACTGCCAAATCGACGCGTCCGCGTTTGTGATCATCAACAAGCACAATCGCGAATTTGGCCGCATCCCGCGTTCTGCCGTGGTCGAAATCTTCTGTGAAGAAAAACCGCAGCTGCTGCCTCGGCTCACTGCAACCAAGAACATCAACTTCTCTAATCTCGGCATTGGTTCAAGTAAGAATCAACCACTCAAAGGTTACTGCCTCGTCATCGACTGGCAAATCGGCGACACGCGCAACAATGTGATTTTCGAGTTCCATGGACTGGCGCCGCGAGCCAACGCGCACGGTGTCGAGACGATTCTCAAAAGCCACTGCAAGTCGCACGCACCGACGCTTCGCTTCGATGAACGCAATTGCCCTTACTGTCGGGAAGTCATCAAGAAAGAAGCCCTGCTTTGCAAACACTGCCAGTCGCGCGTGATCGACCACATCCCCAATCGCATCAATGTCCCGCTCTAATGCGCCTTTGATTTCAAATTCACGACCGCCACTCCCGTCAACACCAAGGCCGCCCCGGCATAATCCTGCGTCGTTAATATCTCATCGAGCACAAAATACCCGAGACACATCGCCACGATCGGCGTAATCAGCGCAATTAGCGACATCGTGATCAGCGGCAATCGCTTCAGCAGCCAATAGTACGCTGTAAATGCCATCACCGATCCAAATACTGCCAGAAGAACAATTGCTCCGACCGACTTTGCTGTAACTTGGAACAACTCGATATCCTCGGCCAATGCTGCGATAAGTGTCAGAAATATCGCGCCGACCGCCATCTGCAATGTCACCATCGGAAAGACATCTTCGTTTTTCAAGCGCGCCCTTACTGTTACCGTTCCAAATGCCGCCGCCAGCGGTGACAACAGCATCATTAACATTCCAAACGCTGCGTTGCTTCCGTAATCCATCGGCTCGGAAAAAATCAACACCACGCCGGAAAATCCGACCACGACACCCAGCACCGATCGCAGGCTGATTCGCTCGTTCTTTAACATCACGGTCATTAGCAGCATTGTCATGAACGGAAACACCGCAAACAGGATTGATGCAATTGCCGAGCTGATATACTGGCTACCCAAATATGTCAGTGTGTATGATGCCAAGTATGTAAACAGTCCTGGCCAGGCTACCCGCAGAATATTACGCCATCCTTTTGGATACTTCTGCCTTGTGATCGCGTTGATTATTATGAGAAGAATTACCGCGAGAATGAACCGAAACGCCGCGCTCCAAAGCGGCGGAGCGTCGGTCAGTCCAATCTTGATCCCGATCCAAGTGGAGCCCCAAATAATACACAAGAGAATATAAACGAGAATGTTGGTCAACTGCGATCCTATGTACTGCGTCTGATCCTAAGTGACAGGCAAAGGCAATTACGCTTGCGCGTCAATCGCATTTTGAGCTTCGGTGGATTTGACTAGCTTGTCAATACGCTTGCCATAGATAATCCCATTGCTCATTTGCAGCGGCCAAAGCAGGGCATAGCACCAGCCTGCGGCTGCGACAAGCGGACCGGATTTAGTCAACGCCAGCGCCACGGAAAGCAGCGCCACAGCAACATATATGATGTGAGAATTCAAGCTCGCGCGCGTGGCGAGAACCTCGATCTCGTTCAATTTGAGAACCGCGCGCTTGCGATAAGCGTTATGATACAGCAGGGCAAAAACCAGAAATATTGACATGAATCCGAGCGAATAGACCAGCATCAGTTGCGGCACATCTTGCATTGAAATCATCGCGTTAAGCGAAACGCCGGCCTCCACTCCAAACATCGCTGCCAATAGAAACGAAAAGAGAAACTTCAGGGGATAGATGTAAAACAGCACCACAAATAGCAGCACGGCGTTCAATATCGTCGTGTAGGTGTCCTCGAGTCCATAGCGCCGGAAGAAGATGTAGTGCGAGTGCCAGATGATCAGCAAAAGCGTAAAACAAATCCCAAAGGCAAAGAACCCGCGCATGGTCAACATCATTTCATGGAATGAGGTCGGCACTTCCAGGGAGACGACCAATAACGTGACCGCAAACGCAAAAACGGCATCGCTTAATGCCTCGACGCGCGTCAGCTCGCCGCTGCGCCAGTTAAAATGCGGTTCGGCGCGCAGGCCTTTCTTAATGAAATGTTGTCGAAGCATCCAAAGCCTCCGGGGTATTCTTGGCTAATTACTACGAAGGCCAATATCGCCAATTGATCGTCTACCACACCAGTTTTTTCGTATATTGATATTGTCATGAAGATTACGATTGCCGGCGCCAATGGTTTCCTTGGCCGCTACCTTTGCGACTATTTTGCTCAACGAAGCGACGACCTGACTTTGCTTGTCCGCAATCGCTTTGAGTCGCCCTACAAACAATTGCAGTGGAATCCTGCGACCGGTGAAATCGACCAAGGCGCTATCGGAGGCCAGGACGTCGTCATCAATCTCGCCGGCAAAAACATTGCAGCCGAGCGCTGGAATGACAAGGTCAAAAGCGAAATCATCGAAAGCCGCGTAAGCGCTACGGAGTTAATAGGAAGAACAATCGCCGCAGCCGCGATCAAACCGTCGCTACTGCTCAACGCCTCCGCTGTCGGCGTCTATGGACACCGCGACGCAGCCGAGACAATAACCGAACAGTCGCCGCCGGGTTCTGGATTCATGGCAGATAGTTGCATGCACTGCGAAGCCGCCGCGCAGATCGCTGTCGCTGCCGGAGTTCGCGTCGCGAAAATCCGTATTGGCGTCGTGCTCGCCAAAGAAGGTGGCGCGCTCGCGCGAATGCTCCCGTTTTTCCGCCTCGGCCTCGGCGGCAAAATCGGATCAGGAAATCAGATGATGAGTTGGATTGCATTAGAGGAAATCGGCCCCATTATCGAACACATTACCAAAACACCGAGTATCAGCGGACCGGTCAACCTGACTGCGCCAACTCCCGTCTCGAATGCCGAATTCACTCGTACTCTCGGTAAGGTCTTACATCGCCCCGCATTTTTGCCCGTGCCGGGATTTGCCCTCAAGCTGGCTTTCGGCGAGATGGCCGAAGAGGCTCTACTTGGCGGCGCTAAAGTTCTCCCGCAAAAGCTGCTTGATTCCGGCTACCAGTTCCGCTACAAGGAACTACAGCCGACACTCGCGGCTATTTTTGGTCAAACTATCTAAACTTGATTTCCGCTGATCCCATTCCGACATCAAGCACCAACGTCAGTTTTCCCGTCGCCGTCTTGAAATTGTCAGTTTCCCAAATTCCGTCGCGGCCGCGCACTTTGTTGAACATACCTTTCGGAAATTCTATCGAATTGAACCAATTCTCTTCTGCTTCAAGTCTGACGCCAACATCCTCTGGAATGACAATTTCGATCGATCCCATGCCGACTTCTATCGATGCCTCGGCTTCGAAATCAAACGCGCCGGAGAAGTCCAGCTCGAAACTTCCCATACCTCCGTCGAAGTTGAGGAACTCGAACTTCGAGTTGCCCAAGTGCTTCATTTGCAAATCACAGGCGCCGGCATTAATCTTAAGATCGCGCAAAACAGTCCGGTTGGGTGAAGAGAATTCGATGTCGGCTTCCGCAGCGCCGATATCTAACTTCAGATCTGACACAGTCAGATTGCCGAAATCCAGATTGGCTTGTGCCGCACCGATTTCGATATCAAAGTTGCAGTCGACATCCGGCGAAAACGAAAACTCCCAACGATTCTCGTCCCCGACATTGTTGACGATATTGCGGCCGTCAACCGTCTGCGACTCAAAGGCAAAATCGCCGCTGCCGTTGTGCTGCTCAAAAGTATGGGTGTATTCATACTTGCTCTCGTCGTAGTCGCCGCGAAATTCCGTCGGAATCCCTTTCGGCAACCGCGCCTGGAACAACTCAAACTTCCCCACTGCCAGCTTCAGGTCGACATCCATCGACTTGATATCAGCAGCTTCGATCTGTTTTGTGACGCTGCTTAGCCGGGCGGCATAAACAACGCCGGCGGCGAGTCCCAACATCAGTACTAATCCGATAATCCATTTATTCATTATTACCTCCAATGAAGGCTATTTTCGGCAGATCAAGTTCTCCCTCTCCCATGGAGGGGGAAGCGGTGAGGGAGTTGCCTACGTGACCGGACTATCCGTCACGACAACGCTGACTGTCAGCTTTTCGTTGCGATAGTCGCGGCTTCCGAAGCGGGTCAAGATCGCTCCGCCGAATCCAAGCGTGGTCACCAGCAATGTCAGCAAAAGCGCTGCTATGCCGCAGATGACCGCTAAGGCTTCGGAATCGATGATCAATCCGAGGAAGAATCCCACGCTCGGAACTTGCCCGATGGCAAATCCAACGACCAGCTTCTTGAAACGGCTCTCAACAACTGCGCCATTGCGCTGTTTTACGAAGTCAGCAAGGAACAACGAAAATGCTGCGCCGCCGAGAAACGCCGCAGCAATCATTGCGAGCGGCATGCCGAGCACGGCAATCGGAATTCCCACAATTGTGATGCAGAGCAGGATAAAGACCGGCAGGAACAGTATCCAGGCGAGGAACCCCACCATCAGTGTCTTCAAAATATTCTGTGTATACAGCGCCTTGATCCGATCCGTCGGCCGCTTGAACAGCATCGCGATTGCCAACGTGAAAAGGAACAAGCACGACAAGACGGAGATACCGACAATCGCTGAAGTCGACGCATCCTCTGCGCGAGAATCACGCCATTTGGCGGCCGGATCCGGTATCGACATGTTTTGTTCCGTCACATGTCCGAAAACTTGTGAGCCTTGCTCCTCGATGACTTCGTTGCCAATAATGTTTCCCAAGACAATTCCACCGCGCACGACTCGGACTGTACCGGTAGCTGTAACGGAGCCCTCGACCAAACCGCGGATTGTCGCGTCGCCGCCGACAGTGACAACTTCGCCCAACACGTGCTCGTCAGCCTCGATGGTTACAGATTGGCCGATTTTGCGAATGCTCGAGATTTTGACAGGATAATCGTCCGGGTTGAAATCGGCATCAGTTGGAATTACCGGTGGTATCGGCGCAGAGATTCCTTCGTCATTACCGGTCGTCCCGAGCGGAACCATGACTTCGTTGCCGGCTGAGTCGACGAGGATGATGCCTTGATTATCGATGCGGATTTCTTTGTAGACCTTGCCGCGATAGTTAGGTGTGCGATCTTGGCCGAGTACCCCCGTAGTCAGTACAAGGGCACAGAATCCCGTAACTATCGTTGCCAGCAGCGTCCGCATAATATTGTAAGTCTAATATTCCTCGAGCGAGATGTCGCCCGATGTTGAAGTCAAATAAATCCCGGTGCCGCCGCCGCGTAAACGTCCTTCGAGTCGATTCCGGTTGAACGACTTGACTTCCAAAGCCAAATCGGTGTCGATATTGCCCGAAACCGTCTGCAGCCGGACATCACCCTTTACCTCGTTTGGCACGCGCACACTAATATTGCCGGAAGTCGTTTCCGCTTCGAAGCGAGTTCCATTTGCGAACTCCGACGTGACACTAATGTCGCCGGAAGCCGTCGACAGCGAAAATCCGCCCTCTTTCTGATCGATTTCGATGTCGCCGGAAATCGAGTTGATTTCGATATTCCCCGATGACTTCGTAATCCGCACATAGCCAGACGTCTTGCTGATTCTAACCGAGCCGGTCACCCAATTGGCTTCCGTATCTCCGGAAGTCGCCTGCAAGTCGACATCACCGCTAATATTGTCGAACAACGCATCCGATGAAGTCGAGTTGATATTGATGTGGCCGGTCACGTCCCGCAGCACGATGTTGCCGGAAGTATTGTCAATATCGCAATCGCCATTGTGTTCGCGGATCGTGATATTCGATGATGTCGCACTTACCTGCGCTTCACCCTCAAGTCCGGTTAACGTGACATCTCCCGAAGTCGTCGCCACATATAGGTCGAGACCTACCGGGACTTCGATTTCGTAGCTTACCGAGCCATTGTAGCCCTTATCCAGGCCGATCAACTTGCCCCAGAATCCGTCAGACCCTTGTCCCCGCGGATAGCGCGTGTCGATATCAATCTTTTTCTCATCAGCCTTGATTTCGACCTCAACCCGGTCTTCCTTCTCTTCTGCATCTTCACGGTTGGAGGCGTCGACTTCCTTGATCACTTTGACAATAACCTTTTCGCCGGCTTGGCGCGTCACGCTTATGTCGCCGGAAGTATTGGTAACATTCAGCTCAAACCCGCTTTTGACCTCGTATTCAAAACTGTCTTCAAATCGAAACAACTTGGCATCCGCCCCGGCTGCCGTCGCCAAAATCAATATTGCCGTCAAGACAATCGCTTTGATCGTGTGTCTGCTCATGAAACCCTCCTAACGGACACCCTTCAGTTTCTTCTTCAGCAACTCGCGGGCGCGGAATATGCGCGCCTTCACGGTACCGACCGGCAGCTTCAGTATCTGCGCGATCTCCTCATAAGATTGATCGTCACGGTGACGATAGAGGATAACCTCGCGGTATTTGTCCGGAAGCGACTCAATCGCTTCCTGGATCGAGATCTGCCGCTGCTTCTCCCAAAGTTTCTCTTCCGGGTTGAACGAGGTGTCTGGCAAGTCGATCTCGACTGTGCCGTCCTGGGTCTCGACCGGCTTGTCGAGACTAAGCGCCTCGATCTTCTTCTTCCGAATCGAATCGATCGCGCAGTTGGCTGCTATCTTATAGAGCCAGGTCGAAAACCGAAACTCCGACCGGTAACTGGCCAGCGAATGGAAAGCCCTCATAAAGGTTTCCTGAACCAGGTCTTCTGCTTCGTCCCGATTCCGGACTATTTTCAGAATTATCTGAAAAATCGCCCGTTGGTGACGGTTCAGAAGTCCCCGGTATGCCGCCTGGTCGCCCGCAAGTGCTTTGGAGATTAACAGTTCGTCCGGTTCTTGCACCTGTTCAACCTAACTCTTAGATACGCCGAGGGTAATTCCTTGTTTCACAGTCGCGTAAGATACTGTCAGCCATAATCAAAACCAAAAACTTTCTCTGGCCGCGCCTGCCAAGCATAGACGCCGCTGTCCGGATATTGACTAATCCACTCGATAATTCCAGCAGTGCTAGCCGAGTGTTGTACAATTGCTGCATATATCCCGCAAACTATGGGAATGCTCCCTATATCTGGCAAAGGGCACCAAACACCACTAATCGCTTCGTGCGACCTAACTCATTGAACGATAGCGCACTTGTTTGGGACAAGCGTCGCTCGAATCATATCTCGCGCTCGGCACTTATTTTGCACAGGAGATACCTGGCTGGGACGGGACTTGAAGGCACACGATGGGAAGCCGCGAAAACTCAAACCATCTACGAGCAAGATGGAGGATATCATGGCTAAGAAGCGCAAGTCAGCTTACAAGATTCCCAAGAAAACTTGCTGGCATCTCTATTCGCTGCAGACACTTAACAATGAAAAATTTGTTAAGGTCGTGAACAAGATCCTCAAGCACGAATGGCAAGTCATTAAGTAAAGCGCAGTTGTATTTTTCGCGATTTTTTTCACAATTTTTATGGCAAAAATCTCGCCGAATTGCTGGCCCAAGTTGTAACAATTCTAGTGAAATTAGCTCTTAATTTTTTTGTTTCAAAACCGATCATGTTTTATAGAAGTTCAATTTGAAAAAAACTTGACATCGGTTTGCAGTCGGCCTATTTTCACGGCAAATTAATCGGGGCTTCATACTGGCTGGATGCGAACACTGGGGAAATCTTTAGGGATGAAGAAAAAGTTATCGGTCTTTATCGTTCCCGACTCTGGGGAAGTAAGACAATTCTCAATATCAAGAACTCTGCTGATCACGGTCATCAGCGCAATCTTCACTTACGCCGTTGTTACGGTCTTCTTCTCGTACGGCTTCTTCTCAAGCCGCATCGAGGCGCACAAGATTGACTCCCTGACCAAAGAAAACCAATTCCTTTCCGCCAAGCTGGTCGGAATCAGCGAGTCGATCGACTTCCTCCAGGATGAAATCGCCTCCTTGACCGAGAAGGAAAAGGCTATCCGGACCATTTTCGAGCTGCCGGAAATCGATCCCCAGCAGCGCGAACTCGGTATCGGCGGACCGAATATCCTTCCCCAAGAGGAAGAACTCGCTCCTAGCCGCTCCGGCGCCTATCAGTCGGAAGCCGAAGTTGACCGCCTGTTGGCTCTAACCAACTTCGAAAAAGAACAATTCAATAGTGTCTATACCGCCTTGCTTCAAAAGAAGTCCGATCTCGATCACACACCTTCAATTATGCCCACCAAGGGTTACCTGATGCGCGGTTACGGTATGAAACGCGATCCGTTTACCGGTGAGGTCAAGCTTCACAGCGGTCTGGATATCTCCAACTCAATCGGCACACAGGTCTTCGCCACCGCCAATGGTGTCGTCGAACGCGCCGAGCTTACCAACGGCCTTGGCAAGACCGTCGTTGTCGACCATGGCAATGGCTACAAAACGGTTTACGGCCACCTTTCTTCATTCAAGGTCCGTGCCGGTGAACAAATCACCCGCGGACAGTTGATTGCATTAATGGGAAACACCGGCTATTCGACCGGCCCGCACTTGCATTACGAAGTTCTAAAGAACGGCAATGCAGTCAATCCGATGCAAAACGTGATCAATTACTCGAACAATTTCTAATTCATCCAAGTTTGATCGCCTCCGCACTTTGTAGTTAATCGTCTTTTCTGTTGCAACTCGCTGCCTATTAATTAGTTGCGTCAAATCACATCTGCAACAACCCGTCCTGCGCTTATTGTCTTGCTAATTTGGAGCCGTTTAGTTTATTATGGATACTTGCAAATTATCAAACCCCGGCGTGCGTAGCCGGAAACTGCATCAATTGTGGAACATTCGCGGGACTCTGCCGTTACAAGTTTATGATAGCCTTTGACGGTCTATCATTGATATAAATGGTCAAGAGAGGTCAATATGAAAATAAAGAAGAGCAAGGAAATCACCGAAGATCAGGACGATCTTGAGTTGGATGATTCCACCGAGTCGCTCGACCCCGCGGATCAGAGCGAAGCTGAAACTGTTGCGTTGATAAAGCGCATCCAGTCCGGCGAAGAGGCCGCTTTCGGCAATTTGATGAAAAAATACAAGAATCAAGTCGCCGGTATCGCTTACCGCATGGTCGGCGACTACGACGAAGCCAAAGACATCTCGCAAATGGTCTTTGTCAAGACGGCGCGTAACTTGGATCGCTTCGACACTACCAAGAAATTCTCAACGTGGCTCTATCGCATTACGGTCAATGCCGCGATCGACTATATTCGCAAACAGAAAAAGCACCGCCACGAGACAATCGAGAATTACACCGATTCGATTGAGACCCACAGCGATACGCCGGATATGAGCCTCTATCGCAAGAACATCAAAGAATGCATCCTTCAAGCTGCCGATGCCCTCAACGACAAGCAGAAAGCTGCGTTTGTCCTGCGCGATATCGACGGCCACGAAATTGAAGAAGTCTCCGAAATTCTCGGCATGCCGGAGGCCACCGTCCGCTGGTATTTGCACCGCGCACGTCTCCGTCTTCGCAAAGAACTCCTGCGCAAATACCCCTCATTCGTTGAGAAGATGGGTGTTGTGTTGGATGCTCCGCCCAGAACTTTCTAATAGTTTACTCATACAACCTCCCGAGAAACCCCGTTTCTGATTTCGATCTGAAACGGGGTTCATTTTTTGGTTCCGCTTGCAGTTTGATTCGCTGGAGCGTAGAATAAGGCGATGAATCAATACGCCAGCTTTATATCGAGCACTTTATGATTTCGAAAGTTACCTATCTATTCTTTGTCGTTGCCACCTCAATCATCTTGATGTCCGCCAATCCGCAAGTTGCCGCTGCTCAAAACAGAAATGCCAGCGACAGTCTCATCGTTGCAGGCAATACCTTGCTGCAGCAGGAAAAGTGGTCCGAGGCCGCCGCTACTTTCGAGCGCGCTACCCAAGCCGACACCGCCAATATCCACGCATACTTCCAGCTTGGGCAGGCTTACTATATGTCCAAGGACTACAAAAAAGCCACCGCCGCCTGGGAACGTTGCGACTCGCACAACTACCGGCTTTCAACCACGCGCTATAACGTTGCGTCAGCTTACGCCAAGCTTTACGATAAAGAAAAAGCGTTTGTCTGGTTGGCGCAGGCACTCGAGGCCGGATTCAGCCGCGTCGATGTTCTCAAAAGCGACACCGTGCTGGACACGCTTCGCTCGGATGATCGTTTCACCCGCGTACTCGAATTAGCCGACCAGAATGCGCGTCCCTGCGAGTACGAACAGGTTTATCGGCTGCTGGATTTTTGGCTTGGTGAGTGGGAAGTGTTCGTCAATGACAATCAAAAAATCGGCGTCAGCGTCGTCCGCAAAATGGTCAACGGCTGTGCCATCCAGGAAAACTTCGAGCAACTGGACGGCTTCGTCGGACAAAATCTCTTCTACTATAACAATCTCTCCGGCGAGTGGAAAATGATCTGGGTCACCGGCGCTGCAGTGTCGCTGGGCGGCGTGAAAGAGAAAGTCATGACGGCCCGCGGCGAGGATGGCGGCGTCCGTTTCACCGGAGAACTTCCCGACAACGCTACCGGAAGCAAAATCATCGACCGCTCAACAATTACGCCGGTCTCCAAGGACCGCGTCAATATGCTCATCCAACAATCGCGCGACGGCGGCGATACCTGGATCACCACCTTCGCCGGCTACTACCAGCGCATGAAACCCTAATTTCTTTATTAAGAGTCCGTAGGTCAAAACCCGCCTTCGCTGTTCGAATACAATTCGCGCATTGGAAAACCACAAAGTCTGTGATCGGTCTTTGGCGACTAAAGGGTTTTGACGATCTCTTGGTAGCAACTGTTCGTAGGTCAAAACCCCTAATTCCACTGCCTCAATCGTACCGCTGCCGTCTGCGGGGTTTTGACAACTCCTTGGTTCGCGGTCCTGGATTCGAGCCGACCTTCTACCATTCTGAAACACCCCATTGAAGCTTTTCCCCTAACTTTACGATATACATAAGGAACGTAACGGAGTATAACATCTGCCGCCTTTCTTGGCGAGCCGGGGAATCAATCCCCAACACCGGTCGGCTTCAATAGGAGGAAGTTTTGCAAGCAACAGCGATCAACAAAGTCGAATCCACTCCAGTTGCCAATACGACGCTGCCGATTCTGCCGATTCGCGGAATGGTGGTTTTCCCATATCTGGTTATGCCGCTGATGATCACTGATCAGCGCCAGGCTAAGCTCGTCGATGAAGCACTGATGGCCGGCAAGACTATCGGCCTTTGTACCCAGAAAGATGCCCAGCACGAAAATCCCGGACCCGATGATGTCTATCATGTCGGCACCGCCGCGACTGTGCTCAAGATGCTCCGATTCCCGGACGGTTCGGTGCGTTTCCTTGTTCAGGGTTTGCATCGTATCTCCGTCACTCGCGTTGTCGACACCGAGCCGTATATTCAGGCCGAAGTTGACATCCACCACGACAAGGACACCGCCAGCGTCAAGATCGAAGCGCTCAAACGTAACGTGCTTGAGCTGCTCAAGAAAGTCGTCGATTTGGCGCCCAGCGTCTCCGAGGAAATCTACATCACCGCAATAAATCAAGAGAGCGCATCCAAGCTCGCCGATTATGTCGCTTCCAACCTGAATCTCACCATCGCGAGCAAGCAGGAACTCCTTGAAATCTACGAGGTCCAGCCGCGTCTCGAAAAACTGGTGCAGCATCTCAACAAGGAAGTCGGCGTACTCGAACTCTCGCAGAAGATTCAGACCGACGCTGCTCACGAAATGGGCAAGATGCAACGCGACTATATCCTGCGCGAACAGCTCAAAGCCATTCGCCGTGAACTCGGCGAGGCCGACGACCGCACCAACGAGATCGACGAGTTCAAGCGCAAGATCGATGAAAACGAACTTCCCAAACTCGCGCGCGAAGCCGCCGAAAAGGAACTCGACCGCTTAAGCAAAATGAATCCATCCGCCGCCGAATATATCGTCAGCCGCACGTATCTCGATTGGTTGACGACTTTGCCGTGGAACCGCCATACCGAAGAAGAACTCGATATCGCCAAGGCGGAAAAAATCCTCGATGAAGACCACCACGGTCTCGAAAAAGTCAAAGAACGCATCCTCGAATTTCTCGCCGTGCAGAAACTCAAATCCGAAATGAAGGGCCCGATCCTTTGTTTCGTCGGCCCTCCGGGAGTCGGCAAAACTTCGCTGGGTCGTTCAATCGCGCGTTCGATGGGCCGCAAGTTCCAGCGCATTGCGCTTGGCGGTATGCACGATGAGGCCGAAATTCGCGGTCATCGCCGGACCTATATCGGTTCAATGCCGGGCCGGATCATCCAGGCCATCCGCCGCTGCGATTCCAATAACCCAGTTTTGATGCTCGACGAAATCGACAAGATCGGCAAAGATTTCCGCGGCGACCCGGCTTCGGCGTTGCTCGAAGTTCTCGATCCGGAACAGAACAACACATTCTCGGATCACTATCTCGATGTGCCGTATGATTTATCCAAGGTCATGTTCATCACGACCGCAAATATTCTCGACACAATTCCATCGGTGCTTCTGGACCGCATGGAAATCATTCGCATCCCCGGCTACACCGATCGCGAAAAACTCGCCATTACCAAGAAGTACCTAATCGCCCGGGAAGTTGAAAATCACGGCTTGAAGAAAAGCCAACTGCAATTCACCGACGATGCCATCCTCAAAGTCATTCGCGACTACACGCGCGAATCAGGCTTGCGCAACCTCGACCGCGAGATCGCGACCATCTGCCGAAAGATCGCCAAAAAAGTTGCGCTGGGTTTCGAAGACAAGACCGTCGTCAAGGGTCCCGAAGTCCCCGACTATCTCGGACCTGAAAAATTCATCTCCGACAAGAATCCCCGCGAAGGCGAAATCGGCGTCGTTCCCGGGTTGGCGTACACGTCCGTCGGCGGCGACATTCTCAACATCGAAGTCACCCGCATGTCCGGCAAAGGTCATCTCAACCTGACCGGCAGTCTCGGCGATGTCATGAAAGAATCAGTGCAGACTGCGTTGTCCTGCGTCCGCTCGTCCGCCGAAGAACTCGGCATCGATCCGACGATATTTGAAAAGATAGATTTGCACGTGCACGTGCCATCCGGTGCCGTCCCCAAAGATGGCCCCTCGGCCGGAATCACGATCGCAACCGCATTGGTGAGTTTGTTGACCGACCGCCCGATTCGCTCCAAGGTCAGCATGACCGGCGAAATCACTTTGCGCGGCGTGGTGCTGCCCATTGGCGGCCTGAAAGAAAAGTGCCTCGGCGCACTGCGTTATGGCTTCAAAGAAATCATCATTCCGCGTGACAATGAAAAAGACTTGATCGACCTCCCGCAGGAAGTCAAATCGCATTTCAAATTCCATCCTGTCGATCATGTCGAAGAAGTCTTCGCCATCGCATTTGGCGCCAAGAAGCCCAAGCGCAAGTAGGGGCTCGGTCTGCGAGCCTGACTATCCGTAGGGGCGAGGTGTCCTCGCCCACGTTCGCGTGTCGTCCCTCACTTTCAGACGCAAAGGTAGGGGCTCGGTTTGCAAGCCCGACCATCCGTAGGGGCGCGGCCGCAGGTCCCGCGCTTAGAGGGATTCCCTCGCCCGCATCTGGAGACCCGCAAGCTCCGACAAACGAATTCTCTGTGAAGTCGTTTCAGAACGCTCGAACAAACGTTGACTTTCTACGTCATAATATGCGATATTCACAGCATCAGATCGAGGGGTACATTGTCTATTTGCATCCTGGCTCTTACGCTTTTCCTTTTTCAACTTCACTTAGGTGTCAACGCAAATACATTGTCTGTGCGCGCTTCAGAAGAGACAGACTATCCGCCCGCTGCATACACTCCAATGCTGGAAATTGCTAGTATCGGCAGCACCGATTATTGTCGTTCGGAGTTGTTCTTGAGCTTGGGCCGCACTCTTCTTGAATTGAAATTCCATGAATTCGGCGGACACTTGATCGATTTGGCCGTCAAATCGCACCCTTCGAGTGAATTCGAAAGACTTCTAATCTCCGAGCTATCCAATGACGCAAACTTGCATCGGTCATTATTCGACGTGGCACTCCAGATTCCGGATTCTTCCCAGAGAAATCAGCAGCTTTCCGAGGTCGGGTATCGAGCTGCAAAGAACGGACTGGCGGAGCTCTCTCGCGAGTGTCTCGATTCCATTACTGACCAACGGTACGCGAACCCGATTTGGCTTGGGCTTGCCAACTACTTTGCAGCAAATCATGAGACGGATTCGCTGTTGCATTACGCCAGACTTGGCCTCGATGCAATTGACGTTCGAATATCTTCTCGACGGCCATGGCACAGCACTTTAGAATTGATTTCGATTTGCGCCGCCAACAGCGACACTGTCGCAGTCAAGAGCCTATTACAAATTATCGGCAAATCAGTGAGCAACAAACCATTTGTGACTCTGGACGGCGGACTGATGGCGAGATTTGCCGGCTACGGACTCGATCTCGGCGCAGTCAGGGAAGTTTGTGAATTCGGTCTCGACCTGCCCTGCGAGTGCGACGATTGTTGTGGAATCGTCCACTACAAGATAGTGCATCGTCTAACCGCATCGGCACATTTCGAGGAAGCATATGACTATATTATGGCGCTCGAAGACTGCGAAGCTAGGGCTTGCCTTGCCGTCGAACTTGCGTCGAAATTTCTTGCAAACGACAATTATCGTGACTCGATACCGAACCTGCTGGTTATCGCGAGAAGCTTTGCACAAAGTGATACCTTAAGCGCCACCGGCGTCGAAATCCTGCTCGAAGTTGCGGATATCGAGATGCAAACGTCAGGTGCCAAAACCCTCAAAGCGAACTTTCGAACAGCTTATTCGGCCGCGATGAAGATACCAGCTCAAGATGACGACGAATATGAGCGACAGAATGCGTTGCGATCCTTAACAGTTTTTGCTCTGGCTAATGGTCTTGAAAAAGACGCCGAACCCATTCTCGAACAGCTTGAGTATGTTCACCCACGTGCGTCTATATTTCAAGATGCTGCACACACTTCAGCAAAAAGGGGCAATAGCGAGAGAACTTTTCGTTATGTCAATCGTGCCCTCGACACACACACGCGAGTGGAAAGTCTCTTGAACATCGCGAGACTCAATACGATTCCTTCTGCGATCGACTCCGCCTTGAAGCAAATAAACACGATTTCAAAGGATAGTGTGAAGATCTCGTTTTCGCTTGAGGCAATAACAGTATTGGATAGTTGTGGTCGACGCGACGAGGCGACAAAGTTGCTAAACGCGACGATGACTTTGGTGGAGCGTCTTTCTATATCGGAATTACGCGCCGCTTACTTCGCGAATTTGAGTCGGCGATACCGAACTCTGGGGCAAACGAATCAAGCAGACAGTTGCCTGGAGAAGTGCAAATCTGATGTTTATGCTCTCGCCGATCGGCAAACCAAAGTAACCCTACCGTATCGACTAATCGACGACCTTCTCGAATCCGGGAGAAAAACCGATGCTCTGCTCTTGGCCCAGCAGGCTACTTCTTACTATCATTGTTCCGACAACATCACAATTCAAGTTGTTGCAAAGTTTGCCCAAGCAGCCGAATGGGAACGCTGTCTCGACGCAATTCAGCAGATGGACCGCTCGGCAGACCGAAATCGTGCTCTAGCAATTCTTGCCGGTTTCTATGCCGCTTATCACCCGTACCTGGAAAATTCCGATTGCAATTTCCTCGCAGAGATTGTTCAAGCAGCGATTAAGTAAACCGCCTTCAACTTTTCGGGCGGTTTGCTAGATCATTTAGGTCGAGTCACGCAGCCCCTCCGCATTTCCCCTTGTCCCTCATCCCCGAAATTCCGATACTAATCCAATATGAAGCTCGTCACCTCCGCCCAGATGCGCGCCATCGACAACCACGCCATCAACCAACTCGGCATCCCCGGATTGCAGTTGATGGAAAACGCCGGCCGCGGTATCGCCGAATGGATCAAAGAAATCCTCCGCGATAATGTCGCAGGCAAGCGCTTCGCCATTGTCTGCGGCAAAGGCAACAACGGCGGAGACGGCTTCGTCATTGCCCGATACCTACAACAGTGTGGTGGCTCACCCGAGGTCTTCCGCCTCGGCGAGCGCGAATCCACCAAGGGCGACGCTCTGGTAAATCTCCTGAAAATCGAAGCTATGTCGATCCCAATCCACGACCTTTACACGTCAAACCAAACGCCGGACTTTCGCGAATTCGACATGATCGTCGACGCCATCTTCGGCACCGGTTTTCAGGGCGAAATCGACGGCAAAATCTCGGCAGTCATTGCCGCCATCAACTTGTCCAGCGTTCCGATCCTCGCTGTCGATACACCCTCCGGTCTGAATTGCGACACTGGCGAGGCACCCAAAACCTGCTTTCGCGCCTCCTATACTGCGACCCTCGCGCTACCAAAACTCGGACACTGCTTCTATCCCGGAAAGTCATATTGCGGCCAAGTCAAAGTGATCGACATCGGCATCCCTGGAAAAGCACTTGAGGGCCTCGATCTTCGCCTAAACCTGACCACTCCCTGGCACGTTCGCGCCACAATTCCCGACCGCGAACCCACCGCCCACAAAGGCGACTCCGGTAAGCTCTTTCTCGTCGCCGGGTCCGAGGGTCTCACCGGCGCCGCGGCCTTGGCTGCCCAGGCTGCCGTCAAGTCCGGCTGCGGACTCGTCACCGTTGGCTGTCCGAAGGGCCTCAACGACATCCTCGAAATCAAACTCACCGAAGCCATGACCAGGCCCTTACCGGAACTCGGCAAACGTCGCTGCCTTTCCGTTCGCGCCTTGGGCGACATCCTGCAATACATCCGCGCCTCCGATGCCGCCTGTCTCGGCCCCGGCGTTGGCCGCAACCACGAGACAATCGAGCTCTTCCGCCGCCTGATCGCGAATCTCGAAACACCCTCTATCCTCGATGCCGACGGGCTATTCCCATTTTCCGGAAAGCCCGAGCTGCTGCGCGAATGTAAGGCCGACATGGTACTGACTCCCCACATCGGCGAATTCTCGCGACTATGCGGCAAATCAATCGAGGCTATAGATCGCGACCGAATTGCTACTGTTTTGGAATTCGCAAAAGCCACCAGTAAAGTCATCTTGCTTAAAGGCGCCCCCACGATTATTGCTTCGCCAGACGGAACCGCTTACATCAATCCGACCGGAAATCCCGGCATGGCAACCGGCGGATCGGGAGATGTTTTGTCTGGTTTGATCGGCGCATTAATGGCATCCGGCATCAGCGCTTACGACGCCGCTGTCTGTGGCGCCTTTGTCCACGGCCTCGCCGGCGACATGGCGCAGAAAGCCGTTGGCACGCTCGGAATGACCGCCGGCGACATCGTCCAACACCTTCCTAAGGCCCTGAAACTGCTGAAAAGCTGAAATCGGGGAACTTTTCCTCCCCAAATCCATATATACTGGTGGAGAGTTTACTATATGAAAAGAAAGCTTATTGAAATACTTATCGATGTCGCGACCGGACTCGGGCTTCTGCCCCGGCCGATACCGGTTCCTGTCCGGGGGTCTGACCACAAGTAGAATGTTCCCTGCTGCTCCGAGCAGATAATTTCGGAGATAACGTTGCAATCAAAGAAGAGAGGAGATTAGGTGAAGATCTCCTCTTTTCGCTTTTCAGCCCCAATTTCATTCCCGTACGCAGGTTTTGCATTACACTAAATGAACTTGCCCGCCGTCTTATCTCTCGATAGATTAACAACAAGCACGTTGACGACAGGGACTCTTTTCATGACCAGACAATTTCTTGCCTCGATTCTGATCCTCGGTATCATATCCATTGGCGCCCTTAGCTGCAGCCGCAAGGGCGATGACGAACTTCCGGCCCGCGTCGGCGACCTCAAAGTCATGTTCAAGATTTCCGACCAACTTGGCGTTCTCCCGGACACCACCAATATTCCTGTCGTCCTGTCGCTCTATACTGATACGACTCATGTCGTCCTCGTCCGCTCCGAAACGATCAACGTCCGCAATCACGTGACGATGGCGATGGACTTCGAGGAACTCGAACCAACCTTCTTTGCCTTGAGCATTGTCGTCAACTCTGCCGGATTGCCGCCAGCTTGCGATGATTTCACCGTCTTCGTCCAGCAGAACCTCGTGACAACCACCGACGTTTATGAAATCGAAGTTCGCTCGGACGAGATAATCTGTAGTCATTGACCTAACCGCCAATCTCCCCTATATTCCGACCCACACCCGAACCGGAGTTGGTCTATTTCCGCAAATGTAATTACACCTCGGTCCGAAAGCGAATTGGCAGCGACTATCCGCGCCTGCTCGCTGCGAAAATCCCTTATCGTTCCGTGCGGAAGCAACTCTCGACAAATGGATCTTCCTAATTCCCAACGCAAATTAGAAGTCATCTCATCGACAGCACTAGATTCTGTCCAGCGATTCGAGCCGGCGGATTATTACATCACTTGCCAAGCCGGGCTGCCGCTCGCCGACTTGTACCGCCTTCTAAATGAGAAGAAACTTCACTTTCCGTTTCTCGAGTCCGGCACCGCCGGGACAGTCGGCGGAATGGTAGCTTCAGGGCAGCTCTTGAGCGCCGGAAATTGCTTCAATATCTCCCGCTGGATTTTGGCGCTAAAGGTCGCGATGCCGAATGGCGACATCATTAAAACTGGCGCCGTGACATACAAATCGGTCGTGGGATACGATTTGCCCAAGCTTTTTTGTGGAAGTTTCGGGACGCTCGGAATCATTGTCGAGGCCGCGCTTCGCCTCTATCCGGAAAAATTTGCTCCGTTCGGGAAGGATTTGTTGCCGGTAACGCGAAAATCACCCATATTAGGCGACGTTCCGGCTAAACCGGCAAACCGGTCCGGGGAAATAGCGCTGCGAATCAAACAAGCTTTCGATCCGGAGCACGTTTTTCCATCAATTTGCGGCTGGAACGCCGATTAGTTGTCTTAGTATAAGAAATACACTATTTTGTCGGATAACATAGTAGGGTAGACAAAAGTAAAGAATGATCTTCAGAGTTATCATCATCATCGCCTGTGCCGCAGTACTCGGGGGCCTGAATAACTTCATCAATCCTCACAAAGTACCTTGGGTCGGCAATTGGCCGTCCGCGTTATCCGATAATGATTCGATATGGACCTCGCCGTCCTACGTCCAGGGCGACCCGCCGACGCTAAAGATGTCCGAGGCATTCGATCGCTGGGCTTCCAAGTCATATCTCTTCATCGACGCCCGCGAACCCGAGGAATACGAGTTCGGGCATATCGAAGGCGCAATCAACTTGCCGTTTGAGACGCTTGACGAATATAAAGAAACCGTTCTTCCCACCATTCCCAAAGACACCCTAATCGTTACCTACTGTTCCGGCTCCGAGTGCGACGCCTCGCTTATGCTCGCCCGCTATCTCGTCGGCCAGGCCGGTTACAAGAATGTCGAGATCTTTTTCGGCGGCTGGGCGCAGTGGAACAAACAGAAGCTTCCCATCACCGGTCAATATGACCCCGTCGAGGAGTCGCAATAGGCGATGGAAGCATTATTACGCATTCTTCTTGGATTGTTGCTCGCGATATCGGGTCTGGTCGGAATTTTCGCACCAGAAATGGTTCCACTCGATGCCAACCTACCGGTTAAGATCGGCATGGTACTGCTGGGAGCGTGGTTGCTTTCCGGCATCTGCAAGGACCAATCCAATTTCGTTCTTCGACTGATCATCGGCGGCACCTTCGTTTACGCCGCGCTCGACAAGATCATGCATCCGGACCAGTTTGCTCGCATCATCTACAACTATCATCAAGTCCCGGGGCAGTTGATTAACATCTTCGCGCTTTTCCTGCCGTGGGTGGAGATAATATCCGGAGTTCTGATTATCGTCGGCTATTGGGAAAAGGCGGCAACGCTCATCATTGGCGGCATGCTCGTGATGTTCATTATCGCACTGTCGCAGGCACTGATTAAAGGGGTCAATATCGAGTGCGGTTGTTTCTCAACCACTTCGAAAGCCAAGGGTCCGGTCAAGGACCTGATCTTCCGTGATGCGCTGATGTTGATTGCTTGTGGAGTAATTCTCTGGACTAAGAAAAGCTGGCTGGCTATCGAACGCCGGTAGTTTCAGACGACGTCGACTTCGAAATTCTTGAAAAACAAGTAGAATAGCCAATACACAACCAGCGGACCGACGGTACCGACGATTGTCCCCGGCAAGGCGCCGAGACGAAAACCTGCAGAAATCGTCGTTCTGTCTCCGGCAAGGTTCTGTTGATCGGGACGTGCGTAGCCGCTTTGAATCCCGGTCAAGTGTGAATACTCCAGTCCAATTGTTACTGCCAGCCAACTATTGAAATTAAATCCAATGTGTGAGTCAAATCCGATCGCCGAGCGATACTTGTCCTCGAAGTTCCGAAGAACAGGACCAAGTGCCATGTCGAGGCTTAGCTCCTCACCAAGCCAATAGCGCGCCCGCGGTTTGAATCCAAACTGAGCATGGTCATTGGTGCCGTTGTAAAACAAGGTTGCCCCCAGAGCCCAGCGCTTGGAAATATTGCGCATCCACCCCAGTTCCCATGCCAACATTGCCCCAGATTCCGTCTCGCTTGACTCGGCGCCGCCGATATGATCGGCAGCATGATTCATTCCAAACTCGGTCAGAAGAAACGACTTTGTCTGTGACAAAGGATGCGCTTTGAGCGTCAGAGCCCTTGTTTGCGCTTGAGCGCAAGGCGCAAAATTGACAAGCAGACAAAGAACGGTTGCAACTTCAAGAATCGTCCTTAACATACACCATAAGAAAGACGAATAATTCCATGTTTTGTCAAGCGAAGAGTTGGTGGAAGGCATTTGATACCGGGGTTTCGAATGCAATACCAAACATCAACACATTCGAAAAGCATAATGCCCAGTTTTCGATTTCAGCTCAGCTTTCGTAGGTCGCGAAGAAATGTATCAGTCCGATAATCGGCGCCAATATCGCACACACCGTTCCGGCATAGCTGCCGACGCGCACTCCGCCATAAAGCGTCGATTCCGTCCCCTTAATCGTATAGGTCTCGTTCGTGCCGCCGATGCCGAAAACCGTGTGAATGTGAATTATCTCCACACCGACTGTCGCCATGATCCAATCGCGATAACTGTATCCGACATGCGCGGCAAGCCCCGGCGCCTTGCCGTAGTACGAGCCGAAATTTGCGATAATCGGTCCCGCCGCCAAATCGATACTTTGCCTATCCGTAAGCCAGCGCCGCAATCTTGGGGTCAGCGCCAGCCGCGAACCGGAATCGTCAAGGCTGTAGTATGCCGTCGCTCCCAAAGCCCAGTTCTGCGACAGATTCCGCATAGCGCCGAAATCAACAGAAAGATGGTAATTCTTGTTATTGCCCTCGGCGTCGTCGAGCGATCCCGACTGTGCGATGCGATAATCGTAGCCGAATTCAGTTATCAAGAAATGCTTCGTGATCTCCTGGGGCCGCGGATGAAACGTCAGGCTTCGCTGCTTTTCCTCGCCGCAAGCTATTCCCGACAGTAACAATATCAGCAGTCCAACTACAAGTCTGTTCATGACGGATAAGGAACCGGAATGGTTTGCGCCCGACAAGGAGATTCTCGTCAAGGCAACAAGCAGGGCAGAATTGACATAATACTGGGGTGGCAGGGGTCGAACCTGCGACCATCTCCTTAACAGGGAGCCGCTCTGCCAGCTGAGCTACACCCCAATGTCGTTTGGTATTAATCGACAATATAGGTAGATATACTGAATCTCCAAGCAGATTCTCGCTTCCGGAGCCGTTGGAACACATCAGCTTCTGTGCAACTATTGCGCAAAAAAAAGAAGCCCGGGTGTGAGTCACCGAGCTCCAAGTGCAGGTACCAAATTGTGAGGTTTGGTTGGTGTTCCTTCAGCCGCCGGATTCGTCCTGGTGATTCCGACATTTGAAGAATCTCAAGGGGTGGGTCGCTACGGGAATACTCAAACGGATCAGCGGTCCAATTCCAATCCGCCTGCCTAAGTGACCCTACTGTGAATAATATATGGACCCGGTCCATTTTTAGCAACACGCAACTGCGAGCTGATTTATCTCACCGCCGCACGGACATCGTACAATTTCTGCGAAATGTCGCTTCAATGTGATTTAGAATCGGAGAATAATCATTCGCTTTTCGGGGTTGACATTGAAGGGCATAATTCTCTATTTTCCGATTGCTTCGGAAAGAGAGGTTTGTTGAATGTCGTCCACAGATTTAGCTCAAAAATCCTCCGGTCTAAGTTCAGGTCTCACGTCAAGTTCCATTGGCAAAAAGCTATTCGTCGCCGTTTCCGGTGCGGCTTTGCTGCTCTTCGCCTTTGGACACATGATCGGTAACCTGCAAGTGTTCATCGGACAGGATCAAATTAACAAATATGCACACGCGCTGCAGAGCCTTGGCGCCATGCTCTGGGTAATTAGAGCAGGACTAGTCCTTATGGCAATCTTGCACGTCTGGTTTGCAGTAAGACTCAAACTGGAGAATTGGAAAGCTCGGCCTGTCAAATACGCTTTCGAGTCGACCGTGCAGGCCGGACTCGCCTCCCGAACCATGATCTGGAGCGGACTGCTGATTTTCGCCTTCATCACCTATCACTTGCTGCATTTCACTTTTATGGCGACTCACCCCGAATACAAGGGTTTGAGCGCGATGCTGGATGGCAAGGAAGTTCACGACGTCTACTCGATGATCATCTACGGATTCAAGCAACCCCTGATTTCGGCGTTCTATATTGTCATGATGTTCCTGCTGGCTTACCACCTTAGCCATGGCATCAAGAGCATGTTCCAGACCTTGGGTTGGAACAACGAACGCTGCGAACCGAAGCTGAACAAACTGGCGATCACACTCGCAACTATCATCTTTCTCGGCTACATCTCAATTCCGATCGCAATTCTATCTGGAATTATCAAACTTCCGGAAGGGATGGTAATATGATAACTCTCGACGCCAAATGCCCGTCCGGCCCATTGGAAAAGAAATGGGAGAAGCACAAATTCGATCTCAAGCTGGTTAACCCGGCCAACAAGCGCAAATACTCTGTCATCATTGTCGGAAGCGGACTTGCCGGCGGATCGGCAGCCGCGTCGCTCGCCGAGCTGGGTTACAACGTTCTGTGTTTCTGCTATCAGGACAGCCCGCGTCGCGCACATAGTATCGCAGCGCAAGGCGGTATCAACGCCGCCAAAAATTATCAAAACGATGGCGACTCGGTGTATCGCCTCTTTTACGACACTATCAAGGGTGGCGATTTCCGGGCCCGAGAAGCCAACGTATATCGCCTCGCCGAAGTTTCCGCGAATATCATCGACCAGTGCGTCGCGCAGGGTGTCCCCTTTGCCCGCGAGTACGGCGGCCATCTCGCCAACCGCTCGTTCGGCGGCGCCCAAGTCTCGCGTACTTTCTACGCCCGCGGCCAAACCGGCCAGCAATTGCTGCTCGGTTGCTACTCGGCGCTGTCGCGCCAGATCGGGCTCGGGACTGTCAAGATGTTCCCTCGCACCGAAATGCTCGACCTCGTTCTCGTCGACGGTCACGCCAAAGGTATCGTCGTCCGCGATCTGGTAACCGGCAAGGTCAGCTCCTATTCCGCCGACGCTGTCGTTCTCGCCACCGGCGGATACGCCAATGTCTTCTTCCTGTCGACTAACGCCACCGGCTGCAACGTCACGGCAACCTATCGCGCCTACAAACGCGGCGCGCTTTTCGCCAATCCGTGTTTCACGCAAATTCATCCGACTTGCATTCCCGTTTCGGGCGACCATCAATCAAAATTGACGTTGATGTCCGAATCGCTCCGTAACGATGGCCGCATCTGGGTGCCGAAAGCCAAAGGTGACAAACGCCAGCCGGCGGACATCCCCGAAAACGACCGCGACTATTATCTCGAACGCAAATATCCCAGCTACGGCAATCTTGCACCGCGCGATATCGCGTCCCGCGCTGCCAAGGAAGTTTGCGACGAGGGCCGCGGTGTCGGCGAGACCGGACTCGGTGTCTACCTCGACTTCGCCGATTCGATCAAACGTCTCGGTGAGGCCACCATCGCCGAACGCTATGGCAACTTGTTTGACATGTACGAACGCATCACCGGCGAAAATCCTTACAAAGCCCCGATGCGTATTTTCCCTGCGCCGCACTACACGATGGGTGGCCTCTGGGTTGATTACAATCTGATGAGCAATCTCCCCGGACTCTTCGTCATCGGCGAAGCCAACTTCTCCGACCACGGCGCCAACCGCCTTGGCGCTTCGGCGCTTATGCAAGGTCTCGCCGACGGCTACTTCATCCTGCCCTACACGATCGGCGATTATTTCGCCCGCTCCGGCGCCAAGAAAATTCCCACCGACGGGCCGGAGTTCAAAAAAGTCGAAGCCGAAGTTGCCGAGAAGACCAAGAAGCTTCTCTCGATCAAAGGCAAGAAAACCGTGCTCGAAATGCACCGCCAACTCGGCCGGGTCATCTGGGAAGATTGCGGTATGTCGCGCAATGAAGCCGGTCTGAAGAAGGCGCTACAGGAAATCCCGAAGATACGCGAAGAGTTCTGGAGTAACGTCAACGTGCTCGGCGGCGGAGAAGAGCTCAATCAGTCGCTCGAACGCGCCGGCCGTGTCGCCGATTTCCTCGAATTCGGCGAATTGCTCTGCACCGATGCACTCACGCGTACCGAGTCCTGCGGTGGGCATTTCCGCTCCGAGAGCCAGACCCCTGACGGCGAGGCCAAACGCGACGACGAGAAATTCACCTTCGTGTCGGCGTGGGAATACACCGGTGTCGGTAACGCGCCCGTCTTGAACAAAGAACCGTTGAACTTCGAATTTGTCCAGCCGGGACAAAGGAGTTACAAATAATGAATCTCACACTGAAAGTTTGGCGGCAAAAAAGTCGGAACGAACAGGGACGGATCGAAACCTACCCTGCCAAAGATATCAGCCCCGATATGTCGTTTCTCGAAATGCTCGATGTTGTCAATGAAGGTCTCGTCAAAGCCGGCACTGATCCGATCGCTTTCGACCACGATTGCCGTGAAGGCATCTGCGGTACCTGCTCGCTGACAATAAATGGCATCCCGCACGGTCCCGAACGCGGCACGACTTCGTGCCAGTTGCACATGCGCCACTTCAAAGACGGCGACACTGTCTACATCGAACCGTGGCGAGCAGCGGCCTTTCCAGTCATTCGCGATCTCATCGTCGACCGCTCGGCTTTCGACAAAATCATGCAAGCCGGCGGATTCGTTTCCATCAACACCGGCGGTGCCCCCGATGCCAACGCGCTGCCGATTCCCAAGGACGCAGCCGAAACCGCCATGGATGCTGCCGCCTGTATCGGCTGCGGCGCCTGCGTGGCCGCCTGCAAGAACGCCTCGGCGATGTTGTTCGTCTCCGCCAAGGTCGGCCAGTTCGCTTCGTTGCCGCAAGGCCAGGCCGAGCGCGAACGCCGCGTCTTGGCGATGGTCGGCGCAATGGATGATGCCGGCTTCGGCAATTGCACGAACTATTACGAATGCGAAGCCGTCTGCCCGAAAGAGATCTCCGTCAAGTTCATCGCCATGATGAACCGCGAATACATGAAAGCTCTGAAGCGCCCGCCACGCGCCACCGCCGGCGGCGGAACTGGGTAGGAGACAAGAATCTCTCAAGATAGAGTCATTCCGGCGAATGCCGGAATCCAGGCTCGTTGAGCTTTTGGGAGTCCTAGTTTTTTTCTTCCTCCCTCTCCCGTTGGGAGAGGGAGCGAGGGTGAGGGCGTAAATTGATTACATTATGACTCATAATAATAACGCCCCCTCCCAAATCGCCAAACACTTCCGCGAAATCCACTTCGGCGGCAACTGGACCGACGTCAATCTCAAAGACCAGCTTGCTGACGTCACTTGGCAGCAAGCCACGACGCGCGTCCATTCAATCAATACGATCGCCGCACTCGTCTACCACATGAACTACTATGTCCGCTCTGTCACCAATGTCCTGCAAGGAAACCCGCTCGACGCACACGACAGATTTAGCTTCGACCTTCCGCCAATTTCGTCTCAAAACGACTGGGAGAACTTGCTCGCCAAAACCTGGTCCGACGCCGAAACCTTCGCCTCCCTAATCGAACAACTCCCCGAAAGCAGTCTCTGGGACGACTTCTCGGACAACAAATACGGCATCTACTACCGCAACCTCCACGGCATCATCGAACATTGCCACTATCACCTCGGCCAAATCGTCCTAATCAAAAAGCTCCTCCAGCAATAAAACCCAATTGGCCCCGCTTTTCTCCCTCTCCCTCTGGGAGAGGGAATGAGGGTGAGGCCGCAATTCCCCCGGGAACTCCCCGCCCGCCAAACCGTTACTATTCTTGAAATTCGCCCTCAAGCAAATAGCTCTTGAACGGCGTAATACCATAGCGAATAAGAAATTATAGAGTAAAGGAATCGATAAAGATGTACCCAGAAGAATTAGTCACTCCGATGCGCAAAGAACTTACTTCCGTCGGTTTTGAAGAATGGCGCTCCGCCGCCGAAGTCGAAAAAGCACTCGGCGAGAAAAAAGGCAGCGTCCTTGTAGTGTTCAATTCCGTTTGTGGTTGTGCCGCCGGAAATGCCCGTCCCGGTATCAAGATGGCGCTTAAGAACAAGAAGCTGCCGCAAAAACTTGCCACCGTCTTCGCCGGGCAGGACACTGAAGCCGTCGCCAAAGCGCGCTCCTACACGACCGGATATCCGCCGTCGTCGCCGTCGGCTGCGCTTTTTAAGGACGGCAAATTAGTGTATATGCTCGAGCGGCATCAGATCGAGGGCCACCATCCGCAGGAAATCGCGGAATCCCTCACCCACGCTTTCGAAGCGTATCTGTAGAGAAAACGAAGATCAATCGGCGCAGCGCATAAGACTGCTGACCTGCGCCTATTGCATTCAAGAGTAAGTACTGACATGAATCTTCTCCCCAACTTTCGCCCCGAAACCAAGCTCTGGATCTACGCCTTCGCGCGCAGATTGGATGCCGGCGAAACCACGCTCGTTTACAGCGTGCTCAAGAACTTCGTCGATGAATGGAAATCGCATCAACACGACGTGCGCGGCGCTTTCGAGATCGTCCACGACCAATTCGTGCTGATCGCCGCCGAAAGCGACAACGGCATCTCCGGCTGCTCCATCGATTCTTCGGTCGCGGTTTTCAAATGGCTGAGAGCCCAGCACAATCTCGACGCCCTCGACCGCAGCTTCGTGTTCTATCTCGATGGCGAACTCGTCCACACCACATCGCGTTCCGACTTTCAGCAACTTGTCGATTCTGGCAAAGTCAATTCAGACACCAAGGTCTTCAACAATACAATCACGACTGTCGGCGACCTTCACGCCGGCAAGTGGGAACTCCCCCTTTCCCAAAGCTGGCACGCCCAAGCCTTCACCACTTCCTAAGAGCTTTATTCCTCCCATGCAGAAGTAGGGCAGGTCTCCTTACCGGAGGCCGATTGGAATTAGAAGTATCTTATTGGAGACCTGCCAACGTGCTCCAAATCGACTCCCTGCAAAAGTCCGTAGGTCGAAACCCCTAATTGTCGATCCATAATCCTACTAAGCACTTTGAGGGGTTTCGACATCCTTCAATTGCTTTGTTGGGATCCGCCACGCGGGAGAGAGCGACCAATGGTGAGGGCGCCCCACAAGAATCCCCTTGGAAAAACCACTCGCCACTCATTGATTCTCTCCCCAAATGAACAAAGACATTCTCAAACTCGCGATCCCAAGCATCATCACCAATATCTCCGTGCCGCTGTTGTCGTCGGTCGATACGGCGTTGGTCGGGCATCTCGAATTCCAATACTATCTCGGCGGCGTCGCGATCGGTGCGATGATCTTCAATTTCATTTTCTGGGCTTTCGGATTCTTGCGCATGGGCACAACCGGCCTCACTGCGCAAGCCTACGGCGAAAGCAATCACCGCGAATGCGGGCTGATCTTTAGCCGCGCTGTTCTGGTAGCACTCATCGCCGGCACCGCTTTGATTGTGCTGCAATATGTCATCAAATGGGCAGCTTTTGCATCGGTGACGGCGAGCCCCGAAGTCGAAGAACAAGCGGCCATCTACTACAACATCCGCATTTGGAGCGCGCCGGCAGCGTTGTTCATCTATGCCATCCAGGGCTGGTTTCTCGGCATGCAAAACGCCCGCTATCCGATGATCATCGCCATCTTTATCAATTGTGTCACCATCGGCCTCGATGTCTTCTTCCTTCAGGTCCTCCACATGAAAGTCGCCGGCGTCGCGTTAGGAACCTTGATTGCCCAGTACTGCGGGGTAGGCTTGGCGCTGATCTTGTTCTCCCTGAAATATCGCGAGTACGCCAAGGGCGTCGTGCGCAAACAGATACTCGAACTCGTCGCGCTGAAGAAGTTCTTCGTCGTCAATCGCGACATCTTTCTGCGCACGATGCTGTTGATTGCGACCTATACATTCTTCACAGCAAAATCTGCCGCGTACGGCGACACGGTCCTGTCCGCCAACACGATCTTGATGCAACTCTGGATGATCCTCGCTTATGGCGTGGACGGATTCGCTTTTGCCGCCGAGAGCCTCGTCGGTCGCTTCGTCGGTGCTCGCGATTTGCCGAATCTAAAGAAGGCGGTCAAGTTGATCTTCGCCTGGTCGCTTGGTCTTGGCGCCTTTGTCTCACTCGGATATTTGCTCTTCGGTGAAAATATCGTTCGACTGTTCACCGACAACGAAACCGTCGTCTCGGCTGCCATGGCGTTCTTCATCTGGACAACTATCGCACCGTTGGTGAACGGAATCTGCTTCGTCTGGGACGGTGTCTTCATCGGCGCCACAGCGACCCGCGCCATGTTGATCTCGATGAGCGTTGCGACACTGGTATTCTATTTCCCGGTGTATTACTTAGCCGAGCCGTCGCTCGGGAATCACTCGCTCTGGCTGGCGATGATTGCATATATGGTTGTGCGCGGGATTACGTTGACATTCTATGCGCCCGGCGCCGTGTTTCGGAAAATCGCCTAGACGGGAACCGCTACCGCAGTGCAAAAGTTTAAGTAATATGCTGCATGCGATACCTGGCTATTGAAGGAGCTGCAACTTTGAACCAATTGGCACGAATCTGCCTTGCTCTTGTCTTGCTGATGCTGACTTTCACCGCAGGTTCTACAGCGCAAGAGCAGACTCCCAATTCGACCGACTCGACTCTGAATCTCTTGAGCGAAGATCAGCTCGAGGGCCAGACCTATGCTCCCGACTTTCCGGAAGGCCTCGAGTGGCTGAACACGAATCAGCCGATTTCCCTCGAGCAACTGCGCGGCAAGATCGTGCTCATAGATTTCTGGACATTCTGCTGCATCAACTGTATGCACGTCTTGCCCGAACTGAAACGGCTTGAACAGAAGTACGCGGAGGAAATCGTCGTCATCGGCGTGCATTCCGCTAAGTTCACCAACGAAAAAGACTCGGAGGCCATCCGCCAGGCCATTCTGCGCTACGAGATCAATCATCCGGTAGTCAACGACAACAACTTCAAGATCTGGCAAGAGTACGGCATCAAAGCCTGGCCGACTTTCGTCCTGATTAATCCCGCCGGCCGCGTCATC
This sequence comes from uncultured Ignavibacteria bacterium, assembly GCA_964537215.1. Lineage (GTDB taxonomy): Bacteria > Zixibacteria > MSB-5A5 > CAIYYT01 > CAIYYT01 > JADJGC01. The sequence goes on along the minus strand of CAZIBI010000025.1, from coordinate 14,050 downwards.
GGCATTCATTCCGGCGAGGGAATTTACGATCTCTTCGATGGCGTCATCGCCCAGACGATAAAGTACTTCGACGAAAACAAGCAGCTAAGCCGTCGCGCTATGAACTTCAATACCGAGATCATGAAGAAAGAGCGTTCGTTGCTCGACTATCCCGGCAAGATTACCGCCGACTCAAGCGGCACACATTTGTATTTCAGCGACTCAAATCACAATCGTATTCTCGGCACCACCACGTCGGGTAAGATCGAACTGGTGATCGGCTCCGGCATGTCCGGCAATCAAGACGGCTCATTCTCCGAAGCGCGCTTTAACCGCCCGCAGGGAGTCGCGCTCGCCGGCGATATCTTGTACATCGCTGACACCGAAAACCACACTATCCGCGCAGCCAATCTGGCGACCAGGCAGGTCAAGACAATCTTCGGAACCGGCCATCAATCTCGCGGCGACTATGTTGGCGGCGCCGGCACTTCGGTAGCTCTCAATTCTCCGTGGGATCTTTTGGTCAAGGAAGGGAAATTGTTCATCGCCATGGCCGGATCGCATCAACTTTGGGTCGCGGACTTGCAGACCGACACAGCCAAGCCCTTCGCCGGTTCGGGGCAGGAAGCCCGCATCGACGGACCGCTGATTGAATCCGCTCTTGCCCAACCAAGCGGCATCACATCCGACGGCAAAAAACTCTACTTCGCCGACAGCGAGGTCAGCTCGATTCGCTCGGCAGATCTAACAAGCGATGGGTCAGTCGCGACGATTGTCGGCAAAGACTTGTTCGAATACGGCGATATTGACGGCGACTCCGAGACCGCGCGGCTGCAGCATCCGTTGGGAGTTGTGTACCATAATGGCCTGCTCTATGTCGCGGACACTTACAATCACAAGATCAAGATCGTCGACCCCGTGAAGAATACCGCCGCGACCTTCGCCGGAAGCGGCAAGCGTGGATTCAAAGATGGCGCTCTTGCCATTGCCGAGTTCAACGAACCCTCCGGACTTGCCTTTGTCGGCGAAAAACTTTACGTAGCCGATTGCAACAACCACCAGATTCGCGTGATCGATACCAAAACGCAGCAAGTCAGTACTCTGCAGTTGAGCAATCTTGGTTTGCTCGCCCGGCAGACCATGGACACTTACACCGGTCGCGAAATCAAATTGCAGCCCAACAAACTGAAGCCCGGCGCCGGAAAAATCAGCTTCGCTTTGGTACTGCCGGATGGCTACAAATTGAATGAGCAGGCGCCGTTCTTCCTCGACCTCAAGTCAAGCGACTCCAAAGTCGTTTCGTTTACCGCTGCGCCAAAAGACATCACCCTCAACAAAACCACCGGCGAATTCGAAATTCCTGTTTCCGGCACTTCCGGTTCAGCCGAGGTTACTGTTGAAACTGTCGTGTATTTTTGCAAAGCCGGCGAGACGACGTGTTTGTTCGACATGATTCGCGCGCGTGTGCCGATCATTCTCGACGCCGCCGGACCCGCGATGTTCGGCGTCGCCGTCAATGTCCGCGCGCTACCACGACCATAAGGCATGCGGTTCCCCACGCGAATCGACCCCAATTACCGCCAAAAATTTCAAATGCAAATAGCGCAGGAGGGGAGTTTACAAAAATCTGGAAAAAACGTGGTCGGAAGAAACTAAGAAATGCTTGCAGCGCCCTACTTAAACAGCGCCTTGATCTTGCCCCAGGTCGACAGCTTCACATCAAGCGTGGTCTCGACGCGAAGATCGATCTTGAGATTATCCGAGTTGGGATTGAAAGTCGGTTTGGCTTTCTTGCCTTCGAGCTTGACCTGAATCACATCATCAGAGGAGTGATAGCCCTTAACTTCCGGCTTCGTCGGATCATATTCGGGGATCTGCAACTCGAAAGTCCCGTTGTCGCGCGTCTTGGTCTCGGCGATTTTCTCCTCGCCGATAAACGCCGCGACGATCTGGTCGGGATCAGCCGGACGGCCCTGAAGCGTTATGGTCCCGCTTACCAGGAACACATTAGCAAAGAACAACGCATTCGCGGTTGGCACCGCGAAGGACATTGCCATAAGCAACAGCAGTATGAAAGTTAACTTGCGCTTCATGACTTGACGCACCATCGCCCCGGCGGGCAGACAGCACCATTCAAAATGTACAGGGAATACTCAAATGTGTCAAGTTTTTTTGCGCTCGCCCTTTTTGTTATTCACGAGCGTAAACGAGAGATATTCCAGCTCCATGGCCATGTTCTCGGTACGAATCTCGACGTCATCCGGAACCTTCAGCTTAATCGGAGCAAAGTTCAAAATCGCCTTAATGCCGCAATGCACGACATGGTCGACAATGCTTTGTGCCGATGAAGCCGGCACCGCCAAAACCACGACCTCGATCTTGTGCTTCTGGAGTTCTTCTTCGAGATGTTCGATTCCAAGAACCGTAATCCCCTTGTGATTCGAGCCGATCTTGCGCTGATCCGAGTCGAACAGCGCCTTGATATTGAAACCCTGCCTCTGGAATTCCTTATACGATACAAGCGCGGAACCGATATTACCGACACCAATCAAAGCCACATTCCAAGTACGGTCGATACCCAGAATCTTGGCAATTCTACCCTTCAGTTCCTTGACCGGATATCCGAGACCTCTTGTCCCGAATGACCCGAAAAACGACAGGTCTTTGCGCACCTGCGCCGGTGTAAGCTTCTCGCGCTTCGCCAGTTCTTTGGAGGAAATCGTCTCGAAATGCTCTTTTTCAAGAATATTCAGGGCCCGGTAATAATGTGACAGCCGGTGAATTGTCGATTCTGAAATTTTGCGCTCTCTCATAGACTCCCGATTATACGTAATTCCTGCAAAGAAATGTGAAACGTTTCACAAAAAATACGGCTGATTAAACATTCGGTCAAGTGATATTTTTCTCATATTTGACCTTCGTAGTCCTTTTTGACGCTGCCGTGACAGTTTTCTGCCATTTTGGCTGCTGCTCGTCAATCGGAGACCTTGCGTCAGTCAAAATTTGAGGCGGCCTCGGCAACGAAAGCCGCCTCACCCACTAACCTCTGAAAGGTTTCTTGAAGTCTATTTCATTTTCGACACCCTCTAGGCGTCAAAGCTAGACTCACCTATCGAAGAGTCACGCTCATCACGAGCATCACCTTTTCGCTATCATAATCACATAGGAGTCGATATCGCTCGTTCCCCGTCAATGAAGCCGTTATTCCCACGGCGTCGGCAATAATGTCGCGATATGACCAGCCTTCACGGTAGGCGTCATCATACTCTTTGAATAATCCGAAAGTCATCACCAGTGCGCCGGCGGCGTACTTGTTCATGAACTGGCTCAATACTGCAGTCGATCCGAGCGAACCCATCATGTGCGTCCACTTGTCCGGCGCCTTGATCTCCCAGTTGTTGTTGTCGATGTAGTACCAGTAGTCCTTGGCGTCCGGGAGGCGCTTGAATACGCCGTTCTTGGGATACTTGCTCGCTATCGCGCTTTCCGGCGTAGCTAGACCGCCAAAAAGTGAAATCGCCAGCACACCCAGGATCATCAATCGTATAGTCGAACATCGTTTCATACGAATTACGTGATACCTCAAATCTCGTGCCGAATCTTGTACTCACGTAATATGCTGATAATGAACGACTTAGTCTATCCGGCGGTCGTGCAGAAATTTGCAGCTATTGAATCAGGATTCACAAAAGTGTGAATTGTCGTCGGCAACGGCTCAATTTCGCGGAGTTATTGGAGCTCAATTCGCAGAATTCGAGCGGTCCAGATTCGCAGTGTAAATCCGGGAACTACTTTCGTACAACATTTATCCAGACGAGTATAATGGTATATGCAAATCCTGACGATTTGAACATTGGAACTCGAAAACAAGACACTACTCTCATAAGAGGCAATTAAGATGTGCGGAATAGTTGCTTATATCGGTGATCGCGCCGCCAGCCCGATCCTTCTGAACGGACTCAAGCGCCTTGAGTACCGTGGCTATGACTCTGCCGGAATGGCGCTCATCGAAAACGGCCAGGTGGTATTCGAGAAAGCCGCCGGCAAGATCAAGGTGCTCGAGGAAATCCTCGAGGGCAAATCCTTCTCCGCGACGACTGGCATCGGCCACACGCGCTGGGCGACACACGGCGTCCCCAACGACGTCAACGCGCATCCGCATCTCGACTGCACCGGCAAGATCGCCGTCGTGCATAACGGCATCATTGAAAATTTCAAAACGCTGCGCTCGTTCCTCGAACGTCGCGGTCATCACTTCGAAAGCGACACCGACACCGAGGTCATCGCGCATCTCATTGAAGAATACTACGACGGCAATCTGACCAAAGCCGTCCAACTCGCGATCAAGCAGGTCGAAGGTACCTATGGTATCGCCGTCATTTCGCTCGCAGCGCCCGATGTCATCGTCGCAGCCCGCCACGGATCGCCTCTCTGTATCGGACTTGGCGATTCGGAAAACCTGATTGCCTCCGACGTCTCCGCCATGCTCGAGTACACCAAGAAAGTTGTTTATCTCGGCGAAGGCGAAGTTGCCACCGTTTCCCGCGAAGGCGTGCAAATCTCAACGATCGACAATATCCCGGTGCCGACAAAATTCCACGACATTGAATGGGATCTCGATCAGCTCGAAAAAGGCGGATTCGAACACTTCATGCTCAAGGAAATCTTCGAGCAACCGGTGACGATCCGCAACTCGATGCGCGGCCGCCTAAATTATGAAGAAGGCACTGCTCGTTTGAGCGGCCTAAAATTGAAGTACGAAGAACTTCTCAACGTCAAGCGCATCATCATCTCCGCCTGCGGTACCTCATGGCACGCCGCGCTCTGCGGGGAATACATGATCGAAGAATTCGCGCGCATCCCCGTCGAAGTCGAATATGCTTCCGAGTTCCGCTATCGTTCGCCGATTATCGATCAAGGCACCCTGGTCTTCGTGATCAGCCAATCGGGCGAAACGGCTGATACTTTGGCCGCCCTCCGCGAAGCCAAACGCAAAGGCGCAACGGTCTTCGGAATCTGTAACGTCGTCGGTTCAACTATCGCCCGCGAAACGGATGGCGGCATCTACACGCACGCCGGTCCTGAAATCGGCGTCGCCTCGACGAAAGCCTTCACATCGCAAGTCACCGTCCTGGCGTTGTTGACCATCTTGCTCGCCCGACAGCGCAACATGTCGATGGAAAAAGGCCGCCAGTTAATCGACGCCCTCGACCGCCTGCCCGATCAAGTTGAAGCTGTTCTCGCCAATGATCAAGTGATTAAGGACATCGCCGAAGAATACGCCGGCACCAACAACTTCCTCTATCTTGGTCGCGGTATCAATTTCCCGGTTGCCCTCGAAGGCGCGCTCAAGTTGAAAGAAATTTCCTACATCCACGCCGAGGGTTATCCCGCTGCCGAAATGAAGCACGGCCCGATCGCTCTGATCGACGAAAAAATGCCCGTGGTTGTATTGGCGCAGCAGGATCAAGTTTATGACAAAGTCCTCTCGAACATTCAGGAAGTCAAAGCTCGCGCCGGTCGCGTCATTGCATTGGCGACCGAAGGCGACACTGAAATCGCCCGTCTCGCGAATCATGTCATCTACTTGCCGAAAGTACCGTATATCCTGAACCCGATTATCGCCGCCATTCCGTTGCAGTTGCTCGCATACTACATCGCGGTCAAACGCCACTGCGACGTCGACCAGCCGCGCAACCTCGCCAAGTCGGTCACAGTCGAGTAATTCAATTTCCTAATGTATATTGAAATCACGGTCGCCAGAAATGGCGGCCGTTTTTTTTGTTCAAACTCTGTACGTGTGTGACGCCCAAGATCTGCTCATCGATGTAATCATGCGAAGCTCGCGTCTCGGACAATAGCTATCCTCCCTCTCCCGTTGGGAGAGGGAACGAGGGTGAGGGCGTTTCTGTTGCGGCAGGTCTTGCCCGGTGCACTACTAATTCACATTTGACTTTTACGCGAGAGAAAATGGCAAGCTGGCAATCCCTACTTGCGCACGTTCATGCAGCTGCCATCGTAGGTAGACACTTCAACATCCTGAATTTCGCACTTCCCCTTAACCCGCACCAACGCCGTCCGCCCCGGCGGAACGTGTCCCTGCAAATCCGCAATCGCCGGCTTGAGCAGCACAGTCGTCAGTGACCCTTTCCGGCCAACCATCATTTCAATTCCAGTCAAATTCTCAAAACCGGTCTCGTCGCCCGCCTTGAACAACATCAATACTCCACCGATGCTATCATAGGCCTCGACGAAAAGCGTGTCGTCGCGTTTCTCAACCAAGGCGCCTTGCTGATATGGCCGCAATTTTGGAAACGGCAGCGCATCGCCGACGATGACTCGCGCAAGATAGACCAGATCGGCAACGGACGGCACTTCGCCATCCTGATTCGCGTCGGAAGCGTTGATTTGAGCCTGTCGGTACATTGAATTAACATCAAGCACGGAGTCACCATAGACAAGCCAACGCGACATCAAATCAAAGTCGGCAATCTCGTAGGGAATATCGTTCAGAGTGATGTCGCCGTTAGAATGAAAATCCCAGCCGCTACAAACAATGCCTACACCCCCGTTCTTGAAAATGATGTTGCGCACGTCGATTAAGCCGCGATTACGCGTGCACCCGTTCGGGCACGGTCCCGAGAAACTAACCGGGTTTCGATTTTGACACTCTGCGCCCGGAAGAATGGCGGCACCGACACTCCAATCATAGGAAACTACCTTTGAACTTGAAAAGATCGTGTCGGAATTGGCGCTGGTAAACGCATTATCGCTGCAATCTGTCCAGACGAAATCAATCGGAATGAATTCACACTCGAGCGTACGGTCATTGCTGACAAGAAACTTGAGGTTGAAAAGCTCGCCGTTTGGCAAAGGAGCCATATCCTTGGATGAACAGTAGGCTACGAATTCGATGGCAGCAGCCTGCAGCCCGAGCGGGCCGATTCTTATCGATGATGCGTTGGAGAACTTATGCGTCCAACCAAATTCAGCAAGTTTTGGAGAGAAAGTCAATGTGTCGAACCTAAGCGCAGCGCCATTGTAACAAAGTCTAATTCTAAAGGAACTAGTCGCCAATTCACCGCCTCGATTTGAGATCGATACATATTCCCACATTCCCTGAAAAGTATTGTGAGTCTGCTCGATTTCGATGACCGGCGGAATGCTTCGGCCTACAGTGACAAGAAACTCGGTGTCAACTTCAGAATTGTCGTTATCGCTGACGGTGAGTTGAAATCTGTACGTATTGCCCGAATCGGCAATTGAGGGAGTAAAAATAAACCTGCCAGTGAAAGACTCCGGCATTTCGAATCTCCCATATGGTGATATTCCGACAGCGCGCACCGACCACTTCAGCGGGAGACGAAAATCAGACAGAACAAAGGAAAAGTTCTTTACGAAAGTCACATTGGGCTGCGCAGCGGCAGTATCCGGCTCGACCGCGACTATCCGGTTCCCCCGCGCAGTTGTCGCCGCAACCAACACCAATAGCGCCGCCGCAAAGAATCGAAATAAGACTGTCATTTCTTGTTATACAGCGCCAGCAACATGTTGCCGGAATAATCCGACACCGCAACTTCGCTCAATATTGCATCGCCGGATACCGTCACCAGTTCATGCTCTCCCGGCGGAATGGAATTCGCCAAGTTCTCGAGACCGGAATAGAGCAGTACCCGCCTTTCGCCGTCGTGATATGCCGTCAACATCGTAAGGCTCGAATTGTTTACCACCGAAACTGACGAGTCGGCGATGAACGTCAATGCAACTGCAGCTATGCTGTCACCCGACGCGAAAGAGACAGATCGATTCTGATATTCAAACGTTGCACTTGAGCTGTAAGGCGCTAACCGCACAAATGGCAGAGCGTCGCCTACTATGATTCTCTCCGCATACACCAGGTCGGCTACAGTCAGCGGCACTTTGTCTTGGTTGACATCAGTTCTGGAAATGCAGTAGTTCGTTATTCCCTCCAACGCGCTGGCACCTTCGAGAATATACTCTTGTATGAACTGCATCATCGCAGTGTAGCGAGCGTATTCCGGGAATTCCCAACCAACGTTGAAGTCCCACAGGCACAGCCCATGCGGCACATCAATCGAATCCGCACAAACAGTCTCAATCCCGCCGTTCCACAACACCAAACTCCTAACCTCGGTCAGCGGCGCGCAATCCCGAATAAACTTGTCGCAGTCGCCGCCCAAAGCATAGCCGTAACTCGAGTCGCAGTCCATTCCCGTCAATCGATACGAGTAATTCCCCAAATCGCCATCCCACTCAAAATCATTAACCTCGCCCGGCAAGTACACTGTATCGCCGCTGGGTGAATACACCGCGTTTTGCTGGCACCCGGTCCAGACAAAGCGCAGCGGCAGCATCGTGCAGTAATAGTGTTGATAATTGGAGACCTTCAATCTAATCACAAGAATCTCTGCTCCGTCCGGAAGCGTCACACACGACGGTCCGCCGACCATTATTGGATCATCAGCAATCGCCGTCAAACGTAGCATAAATAGCGAGTCAGGTGATCCGTCCGGTAGCGCCTCCAGCGAATATTCAATCCGGTCCCAATTGCATCCACCCGCCGAAATCCCGCTTCCCATCTCTACTGACTCAAATTGCAGCGCAATCGAATCGAACACGATCGAACATTCGATCCGCCCAATCGGCTGGCTTCCCATGAGTTTCCGAATGGAAACGTATTCGGTAAGTCCCTGCAGCGTGTTATGCGTCCGCTCTATGGACAATACAAGTGGAGCGTCCCGCATCACAGCTACTGCAAAGTCATAATTATCAACAATACCGGAGCCGTCGCTAAGCACGATGCGAAATCCGAACTGCTTGTCGCTGTCGCCCAATGCGGGCGCGAACTTGAACAAGCCGGTCGAGTCGATGTCGAATAAACCTTCCGGGTCGCGATTGGTGAAAATTGCCTGCCAGTTGTAGCTGCGTCCGGCAACGCCATGTGAGATTGAAAACTGCTGCGTCCAGTTCAGTCCGCGGAGAATCTGCGGCGTCGTGGTGAGTTTGTTGCCGATCGCTACCGGTTGGTCTTCGGTGACATGTTCGGTGCAACCAAATAGCGCGGCAATCAGAATTGCAAGAATTAGCGATAGGAATATTCTGTGAATCATGCTACCCCCGTAGCTGGAGATCATTTACAACTCCAAATATAGCACGATCATTCCATTTTGTCAATGGCATTGCCAAGTGCCTAATTGGCGCGCATCGCGCGCCGGTTGTCCACGCCCGCCGCGTCTGAATCTACTTTAACTTCTTCATTAACTCGATCACCGCCTGCCGCAATTGCGCGTCGCGGCCCATTTGAACGTCATCCGGAAGATTCTCCACGAATACATCCGGTTGGCGCGGCTTCAAGTCGATATCCTCTTTGTCCAGTGTATAGGCTCCCCACGAGGGGCGCCGGATTCGCGAACCATCGATTAAATAATACTCTGCTGTGCCAATTACGGCGCCGCCAGTCGGTGTGCCGATAATTGGCCCGAGTTGATGGATGCGGAAACCCTCGGCGAAGATCTCTGCGTTAGATCCGGAGTAACCGTTGATCAAACACGCCAGCGGCCGCTCGAACGCCTTTGAGCGGTATTTGTTTTCCGATACTGTGGCGAAATTACGGAAACTACGCATCAACCACGGAATGCGGTCAAGCATTCCAAGTATATGCACCGCCGTAGAACCGCCGCCATTTTCGCGCACGTCGACGATCATCGCCTCCTTCGCCTCGGCAATTGACACGAGTTGCTCTTTGAATAAGTCCAGCGAGGGTTGATTCATCGCGCGAATATGCAGGTACGCGATCCGCCCGTTGGACAGCGAGTCGACCATGCGCCGTCGCTGCTCAACCCAGTCCTGATAGCGCAAGGCGTCAATCGCCGACTGCGCCACCGGCTTGACTTCCAGTTCGCGTGCCGCGCCGCTGGGACTCTCCGCAACAGACAGCAGCGTCCGTTTGCCGACCTGCCCGGCCAGCAATTCATCGAAGTCGCTTTCGCGCGACAGCTTCGTCTTGTTGATCGCGATCACATACTGCCCCGTCCTAACTCCTGCGAGTGCAGCCGGCGACAGAGGAAGAACATACTGCGCGCGGAAACCCTCGCCCTTGTCGATGGCATCAAAATCGAAATCGATACCGATTCCAGCCGACACAATCGTCTCCGCCGGTTTCGATTCGACCAGAACATAATCCATGTGCGAACCGCGCAATTCCCCCATCAGCTCGGTCATCAAATTGCGAAATTCTTCATCGGTGCGAATACTGGGCAGCACCGGCTCATACTTGTCACGCGTTGCCTGCCAATCGATTCCGCGAAACGTCGGATCGTAGAAATAGTTCTTCAGCATGCGCCAACCCTCGAAAAACTTCTGCCGGTAATTGGCGAGTGCATCAAAGTCGGTTGCCGCCTTGAAGGCAATCGACTCCGACTTGCCATCGGATACGGTCAAGCTCTTGAGTTTGCCGTCATCAAGGAAATACAGTTTCTTGCCGTCGGCGCTGATCTCAAGCTGCGATTTCGCCTTCCCCGAGCTTGTGAGTTGCTTGAGTTCAGATTCATCCTCGGCAACCACCGACCAGATCTCCGACTTTCCCAATAGTGATGCGACGAAGAAGAACTTCCTTCCGTCCTGCGTCAGTACCGGCCAGTGATTGTCGCCTGACAAGCGAAACGCCCGCTTACGGCGTTTCTCGATTGCGTTGAAATCAATCGTGAGTTCGCTTTTCTTCTTCTCTTTATCCCCTTTCGCCTTGACGGTATCTTTCTCCGCCTTGCCCATGAAGAGACTGTCAAGCGACGACTCAA
>CAZIBI010000025.1:0-3154 GCA_964537215.1 uncultured Ignavibacteria bacterium | reverse complement strand
TTGACGGTATCTTTCTCCGCCTTGCCCATGAAGAGACTGTCAAGCGACGACTCAAAAAACTCAAACGGCTTTTCGGTCAGATCTACCTTGAAGGTCTCTGTCCGGTCGTAAAACGTCCCAGTAAAATAGACCATCTTGCCGTCCGCAGAGAATTTCGGCCGATAATTGTAGCCCGCGAATCTCGAAATATTTTTCTGTTGTCCATCAAGCGATGCTAGCCAGATATCTGACTCGTAGGTCGGACCGATCATCGAATAAACCAACCACTTGGAATCGCTCGACCAAGCGAACTCTGTCACTTCCTCTATCGCGTAGTCGTGAAGTCCTCCCTTAATCCAAACGGTCTCTTGCCCGGTAGCAATTTCATAGCGAACAATTTTGTCGAGCCCGCGAAAGAACGCCAAGTACTTGCCGTCCGGTGAAGGCAGCGGTTTCATTTCCGCTTCACTGGATTTTGTCAGCCGCTTCTCACTTCCATTCGTCGCGTCGGCGGAGTAAATCGCATAGTCGCCGTCGCGGTCGGAGCAATAGAACAGCGTCTTGGAATCAGCGCCCCAGACGACATGATGCTCCCGCGCCGGTGTCGCCGAGATGCGCCGAGCTTCGACGGCGTCTTCTGCCGGAATGACAAACACCTCGCCCTGCATCACTACGGCAATCTTCTTGTTGTCAGGCGATACGTCATACCACTGAATCGGTCCATCGAGCAGTTTGCGCATCGCGATGTTTTGGCGTTCGTCGGTGTCGGTGCTGATTCGCACTTCGCTGCTCTTGCCGCTGGCCGGGTCGAGCGTCCAAACTCTGAATCCCTGCTCAAACACGAGCAGCGATCCGTCCGGCGTCGCGTTCAACCACTGCACGCCGTCATCCTTGAAACTTGTCAGCGCCGCCGGTTCGCCGCCGTTCATTGGTATCTTGTAAATCTGTGCCCAGCTATCGTCGTAGTTCGCAACATAGTACACCTCGCTGCGCGCCTGGTTCAGCACCGGCCAGATCTCATGCGTCGGGTGATTGGTCAGACGGATGGAACTGAATTGCTTGTTGCTCCGGTCTTGCAGAAAGATATCTGAATTCTCGGCGGTGCGCAGGTCGCGGCGCCACCATCGTGAAATCCCCGATCCGTTGTTGAATATCATATAGCGGCCGTCGGGCGAAATTTTCCCGTCAAACTCGCGCTCGAAATAGTCGCCGGTCAACTTGATTGCCGTGCCGCCGGCCACCGCGACTTTGAAAATATCGCTGCGGCTGTCGCGTTCGGAGTAAAAGACCACGCTGTCGCTGCGCGGAAACCAGCCGGTGCCGTAGTCGTCGGCAGTATTAACCGTCAATTGTCGCGCTTCACCGCCGCCGGCCGGCATGATGAAGACATCGTAGTTGTCAAAGCGCCGCGAACTAAACATCAGCCACTTGCCGTCTGGCGAATAGTGCGGTTGGATATCCTCGGCTTCGTGAACGGTCAATCGCACAGCTTCGCCGCCGGAAGCCGGCACCGACCAAATATCGCCGCGATAAGTAAACGCTATCGTCCTACCATCCGGCGACAGCGCCGGATACCGTGCATACAGAATTTCTCCGGCAGTTGCCCATCCGGGCATAAGCGCGGCGGCGAAGACGAGTGTTATCTTGAGTAGTGTGCTAAGTCTCATGGCAGTATTCCAATCGATATGTGCATTTGCGATTGATCTAATTTGGCTCCGTAACTTAAGCGAGATGCCCTAGCCAGACAAGCTCGATTCTTGAAGGCGCCACTTGTAGGTCGGGTTCCGAGTGGAGCGCCGAGCGGAACGAGAAACCCGACATAGTGTTGTTTTCCGCCTCATCGCAGGCAACAAAAAAACCCGACCCATCACTGGGCCGGGTTTGTAATTCAATAATCCTGAATTGACTACTTGATGTACGCGCGCATCGTGAACATCAGGCTGTTCGATTCGACCTCTTCGATACGAACATTGTTCACCAATTCGCTGACTGTGTCACGCTTGACCACGACGGCCAATTCATAATTGTCGACCGGCTCGTAGCTCAAACCTGCGACTAGATAGCGGGCATCGCCGTTATCTTTTACCAGCGGATTTTCCGCGTTCTTGTTCTTGTCGACGCGTTCATATTTGCCGAAGATCGAAACGCGGGACAGCCACTTCTCGGTCGTGGCAACATAAAGGCGGCCAAACACCGAGAAGCCGTTGGCTTCATCGACAAACTCATCCGCCGTGCTGTTGTTCCAGTTGGCATCGTCGCGCGTGACGAAGTATTCGCCAAACGCCGTGAGCCACTTGCGGTATTTCACAACCGCGCCGCCCTGAAGGCGGTTTTTCATCGTGTTTTCCGAGAAACTGGCGCCTTGCGAGCCGTCTTCGATATTCGGATAACCGGTATAGGATTCGACGAGAAGTGCCACTTCACTCCAGTCAGCGTTCTTCGGGAACGGATGGAATTCGCCGTAAATAATGCAGTCTTTGTACTTGTTGATCTCGGATTCATGATAGCCGCCGCCGTTGACCAACTGAATCGCCAAAATACCGTAGCCGCCCGGGCAATTGCCGATAAGGCTTACACCCAGATCAGCTTGGTCGACGTAGCCGAGCTTGTAGAGCGAAACGGCATCAACGAAACGCAATCCCCAGACGCCTTCGACTTTTTCATTCCAGAGATTGTTCTGCATACCGAAACGAATGTTCGTGTACGGCAGGACGGTGTTTGCCTGCAAATAGGCCAAACGAAGCCTTGTGCTCCAGCCTTCATTTACCGAAAGACCGTTGGTGTAAGATTCGACAACGATTTTGGCGGAGTACTTCTCGCTGAATGAATGATCAACGATAAGCTGGCCGCGATGAATGTTAAAATAGTTGAAATTCTTACCTAAGCCCTGATCATTGAGATGAAGCAGCCACTGGGCATGAATCTCTGCCCCGACAGTGGTTTCAGCCGCAACAACCTGCGCACCCGAGGCGAAAAGAAGGACAGTTGCTGCAAACAGCCATAGGCTGATTCTCTTCATAGCTTCTCCTTGTTTGTCAAAAACTCCCATTATCCACAGCCAAGTATCGCGTTGCGCGAATTGATGTTCGAATGATCTTTCTACCATCCGAAATTACGAAAATCTGAATCGCCACCTTAACATAATCGCATGGTGATGTCAACAGAAATTTTCGCC
>CAZIBI010000024.1:52107-60764 GCA_964537215.1 uncultured Ignavibacteria bacterium | reverse complement strand
ATGAAATTTGAGCCAAGTTAGGTGAGTGTTGGGGTAGTGTCAAGGAATAAATTGTTGCCGCGCATAAAGCCCGGGCTTGAGCCTTGATTCCCACCTGTCACTGCCTGTTGACAACTTTGACGAGCCTGCCTGCGAGTATGTAATATGGCGGTCTTGCACCGCCGTTACCTCCGTATCCCGCACCCGCCATGACGGCTACTGCCGTAAATCTCCCGGTATTATTCCGCTCAAAGATCGCGGCCGAGCTATTGTCAAAATATGGAGAACCTACCGCTGATGAAATCGAAAAGATGCGGCCAATAGTACCTTCCACAGGGAAAGTATTGGAGCGAACCGGCGAAAACGGATCAGCGAGACTAACGAGCTGGTACTCGCGGTATCCGAGCGCATTTGCATATGTTCCCTTCAGAAGCACATCAGATTGCGCAAAGAGGCCAGATTCGACTTCAAACGAATACCCGCGAAAAACGAACTTGGGATTGAACGGATCGGAAAAATCGAAAATCGTCGGGAGATCGTTTCGGTTGCCCAAGATCACCAGTGCGTCGTCAACAAATTGCATATCCGTGACAAAGAACTCCCTAAGCTCCGAGATCAAGCGATATTCACTTGAAGCGGTCCAGATGTAACTTTTGATAGAGCCGGGATCATAGGGTGACGCGACAACGATGAGCGAGTCTTTGACATCGAACGGCCCCAAATAGCCGGCGATGTCAAGATGCAATAGCTCTATTGGCTGGGCGGGGTTTGAAATTGAATGAGCGTAGATTCCTGATTCGTGCGTGCTGATCCAGAGGGTGTCGCCCTTGACGACCGTCTTTTTGGCAGTCGACGCAACTTGCGATTCCGACTGCAAGGTGACCTGCTCATCACTGAAGTTGTAGACTCGCAGTCGCCCGCCATAGTCAACAGTGATAATCTGGCTGTTATCAAAGATTATTGCGTTGCCTTGCACTTCGCCGATCGCGATTAAGCGCTTAGGAGTCGGCTGAATTATGTACGTCTGCGGCTCCAAAGAATAGATGATCATTGGAACGAAATTGTCAGCCGAGACTGTAGTCCGTTGACGTTTCGCGCTGGAGGGCATTTGTGCTATTCCGTTTGAGTCGGTCGTGAGCGCATAGGATGTCCAGTCAATGCCGCCAACAAGCCGAACATTAGGAACAGCAATTCCTGCGGGGTCAGTGATTTTGACTGCGAATCGGGCTGGAGGATTTACAATATTATCATTGTCATTGGAACACGACGCGATCAATAGACTGAACACTACGAGCGCCAGTATCTTATTCATATTCCTGCCTTTCTTTAATATCGACATGAACACCGACGATTAAGTATTGGCTTTGTGCAGTCGGGAAGCAAGAAGTTTGTGGGTGGAGTGTGCAGGATACGAATATGAAGCGCCCTCACCCCTACCCCTCTCCCGAAACGGGAGAGGGGAAAAACTGGGGTTCGAAAATTGAATTCGAAAATTAGTAGCCGAGGACCTTGAGATGGTCCTTGTAAGTTGCTGCAGACTTTTGCAGAGCTGCCAATTCGGCGGCTTCAAGCTTAAGTTCGTAAATCTTCTCGACACCACCGGCGCCAAGGACGACCGGAACGCCGATGTAGATATCCTTGATACCGTACTGGCCGGTCAGATGAGCCGAGCACGGGAAGACCTTCTTGGAATCGAACAAGACGGCTTTCACCATTTCGACCGAGGCTGCGGCCGGGGCGTAGTAAGCTGAACCGGTCTTGAGCAGAGCGACGATTTCAGCGCCGCCATCAATCGTACGCTTGCTTAGCGCGTCGATGCGATCTTTCGGCATGAGTTCGGTGATCGGCACGCCAGCTACCGTGGTGTAGCGCGGAAGCGGGACCATCGTGTCGCCGTGACCGCCGAGGACCATGGCTTCGGTTTCGGTTTGGGCAACGCCGAGCTCGAGACCGACGAAGGTGCGGAAGCGGATCGAATCGAGAATTCCTGCCTGACCGAAAACACGGTTGGACGGAAAACCGGTGATTTTGTAGGCGTGGAAGGTCATCAGGTCTAGCGGATTGGCGACCATGATAATCATGGCGTGCTCAGCGTGCTCTTTGACCGACTTGGCAACCGAGCCGATAATTTCGGCGTTCTTGGTCAGCAGGTCTTCGCGAGACATGCCGGGTTTTCGGGCCAGACCGGCGGTATGAACGACGATGTCCGAGCCTTTCAGTTCAGAAAAATCGTTGGTGCCGCGGATGCTGACATCATAGCCGCGCACAGGACCTGCCTGTAGCAGATCGAGGGCTTTGCCTTGCGGCAGGCCTTCGACGACATCGAAGATTGTAATGTCGCAAACGTTGTCTTCGGCGAGATATTGAGCAACTGCGGCTCCGACGTTACCTGCACCAATGACCGATACTTTTTTTCTCATAACATCCTCCAAGAAAAATAATGTCGTGCTTAAGCTGCGTGATGATAGAGCACCTGCGAAGCGGCATCAAGCACGACCGCGATTTTGCATTTATTTCCATATTTGCTGATCAACTCATCAATAGTCGCCTGCAGTTGGTTGTGAGCCGCGATGGGCAGATGCTGCAGCAGCGACGCATCCAGCGTAGAGCATAGCACAAGATCGACCCGCTTGGCAAGGGTGATTGTGCGAGCGACTTTGTGGATGCCCATAATCAATTTTGCATTGTTTTCGAAGGCCGAAACACCGGCTGAAGCGAATTCGGCAGCGATTTTCAGGAAGCGTTCGTCGCCGATCCCGTCGCGACAAGCGGAGATTAGAAGGATAGTGCCGCCGTCACGCACTGAAGATTGGACATTCTCGTACGATTTCTGCAGTTGGTAGAGGTTCCGGTCGAGCGGCGGATAAACGACGCTAATGACGAGGTCGTACTTTCCTGAAACCGCGCGGGAATAATTGGCTATGACGAAGTCGCAGGCCAGGTTGAATGACTCATCCCAGTCGCCGCTGGCGGCGAAATAGATATTTTGGTCGTGGTCACAGACGACCTGAATAGATTGTCGCGGGATTTCGTCAAGCGCCGCTGTGCGAGTCTGAATGTCGTCATAGACCGGGTTGCCTTGACGCGCCAACGGTTGGCTGGCGGCGGAGACTGCGTGGGCATGATTCATTTCGACGTCTGCGAAGGAAGCGCATCCGGGTAGAATGATTTTGCGACCGCCGGTGAAACCAGCGAAATAATGCGGCTCGACTGAACCGACAGTCAGAATGGAATCGCACCAGGCGAAGAGACTGTTGAGGCGGACGGCTTTGTCGCCTGAACCGAAAGCCGTAAGATGGTTTTCATCGGCGGCGTCGTGTATGTGCAAGATCGATGCGACCTTGTCTGCCAGCACGCCGAACTGAAATTTGTTGTCGACGGAAGAGGTTGCCGGATGGAGACCGGTGGCGACCAGAATCCTGGTCGATGCAAAATCGATGGCGCTTTCCAGCGAGCGAAGAATTTGCGCGGTCGGCGTCGGACGGTAGCGGTCATTGACGACGATCAGGAGGCGCCGGCTGGCGGCAATGAAATCGCAGAGTGTTTCCGGAGCGCGGTGGCGATTAACCCAGTGGTCGGAAGGAACCGGCGAAAGCCTGTGCGCCGGTAGATCAAATAGGTCGACAATTGCCCCATCGGGGAGCGTAATATCGACATTGCGATCGGAATACCAAACTGGTATTTTCAATTTCACCTCAGCGAATCGCCGCCGGAATTATCGCGCAGCGGCAAATCGACTAACATTTTTCGGACAATGCGGCGCTGCCGTGTCGCCGCGATTCCACTACTTCCCGAAGTGGAACTTGATTTCGACGGCGGCGTTTTCGACGCTGTCGGAAGCGTGCACCGAGTTTTTGCCGACATCGAGCGCGAAGTTTTGGCGGATCGTTCCGACTGCCGCTTTTTTCGGGTCGGTGGCGCCGATCAACTCACGTAGAGCAGCGACGGCATTTTCGCGTTCGAGCGCCATCGCGACAATCGGCGAGGACGACATGAACTCGACGAGTTCGTCGAGGAACGGCCGGCCCTCGTGGACCTTGTAAAATTCGCGCGCTTTGGCATCGGTCAAGTGAACCATTTTAAGTTCGACGACTTTGAACCCGGCGGTCTCCAAGCGGTCGGTGATTTTTCCGATCAGATTGCGTTGGACTGCGTCGGGTTTAATCATCAATAAAGTGCGTTCAATCACAGTTTGGATCCTTCCATAGCTTCTTTGCCGACTTTGAGACCGAGCTGCAAAGCCTGCATGTTTTTTTCTTCAGTACCGCGCGGGGAGCGCTTGGTTACGATCTTTGTTAGAGCGTCTTCGCTGACGATCTTGGTGATGGCACAGATAGCGCCGAGGGAGATGACGTTGGCGACCATCGGCAGCCCGATTTCGTGGCGCGCAAGCTGGCTAAACGGAATGCCAACAGCGCGTGCGAACGGCACCTGCGTGACCAGGTGGCTGTCGTAGATGAGGATGCCATTGTCTTTCAGGGCATGATGGTACAGATCGCAAGACTCTTGCGTCATGGCCAAGAGCAGGTCGAGCGCCATCGGTTTGGGATAGAATATTTCGCCGGCAGAAACAACGAGGTCAGTGCGGGATGCACCGCCGCGTGCTTCGGGGCCGTATGACTGCGTCTGGACGACGTTTTTGCCGTCGAGCGTTGAGACTGCTTCGGCGATGATAACACCGGCGAGGACGAGTCCCTGACCGCCGGATCCGGAGAGGCGAATTTCGAAACGGTCGAAAACTTGGGGGGAGTCAGCCGGTTCGTGCGCCTGTTTGGCTTTTGCTTTAGTCGTCATGGCTACTTCCCTTTCAAGCTTTCGATAAGTTGATCGTAGCGGTCACAGTATTCATCCTTTTCGACATCGGCAAAGACTCCGGTGAGCATTTTGCCTTCGAGTTTCTCCGGCGGCATTTTCGCAGCAGCCTTGAGCGGGATGACATTTTTCTTCATGTCTTCAATCATCTTGACGGCATCGCCGGCGCGGTTGAGACGGCCATAGTATGTATGGCAGTTTGAAAACGCTTCGACGACAGAGAAGCCCTTCTTGGTGATGGCTTCGGTGATCAGTTCATCGAGTTGATTGACATGATAGACCGTACCGCGGGCGACGTATGATGCTCCGGCAGCCATAGCGAGTTTGGGAATATCAAATTGATTTTCCTTGTTGCCGTAGGGCGAAGTTGTCGCATAGGAATCGGCTGGAGTTGTCGGCGAGAATTGTCCGCCGGTCATGCCGTAGATCATATTATTGATCAAGATTGTGGTGATATCGATATTGCGGCGAGCGGCATGGATAAAGTGATTGCCGCCGATAGCAAGACAATCGCCGTCGCCGGTAATGACGATGACTTTCATTTTCGGTTTGGCAAGTTTAACGCCGGTTGCGAATGCGAGAGCGCGGCCATGCGTCGTGTGCAGAGTATTAAAGTCAAGATAGACCGGCAGGCGTGAAGAGCAGCCGATACCGGACACAAGCGTTATGTCATCGCGTGCGATCTGCAACTTGTCGATTGCCCGAACGAGCGACCCCATGACGATGCCGATACCGCAGCCGGGACACCAGACATTGGGAAAGGCCTTTTTGGGGCGCAGGTAACTATGAATAACATCAGATTTCTGCAGCATTTTACCTAACCTCCTTAATCTTATTAAGGATTTGTTCGGGAGTAATCAATTCGGCGTCGTAGCGGCACAGCGAGACGACTTTGACATGCTTGGGAGCGACGCGCTGAATTTCGGTGACGTATTGTCCCTGGTTCAGTTCGGCGACGATAATAACTTCGAGGCTCTTCGATCCGAAGATCTCGGCGTATTTTTTGTCGTGCGTCGGCCAGATGGTAATCGGGCGGACTTGTCCGACTTTCATGCGGCGATGGCGCGCCATTTGGATTGCCTGTTTGGCGGCACGCGCGACGTTGCCATAGGCGACGACCGCAACGTGGGCATCTTCCATGCCGTCAGTTTCGACTTCGCAGATGTCGTCGACATAGCGCATGATCTTGTTCTGCAGCTTGAAGAGTTTGTCGTGGATGACCTTGGCGTCGCCGGTCGGGAATCCCTCCTCGTTGTGAGTCAAACCCGTAACATGGAAACGGTAACCTTCGCCAAATGAAGCCATCGGCGATTTGAAGCTCGGCGTAATTTCGAAATGCTTGTACCAATTTGCGGGTACAGTCGGTTTCGTACGATTTACGATTTTGAATGAACCGGGCTCGGGCATGACGACTTTTTCGCGCATGTGTCCGAGGACTTCGTCCAACAAGAGAATGACGGGAGTCCGATATTCTTCGGAGAGATTCATCGCGCGAATGGTGAGCTTGATTGTCTCTTCCACGGACTGCGGCGCCAGTGCAATTGCGACATAATCACCGTGCGTGCCCCAACGGGCTTGCATCGTGTCGGCTTGGGCGACCTTGGTCGGAAGACCCGTCGACGGTCCGCCGCGCTGGACATTGACAATAACGCAGGGAACTTCAGCGATATACGCGTAGCCGAGGTTTTCTTGCATCAGCGAAAATCCCGGTCCGGAAGTGGCGGTCATTGACTTTGAGCCGGCGCAGGATGCGCCGATGATTGCCGCCATCGAAGCGATTTCATCTTCCATCTGAATGAATTTGCCGCCGACCTTGGGGAGCTTGCGGGCGAGGCCTTCGGCGACTTCGGTGGAAGGAGTAATCGGGTAACCGGCGAAAAATGTCAGTCCTCCCAGCATCGCTCCTTCAACAACTGCCTCATTACCCTGGATTAGTCTTACGTCAGCCATTCTTCCTCCTACTTCTCATTCGAGACGATGGCTAGATCGGGACAATGCAGCCAGCAGATCGCGCATTGGGTGCACTTGTCGGGATGCGTGATGATTGGTTTGCCGTCGCGATCAGACGTAAAAACCTTGTGCGGACAGAAGCTGATGCAAATGCCGCAGGCCTTGCACCAGTGCATGTAGATGGTCAGCGGATCGCGTCCGCTGCCGACGACTGATTCGGTCGGTTCCTTTTCTGTTCCGCCGGTTGTCTCTGTCATTGCTTCAATCTCCTACTCTTGCTTGTGGAGCAGATTACTTTCTTTTGGCTTTGGCTTTTGCCGCGGTCTTACTCTTTGCGGCTTTCAGCACTTTGACTTTTTTGACCGCCGCCTTGACTTTCTTGACGACAGCTTTCTTTCCCGGCTTTTTGGCGGATTTCTTCGGAGCCGCTTTCTTTGCCGGTTTTTTGGCCGCGGCCTTCTTGGCAGGCTTGGCAGCGGTTTTGGTTTTCGGCTTGGAATCGGCCGCTTTGAGTTTCTGTTCGATCAAAGCGCCGACTTCGCTCGGAGTTTTTGCGACTGGAACGCCGACAGCTTGGAAAGCCTTGATCTTTTCGTTGGCGGTTCCGGTACCACCGGAGATGATAGCTCCGGCGTGGCCCATGCGCTTGTCAGCGGGCGCCGTCAGGCCGGCGATAAAGGCGACGACAGGCTTGGTGACGAATTTCTTGATGAACTTCGCAGCTTCCTCTTCATCGGAGCCGCCGATTTCGCCCACGAGCACAATGGCCGTAGTTTGCGGATCAGCTTGAAATGCCGCGAGACAATCGATGAAATTGGTGCCGATAATCGGGTCGCCGCCAATGCCGATGCATGACGACTGGCCGATTTTGCGAACGGTCAGGTTGTAAACGATTTCGTAAGTCAACGTGCCCGAGCGCGAGACGAGGCCGACATTGCCCTTCTTGTGGATGTGGCCCGGCATGATGCCGACTTTGGTGACGCCGGGAGTGATGATGCCCGGGCAGTTGGGGCCGATCAGGCGGACGCCCTTGGCCTTGAGGTAATTGTAAACCTTGAGCATATCGTTGGCGGGAACGCCTTCGCTGATACAAACGACCAGCTCGACGCCGGCGTCGGCGGCTTCGAGAATTGCGTCTGCCGCAAATGATGCCGGAACGTAGATGACTGACGTATTGGCGCCGGTCTTCTTGACAGCTTCCGCGACGGTATTGAAAATCGGGATGCCTTCGAAGCCA
The DNA here is from genome assembly GCA_964537215.1 of uncultured Ignavibacteria bacterium. Classification (GTDB taxonomy): domain Bacteria; phylum Zixibacteria; class MSB-5A5; order CAIYYT01; family CAIYYT01; genus JADJGC01. Next base: position 52,786 of record CAZIBI010000024.1, on the reverse strand, counting down.
GTGCCGCCCTTGCCCGGAGTAACTCCAGCGACGACGTTTGTGCCGTATTCTTTCATTTGACGCGTATGGAAAGAACCATCGCGGCCAGTAATGCCTTGAACCACTACCTTGGTTTTCTTATCTACAAAAATTCCCATTGTCTTATCCTTTCCCGGTTACGCCACATTCGCGAGTTCAATTGCCTTCATGACTACGCCATCCATTGTTTCTGCAGCGGGCAAGTTCGATTCCGCCAGGATGACACGAGCTTGTTCTTCGTTGGTTCCGGTTAGGCGAACCACGATCGGAACTTTCGGTTTGAACTCGGCAACGGCCTTGACGATGCCGGTAGCGACGTCGTCGCAGCGGGTAATGCCGCCGAAGATATTGAAGAGAATTGCTTTCACGTTGGGATCGCGCAGGATGATGCGCATGGCGGTGACGACCTTGTCCGGATTCGAAGAGCCGCCGATATCGAGGAAGTTAGCCGGCTCGCCACCGTAATGCTTGACAAGATCCATGGTCGCCATCGCCAGTCCGGCGCCGTTGACAACGCAGCCGATGTTGCCGTGCAAGCCGACGAAGGAGAGGCCTTTTTCACGGGCTTCGTTCTCGGCTTCCTCGGCCGGAGCAACATCGCGCAGACCTTCGAAGTCTTTGTGACGATAGAGCGCGTTGTCGTCGATGTTGATTTTGGCGT
>CAZIBI010000024.1:29633-52007 GCA_964537215.1 uncultured Ignavibacteria bacterium | reverse complement strand
CCTTCGAAGTCTTTGTGACGATAGAGCGCGTTGTCGTCGATGTTGATTTTGGCGTCGAGAGCAATGACTTCGCCGGAAGGCGTTGTCACCAGCGGATTGATTTCTGCCAAGGTGCAGTCGCTTTCCATGAAGCAGCGATAGAGCTTCTGGATGATCTTGGCAGCTTGATTGGCAGTGTTCGGATCGGAATAGACTTTGTACGCCAATTCGCGCGCCTGATAGCCCTGAATACCGAGGATCGGATCGACGTGGAGTTTGTGGATTTTTTCTGGGGTCTTGGCAGCGACTTCTTCGATATCGATGCCGCCTTCGGCTGATACCATGATCACCGGTTTCTTGGCGGCGCGGTCGATGATGATACCGCAGTAGACTTCATGGGCGATATCGGATGCTTCCGTCACGAGGATGCGACGGACGGTAAGACCTTTGATGTCCATGCCGAGAATTTTCTGGGCGTTTTCGAAAGCTTCGTCGGCATTCTTGGAATACTTGATACCACCGGCTTTGCCGCGTCCACCGACGTGGACCTGCGCCTTGACCATGACCGGACGTCCGTAGTCGGTTGCGATGGTGCGGGCTTCTTCAGCGGTCGTTGCCATTTTGCCGCGCGGTACGGGAATACCGAAAGTGGCAAAGATTTCTTTGGCTTGATACTCATGTATCTTCATCTATGACTCCTTCAACCCTTCATGAGTTGAGTTGCGAAAATAATTCTTAGCTTCAGTCTTAAGTGTTTCGTAGTCGTTTTTATCAGGATAGTCCAGTACGATTTCGAGCAGGTAATTCAGCACGGCGCCAACCTCGGGGCCAGGTGCGAGATTGAACTCGCGCATGATGTCGTTGCCGTTGATGGCGAGATCGCCCAAGCCAAACGGCGGTTTCTTGGCGATTTCCTCGCGAATGCGCTGTTCGAGTTCGTCGACATCGGCAGTGGTACCGCCCTTGCCCTGTCCGACGACATCGGCACGGCGAAGATCGAGCAGATCATAAATCAGATCAAGTCCGGTCTTGCGAATTAGACGGCGGAGACCCTTGTCACTGACATCAGTTGTAAACATGTGGCGATCGACCAAGGTGACGACATCAGCAATGAAATCGTTCGAGTAGCGCAGGCGTTCGAGCGCGATGCGCCCGAGTCGGGCGCCGTAAGTTTCGTGACCGTAGAAGGTAGCGCCGCCTTCGTCGGTAAGACGCTTGGCTTGCGGCTTGGCGACGTCGTGGAACAAACAGGCCATGCGCACTAACAAGCGTTTCGGAGCGGCGTCGACGGTGTAAATGGTGTGTTCGAAGACGGGCCAGGCGTGATAAGGACCGGGTTGATCGACACCGACTGTATTCTGCAGTTCCGGCAGGACGTAAGAGAGCATGCCGCTTGATTGCATCAGTTTGAAGCCAATCGAAGGTTTGTCGGCCTTGACGAGAAGTTTGTTCAGTTCTTCGGCGATGCGCTCCGGCGAGACGGTTTCAATCAGTTTGACATTGTCGCAAAGGGAGCGATAAGTTTTTTCTTCGATCTTGAAACCAAGCCGAGCTGCGAATTGGATTGCGCGCAACATGCGCAAGGGATCTTCCCGGAAGCTATTTGGCGACGTGTAGCTGATCAGGCGATTCTTGATGTCTTCGCGGCCATTGAGCGGGTCGACGATTTCGCCGGTGGCGACATTGCGGGCGATGGCGTTGATCGTGAAGTCGCGGCGATGAAGATCATCTTCGACGGGCAAAGTGTGATCAAAATCGACGGCGAAATCGCGATGGCCTTCGCCGGTTGAGTATTCCTTACGCGGGAGGGCGAAGTCGATTTGGTTCGAAGCGTCGTTGTGCGCACCGGCGGGGGAAAATTTGATTACACCGAAGGATTTGCCGACGATATCGACACGGCCATGCTTGCGCAAGAGACTGACGAGTTCCTGGTACGGAATTCCGGTGACGAGAAAATCTGCGTCTTTGGACTCGCTGCGCATGCCGAGGATTTCATCGCGGACAGTACCGCCGACTTCATACAATTGTCCCCTGGCCGTGATCGCCTCAACCACTTCCGGCGCCAATTGCATATCGGCCTCACCCACGCTCGATGACAGTGCCAGCATTTCCAAATACCGCCTCGGATGCCTTTTCGATTGATGTGATAATTACCCGCGCGCCGCCCATTTTGATGAAGGCGATTGCGGCTTCAATTTTGGGTCCCATGCTGCCGGCCGGGAAATGGCCGGACTGCAAGTATTGTTCGGCCTGACTGGTAGTGATTTTGTCGAGCAACTGTTGTTCGGGCTTGCCGAAGTTGAGCGCGACTTTTTCGGTGCCGGTGAGGATAATCAGCATCTCGGCGCCAATTTCGTGGGCCAACAACGCTGAAGCGCGGTCTTTGTCGATGACAGCATCGACGCCTTCGAGCGTTCCGTCTTTCTCGACATAGACCGGAATACCACCACCGCCGGCTGCGATGACAATAGTGCCGTCGTTGACCAGGCGCTTGATGATACCGGCTTCGACGATGCGCCGCGGAATTGGCGAGGCAACGACGCGACGCCAGCCGCGGTGCGAATCTTCTTTCATTGTCCAGCCGCGTTCTGTCTGAAAAAGGACGGCCTCTTGCTCGGAATAAAACTGACCGATGTACTTGGTCGGATTATTAAGTTCCGGGTCGTGCTGGTCGACCTCGATTTGCGTGATGATGGTAACGACCTCGCGTTTGATGCCGTCGCGGTGGAGACGATTGAACAGGCTCTGGCCAATCATGTAGCCCATGCCGCCTTCGGTATCGGCGACGCATATTCCGAGCGGCAGGATCGGTGCCTTGCCGCGCGCAAGTTCGACCCGCAGGATGGCGTTACCCACCTGCGGACCGTTTCCGTGCGTTATGGCGATCTTGTAGTCGCGGCGAATCAGCTCCATCAGCCCGTGCAGCGAGCCGCGCGTGTTGGAGAACTGATTGGCAATTGTATCTTCGACTTCTTTGCGGGTGATTGCATTCCCGCCGAGAGCCACAACGGCAGTCTTACCCATGGATTACTTCTTGCGGCCTTTCTTGTACTTGCCGACGAAATCGGTAAGAATCGTCTTGAGAGTCGGCTCGCCGATTTCCTGCAAGTCGTAGCCGACGCGGGTCGACTTCTGTTTGATTTTGCAGATTCGACGCAAGTCAATCGGGGTACCGATGATAACGCCGTCGCAGGGCGTCGCGGCGATGGTCGCTTCGAGGTCTTTCACCTGCTTGCCGCCGTAACCCATAGCCGGGAGCACAGCGCCGATGTCGGGATATTTGGCAAAGGTGTCGAGAAGCGTACCTTTCAAGTACGGGCGTGGGTCGACAATCTCTGCAGCACCGAATTTGTGGGCAGCAACCGTGCCAGCACCATACTGCATTTCGCCGTGGGTCGCGGTCGGACCGTCTTCGATGACGAGAACGCGTTTGCCGCGAATGACAGAGGAATCTTCGACGGTAATCGGCGAAGCGCCATCGACGATGACTGCATCGGGATTGTACTGTTGGATGTTGCTGCGGACGTAGTTGATGTACTCGCCATCGGCGGTGTCGATCTTGTTGATGACAACGACATCAGCCCAGCGCAGATTGGTTTCACCCGGATGATACTGAATTTCGTGTCCAGGGCGATGCGGATCGGCAACAGTAATCCAAAGGTCGGGCGCGTAGAACGGCATGTCGTTGTTGCCGCCATCCCAGACGATGACATCGGCTTCCTTTTCCGCTTGGCGGAGGATCATTTCATAGTCGACGCCGGCATAGATCACTTGACCGCGGGAGATATGCGGCTCGTACTCTTCCATTTCTTCGATGGTGCACTTGTGGGTTTCGAGGTCCTTAAGCGAGGCAAAGCGCTGGCATGCCTGACGAACGAGGTCGCCATACGGCATGGGGTGACGGATAGCCACGACCTTGAGGCCGAGTTCTTTCAAGTTTTCGCAGACTTTACGGGTTGTCTGGCTCTTGCCGGCGCCGGTTCGGACCGCAGCAATCGCTACGACCGGTTTGACTGACTTGATCATCGTGGCTTTGCCGCCGAGGAAGACGAAGTTCGCTCCGGCAGCAAGGCAGGTCGAAGCTTTATGCATGACGTATTCGTGCGAGACGTCGGAATACGAGAAGACGACCTCGTCAATGTTCTTATCGAGAATCAAATCGACCAATTCATCCTCAGCGTAAATCGGGATGCCCTTGGGATAGAGCGGACCGGCCAGCTCTTTCGGGTACTTGCGGCCATCGATATCGGGGATCTGCGTCGCAGTGAAACAGACCACTTCGACTGACTTGTTCTTGCGGTAGTAGGTATTAAAATTATGGAAGTCGCGGCCGGCTGCGCCCATGATTAGGATTCGTTTTCTCGCCATATTCTCAAACTCCTGTGTAAATCTGATTCGTGTTTAAGGGTTTCCACTTAGACGATATGATTACATCCGGAGGTTCAGACAGCGGAAGCGAGCCAAATGGTCAGCATGATGTACTGAATGACCAGTTGGGTAATGTGGAGTCCGTTTGTGTAGCGCGTCATCTGCATAATTTCAGTTCTCGCGGCGGCGTTCCGGGATTCGGAAAGCCGCCAGACGATTATTTCGAATTACAATCCACTCGGCCAGGTCCTTACGCGTCGATTTGTGCGCGCTGAAGCGTTCCCGAGAAATCGACATAGACCGATTTCCATTCGCTGAAGACGTCGAGCGCCTGATGGCCGGCTTCGCGGTGACCGTTGCCGGTCGCTTTGGTGCCGCCGAACGGCAAGTGGACTTCGGCGCCGATGGTCGGGCTGTTAACATAGAAAATTCCAGTGTAAACATCGCGCATCGCGGTGAAGGCTTCGTTGACGTCTTGCGTGTAGATTGAAGCAGAGAGTCCATAGGCGCTGTCGTTGGCCATTTCAACGGCGTTTTGGAGGGAGTCGCAGATGGCGATGGAGAGCACCGGCCCGAAGACTTCTTCTTTCCAGAGCGTCATGGATTGGGTGATGTCGGCAAAGATTGTCGGCTGGACGAAGAAGCCTTTGTCGTAGGCTCCGCCGGTGAGACGCTCGCCGCCGCAAACGAGGCGCGCGCCGTCTTTCTTGCCAACCTGGATGTAGTGCAGGTCAGTGTCGAGCTGGCTTTGATTGACAGCTGGGCCCATGTCGACATTCGGATCGAGACCGTTCCCAACGCGAAGTTTCTTGGCGCGTTCAGCGAGCTTCTCAACGAATTGCTTGTAAACGTCTTTGTGAACGATGATTCGCGAAGTTGCGGTGCAGCGTTGGCCGGTAGTTCCGAAGGCTCCCCAGAGTGCGCCATCGACGGCGAGTTCGAGCTTTGCCGACGGCATGACCATCATCGCATTCTTGCCGCCCATCTCGAGCGAGCAGTGTTTGAAATCTGGGGCGCAAGCTTTGGAGACGACGGAGCCGATCTCGGTAGAGCCGGTAAACGAGACAACTTTAATATCGCGGTTGTTCATGAGCGGATCGCCGACGCCGGAGCCGGTACCGGTAACCATGTTTACAACGCCCTTGGGCATGCCGGCTTCTTCCATTGTTTTGACAAAGTTCACGACTGAAAGCGGAGTGTCAGTGGCGGGTTTGATCACCACGGTGTTGCCACAAACGAGTGCAGGGATCATCTTCCATGAGGGGATTGCCATCGGGAAATTCCAGGGGGTGATCATGCCGCAAACACCGAGGGGTTGTCTGACCGACATCTGGAACTTGTTCGGCAATTCTGACGGGGTTGTTTGACCATGAAGTCGGCGGCCTTCGCCGGCAGTAAAGTAGGAGATGTCGATGGCTTCCTGGACGTCGCCGCGCGTTTCGTTGAGGACCTTACCCATCTCGCGTGTCATGTCGTTTGCATACTTCTCTTTGCGATCGACGAGCATTTGTCCGACCTTGAAGAGGATTTCTGCGCGTTTCGGTGCAGGGACTAAGCGCCATTTCTTGTAAGCGTCTTTGGCGGCAGTGATAGCGTTTTCAACATCAACTTTATCCGATTTTTGAAACACGCCGACAACTTCGTCAGTGTTCGCGGGGTTGCGATTTTCGAAGGTCTGTCCGGTATGTGATGCCACCCATTCGCCGTTGATGAAATTCTTATATAATTTAGGCATCGAATCCTCCCTAAACATAGATAACAATATCGAGAACTTTAGTGAATTTTTTCACACCGTGGTTCCCATAGATTGTTGAAAAATATAGCGACTATGACTTATATGTCAACTTGTTTTGTTGGTATTGTCCAAATTCGGGCAGCTATGGGTGGGCATTTTGAGCGGTAAGAGTCAGCGATTTATCTTGGTAACGTTGGACAAAAAGTCAGCTCAATTTCATGACGAATGGATGGACCTACAGTTAGGCACGGTTAATCCATGTCCATCAATGACTTAATGGTCTGCTTTCGGCTAGTTCCCGGTCGACTTCGCGGCTATGCCGATCTGTTTGGGAGCAATTTTGGATCGGTCGATGGACGCTGGAATGCCACCGGGGTACCGGCAGTAGGGTGCGAGCTGCGACCAACTGCCGTCCGCAATTGTTCGGTGGGGTAACCGCGATTGGGCAGAGGTTGCGACCGATCCGGTAATTATCCAAACTGGTGCCGAAAGCGCCAGAATGAATCCGTGGGAAATGGTTGAAAGCGCTCCAAAAGCTGTCCAGGCAGTGAGGCCGCCATGACGAGAATCGTAGGTTTGCAGGTGGATTCGTCCGACTTGATTGACGCCGTAAGCTTCGAGGACACTTCCCTGAAGAATGAAAATCGAATCAGAGGTTGCGGCAATCAGTTCGCCTTCACAACTTTCACCGGGGCCAATGGACAGCGTAACGATTGCCCAACTGCCGTAGCCATCCCACTGGGTTCGTTCCGCGGATGGCAACCAGCCTGACGGGGCGATTGATGCCGCACATCCTGCTAAGGCTGCAGTAGCAACAAGGATGATGCAGGCTCGGAGGATAGTGTTACTTCGCATAGCGACTGTTCCAGAAATACTCTTCCATTTGTGCTTCCACGCGTTTGTATTCGGGAGCAAGTGTTTTCAAGGCGGCACTTGAGTTGAACAAGATGCTGGTTGCCATTTGCTTGTTTTCCTGCGCGAGCCAGTTCTCCCTCATCCATTCCAGATAGTATCCCCTGCTCTCAAGGAAGAACTCGTAATTTTCCGGCGTTTCTGGCAGATCATATTTTAGCTGGACTGTGTCTCCCGGCAGAGTGATCAGAACTTTGGATTCATCGAGTAGAGACGCAAGTGCGGCGAAGTCTTGTCGCCCGTTCCGGATAGCTGCGGACGGTTGAATTCGCTGTTCCGACAAGCGCTTTCCGACGCTGACCAGTGCGATTTGATCAATGCGCCAATAACCTTTAGTCAAACGAACGCGCACAGTCGGAGCGGACGATTCCGGCGCAGGCAGCAGAAGCAGGTGCATATCGGTTGCCAAAGGTCCAGTCTCGCGAATAACTCCGGCAACTTGCCACTCACCTGAAGAGTCCGGCACCAAGACTTCAATGTTGCCAAGACCTTCGCCAAATGTAGTGAATTCGCTTAGCATTTTCGGGCCGCTGCGTTGCAGAGATGCGAAGAAGTCACCGGCGCCAGTTCCCATGTAAGAGAGGGTCTGGTAGAACAAGTAGGTGCTCATCAACGACTGTCTGCAGGCAACTGCCAATCCGAATTGGTCGGCAGCGGTCGACGGAAATGCAATCTCCAATTCCTCTTTGGCCGCCAAATCATTTGAGTCGGCCAGACTGAACCACTCGATTCCATCGAATTCAGACAGCTTAGAAGCAGCAGAAGGCGAATCGCATGCAACGCTGTCCGGTGCGATGATTTCCGGTACTTCCCAGTATTGCTTATCGGAGGTTACCATTGCCCCACCGTGAAGAGGTTTTTCAACCGCAATCAGATCTGCATGGCGGACAATATGCGTTTCGTAAGCTTCGTTAGTCATCGTGAGCGTAGTCGACTGGCCATGGAACTTCGCGCGGTAGAGGGCATCGATGTCAGTGGCTTCAAGTGCAGGTGCAATGCTGGAAGAAAACCCCTCTGCTTGCAGTAGCAGAGAGTCGCCGTCATCGACATAAAAGGTCGGACAGGAACCAAAGCAGGCCTTTGGATTGGAAAGGCAGGCGATTGTAACGGCAACGGAAGCCACAGTAACGATTGCAAGCGCAGCAACACTGGGCGACATGCTCACTTCATTAGTTTCAAAGATGACTACAGAATCTAGCGCAAGTGATTGGGCGCCGCTGTCAATGAGAGCCCGATTCCAGTCGAAATGCGAGCCAGTTCCATTAATTCGTGTTTGAGTCGAGTCTACTTTCCAGTCGCTGACAGCGTAGAGGTCACCGTTGAGCATGTGAGCTTTGAGTACTCCCGGAAGGTGCTGGGCACTGCGAATTTGAGCGGGTGTAACGAGGTTTCGCGAGACTTTGCTAATGCCGCAGCCACCAACAGCCAGAACAGTCATTGCAGATAGGATGCTAAGGAATATAAGCCGCACTGCCACGCGACTTAGTTGCCCCCGACATTGCTGCGCCCAATTAGACATTGGACCGCTCCTTAATTGAGGATAGTTACATGCACATTATAGTTGAGAACGCGAGCAATGGTCAAGCACTAATTAGCAGTGCTTCTTGTGCGGAAATTCGAGTTAAGATTCAAAGACTTCTTTGAAGATCTTGATTGCGTCGCGAATGTCTTCGCGATTTACATCGAGATGAGTCACGCAACGGATTTTAGTGCGACCGAACTGCACAGCCAGGACGCCTTTTTCTTTGAGAGCATAGATGACATCAGGGACTTCGCGGCCGGCGCCGGCGATATCCATGACTACGATGTTGGTCTGGACGCTGTCGAGGTCGACATAGACGCCCTCGATTTCGGAGAGCGATTCGGCAAGATACCAAGCGTTTTCGTGGTCTTCAACGAGCCGGGGGATGTTGTTTTCGATAGCATAGATACCGGCAGCGGCGAGAATACCGACTTGACGCATGCCACCGCCGAACATTTTGCGTACGCGCCGGGCAGCGGTGATGATTTCGCGATCACCGACGATACAGGATCCGACCGGAGCGCCGAGTCCTTTGGAGTAACAAACGCTGACGGTGTCGGCGCATTGGGCGTAATCGGCCAGAGGAATTCCGGTTGAGATGTGGGCGTTCCAAAGTCTGGCGCCATCGAGGTGAACCATGACGCGCTGCTCGTCGGCGAGTTGACGAATCGATTGCATGACTTCAATTGGGAAGACGGTTCCGCCGGCACGGTTGTGAGTGTTTTCGACTCCGATGATCGCAGTTCGCGGGGAATGCGCATCGCCGGGTCGGATGAGCGGAGCAATATCGGCGGCCGTAAGGATGCCGCGAACACCGCGGACGACGTGGAATAACAGTCCAGATACTACAGCGCCGGCGCCAACTTCATAGTTGAAGATGTGGCAGCCCTCTTCGCAGATGATTTCATCGCCGGGATTGGACAGTGTTTTGATCGCAACCTGATTGCCCATGGTGCCGGTTGGTACGAACAGGCCGGCTTCCTTGCCGAGCAACTCGGCAGTCATTTTTTCCAGACGGATGACTGTTGGGTCGTCGTTGAAAACATCATCGCCGACTTCGGCATTGGCGATGGCTTCGCGCATAGCGGGCGAAGGTTTAGTTACTGTGTCAGATCGAAGGTCAATGTACTTCATACTTGTCAATTATTAAGACGCTTGATTCGAAGTTGACATGTTGTTGTACCGGGGTCAAGAACTTTGTGGAAGAGGTAATTCCGGAAAATCGCAAGCAGCAGGACTAAGGCAGTCCGGGCCAAAGGGTCATCATCAGGTACATGACAAGCCCGGACGAGAGCGGAACGGTCAAGTTATCGTCGCGGTAGATGGATACAGCCTCGACCAGCGAAGCGACAACAGCGCCGACGATGCCGACGGTGTAGGGGACTTTGGGCATGATGACAATAATCAGCAGGGCCACTACCATAAATCCGGCGGCTCCCTCAAACGACTTTTGCCCGCGGATTTTGTGGTGTCCGAATTTGCGGCCAATCATGGCGGAGGCGACGTCGCCGAGGATTTCGAAGGTAATGGCCGTTGTGGCGACGTAACGCGGGAAGAATGCGATCGTAAGCGTTCCGGCGAGCAATATGTAGAATGCACCGGTGAAGTTGCCGCTCTGTTCTTTGGGACGGATCATGCCACCGACATACGGCTCGATGAGGATCCACGGGCGCCAGCGCCGGAGGCGAAAGAACTCAAACGCGGCGACAAGAAGAAAGGCAGTTGCCATAACGGCAATTGCCCATTCGCGCGGAAAGATGATGTAGCTGGTTGGAATCAGCAGGGCGATGAAATGCGTCGATTTGCGCAGCGCTTCCTGCTGATATGAGATGTCTTTATTGTCCGCTGCCAACACCAGGCGCCTGTGCTTGTTTGATCGAATCGGCGACTGCTTGGTAACGGGCGGGATTGGCAAAGTCGATCTGGCTCCAGATGTCGTCGAGCCGCACGATGTCGTGACCTTTCTTGAGATCGGCGATCCATTTGGCTTCACGCTCTTTGTATGCATTTTCGCGGAGAAGACGGCGAACTTCTAGCTTGGCGCTTTGGAAATCAAGCTGCAGTTTGCGGTCGAGTACTTTGATCAGATGGAATCCCCATTTCGTACGTTGCGGGCCGGAGACTTCGCCAACAGGAGTGACCCAGGCACGGTCATAGAAGTCGGGATCGATGTCGTTCCTACTTATCCAGCCGAGATCGAAGGCGGCTTCTTTGAAGTCGCTCTCACCGGGATAGTATTTCATGGCGGTTTCTTTAAAGTCGGCGCCACCGCGAATTTCGCGCAAAGCTTCTACCGCCTTGAGTGAATCATCAAAGACGATGTGTTGAACTTTGACCGGCTTGTCGGACTTGAAATCGCCTTCATGGCTATTGTAGTAGCTTTCGAGTTGCTCGTCGGTCCAATTGAGGTCGCCGGGAACGCGATCGCGGTAGATGCGATTTACGATTTCATTGCGACGGAAAGTTTGGTAGGCAGTCTTGATAGTATCCCGTTCGGTGAATCCCAATTGACGGGCGACCGAAAAGAGCACCCAAGGAGTTGCCCGGGTCAGGATGATTTCCTTGCGGGTCTCGACGGGGACCTCGGAAGTACGCATGCGCGTGCGGTACATTAGTTCGTTTTCGCGGAGATTGATGGCGTCGATAGAGTCGGTTCCATTGACGATACAGACCCAATCATAGGGATCGTAATCGCCGACGTTCTTTTGGAGCAGCGGCTCATTCCATTCAAATTTGGCGAGACGAAACACGCTGTCGACAAAACTCTGACCGATGGCGGTTTCCTGTTTGCTCTTTAGTTCTGCGAGAATTCGCGCCCGGAGTTCGGCATCCAGAGGTTGAATCATCTGCTGTGAAATTGAGTCGACACGGAGAATATGCCAGCCATATATGGAAGAAAACGGTTTGCTGGTCTTTCCAGCGGCCAAACTAAAAGCGGCGTCGGCGAAGGGTTCGACCATTTCTTCGCGGGTAAACCAACCACTGTCGCCGCGCTTGACTTTGGAATTGGTATCATGTGAATGCTGAGCGGCAATCTCGGCGATGTCGGTGCCAGATTGGATTTCGGCGTAATACTGCTGGGCAGCTTCTTTCGCTTTGGCGCGCAATTGTTCGGTGGAGAGCCCGGCGACATTCTCGCCGGCAGCCTCCCACGCTTTGGGATTGTCGGAAAGGAGGATATGCGTCACGCGGCGGCGAGCCGGAATCGTGTAATTGGCAATATTGGCTTTGTAGAAACTGTCAACCGACGATTCGGCAACAACGACTTTGCTGCTAATCAAGTCGGCATAAAGGTATTGCATCAGGACATCGTGCAGGCGGTTTTTCGCCAGCCGGTGGACTTCCTTGGGATCGTAATCCTTGTAGGAGTCGGTGTTGAGCATTGCCAGTTTTCTGTAGAGGAGTTCATCGTAGGCGTTTTCGGGGCTTGAAGCTTTGTTGACACCGGGGGCAGTCATTGCCTGCATTTCGGTAAACAACTCACCCAATGTGAAAGCGGGTTCGCCGTCGATGGTTGCAACATACGTCGCGGTGCTGATTGGGCCATCTTGTTTCAGAACCGGCTTGTCGGATGAACAACCGCCCAAGGCAAGAATGAATGATGTACAAAAGACGCAACGAAGCAACAATTTCACAGTATCGGTCTGCAATTCTCTATCCTCCTAAAGCGCGATATTAAGCGAAATACGGTATGAGTTGTCAAGGTCGTTGTGGTTTAGAAAAGCACCATCGAGCCGGAAACGATTGAATCGCAGCCCGACCCCGAGTGTCAGACGGCCAATATCAGAACCGCCACGAAAGTAAACGAGGTTCTGGTACGCAACCTCGGCGCCGAGATGCGAATCGAGCGAGATTGCACCAGCAGAAACTTGGGCGGCGGCGTCGCGGCTCTCAAAAAGGATGTCGCCGTCGGCGAGCACGCGAACTGTAAATTGATCGATCTGCTTCGAATAAGCGGCGCCTAGTTTCAGAGCCGGGAGAATTGACTCGCGGGTGCCATTGTCATAAGACAAAAATGTGGAAGTGGCGTTGGTAAGTGCGGCGCCGAATGCGAGTCCGCTCGGCAGGCCGTATTGGATGCCGACGTCGAGACCAAGTCCCCAGGCAGAATTATCTGCAAGCGAGCGAATGATGATTTTGGAGCCTGCGCCAAAGCGCCAGCGTTCGGACATGTTTACGCCGGCGCCGAACAGTATCATGTAGTCATAATGGCTGGCTTCTGAAATGACCTTTGGACCGCCGGTGATGGGGTCCTTTTCAGTCAAAATGATGCCGCCACCGCCAACGCGATAGACCCCTGCGGCGATTGCGCCGGAGCGATTGCGAATGGTGATTGGCTGAGCGTAGGCGATGTAGTCATGATTAATCAAGGAGCCGAAGGTTTCGGAATGCAGCAGAGTGACCTGCCGCTGTTGAATCAGTCCCAGACCGGAGGGGTTGTAATAGAGTCCGGAGGGGTCGTCGGAAACCGCGACGAAAGCGCCGCCGAGAGCTAAGGCGCGAGCGCCGGCGCCAAGAGTGAAGGCTTCACCGGCATATTTTGCAGCGAACGTAGTGGAAGCCAGGAAGAGAACGAAGATGGATGTTGCTAACAGTTTTCGAATCATTCAACTCTCGGAATCGTTTCGCCCAAAATACACTAATTACGACATTATACCAACAAAAAGGGCGGCTGATCGAAATCAGCCACCCGATTATTCAAGCGATCAGGAATCGATTTAGGATTCGCTGCTCTTGGTGTCCTTCTTGGTGCATGCCGCGGAATTGGCACAAACCTTTGCGCACTTGGCCGGATCGAAGTTCTCTCCGAAAACGGCTTTCATGTCTTCGGTGCACTCGGTCTTCATGGTGGCGACAAAGCCAGCCTTGGTGATCGAGGCAACGAGGTCGTCGGTCTTCACTTTGTCAGGATGGAACACGATTGTGCTCATCTTCTTGTCCAAGCTGGTCTCGACGGCGCAAACGCCATCGAGCGAGCCGACAGCTTTGTCAACACCGGCGACGCAACCGCCGCAGGTCATCTTGTCAACATTGACGAACGCGACCATGGCAGTACCGCACTGAAGGGCATCAGCAACCTTGAGGGCCGGGTGTCCGTTCGGGAGAGTAGCGCCGGCAGTCGTAGCCTTGGCACCGCTCGAGCAGGTGGCACCAGCGGTCGTTCCGGTCTTGGCAGCGCAAGCGGCCTTTTCAGCAGCGGTGCAGGACGCACCGGCGGTCGAGCCGGTCTTGGCGGCACAGGCGGCCTTCTCGGCAGCGGTGCAGGAAGCGCCGGCAGTTGTTCCGGTCTTCGCAGCGCCTTCCTTGGAGCAGCTAGCGCCGACATTGACGGCAGTGACCTTGTCATTGCTGGTGGCGGAAGCTGTTGTTACTTTCGAGCTGCTGCAGCCTGACGCTGAAGCCTTGTCGCCAGTCTTGTTGGCGTCGCAAGCAAAGATCGCCGGAGCCGCGACAAGCGCCGCGATGGCGATCACCATACAGATGAAAGCGAATTTCTTCATTCTCTCTCCTCTTGATGTAGTGTTGTAGGTTAAGTTAACTTTATTTTTCATTTCATTTTTCTTTCCGGACTTGAGACGTACCAGATTTACAAGTACTGTGCGATTTTCTGCTCCCAGAATTGCGAGTCTTTGTAGCCGACGACTTTCTCGACTACGGCGCCGTCGCGATTGACGAGAATTGCGACTGGGATTCCGCCGCCGATATTCCATTGCGTAACGACATCCGCCGTACCCATCAAGACTGTATACGGAATTGCATTTTCCCGGGCGAAGTTTGCGACGGATTCGCGACCGGTTTGGTCGAGCGAGATACCGACAACTTCAAACCCGCGCTTGGAATACTTGTTGTGCAATTCCGCCAAATGGGGAATAGAACGACGGCACGGTGGACACCAAGTCGCCCAAAAATCTACTAAGACCAATTTACCCTGATATTGCTTAAAGTCAACAGTCTTTCCGTCCATACCTTCGAGAGCAAACCCCGGCGCCTGCCCTTGCTGGCTTGTCGGCGGCTTTTCTGAAGAAGAGCAAGCAGCCAACAAAAGCGCGAACAAGGCAAGCGATATGAAAGCAAGCTTTCTCATCGTTACGGATTAACCGCTTTCGGTTTGTCGGTTTCAGCGGTTGCTTCGCGTTCCTGGTATCCGTGCAGGGTTCCGCCCTTGAAGATCAGGTATTGATTGGATCCGTAGAGCCATTCTTCGCTGGGTCCCTTGTCACCGGTCTTCTTTTCAATTTTGCTCGGGGCTCCCCAGCTGGCTTTGACTTGCGCAAGAGTCATACCGAGGCGCAACTTGGCGTCGGGACGAAGCGATTCGAGCTTCTGCTGCAATGCCACATAGTCGGTGAATGCCATTTCATCATTGAAGTTGCCGCTGACGAATCCCAGAATGAACTGCATCTGTGTTGCATCAATGTATCCCGGAGCGGGTGCGATCTTGTTGCCGTCCGGTTCGAGAAACCACGTTGTCGGATAGCCGCGCACACCGTATTGGACCGTGAGACCTTTTTCCGTGATATCACCGGCGGTAAGTTTGAGCACGTTGTACGAGTCGCCATCGACCTTCGCCGCGACAAATTGGCTGCCGATGACTTTGACCACCGTCGGGTCGGAATAAGTCGTGGATTTCATCTTCTTACACCAACCGCACCAAGACGTCGTAAAATTGACTATTACGTGCTTGTTTTCCTTTTTCGCCTTGGCCATTGCTTGATCGTAAGGCAACCAAGTAATTAAATCGCCGGTGGAAGTTTCGGCGCGCAAAGGCAGCGACAGTGCAATCGTCATGACTGTCGCCAAAGCGACAATTGCGTATGAATTGCCTGTTGAAATTCTTCGGAGTGTCTTCATTCTTGAATTCGTTTTCTTTTGCAGTACAATGACTTTCGTCGTCCGGTAACTATCTATCATTTTAACCCTATAGATTTTCTCCGGTTCCCAAAATCAACCGGATTTACGAAAAGTTATGTTCTCTTTTCCAACCAGACGCTCAAGCCGTTCAATCATTTGCGGCTCCGGCATCACCTTTATTTTACGCGGCGCCAAGGTAAAAAGCTGGCTTCCAGACAATAGCGAAATTTGCACTTTCACGGGTCCCGGGTACTTCGCAAGCTCTAAATACATGTCTTGCAGCACCTTATCGCTGGCGGAGCCGTTTAGAAAGACTTCCATGGTTGCCGGACGGACATTGAACAGACCTTCCAAATTAACGATTTCAGAGGAAATGAGCTTGGGTTTTTCGTTTTCGCGGGTCGAAACGCGACCACGGCAAAGCAGCCGAGCGTCGACCTGGACGATCTGTTTAGATTTCTCATATAGATCGGCAAAGGTGATGATTTCGATTACCCCGAAGAAATCCTCCAGAGTAATGAATGCCATTTGCCGGCCCTGCTTATCGCAGTTGATTTTGAGCGCTTGCACGATTCCGCCGAGGGAGACATCGGCACCATCCGGCTGTTCGGAAATTTCTTCGGTGTTAACGCTCGCGAATGCAGCCAATTCCAGCCGGTATTTTTCCAGCGGATGGCCGCTGACATAAAAGCCGAGTGCTTCTTTCTCTTTTTGCAACAGGACAGAACGCGCCCATTCGTCAACTTTTGGCAAGGGCGGTTCCTGAACGGTTACGTCGACGTCGCCGCCGGCAAAGAGATCGACTTGGTGGATAGCTTCCTTGCGTTGGATTGATTGGCCAAAGCTAAGGGCGCTTTCGATAGCGTCGAATATTTGAGCACGATTGCCGGTGAGCGAATCGAGAGCACCGGACATGGTCAGGGATTCAAGCGTCCGGCGGTTGAGGGCGTTGAGTTCGACGCGCGTAGTGAGATCGCAGAGCGATGTGAAATTGCCGCCGGCGTTGCGGGCAGTGATAATCGCTTGCACGGCTCCCTGGCCGACGTTTTTGACGGCGGTCAATGCGAAGCGAATCTTTTTGTCGACGACCGTGAACGACTCCTGGGACTCGTTGACATCGGGAGGAAGAACTTCGATCCCCATGCGGCGGCATTCTTCCATGAGTACTATGATGCGTTCGGTCGAGATCATTTCCGAAGTCATGTTCGCAGCCATAAACTCGTGCGGATAGTGGGCTTTGAGATATGCTGTGTGATACGCCAGTAGCGCGTAGCCGACGGAATGGGATTTGTTGAAGCCATAGCCGGCGAACTTGTCGATGAGATCGAACACTGTCTCGGCGGTTTTCTTCTCGATACCTTTGGCAATGCTGCCGGCTGTGAATTCTTCCTTCTGCGAGCGCATCAACTCGGCGTTCTTCTTACCCATCGCTTTGCGGAGAATGTCAGCCTTGCCGAGCGAATAGCCGGCCATCTCGGACGCAATCTTGATCGCCTGTTCTTGGAAGACGATGACGCCATAGGTGTCTTTGAGGATTGACTCGAGCAGCGGGTGGACATATTCGGTTTTCTCGCGACCGTGCTTGCGGTCGATGTACAGATCGACGACGCCGCCTTTGAGCGGGCCGGGACGATAGAGGGCGTTCATTGCCGCCAGATCATTGAGATTTTCCGGTTTGAGCTTACGCAGGTAATCGCGCATTCCGGAAGATTCGAACTGGAAGATGCCGATGGTGTGGCCGGCGCCGAAGAGCTTGTAGACGTCGCGGTCGTCGAGCGAAATCAGGTCGAGGTCGATTTCGACGCCGTGGCCGGACTTGATCATCGCAAGCGCATCATCGAGAACAGTCAGGGTGCGCAGCCCGAGGAAATCCATCTTGAGCAAGCCGATTTCTTCAACGGCTTTCATGTCCCACTGGGTCGTGATTTCCTCTTTGCTGCCTTTGTACAGCGGCACATAGTCGGTCAGACGCGAAGGCGCGATAACGACACCGGCGGCATGAGTCGAGGCATGGCGGGTCAAGCCCTCGAGAATCTTGGAATATTCAAGCAGCTTATCGATGCGCGCGTCGGTTTTGGTAAGTTCAGTCAGAGCCGGTTCGAGCTGCAATGCGCGCTCGATGGTCATATCGATGGCAAAAGGAATCAGCTTGGCGATCTTGTCGACGTCGCCATAGGGCACGCCCAAAGTGCGGCCAACATCACGCACCACACCGCGGGCAGCCATGGTACCGAAGGTGATAATCTGGCCAACGTTTTCCTGTCCGTATTTTTGAATGACGTATTGAATGATTTTGTCGCGGCCACGATCCGAGAAGTCGATGTCAATGTCAGGCATGCTGATGCGTTCGGGATTGAGGAAGCGTTCGAAGAGCAGGTCGTATTTGATCGGATCAATATTCGTGATGCCGAGAACATACGAGACGATTGAGCCGGCGGCGGAACCACGGCCGGGACCAACCGAGACGCCGATTTCGCGGGCGTGGCGGGTGAAGTCCTGCACGATCAAGAAATAGCCGGCGTAGCCCATTTGCTTGATGACACCGAGTTCGAAGTCGAGTCGGGCGCGAATTTCCGGTGTTGGATTGGGATAGCGCTTGAGCAGGCCCTCATCGGTCAAGTGAGTCAGATAGCTGTCGGCGTCGGCATATGTAAGCGGCAGCGGAAATGCCGGCAGCTTGTTCTTCTTAAGTTCGATTGTGACGTTGCATTCTTCGGCAATCTTGAGCGTGTTTTCGATGGCGTTGGGGTATTTGCCGAAACGCTCTTTCATCTCCGCGACAGTTTTGACATAGAGCTGGTCGGTTGAGTAACGCATGCGGTCGGCATCGTTGACCTGCTTGCCGGTTTGGATGCAGAGCAAGACATCGTGCGCCTGATGGTGGTCGCGCTGCAGGTAGTGACAGTCGTTTGTGGCAACTAAGTTGAAGTTGTTTTCTTTCGCCAGTTTCAACAGCAACGGCCGAACTTTGTCTTCGTCGCCGATGGCATGATCTTGAATTTCGATGTAGAAGTTTTCTTTGCCGAAGATATCGGCAAACTGGAAGGCGGCGCGTTTGGCCTCCTCGGTGTTGTTATTGCGCAAGTGGTAAGCGACTTCGCCTTGCAAGCAGGCCGAAGTGCAGATCAGTCCATCAGAGTATTGCTTGAGGGATTCCTTGTCGATACGCGGGCGATGATAGAAACCTTCAAGGAAGCCGATGGTCGACAGCTTGATGAGATTCTGGTAGCCCTGGATGTTTTTTGCCAGAAGCAGCAGATGATTGCCGCCGTCGGGATAGCCGGCGACGGACTGTTTCAGCTCGCGTGACTTGGGCGCGACATAGGCCTCGGTGCCGATAATCGGTTTGATCCCGGCTTTGAGGGCTGCGTTGTAAAACTCGATTGCGCCGAACATGTTGCCGTGATCGGTAATGGCGAGGGCATGGAAACCCATTTTCTTGGCAAGATCAACGAAGCTCTCGATGCGGCATGCGCCGTCAAGCAGCGAGTATTGCGTGTGGTTGTGTAAGTGAACGAATTCAGCCGTGTCTGCCATAATTGTCATGCGCCCCAGTAGTTGATTGATGGACGTTTTTTAGAAAGTTTGAAATAGAGCCAGCCGAAAGCAAATCCTCCGACATGGGCAAACCAGGCAACGCCGCCCTGCGATGGTCCGACGAGTCCCGGTAACCCCGATATTATCTGTAAGATGAACCAGAAGACAAGAAGAATCTTGGCCGGAACGCGCACAGTCTGGATGAAAAAGCCGAGAAAGATCAAAGTCTGAACGCGAGCACTGGGGTAAAGTACCATGTAGGCACCCATTACGCCGGCGATGGCACCGGAAGCGCCGATGAGCGGGATTTCCGAATGCGGATCAAAGATTGTATAAGTCACGACGGCAGCCAGACCGGAGATAACGTAGAAGATGACGAATTTCACCTTGCCCAAGTAATCCTCGATGTTGTTTCCGAAAATCCAGAGATAGAGCATATTGCCGGCTACGTGCATGAAACCTCCGTGCAAGAACATGCTGGTAATAACGGTCACGCCGTAAGGAACCGCGAGGTCGGGCACAACTTGAGTTCGGCTGGTGTATTCGACCGGAATGTACGCCCACTTGTATACCATTGCCGTATGCATTGGTTCGGACAGGAAGATCTGATACAGGTAGATCGCGACATTGACCGCGATGAGAATCACATTAATAACCGGAAAGGTCCGAGTCGGGACGTCGTCGCGTAATGGTATCATTTGAGTGGAATATAACGAATCGTCGGACTTAGTTCAAGGCCGACGCGAGCTGCGGCAAACTGCTACTTTGAACTGCGGGTGAATTGAGTTTTGGAGACTCTGGCGTTGCCGGCTTTGTCGAGAACCTTGATTTCGAGCGTATGCTTGCCCTTTGGCAGGTCGAAGTGAGGAACAGCGGTAACGATGCCGGATTCGGGATCATAAACCGGGATAATCCATTTGCCGTCGATCCAGACGTCGATGTCGTCGCTGACGCCCGAGAGTTCGTCGCCAAAATTGAAGCTGACTTGGGGTCTGGGATTACTAACAAAGGCACCGGCTGCCGGTCGCAGCTGGCGAATGCCGGGAGGAATTGTGTCTTGCCGGGCGGTCACTGTTGCAAGGACGTACGATTTCGCGGTAACAATGTTCTTGGTGCTGTCGATTGTTCCGCCAAGAAAGAATAGTCCCGAGCCACCGACGGAATAGAGACCGATACCTTTGGGGATTTTCTCGCCGAGCGAATAGGAGTAGTTAATTTGCTTGGAAAAGGGCGAATTCGATGGGAATGCGGAATAGGTGCGATATTGGCCGGTGCCGACCCGATCGATCTTGAAGTAGAAATTGTCATCGAGGGGAAAGTCAGCGTTGTCTTTGGGAAACTCGATGGAAAACTGCCGGTAATCGGAGAATAGCTGGCGCGTACTTTTGGTGATGCGAGAATAGGTAACAGGAATTTCAAACCAGGCAGGCTCGCCGACTGCGGGTTCGATGAGAATTTGAATCGAGTCAGCATCGAGCAAAGACAGAGCCTTGCCGGAATCGGAAATCTGATCGGCAATGCCCAGGTAGAATCGACCAGTGAGCTGATTCAACGCCCTGCCCTGGTCGGAACCAAGTTTGGTCGCGAGGATCTTTGCCGGTTTGGGAGATTGGTTCTTGACGAGCAGATACAGTTTGTCGCCGGCAGGAATCCAGGCGGCGCGATATGGTCCATAAGCGTCTCCGTATTTGTTGAATAGACCATTGAGTCGTGTCGTGTCGGGCTTGGGCACCGGGAACTTGCCATCCGGGTTTGAATGCGAGACGTCGAACAAACGCACGACTGCGCGGGCGGAGTTACCTGCAACATCGCTGGCAATTATTTCGATTGGGGGAGGATCGTCGCCGACGAGTTCGCATAGGCCGCGGTAACGCCGCGCGGTTGCGACATCGACGAGGTTATAGTATTCCTCGTTGCCGCTTCTGGACATCTGGAAGTTGCGCTGGGCGTCAATCAAGTAAGTTTCGTCATACGGGACTTTGTCGTAACGCAGGTGATAAAGAAGGCGGTCGAGGCAACGAACTTCGATGTCATAGACTGGTTTGTTCGCTACACTCTTGCCTACTTTGTCGACGATTTCTGCCGCCAGCCAGAAGTCGTCCATTCCACACGGGAGCGCGACCGAGATTGTGTATTCGGATTTGCCGCCGACTTTGCGCAAGGCATAGCTAACATCCCAACCGAGCGCGCGGGCGAGTTCTTCATTGTCGAATCCGACGAGGCGCAGGTTTCGAAAGACTGGCGCAATTTTGTCCTCGAGCTGCAGGCCGGGCAATGTCAGCGGATTGAGCGGGACATTTTCGGGGGTGCGGACCTCGAAGTGAAGATGCGGCGCACCGACACCGGTCGAGCCGCTGAAGGCGACCGTCTCGCCGCGTTTGATTGGGAATTTGTCGGCTGACAAATCGAATTCCTGGTTGTACGATTCGGCGGCGATTTGGCGCTCGCGAACGTAGTCTTCAATTTTGGGAGCAAATGCGCTAAGGTGGCCGAAGACTGCGACATTGCCGTCATTCATTTTGAAATAGATCGCCTTGCCGTAGCCGTAATAGCCGGTGCGAATGCGCATGACATAGCCGTCCATTGGCGCGACGACAGTTTTGCCGATTTCGCCGCCGGTGCGCATGTCGATGCCGACGTGGTAGCGACGGCTGCGGTAGTCGCCGAAGATTGAGGTAAGCTCGTTTCCAAAGGGCAAGGGCCAGAGATAGTCGGCAAGCGCGGGGCTGAACGACAATACGACCAAGATTGCTGCAGCGAAGATGGTTGCCACTGGTCTAATCTTCATGAAGCAAACACCAATCCATAGTTGTCGAATCGCAAATCAAAATAACTCGAAATTATTACCGATTGCGGGCTTTGGTTGAGTGATATCGATGCTGCGCGCGGGAGATTGATCGCTGCGGAAACCTTTGTGGAGAAATTCGGCATCGTAACCCATCTCGCGCAGCAGCTGGGCGAATTTGGGTTCGCCGTGCAAGGTGTAGATTTTCCGCGGCCGGCAAGATTCGATGTAAGCGATCAATTGAGTAAAATCAGCGTGGTCGGAAAGCGGAACGCCGAGATCAGTGCTGAAGTTGTTTTTACCACGGCCACCTTGCGACCAGCCACTAAGGAAGAGTGAGCGTTTGCGTTTGAGGGCGCGGAATTTCTCATCGCGCAGCGTTTGCGGACAAACGACGACGACTTTATTTTCCAGCGAAGTGTGCAGGAAATGATCGGTGTTATCCATTTTGACACCGGATGCGCGATAGAGGTGGTTGATGTCGTTGACGGCTTTGTCGACAGCGACATTGAAGCCGTGTTGTTGCAGGAGGCAGACGGCCTCTTGCGCTTTACCCATCGCGTAGCCCGCTAAGACTGGTGTGTAGCCGTCCGCTTGAGCACGTTTGACGAAACCAATGATGCGGCTGTAGACTTCGTTTTGCGGCGGGAAGGAAAACATCGGATCGCCGTAGGTTGATTCCAT
>CAZIBI010000024.1:23520-29533 GCA_964537215.1 uncultured Ignavibacteria bacterium | reverse complement strand
AGACTTCGTTTTGCGGCGGGAAGGAAAACATCGGATCGCCGTAGGTTGATTCCATGATGAGAATGTCGCATTGACGCGTTTCAATCGGCGGGCAGGTGATATTGGGATAGACCTTGAAATCGCCGGTATAGACGATGCGTGTGCTTTTGATTTCGATCAGGATTTGCACCGAGCCGAGCATATGACCGGACGGAAACAGCTCGATGGTGGCGTTGCCAAATTTGATGCGGCGGTTCATCGGGAGCGCGCGTGTCGGGACTTGCGGGAAGCGGCGGCGGTACATGAGAATCGTCTCTGCAGTCGCTACAATACGCGAGTGCTTGCGCGCATGATCGGAATGGGCGTGCGAAACGAAACCGCAGTCGCAGCGACGATGGGCGTCGAGGAGGAATTCGAGGCCTTCGATCTCGATACCGTTGTCGTATTTTATCAGCGGGGGCATTAGCTTAATGATTCCAAAATTGCTTTCAAGTCCAACTATTGTTTGTAGCCAATCGTGCGCAGGAATTGATGACGTTTTTTCGCCGCGGCATCATCCTCGACTCCGAGCGGCGCTTCACCATCGACGACACCGACGATACCGCCGCCTTGCTCGGTCCGCACAACCAGAGCTTGCACAGGATTGGCGGTCGCGCAGAAGATGTTCACGACCTCATAGACATTCTTGAGACTTTGGAGGATGTTCACCGGATAGGCGTTGCGCATGTAGATCAGGAAACAGTGACCGCAGGAGATTTTCATGACCATCTCCCCTGCCGTTTTGATGAGCTGATCATCATTGCCGGAAACGCGTACGAGTCGATCGCCCGATGCTTCGCTAAAAGCGACTGCGAATTTAACGCCGGGCACGGAATTAACCATTAGTTCGTAGATATCTTCGACAGTCTTGATGAAATGGCTCATGCCAAGCACCAAATTGCAGCCCTCGGGAACTTCAATCTTTACAGCTTCAATGTTCATTTCCCCTGCCCTTCTTCGGGACGATAGAAATATCGCGTAGATAATAGTGATTCGTCAATCACATCGACGCACTGATAGTCGGAATATTCTTCGACTACGCCAAACCGGCCTTTGAAGAAGAGAAATCCGGCTTTGCCTTTGAGTTCGAATCGTTGCGGGAAGTAAATAGTCGAATCACCGTTCTTGGCAATCTGGTAATCGAGGCGGAATTCGAGCATTTCGACAAAGCTCGGCATTTTGGACGGCGCGAATTCGCTGCGGAGGAGACCATAGGTCTTCGCGTCGATCCAATAGGTGGCGTTCAAGTGCTTCTCATCTTCGGTGATGGCGCGGGCTTGTACGACGTAGTAAGTCGTCAGCCGTTGTACCGACTGATCGACGATTTCTTTGGTTCCGGCGACGGCGGCATCGACAACGCTGAACACCGAGTCGCGGGTTTCGATCAGATGAAAGCTGTAGGTGCCAACGCCGGCGGTTGTGAGCGGATCGACGAAGTTCTCGCGAGAGGCTGATTTCTTGGCCTTGCCGTCCTTGTGCTCGTCGTTCCATTTCTCGGTCTGGTCTTTGGCGCGCTCGTCAATTTCCTTTGGGGTGAGCTGTTTTCCGTCTTTATCGATGGAGTAGATTTGTTCGGAGATGCGCTCGTTGACATGGTACGCCAACTTGGTCATGGTTGTCACTTCGTCAGGATTCATCTTTTTGTCGTACTTGATCGACTTAGCTACGACGCGGTTGGTGTATTTGGGGCAGAGGGTCTTGTCGCGCTCGATGCGGGCGATTGTGTTAGCGATGATTTCATCAACCGCAGGGGCGGCAGAAAGGTTGAGGAGCGGCAGGAGCAGGGCTATCAATACTATTCGAATAAGATTCACGATTACTCTCCGTCATGAAGTTCGGTTACAGTCCTTATACTGTCGCCGAGCTGAATTTGGTCAACGATTTCCATTCCGGAAATCACTTGGCCAAAAACGGTGTAGCGCCCGTCCAGATGGGGTTGGGCGGATTGGCAAATGAAGTACTGGCTGCCGCCAGTGTCTTTGCCGGAGGTTGCCATCCCGACAGTGCCGCGCAAAAACGGGAGCCGATTGTATTCACAGCGAATTTCATAGCCAGGTCCGCCCCAGCCATCGCCGCGAGGACAGCCGTCTTGAACTACAAAGTCGGGCACGACGCGATGCCAGATGCGGTTGTCGTAGAATTTTTGACTCACAAGAGCCAGGTAGTTAGCAACTGTCTTCGGAGCGATCTGCGGATGCAACTCGATGACAATATCGCCGCGCGACGTGGCAATCTTGACACGTGTTGGTCGGGAATTCGTGTAGATAGCGTCGTAGATCGGGCGCGACAATGCGCTTTCGAATCGATCCGGCTCGGTTGGTACCGGCAATGCGCATTTGGCGGCGAGGGCTCTTCCCCGTTGCCGGAGTCCGAACGAGTCATCGATCATAGCCGACTTGGCAATTTCGGCAAGCGGCGAACGTTCCGCGACAGAATCAGCGAGTTCGAGCAGTGCATCAAGAGCGGATTGGCGGTTTTCTATCAATTGGGTTTGGTTATAGAGCGCGCAGATACGGGGGACGAAATTCATCAATCGTGCTGTGGCGATTTGATTGGCTGCGATGGCGACCGGCATGTAGTCGGAATCAGACAGCGCTTGTTCGATGTACAATTTGGTCAGGTTTGAGTCTTTGAGCGTGAAGATCTGGTCGAGGGCTTCGCCGCGAACGGAAGGCACCGGGTCAGTGAACAATGACTTCAGCATTGTTCGGGCTGTGTCGTTGGCGATTGTCCCAAAAGCCTGCACGGCGGCAATACGTTTGCGCGAATCGGGATCTGACTCAAAAAGGCCGGCGAATTTCAACCTGTCCGGGCGATTTTGTGCCGCATAAGACACGAGCGCTGCGCTAGCAACATTGATATCTGAATCAGTTAACAGCTCCATGAGCCGAAGCGCCGACTGGTCGCTCTTGAACTTAGCCAACGCCTGGACGGCGGCGATGCGAACGTATGGATCGGCATTGGTATTCGTCAGGTTGAGGATTAGCGGCATGGATGCCGAGACGGAGAACTTTGCCATGAAGTTGACCGCGTAGTACTGAACGCGAGGGTTCTTGCTTAGCAGCAGCGTCTGAACTAGTGCTGCGGCGCTGGTGTCGTTGATTCGCGACAAGCCGTTAATGCTGAAAATTTGGATTTGTTCAATCGGGTCATTGAGGCCGAGCGAGAAAACCGGCTGGGCGTCTTTGACGCTGCGGCGAGAAAGCGAATAGAAGACTTTCTCGCGGATTACTGCGTTATCTGACATTGCCTGGGCAATCAACGCCGACTGCGAAGTGCTGTCCTTGAGGCGAAACATCCATTGGGCAGTGAGAGCGCGGGTATCGATGCCTTCACCTGTGTCATTGAGTACATTTGAGAGTCTGGCGGAAGCTGCGTCGGTGCCGATCTTGCTAAGGGCTTCCAAGGCGGATCGCCTGGTGGTTTCATTTTCGAAGGTCGAAAGCGTCAGAAGCGCTTCGACCGAATTGGAATCGGCAAGCTGCCCGGCGGCAAAGGCGGCCGCGCGAAGAACAGTCGGATTTTCGTCTTTGAGAAGCGTGCGCAGACGGTCGAAGCCGGAATTTTGTCCGACGATGCCAATCGCATAAGCAATGCGAGCCCGGACGGTAGTGTCGGGACTTGAGATCCAGAGATCAAGTTTATCGAGCGGGATGAGACGCTCGTCTTCGGCGAGCGAGATTTGCCACAATGCTTCATTGCTCGAGCGGCTCATGCAGGAAGAGACGCAGAAGCATAAAGCGAGAACAATTGCCAGTTTGTATATGCGATTACTCATGAGTTACAGAGTAACGCAGGAGCGGCGGCTTTTCAAGTTTGAAATTGAGGATGTTTTGGGATGGAAGCGCTACTTGAGCAGCACCATTTTGCGGGTTTCGCTGGTATTGCCGACGGTCAAGCGGTAGAAATATACGCCGGTGGCGACGATTTGGCCGTTCTGGTCGGAGCCGTTCCAATACACAGTATGGCTCCCGGCCGTGCGCGGCTCGTCGATCAAGGTCGTAATGTGCTGGCCGAGGGAGTTGAAGACCTCAAGCCGAACACTTTGAGTACGATCAAGACTGAAGTTAATTTCAGTAATTGGATTAAAGGGATTCGGGTAATTTTGTTCAAGTTGGTAAGCACGCGGCAGGGCCGGGTCGAAATCATCTTCGACCGGAGTAGCCTGTCGGTAGTTAGATTGTGCGCGCTGTGCGCCGGCACGCAGGCCGTTCAGGTTGCCGGAGGCAATGATTGCAAATGCAGCGGTATCGCTTTCACCCGGCTGCAGATCAAAGGGGCCGGTTGCGATGGAATAGGACTGATCGGGCACAACTGCGGTCGTGTCATTAGTGCCATGAGTCAGGAGATCGTATTTTTCGGCTTCGGTTACGCCATCGTAGATCATCGCCGAGTTGACAACCGCGTAGAAGGTGGTCACTCCTTCACTGTTGAGAACTGTCGTGCCGCGATACTGAGGGTTATTGTTCCACCACATGTACCCGAGATTATTCTCGCGGTCGAAGCCGGTGCGATCCTGGCCGCTGTTCGGCGGGAAATCCCAGTCGAAGTACATGCCGGCGTAAATGCCGTTCATGGCAGTGTCTTGGTCGTTGGTAATGACATATTCCATGATGACGTAGTTGGCATCGATGGCGCCGTCAAAACTTGCTGTGCGCTGCTCGACGGTAATGCCGAGCGGTCTGTAGGCGAGTCCGTCCTCGTAGCGAGCATAGGTTTCATGGTCGCCGAGGACGCCGCCGGTGATTACCTTCAGGTTGCCGCCGGGGGCGATGCGGAAATCGGCATCGACAGAATTGATGCTGTTAGTAATGCCATCCGAGACGCCTTGCGGCGAATTGCCGATGAGCAAGCCGGCTTGATAGAGGTTATTGACGCCGTTGAACGGATAGAGGAAACCGAGTCCCGAGAGCGCCAAAGCCGAGCCCGGAGCCAGACCGTAAGAGCCGTAGTTGGAAACGGTAAACCTTAGGCTGTCGGTGTTATGGTTGTAGGTCGATTTTGCAAGTGATTCACCAACAGTGAAATGGAGCGTGACAGTTTTTTGGTAGCCCGCAGAAGCGGTAATCTTGAGATCGACCGAGAGGACGGTGCCGTCGATAATCTGGTTGCCGAATTGCAGAATGAACGGGTCCGCGCTATTGGAGGCGCTGGCGCCGAGTGCGATGTTTCCGAATCCGGAAGTGCCCTCTTCGATGGTGATTCCGCTTTCCGGATTCTGCAATTGGCCGGTAACTCCCAAAGTGCCAACACCGGAGTTTTTGAGAGTGACGACAATTTGAACTTCGGAGCCGGACGCGATCGGATTGTGTTCCAGGCTCTGGACAAAGAGGTTGACTTGATTGTTCGGCGAAATCAGTTCGAGTGCGGCTGGAATATTGATGAACCCGTGCCCGGAGTTGTTGTCTTCGCCGGGATCAGAGATATCGGTCGCGGAATTGAGCAGCGCCAATTTGATTTCTTCAACTGTCGCATTCGGATTGTATTGACGCAGTAAGGCAACCGCGCCGGAAACATGCGGGGCAGCGAAGGAGGTGCCACTGCGCTGTCCATAGGAAAATTGCGGGCCGACCGGTACGGTTGTCCAGACATTCGAGCCGGGAGCAACGACTTCGGGTTTGATCGAGATTCCGTCGCAATCGGATGGACCGCGACTGGAAGAACCCCACACCGTCAAGCCGAGTGTATCGGTCGCACCGACGGCGAAGGTGTTGATCTCGGACGAAGTACGATTGGCAGGGTTGCGAATTGACGATACGGATGGACCTTCGTTACCACAGGCGAAGATGACCACACAGCCGAGTGCCTCAAGGTTGTCAATCGGCGCCCAAAAAATATCGGAGCAGTCGAGATTGCTTTGAGTGAAGCCCCAGGAATTGTTCAAGACATCGGGGACATCTTCGATAGTGTTGGGGTTGCCATCGGGATCGGCCACCCACTGGAAGGCTTGAAGGTAATTTGCGCCGGGGATATCAACGACCATGGCGCTGATCCA
>CAZIBI010000024.1:0-23420 GCA_964537215.1 uncultured Ignavibacteria bacterium | reverse complement strand
GGAAGGCTTGAAGGTAATTTGCGCCGGGGATATCAACGACCATGGCGCTGATCCATTCGGCTCCGAAAGCAACACCGACCGTGTCGCCAGTGGCATCGTTCTTGCCGACCATAATTCCCATCGTTGATGTGCCGTGCGAGCCGACGGAAAGACTGCTGTTCCAATGCGGTGTGGCTTGCTGATAAACCGGATCGAACCAGCTTTCGGCCGGCCAGTGTGTATTGCCGCGCCATTTGCCTGAAAGTGCCGGATGAGTGCCGTCAATGCCGGTGTCGAAGGAAGCGACCAGTCTGCCTGCGCCGGTGTAGCCCATATGCCACATCGAATCGGCGCCGATGGAATGAAGGCCGCCGGTTGAACCGGTGGCGTGGGCGACCGTATTGGGACTCTGATTCGGATTGTAGAGCGAGGTCGGCGGAAGATTTTCGATGACAGCGTCGATGTCTGCACGAGAGCGCAGCGATTCGACGAATTCGCGAGTGGCGGTTATCTCAAAGGCATTGGTGATCCAATAAGATTCGTAGGAAGACACTTCGCCGCGGAGTTTGGCATTGTCGAGCAGTTCGAGAATCGACTGTTGATTAGTCGCCGCGAAAGATTTCAGATCATCGATGAGTAACTTATGGGCGGCTTGACGAGAGAACGAACTAAGCTTGCGGACTTGCTGAACTTTGGCCACATCAAGCTGATCTGCCATGAAGACAAGAACGGAAACTTGATCACGCTGTCCGCGCGCGCTCAAGGTTGATTCTAGTTGATCGGAAAATCGGGCGGCCATGCTGCTCGAAAATGCCAAGAGCGTCGAAACAACGAGCAGCCCTATAATGAAGAGTCTACCAATAGATGTATTCATTCGATGTTACTTTCAGCGAAGTTTATGCCCGAATTCAGCGAACCGGCTTAATTTTGACTGATCCGCCTATTGTGAAATCAGATAACAAGTTGCGTCAACTAGTGCGCCTTCGGCACTGGGTCTCAACAGAGGGATTCCCTCGATAATTGAGTACAATCTGCAAATAGTTGCACTATCGGGCAGATTAATCAGACTATAACCGAACGGCGGTACCGGACGCCGTTACCAAAAGCATACCGGTGCGGATGACTTCATAATCGATGTCGACGCCAACAACGGCGCCGGCGCCGAGTTTTTCAGCCTCCTGCTGCATTTCCGTCAGAGCTATTTGACGTGCTTTAATCAGTTCGTTTTCATAAGCGCCGGACCGACCACCGACGATATCGGTAACGGTTGCGAAGAGATCTTTCACGATATTGGCGCCCATGACTGCTTCTCCAGCAACAATACCAATGTATTCGCGAATCGGTTTGCCTTGAATATCGGGAGTTGTAGTTACCAGCATGATTTCGAATCTCCGTTAGCAATGTGTGAAACTTGATGATACGAAAACGGGCGGACAGTCGCAACGAAAATGAGTCGAATGGTCTTGACAAACGAGCGTGAAGGCATAAATTCTTTGTCCATCGGTTGAACGTTGATGGCGGTGTAGCTCAGTTGGTTAGAGCAGCGGAATCATAATCCGCGTGTCCGGGGTTCAAATCCCTGCACCGCTATTATACTTTGTTACTTCAGGTAGATTCAAGAGTGCAAGGGGTGAGATTAGTCCGGTGAGTTGGAAACGCTTGCCTGTGGCTGTTGTTTCTTGGTGTGCGGTCATCGGTGATGTGAAGAGCCGGCGCAAAAGTGCGTTCGCTGTGCCGATCAATCCTGTGGCGGTCGATCTGCTTTCGTCAAGTAGGGTCTCGAATACACTGAGCTGCGCGGTGATCGCGTGGGTGTCGATCTTGACTGGCTTGGGCGGATGCGCGGTGTGTGATCGCGCGTCGATCTTCTCTCTGATTTCGTAGAGTTGCCCTTCCCTTTCTCTGATTTGAGTCACTATCGATTCGCTTGCTGTGCCGTCCTCGATGCAAGCGACTAAGCGGCTGATGATCTGCTGGAGTTGACCTTCCTGCTTGATCAGGTCGGCGACAGATTCGGGCCGCGGCGATTGTTGCTCGGTCATGAGCTGGCTGACTCGCGCCACGATGCGGCGAATTGAGGTCGGATTCAAGACTGTGCTGCGCAGCTGATCGAGGATATGCTTCTCTGCGAGTGCACGGGGAAGTCGCAAGGTCGATGGGCAGGCTGCGATGCCGCCGCTTCTGCGTCTGCAGCAGACATAATCAGAGTTCACTTTGCTGTTCACTACAACTAACGACGAGCCGCAATCGGGGCATTTCAGGATGCCCGATAGAATGTACTTGAAACGAGTCGGCGAGCCCGTGGATTTGCGCGTCGAGGTTGTGCCGAGTCGCTCTTGAACCTGATTCCAAAGGCTTGGCGGAATGATGCGGAGCTCCTCACAGTGACGATGTACCCACTCGCTCGAAGGATTTCTGCGCGAGAGTCTCTTCCCTGTCGCGGTCTTCTTTTTCCACTTTGCTCTATTCCAAGTCCAGTCTCCGGTGTATTTCACCTGGCGAAGTAGAGTGCGGATTGTGGTGCCCTGCCAGAAGCCGGAGCGGTGACCACAGAGCGCATGTGGTGATGGGACGTGCTCGGAGTTGAGTTCGGCTGCAATCGCTCTGTAGCCCTGCCCTGAAGCGTACAGCGTGAAGATTTTTCGGACGGTGGTAGCTTCGGCGGTGTTGACGGTGATGCGGACTCCATGGCGGCGGCGCCGGCGAAACTTGTCATATTGCTCTGGGACGATCCAATCCGGTTCGGCGTCGTAACCATAAACGCGCCCGCCTGCGGAATAGCCGCGAAGAATTTGACCGCGGAGGCCGCGGACGATCTTGGCTTTGAGGTCGTCGAGGAAAAGTTCGTTGGTGATGCTCTTGAAATAATAGGGCAGCTTGGAAGAGGCAACTGCGGAGTCGATCCCGTCTGCTATCGCGATGATGCTGACGCCGATTCCCGTGAATTCCTGATAGACGTCAATGGACTCGGCGGCGTTGCGGCCGAGGCGGGAAAGGTCGTCAACGATGATACAGGCGAAGGCTCCGGCGCGGGCTGCAGCTTTCAAGGCACTGTAGGCGTTTCGATGAAGATAGATTCCGCTGACAGCATCGTCTGAATAAACGTGCTGCTCTTGAAGCGCCCAGCCGCGTTGTTCGATCAGCTGGCGGCATTGGGAAATCTGGTCGTCTGTGGATCTCGGGTTCTGACTTTCATCAGAGTAACGTGCATAGATAGCGCAGTGCATTTGTGACCTTTCGGAAGTTGAGAATTTAGGCAATCACTCTTCGCGAGTCAAATCAATATCAGCTGTAGGTTCTGCCTCGTGTTGAGGTACCGGTGTGGCTGGTATCGATTGGCTGGGCGTGACGGGAGCCGTGCCTTCCGCTCTCGCTTTGAGTCTGTCGGCCAATTCGGGCGATTCGCGCTTCTTGATTGCGTCTGCGATTTGCGTTTCCTCACTTTTGAGTTGCCGGAATTTGGTGTACGCCCGGACTACTTCGGAGTGTTTGTCACGGAAGCGACGGAGTAATTCGTCTTCTGGTTTCATCTCTCACCTCACTTGATTGGAGTGTTCAAAATAGAGTTGTTTATGCCTAGCTTCTGAAGGATAGAAGGCAGAAAAGTTGCCGTTCCAATAAGCAGGAACCGTCGTACATAGACCCTGCCGATGCTTGGCGACGATGATTTGGGCAGCATTGGGGTCGAGTTGGTCGTCGTACACCGATGGACGAAATGGGAAAATCACGATGTCGGCGTCTTGCTCGATGGCGCCGGAGTCGCGGAGATCAGCCAGGGATGGCCGCTTGTCTGTGCGGGTTTCAGAAGCCCGATTTAGTTGGTGCAGAACGATCAATGGGACGCCCACCGTTTTCGCAGTTGATTTCAGTTCCTTGGAGATCCGGGTTACCTCTTCGTATTTCGAATTCATGTCGTTGACGTGGAGCAAGCCCATGTAGTCGATAAAGATGGCTTTGATCCCGTATCTACGGACCACGCGCCTGATTTCACCGCGGAGAGAGTAAGGAGTCCAGTCAGCATGGTCGTTGATGTAAATGGGCAACCGCGGATAGGTCGCGTCCTGCCCGTCTAGTCTAGCTTTTTGGTCTTCATTCAGGCCGCCGTGTCGTATATCAGATAACCGGAGCCCTTCGGTCTGTGCGGCAATTCTGTGCATCACGTCCCGGCTGGACATTTCAAGAGAGAATATCAATACCGGAATTGCGCGGCGCGCCATTTCGACTGCCATGGAGAGGGCAAGCGCGGTCTTTCCCATAGATGGTCGACCAGCGACTATGATTAGGTTGCCATTTTCGAAGAGCATAAACTCGTCAAGACCTGCAAAGCCGGTGGGCACACCCTGAAGGGCAGCCGAGAGGTCGCCGGCGAAGGTGGAAATTGGGACCGAATCGGAAATGCGGTGACCGGTAATGTCGAAAACATCTCGCTGATGCTTTTCCAGGATGTCGTCGATTGGAAGTTTCTCTTCGATCATAAGCTGTGATTCTGACATTGTCTTCTGAAGACGCCGAACGCGGCACTGGGCGAGCATGGCTTTGACTTGGGAATCGAGGTATGCACTCGTATAGCAGCTGTCGAAGAGCCGGGCCAAGTAGGGCCCGGAGACGTCGACACCCGATGTGTCTGTTAGTTTTAGGCGCTCCTTGATGGTTACTATGTCAATCTGTTCATTCGAGTCGAACAGGTCGCACATGATCTGAAATATTTGGCCCAAGGTGTTGATGCTGAAGTCGGTGACGTTTAGAAATTCAGCCGCCTCGGGAAATCGCGACCCGTCATACAGCAGAGTCGCGATGATGGCTTCCTCAAGCTCTAAGGCGTTTTGGTCCGACATTTTTCCTCGCTTCCGAGACCATCTCCATTTTGGAATCGGTCTCAACCTTCTGGATGTACTTGATTAGGCCGGTTACTGACTCTGGTTCGGAGAGGCGGTTGGTGATGATCCAAACCATTTCAGACCCCGTGGCTCCTAGTGACCGGAAGGGTTTGAAAATCGCTCCGGCTTGACTGTAGATGCTTTTTGGTGATTCGTCACCGAACCTAGTGCGCAGATACTCGACGACCGTGTCGTGGTCTTTTTGTTCCGGGCTGCGCATTCTTTCGAGACCATCTCCTGAAGCATCAGCTTCAGAATCTTTAGATTCTGAGAATGAGCTGACCTGACCTGAAGTGGCATTGCTCGGTGTAGTGCTAGGAGCATTGCTTGGTGACCGCTTGGCGGAATCCCAACGGGCCTTAGCCATTCGTTTTGCTTGTGCCTGGTAGGCCGCCAGGTGCCCCGCGTGATCGTGCCAGTCGTGGATCGTTTTATCTGCGTCGAGAAGTGAAACGGCAAGCAATGCTTGCAGCAATGCGCCACGCACACCTGACCAGCCGGCGAACTGCTCGATTTCGTCGTCTGTATAACTTGCAAGGGATCCGTCGATTTTGTGGAACTTCCCTGCGTGGCACCACAGTTTCAATAAACAGACAACCCCTTCATACCCCGTCCTCGCGATTAGCCGCTTGATTTTTGGGTGGTCGAGGAAATCAAGGTCAAGGTTGAGGCTAGGCATCGGGCTCTCCGGTGTCTTGAGAATCGCGATCTGAAGGCGATAGCGGCGGCGCCGGAGAATCTTCCCAGACGGTCCAATCATTGGAGTCGGGATTTACGGCATAGAACGGGAGGCCGGAGCCGTCTGGATAGGTGCGAAACACGAGTCGATTTGCAATGAGCAGTTCCAAGATTGGCTGAATGACTTCGGACTTGTATCGGGTGTGATTCTCGAATGCCTTTAGCGAAATAAACTTGGGGGTAATTGGGGCGCCGCCGTGAAAGGTGTGGCTGATGATAAGCACAAGCACATTCCACTGGCGCGACGTTAGTTCGGCCGCACCGACCGACATCATAAGCTTGATCAGAGGTCGCTCGTAGACAGATTCGACAGAGGAATCATCCGGGGCTTTGTTCTTCATGTGAGCCTCCTTGCTCCACAGATTTAGCTAACAAACTGGAGGCTATCAGCTGCGCCAAGAATTCTTCGAGATCGGGGAGTACGGACATATCCAGCGGAGGCAGAAGCACCTCAACGGAGGGGTCTGCCTGACTCTGACTGTTGTCCGGTACCGAGGTCGACCGGGCTGGCGTTGCTGGTAGCAAGTGTGATTGCATAATTTGGATCGTCTACAGGTGAGACTCCCCTGATGTGGCAGCCGCGATCCGGACCGGCCGCGACAGCGTTAACCGGAATTCGAGCGCGTCGACCAGGCGGATCATTTCAAACTCGGATGGCTGGATGGCTCCCTTCTCGAAGCGCGAGATTTTTGTCTGCGGGATGCCGGCGAGTTGCTCGATGTGCTCCTGGGTCAAGCCCGCTGCCTTACGCTTTTCACAGAACTCGGCGCCGGTCATGGACGGGATCCTAGTTCCGTAGTCGACGTGATAGAGCGGGCAGAGCTATAGCTCTTAAGGGCTGTTTCAAGACGCTGTAATTGTTCGGGCTTCAACCCGATCGAGTGTTTCTCAAAGCGGGAGATTGTCGATATGTCGACGCCGCTGGTTTTGGCGATAGCCAATTGGGAGATGTCTAAGGATCTCCGCTGCTTCCTAAATTCTGGACCAGTCATGTTGTTCTCCTTCTAAGAAAAATTGGTGAATAAAAAACCCGAACCACTCGCCGCTGACGGCGAGGATGATTCGGGTCTCAAAGGTCCTCAGTTGTATGTTACAAGGTCAGTTTACATAGATGGCTATGCTCCGCCTGTTTTGTAAAGTTGTTCTAATTTGTCCGCAAACTGACGATCGATCTCTGAGGTTGATTTGCGGAGGTCTTTGATAATTTCTGTGTGCCAGTACGTCTCACTTTTGATGAGGCGATTGGCTTCGTGTTGAAGCATGGGGTCAAAGGCCATCCTGTATGCTAATGGCCCTTGGTACCCGCTCTTGTAGTCGTAATCGAGAAAATCAAGAAATTCTTCTATGGTTGCAAACTCCTGATCGAAGCCAAAATCGAGTTCCGTAGCGTTGTGGCCAAGTTCATTCTTGATAAAGTGTCGAGCTGCTGCGAGACCGGATTGGTGGCGAAGAGAAAAGTAGGTTGTGCGGAGGCTGCAGAAATGGTCGGATCTGCGCTGCTCTTCGCGATAGCGAGCAGCCAACTTTCTCGCAGCTGTAGGTCTCGATCTGTTTTTCCGACGTCGGTAGCGTTGCCCTTCAACGGTGGTTGTCACGCCACCGGGGACATCTTTTCCTGTATCGTCGGACGTTTTGTCGTCCATGGGCTGCATTATACTGGCGGTGTTTTGCGGGCGCAAGCACTATTGGGAAGAAAGTTGAAAAAATTTTTGGGTGGATGGTGCGCTGAGATTAGCTCGTCGGACCGATTGAATATCTGCGTACCAGAGGCGCATTACGCAGCATACCTCTGCATCCCTTAATTCGCCCCAGAGTTCGCATTGATTGAGATTGAGCTGGAGCGGGTGCAGCGCGAGCACAAGTTGATTTATCTTTTTGAACATGATGCAGTTATCTGAGCGGCTGCTAGGGCGTAGCTCAATCACAATTGGCAGATGCACCTGCGAGAGCCTGCGGATGCGCGGTGGAATAGGAGGTTATTTTAGGCACCTGCGTCTACCTACGAATCTTCGGGGGTGTCAAGGTGGCGACTGTTCTCGATAGCCCTCGAAGATATGACGCTCAAAAACATCCAGAGTTGACTTTCGCTCTGTCAACAAAGGGGATTGTGACGCGAAAGATCGAAGGACATCGAGGCCGAGCCCGCTGGCGCCACGAGACATGAGTCGAAGGTGATTTTGAATATGGCGGTACGCGAAGGGCTTTCTCCAGCTTTCGGATTCTCTCTGATCCCGTCTAATGTGGAGCACCCGACAGCTCCCGAATCTTGAAGCGTTGCAGAAAATCGGAGCGCTGATAGCTAATTGTGTTGAAACCGATTAGGGGAACTGGTGAGGTTGTTGCGTCGGGAGCGAAATTAACGGACAAGTTAGAGAGCGGCCGAAAGCGTCTGCGAATAATCCGGCAGCGGGAGGTGGTTGTCCGTGATTGACAGGGGGAAAATATTTCTGCTGCCGATAGCTGCCGAATTTTAAGGGGTCGGCGGAAAACGGAAGTGATGAATCAGCGGTGTTTATGCGGGTGTTCGGCGATTGCCAGTTGATTTGTGTCGGCGGCAAAACTGCCATAAAAAGTCCGAGGGCCGTCAATGCGGCGTTTGGTGAGGGATTATTCAGCTTTGGGGTTGGCAACCACTATCCGCTCGACGTCGCATGCGCGGAGGAGTTCTGCTGTTATCGGAGTCAGGTCATTGGCCGTCAAGTTGCGGCCGCCAAGTGTTACCTCGAAGAGGAATGACTCCAGTGGTAACGTCGTAGCCGTGTGTGAGTCGATGACGGCGACGCCTTCGCCCAGGCTGATGCCCCAATAGACGGCCGTGCCCACCTGCTCGCGGTCGGTCGCGGAGATCCAGACAAAGGCAGCTTTGCACTCGTCTCGTTCGGCACTATTGCGGGCTTGGATCATATCGTGGATATGGTACTGCCAAGCTGTAGGCTGGAGCGGGAAAAGGTCCGCGACGGCACGGCCGATGAGTTTGTCTGACGGTTTACGATCGAGCGTGAATCCGATTTCGAAAAATGGGACGACGATATCCGGCGTGGGGTCTCTCCGACTGGGGAGCATCGAGTCGAGCGGCGGTGGGAGAATGATGGACTCGCTCGACGGACGCGACGCCAGTGGGCGCGCAGTGGTTACTGTGAATCGATTAAACATCAGATCGTTGTAGTACAGATAATCGATGTCGATTGGGCGCTTGGAGATTGCGGTCAAGGCGGGCATGGTTTGCAGGTCTTCGATGAAGAACATGAGCGGCATGTTGGAATCGTCCTCGCTGTTGACCGCGCGGACACCGGCGCCGATGCTCAATGCCCAGTAGATCGAGGTAGCAGCCTGCCGGCGCGAGTCGACGCGGATCCAGACCATCTGCTCGAACTCTTGATACGTCTCCATGGTCGCCGCGGCTAGAGTGACTTGTCTAGCATCGGTACCCCAGAGATCGAGCGCGGCGTTTTGGAGCTGGCGGCTAGGAACGTGCCGCGGTATTCTAAAGCCGATCAGGAATTTTTGCGGAAGTGGCTGCATGGCGCGGCATCCTTGTTCTAAGGTTGAAGTAGACCTGGAATTATTGGTTCTGGCTCGGACTCCGCTGGGGGTTCGTCGAGAAGAATAGCGATTGCTCCTGCAAGATCGTCGAGGAAGTCATAGTAACCCGGGGATAGCTGCAGCAGCAATACGGTCAATGTGTCGGTCGGATCATCAAGAATGGCATTGCGGATGCTTGTTCGTTGCCTTGCAGTCTCTTCAGTGCCGGCGATACCGAGACGGGTGTCGAGGAGTCGGGCAAGGAAGCCGTTTGCTTGGAGATCATGAATTGTCTGATTCTCTTCTTTGTTCATGAAGGTAGAGTACTTGTTTGTTGTGCGATCCAAGATATCTATCCCTGCCTGAATACGGTCCTGAAAGTGCTGCCCCCAGGTTGGACCGTATGTGCATGGTTCCCATGGGTTCTCCTCGCGCCATAGCGATTGAAGGACTGTGTCCTGAAGGAGCTCGAGGTCGCTTCGTAGGTCGTCTACAGTTGGCGCGAATATGTGGGGCACTTCGCCACTTGCGTGCAGGAAAGGAGACATGATGAGCACTACGGCATGTTTTGTGTCCCTAAGTGCTAGCTGGCGGACGGTCGCTTTCGTTTCGTTCATCTGCGTGATTTGGCTCTGTTGCAGATAGGATTCCCGTATTGCAATTGCCATTACTAATGCGCCAACGGCGACAGCGCACCAGCCGAGCGTGGTTAATTTCCTCCGTTTGGAGTCCCATGTGTTGCCGAGTATCCCGAACAGCAACGATGCGAAGGCGAGAATTGCGGCGACGTATTGAATCAAACCATCCTCTTCGTTTGTTATGTAGTTTACGATAATGGTTCTTTAAGCAAACAAGCATCAGATAGTGCAGCGTTCATTCTTTCTTCCCTTCATGATGTCTTGACAAGGCCGCGGCTACTTCCTCTGTCAAGCCTTCCTCGTCTAGCGATGGAGTAAGAGGAGCGCTGAGCCCCAACTGATGCATCCAAAAGTAGGGATCCGGAGCCGGGTCTTCCCAGCGGACGTCTCCGGGGTAGAGAAGGTAGACGTCCCACGCGGTTCGGAATAGGTGAAGCGTTTCGCTGTACGCCTCTCCCAACAGCTTTTCATCGTCCCAGAAGTACGATATTCGCGAATCTGAAAACTCACTTGAAGCCTCTTCAGCATCGTCGCGATGATCCGACCTTAACATTGGTATCCACACGATCGAGACTCTCAGGGTTGAGTCAGCAATAGACCGTAAGACATTTTGCACGGCGGAGAACCCCCGCCCACGGCAGGCGGGTCAGGTCGGCGATAGGAGTGTAACTAATCTCACGTAGCTGCGCTCTGCCTCGAAGTGTGCCGCAAATTCAGCCACAGAATTGAGGTCGATGGCTAATGTATGGGCGTGCTGATGATCTAGAGGCTGATCAGAAACAGCGGCTTCTGGAATTGGTGCGTTGGCGATCTCAACGAAACTAATCTGTTGGCTCTCGTCGAATTCCAGCCACACCGCCAATGATCGCTGCTCGAAGTGTATCAGAAAGTGCACTTGGCCAGAACTGTCGGCATACGGTCCGTCCGTTCCTGCGATTGTGCCATTCTCATTGATCAGATCCTGCAGCATTCCAGCCATATCTGAGACCGGCATTGTCGTCAGCAAGCTATCTGTGAATAGCGAGCTCAATGAATTTGTGTCGCCGGTCATCACGTACCCTTCGAGTTGCTCCGCCGCGACAAGTTTGCTCTTGAGCACAGATTCAGCCTTATCATTTGTTGAACAACCGATGATCATCACAGTGATTACCATCAACAGGAGCGAAATGATCATTCGGCTAGGTCGGAACTGTTGCTCCGAACGATGTCCAAGTATGCCGGCAGTCATCTCGCGCCTTCCGTCCCAAATGCTCTGATTAGTGCTTCAACAATCATCTGCTTTGGCGGTGCCCCTGTAGTCTCATCAGCCCAACGATATCTGCGGCACGCAAGAGAGTAGTTCTCTCTCTCGGCTCTCTCTGGGTTAAGATCGCGTCCATTGATGCGAATAGAAGGGGAGCCAAGAAACCGATGCCTTACAGCTTCTTCATCGGAGCCGATCGGAATGAGCTCAATGTCACCTCTTAGGCCGAGGAAGGATAGGGCGTCCTGTAGGGTAGCTAATGCGGTTCCGTGGTTTGGACAATCTGGCATATACAGAAACTCTATTCGCACTTAGTTACGCTCCGTTTCGGTTGCAGCGAACAACTAGGAGCGCTTCGATTAACCGATGCTTCACGTAGTTGCCTGTGGGTGTATGATTGGTAATTGAAATAATACCGAGCAATGTCCCCGCGGGCAAACACAAATTTCACTAGATATGTACAGAGCGAGCTACTAGGTCAGCGACATCTGCGGCAATGTCGCGGCGGTTGTCATCGTAGATCGTGAGCGTCTGCAGGTTGCGGTGACGCGAGAATTTCTGAACGCTGCGAACATCGCCTTGCATCAGGTCGAGGGCTTCAGTTATCGCGGCGTGACGTAAGCCGTGCGGCCGTGTTTCGATGCCGGCCATTCTCCCAAGGCCGCGGACAATGTAGTAGACGGCTGCTCCGGTCAAGCGATTACCCTTCCCTGCTCTGTCAAAGTTCGTGAATAGCGGGCCGGCAGCTGTGCCGCGGTGCTGAATCCAGTCGAGCAAAGCCTGGCGTGTGGGTTCCGGCATGGTTAGGCCGGTGCGTTCGCGCGAACCCTTTCCACAAATCTGAATCTGCGCGGTCCGGAAGTCGATATCGTCTAGGTCGATCCCGACTACCTCTTTGCGCCGGAGCGCCAGGTCGAACAGAAGCCTAAGAATTGCGGAGTCGCGGGCGGCCTTGGCCGCGGTGTGATGTGATCCGGCGCTATGGAGCAAAGCCCTGAAGCCGTCGAGGCCTGGGCCCGTGGTATCGCGGTATGATCGCGTTGGTTCGTTTTCGACTTCAAGCGTCCAGTTGATTGCGCCGATCGAGCGGGCAAGTTTGGATGCGGAGCGGAGAGTTGCGAGTCTGCGGTTGATTGTCGCCGGAGATTTACCCGAGTTCACGAGGAACTGGCGATACTGCAGGGCAAGCATATTGGCCTGCCCTGCTTCCAAGTGAGTAAAGGAGGCGAGCGCCTCGGAGTTCGAGGTCGCGCCTGTGAATCTGGCGAAGTCGGATAGATCTGCAGCGTATGCACGGCGGGTGCCTTCACTGCGTCGATTCAAGAAGATGCTGACGAGCGGTACCGGCAGAATTGGATCCGGATGGCGCGAATGCAGTAGGTGATGCGGTGAACTCACGCGGCGGCGCTTTCATCGGGCTGATGGGCTGGTAGCTTCGGTTTCGGCAGTAGGACAAGTTTCGCCAGAAGGTCAGTGATGGTTCTAATGTCGGCACTTGCTTTGAGAATGTCTTTGCAGTAAGCATCGACGCCGTTAAGCCACGTTGAAATGCCGGCTGGATTCTTGGCGATAAGCGATTTGGTGTCGCGCACTTCCTGATTTAGGAGGCGCAGGGAGTTGCTGAGACTTTCAACGTGAGTTGAAAGCGGTGTGGAGACATTCCAGTCGGACCATTCGGTGACGCCGGTATGGAGCTTGTTGTGCGTATCAGGTTGGTGTTTAGAGGCCTTCATTTGTGTTCCTTCGTTTGATGGCGGTGATGCAAATGAAAGATAAGAGTTCAAACTCTAAGAGTCAAGGGATTATTTGCTTTTTGGATTGATTATCTCCTTACGTAGGTCCTTCGTCGTGAGCCTCTATACTTCAGCTTCCTGCGGGAGACTCGATAATTTAGAAAGTAGTCCTGTGATGTTGGAGTGCGGTGCTTCGATGAAACGAGCGCCAGTCTTCGGGCGATGCGTCTCAACCGGCCCGATCTTGAGCGATAGGACGCCGGAGACCTCCGGTTTTTCGGTTCGCCAAGCCGGACCGTAAGCGTAGAAGTCCCCGGGTCGGAGGATTCGCAAGGCTGTTCTGTCGGCCTTGCCGATGAGTCCAAGTTCGTCGGCGGCTCTTGCCTGGTCGATGTCGAGAGACGTTCGGCCAATAAGCTTGTTACCCAGTTCCGCACAAACGCCCTTGTGGAACTTTGATGATTTTTGAGTGGCTGCTACGAGGCAAAATCCACGTTTCCTTCCCCTCGTGGCCAGATCAAATACGGATGGAGCGGATTCGGCCTGGCCCTTGTCTGGACAGAAGCGGTGAGCTTCGTCTGTTACTACAAGTATCGGACGCCAACGCGTTTTTATTACCGTCCTGGGCGACTCGATTGAGTCCGTGGTTTATTTGATCGAGAGCGCCTTTTGTATGCGCCGGCGCAAGTCAGATTCGTTGATGACGGCCGCGAGGTTGAGGTGAGTTGAGCGTTCGAGCAGGATGTCGATCAGGGCGCGAATAAAGGCGTTCTTGGTAATGCGCTGGTCTTTGGCGATTATTGCGCCGCCGATCTGAATATCCTTCCCTTTGAGGCTCTGGCGTTGTTTGGTGGTCTCCCGCTCCAGCTGATTCAATCCGGCGATTTGGTCTTTCGTCAACAGGAGCGCAACCTGGGTGAGATTGGTGTAGGGCGCTGCCTTTGGTACCAGCTTGATTCGGGAGCTTCGTTGTTTCGCCACGTCTACTTTCTCGGTCAGTTAGAGTGATGCTGTAATATATCCAGGTGGGGCGTCAAGTCAATCAATACTCTCAGAGTCGCAAGTATTATTAGTGATACTGATGACGGTGCCGTGCGATCTGTGCCGACTGTCGATGGCTTACTGTTCTGATATCACTTTTCATGCAGATATGCGCATTTAACGAATTAAATTGTTGACAGATTTGAGGGCTTTGCCGATGTTGGGTCCGCTGATAGCAAGCAGTGATTAGCGTTGCGCAGGGCGTTTCGAAAGAGGCGCTCTGCCTCGCTGAATCAGGTAGTAGCCCACTTAGCCTTCGGGAGGTAATCAGGCCATGAAGGTATTCTCGATAGATCCCACAGCAAACAAATTTCATGACAGTGCTATGGAAGCGTCCGGGCATGGTGAAAGCGCCGGTGAAGTTCGGTCTGCGGCTGAGGTCGTGAACTGCGGTTGGGCGCAAGAGTATGCGAAAAGGCATGGTGTCGACGGCGATTTGCTGCAGGAGTTGGACGATGAGCGTTGCCTGGAACGGATGGCGCGGATTATCGTAGACGATGAGCGGATTTCGCCGTTTTGGGTTGAAATACTGTTTATGGCGCTGCGAATCGATAGCCGAGGAAAGCGGACGGCATCTCTCGTGGAACGACAGCGGATCTGGCGCGATTATCAAGAAATGCTGAGTTGGAAGGTGGGTAGGTAGATGGCGTTATCCGCATTTAGAGACCCGCGGCGTGCAGTGATGCAGAGGGCGGCAGCTGCTCAGACGGCAACCGACCAGGCACGGGCAGGAGGGAAACAA
Source organism: uncultured Ignavibacteria bacterium (assembly GCA_964537215.1). Classification (GTDB taxonomy): domain Bacteria; phylum Zixibacteria; class MSB-5A5; order CAIYYT01; family CAIYYT01; genus JADJGC01. The sequence continues at coordinate 8,907 of CAZIBI010000024.1, read as the reverse complement.
CTTGCGGCAACGGCAGGCAAGGCTGCAGCTGTCGATGGCAGTGCGGCGCTTCAGGTAATACCAAAGCGCAAACCGCTGGGAGTGCCGGCCGCGGCATTGCCGGGAACTGTGAACAATGTCGTGCCGGTGGATAAGCCTGATGTGGCGCGGCCGCAGGTAGATCCTCGGACGCAATTGGCTCAAGTCGCGGACCAGATGAAGACGCAGCGCGAGTCGGGAGATTTGGGATCGCTACTGAAGACAACAAACGAGCAATATTTGCCGCAGGTGCAAAAGCTCCAGACGACGATGGGAACCTTTGATACCGGCCAAGTGGCGCGGTTGTTGGGTGAAAACGCGAAGATTCCGCAAGCGCTCCCCGAGCAACAGAGGATGCTGACGGAGTTGGCAACTAAACTTCAGCAGGCACGCGAGAGCGGCGATATGGGGACGGCAAACAGTTTGGGGCAACAGTATGCTAGTCTGGTGAAGGCGATGCATGGGCAGGTTACAGGGCAGCCGGTGATGCCAATGGTAGCTGATCCAGCGGTCAAGGCGCAGTTTGATGCGCTTCTGGCGCAAAGAAAGTTGGCGCAGTCGTCTGGTAGTGACCTTCCGCCCGATAGGTTAAAACTGCTACAGGATATGCAAGCACAACTGCAGACCGGTCAGCCAGCAAGCGCCGAGAAGCCTGTGGCTGCGGTGAATCTCAACGCTCCGGCGACGCCGATGAATCTTCCGGCTGGGACAAAGCCGTATCAGGTTATCAATGCTGGCTCTCGCTCGGAAGGGTATTACGACGAAACCGGCAAATTCATTTATGGGCAGCCACCTGCAGACAAAGTAGCTGCTGCACAAATCGATGCGCAGAAGGCAATGCAGCAAGCGGCGACTGCTGCAGGAAGTCCGATATCTTCCGGTGATCAGCCGAGCCGCAGTGGTTCGGGTGGTGGGACGCCGGGGTCGCAGGTGCCGACTGGTGAAACGGATGCGAGTGTGCAGAACCCACCGGCGCCAACGGGACAGCCGGCGCCGTACGATGCGGCGCAGTCGTGGTCGACACGCATGGCAAATCCGGGATTGAAGATCAAGCAGGGCGGGCGGATGTATGACGATCCTGCCGGTGCGCAAAAGATTCAATCGCTGGTTGATTATGATAGTCAGTTTATAGCCGGGTTTCCTCCGGAAGGGCAAGCTTGGGTGAGTACGCAAATGGCGCTTGAGCAGAAAAACTTTGATCAGGCAATTGCACAGTACCCGGACCAGTGGGACAAGATATTCCGCGACCACCAAACGCGGGTGAAAGACATACAGGCGAAGTGGGAGTCGAGTGGTCAATTTGAGGCGAGACTCAATAAGATTTTCGATGAGGCGCCGCCTGAAGCAAAGGTTAAAATCGATAGCCTGCCGGAAGTCCAGAAGAATGAGTTCTATCGTCAAGCGATTGAAGATATGAAGAACGGGATCGATCCGTTGACAAAGGTCGACGGGTATTTGGCGAAGTTCGGTGAGACTGGTGATTTCCAGTTGAAAGATCCGGGTTTTCAGGTTACTGACTACAAGCTCGACGAATTCAAGCCTCTGGATGATCCGACTGTGGCCGCTGCGGATGCGGTCGATCTCACGACCGACAAGAGTCGAATCGACCAGGCGCTTTCCGCTAGCGGAATGACTCAGGAGGGACAGGCCGCCCTCAAGCTGCAAATGGAGACCATTCAGAAGCGGCTGGCCAATGGCGGTGGCGGGTTCTCTGAGGAAGAGTTGACGAAGATGGCGGCGCCGATGTTCGATCAGATCGATAGGGATTTGGCAGCGCAATTGACAGCTTCGCAGCATGACATGGCGGCCGGTGGTTATGATACGGCAGCGATTAATGCTAAGTCGACAGAGATTCGACAGGCAGCCGCGGCACAAAAGAAGCAAGCGGCCATTGAGTTGGTGCGCGAGAATATGGGCTATAAGCAGTCCGGAACCTCTGAGGCAATAGCGGCGCTTGGTGGAATCTCGGAGTCTGAACGTCAGGGAGCGCTTGCCGAAAAGAAACTGGGGCTGGAAGGCGCGACAACGCAGACCACGTTGAGCTCGGAGGAAAAGCAGGCGCAAGCGCAGGCGAACTTCCAGCAGAAAGCACTGTTCCAGGAGGGCAATCTCACCGTCTGGGGCAAGAAGACTCAGCGCGATTTGGACCTGTACGGCATGCAGTTGGACAAGTATCAGACCGACAAGGGGCTGGATGTAGAGCGATTGAAAATTGATTTGCAGGAGCGAATCGCCGACCAAGGTGGCTCGATCGAGCAGGCAAGAATTCAAGCGGACAAGGTCGCCAAATCAATCGAGGCAGCTGGCAGAGAGGCAGAACTGTATGATCGTCGGGCGGCTGGAATAGCGGAGCTCGAGCAACGTGCAGCGTCTGGTGATCAGGATGCAGCTTACAAGGTTCAGGCGCTTAAGGTGCAACAGGAATTGAGTGTGTTGGGCCTGAAGTCGGAGCAGACGAAGATGGTGGCCAATATCCTATATGGCATGCGAGCGCAGGGTTTGCAGCTGACTCAGGAAATGAAGATGTTCATCGAGCAAATGCTGGCGACAGAGGAAGCGCAGCAGTCGGGCGGATTTATGGAGGCGTTCGGTAGCATCGTCGGCGGCGTGGCCGGTTCGTTCCTGGGGCCGGTGGCAGGTGCGGTTGGTGCTAAGGTCGGGAAGGATCTGGTCGGCTAATGGAGGTACGCAGTGGTACGTAGGGGTGAATCGTTTGGGAGCGGCTTTTCGCGCGGATTTGATCGGACCTTTGCGCCGTCGATGCAGGAAGTTCTGAGTTCGTCTTTGGCGGAGCGAGTGCGAAAGCAGTTCAATCTGGATCGCGACCTGTTGCAGGAGCATGAGGATGAGCGCGAATCGAAGAGTTTGCAGGAGTCGTTGCTCCTCGATACAGAGATGACGGCTGAAGACAAAATGCCATATATGCAGCAATTTGAGGAGGCCGCGAAGGGCAAGAGGGGTCTGAGCAAGGAGTCGCGAGACCGGATTACAGAGTCGGTCAGTAGCTTCAAGCAAAAGAAGAGTTCAGCGAACTCGACTGCTGAGGCGGAGCGAAAAGCTCGTGAAGCGGCGGAGGCGGAAATCAAAGATGAGTACGAGTCGCAACTCGCCCGGATTCAGACATTGCCGGAAGAACAGCGAAAGCGGTTCGCGCCATATCAAGCAGTTGAAAAGCCGACGCGTGGGCGGTTGAACGCGCTGAAGGACGATCTCGGATTATTCTTCGAGGAATCGAAAACGAACCGCAGCTTTGAGAATCAGCTGAAGCTCAAAGAGGCGGGCTCGGACAAGGGCGGCGGTGCGGAAAAAGTGGCGGCTTCGGATCGACCCAAGACGGCCAAGGAAATGCTCGACAAGGCATATCAAGATTATCGGGCAGTGACTAAGGACGCAGACGAATTGAATATGATCTCGCGTCTGGTCGGTGTCGATAATCCGGCCGGAGAAAAGCGTTCGTTCCGGGACTACCTCGAAAATGAATGGCTGTCGAGCGTCGGGCGTGTGTTCAATGCCGATGTAGCTGATTCGATGCAGGCGGCGCTTAAGAGCGGTAAACCTGCGGCAGCTCCTTCCGGCGCAGCGGGCAATGGAGTGAGTGCTCCAGCTGCCAACCCCAGCGGTTCACAAGTTCCGGATGATCTTGTCGCTCGTGCGCGGCAAGCGTTGGATAGTATCGAGAGACAGATTCAGGCACTCGAAGCGAAGCGGTAGGTTTGCCGTGACGTGGGAAGAATACACGGGGCTCCTTCAACAAATCGATCAAAAGCTCGCGCGACTGCGCCAATTGCGAGACTCGGTAGACGAAGCGACTGCATCTGCTGTGGCGCCGGTTTCTGCTGTTTCTGGTGGCCAAGGTGACATGGAGTCCGAAATCGAGCAACGGGCCAAGCGGATGCTGGAGTCGTTTTCGTTTCCTACGGGGAACGCGGCCGATGCAACGGCGGTTGCGAGTCCGGTCCAAGACTTCAGCACGTCGGGTGATGTAGACTCTATAGGCAGTCGTGATGAAGCGCGGGACCTGATGGCCGAGACTGCGGACGCGCTGGGTAGGAATGCCGCTGGGGTCGCTCCGGCTGCGTCTACGTCGGTGTCGGCTGGTCTGGAAAATATTGAGCCGCCTGCGACGATTGCAGCAAGAGACGGTGATATTACTCCAACCGGTGACAAGGTTCGCGCGGCCGGTGCGGCGTTTGCGAGTGGGTTGTCGCTTGGTGCAATCGATCTCAACGATAAAGAGCGCCGCATTCTCGAAGATAATCCCCTGCTTGGTACCGCGGCGACGTTGGCCGGTGATCTCGCTCCGATGGCGGGCGGTCTGGGAATGGCGCGGCTGACGGTAGCCGGCGCGAAACGGCTGTTTCCTTCCCTGATCACGTCCGATGTCGGCAAGAGTGTGATTCGAAAAATTCTCGAGACGGCGGGCAAAGAGGGACTCGGCGGCGAGTTCTATGTCGCTGCTCGCGAGGCTGTGGCGGAGTTGAAGGAAGATGATCCGGATTTCAACCGGTTCCTCGATCGCGTAGCAAGTTCGCAGGGTGAGGCAGCGCTGTTTGCTGCTGGCGGAGCGGTCGCTGGTGAGTTGGCTGCCCGCGCGAAGGCTCCTGCGAATGTGCGGACGGGACCTACAATTGCCGGTGAGACGATAGAGGTCACTGTCGATGACGCGGCGAGAGCATCCGGACCGGCGAGCCGTAAGGATCTGGAGCGGCTAAAGAATCATTACTCGGCGAGTGACGAGTTGCCGCTTGGTGAGGTAGCAAAAGCGGATGCGCCTGGGATCGAGATAGCGCCGGAAGAGGCGGCTATGCATTTTGGTGTCAATCCGTTCTCTATGTTGCGCAATGCACTTAAGAAGGCGTTCGGTGAGCCAAAGCCCGGGCAGGGTCGGCGTTTGGTCAATGTGGCTGGTACTCCTGAAGTCGTGCTCTCCGGCCGGGGCATCGTCGAGCCATTCATCAAAGCGCAAGAGAAGATGAAGGAACTGCGTTCGCTCTACCGTGAAAAGCTGGAGCCGGTATTCGAGGGAATAAAGAAGTATTCACAGGCTGATCAGGAGCTGTTTACCAGACTCGACGATCCGAATGCTGCGCTGAAGGGAAATGAGGCGGTGCTACGCGATCACTTCGATTCCCTGCTGTCCGATGTCAACGCAGCTCGAGCTCGGCGTGGAGAGAAGCCGATAGTGCGCCGTAAGGGGTATATTACTCACCTGCTCGACTACGCGGAACAGCAATCGGAGTTGCTCGACGATGTACCGCAGCAGCTCAAGTTTCCGTACGAGATTCGCAAGGGTGGAAAACACAAAGTCTCAGCGATCGAGGCAACGCAAATTTACACCGAGGCGGCGCTGCGCGATATCCACCTTGCCGATGCCGTGCTCGAAGCGGTACCAAAAGTGGAGGCGTTGTCGCCCTGGCATGGCAGGATCATGAGTACACGGCCGGTGGTTGGTCCAGGTGGAAAGCGATACCGCGAGACGCTGTATCATTTCCGCGAACGGACGCCGGGCACTGAGCGCAACTATGCGGAGCAATTTGTTATGCGGCAACTGGGGTGGCCAACGCGAATGGAGCGAGCGGTTGAAGAGGTTTTGCAGATTAGTCCGCATACGCAGCGGAAGGCGGCGCAGTTAGTGACCGCGACGTTTTACCGGTCTTTGATTGGCGCGGCGCTCGACACCGGTTTTAAGAATCTCACGCAGGGGATCAATACTTTCTCGGAGTTTGGGGCAGTCCCGACGCTCAAGGGGTACGGGGCCCTGTTTACCAAGGCTGGCCGGAAAGTGGCAAAGGATGCTCACCTGCTGGACGATTATGAGCCGCTGCTGTATGGTGGCGAGTTGAAGCTGGGCCGTGGGCTGGTGAAGAAATTCGATGATGTGGTGCTCTCCGGACCGATGCGGTTTGCTGAGTTCGTGAATCGAGGGGCGGCCTATCATGCGGCAATGGATTATGGATTGAAGGCGGGAATGGCGCTAGAGGATGCGCACATATTCGGGCTGGACTCGGTGCGCAAGCTGCAGTTCGCGTACGGTAAGACGCACATTAGCCCGCACGTGCAGGGAGCTGAGGTGCGGCCGCTCTTCCAGTTCACGTCCTATCCAATAAAGCAGGCTGAATTGATGTATCGCTGGGCGATTGGTGGATCTGACGAGCAAAAGAAGTTGCTGCGGTATCTCGCCACAACGGGCGCACTTGTAATGGGTGGGAAGTATCTCGACGTGGATCTCTCCGGGGTGTTCTTCGATCCATTGGTGATGGTCGACCCGGAAAGTAAAGAGGGCATGAAGCTGCCATTTAGCGAAGACCGGGTCAAGTTCTCTTGGGATAAGCTCGTGCGCAGCGGGTTCGTTCCTCAAGGTCCGGCGCCGGTGATCTCCATGCCAATTCAGGCCATCGAGGTGGCGACAGACAAGGATCCCGACAGCCGCAAGTTGAAGCTGGAAAAGCTGCTGAAGATCATTCCGAATCGGTATGCCGGAAAACTCTATGACATCTACCAAGATGCGAAACGCGGGTATCGAGTGACCGGCCGCGATAGAAAACTGACGGAGGTGACGACGCGGGATCTCATCCTTCGTGGTCTGGGGCTGCGCTCGAACGATTGGGAGCGGGTGAGTTCCGAACGTGACAAGGTGATTGAAGTCGAGGAATACTACTACAGGCAGCGGAGCCGGTTCATCGATCTAGCGCTGGATGGCAAGACTGACGAGGCAAGGGTGGCATTTCAGGAATTGGCGGACAAGTACCCGTACCTGGTGCCGCGATTCTTTAAGTCACTGAAGGATGGGTTGGTGGATGAGGCCAAGAAAAAGCAAATGAGTTCCGACGAACGTTTCTACGAATCGAGTTTGAGAGAATCTATTCGGGAGAATGAGGAATGATAGTAGCTATTGACAGACGGGACGAAACGGAATTGGCTGTGTCCAGTGATGCGAAACCGATCAACGCAAAGGCGGCGGCGCTGTGTGCCATTATCGTGGTGCATGGGGAGGTTGCATGTGCCCTGTCGGACCTGAAGGGTCGGCGGCAGGAAGGTTCGTATTATCTCCCTACTGAGCGCGACAGGAAGAGATTCAAAACTAAGTTTAGTCGATGGAATGCGGCAGGTCTCCGTCGCTTATCTGTGGGTCGTTTTGAGTCGGCAGTCAACGCAATTCTGCGGCAACCTCGCCTCTATGCCTGTATTGATCCGCGGGCGACGTTCGAGGATCCGGCTGACGAAGTCGATTGACGCCCGGCCGGTTTGATGTATATTGGGGCGTGACCTACCGAAAGTACTTAATCTCTCTCTTGATCGGGTGGCTGCTGATGGCGGCGGTCGCTGTGCTCGTGCTTGGAATCCAGACTATCAAAGTTGTCGCCCTGGCTGGCGGCGCATTGGTTGTGCTCTCCCTTGTTGTGGCGTTTGTGCTGGAGCATGGAGGCGAGTTGATCAGGAAGTGGCGCGCGAATGCGCGAGATTGAACTCTCGTCTGATTCTGTGGTAAAACAGGTGGAGGAAGCGATGGCACCCAAGACGGTTGAGGAACTCAAAGACGCGTTATCCGGATACTCTCGTGCCGGCAACTTGCTCTTTACCGGCTTCTGGCCGGAGAATCCTTGTTTTGATCTGACGACGGGTAAGCTTGCGGAAGGGGTAACTGCGGGCAATTACTTTGATTCCGAACCGATCTCGGATGAAGAGGCGGGGCGGTTGATGGTGGGTGCCCCGAAAGAGGGCGACCGGTGATCGCTATGGATACTGGCAGCGCTTGGATTCGGGGCGGCGAGTTATGGCAATGGACGGACTTTTTGGTTTCTTGGGATTGGTTTATCACATGTTGATCTGAGTCCGTCGATGTGCAGGAAAAGGCTTGGGTCGATGGGTTGCCACATGTTGTCCAATATGACGTCGATGCCTTCTCGTCGAGCTAGTTTGGCTGCGGGAACGAAGTCGCTGTCGCCTGAGACGAGGATAATCCTGCTGACGAGTTTTTTGTAGGCTAGCGATGCAATATCTAGGCCAATGCGAATGTCTACCCCCTTTTGAATGACGTCATAGTAAACATCGTCGTCCTTTAGGTCACTGACTTGTATTTCTCCAGCAAGGAGAGCCTTTTGTTTTTCTGGCCAGATGCTCCAGCTGCCGCCTGTGTCTTTGAGCACTCCCATTCGGAGAGCCACTTTTCGGAGTTTGGCAAGTTCATCGTGAAACGCTGTGCGGAACTGCGCCACTTCGGTCTTGGAGAAGTCAATCGGTCGCTTGGAAATAGGGTTGTGGGCTTTCTTGCTCAATGGAGGGCAGTCGTAAAAGAATATGCGGTAAAGTTCTTCATTTTCCACGTGGCGGAGCAGCATGGTGTACATGTTTTTCGCGACCTGCGCGGGGCTGTGCGTAGCGCCATTGGTAAAGCACCGTTTGTAGCGTTTGAAAAAGAATGCGCCATCCACGAGGATCGCTATGGGCTTGCCAAAAATGATAGCTGATCGTTGTGATTTAACCTTTGTCATGAACTGCCTCCCACAAAAAGTAATCCCTCAGGTTCGGCGCTCAGAAGATTAATCTGAGGCTTACAGCTGAGGGATGTATCGTTCTTTTGGCCCACTACTTAGAATATCGGACGAAGCAGCCCGTTGTCAAGCGTAAATATGTAACGTTCGGAGGTACTCCGGAGTTTCCGGAATCTACGAAATTGTGTAAGGGCGGTGTTGACAACGTGTTACCAGAACCGTTAATTAGGCAGAACTGCGGTGCTGGGCAAACGTAATGCATATTCGGACAGGCTGGTTGTGTTCGCTAAGAATGGTGCAAATCCCTGCACCGCTATTAATTAAAAACCACGCCCGCCGGCCGCGGGCGACACCACTCCGGGAAAATTTTTACGAAAATCTTCGTTACCTTTTAGAC
>CAZIBI010000023.1:58696-68277 GCA_964537215.1 uncultured Ignavibacteria bacterium | reverse complement strand
CATTTGTCGGCGCAAAGATTAGTATCTTGTCGACGGGACCGGAACGCGACCAGACGATCATGGCATAATGCTGTTTCTGGAGTAGTTTCCGGCCAAACGATAAACGAAATCCGATGAGTGATATACAATTTGTCCGCGCAGGACCGCGCGCGCTGGCTCTCCTAAGCGACATTCGCGAGAACGCGGTTCGCTGCTGCGATCCGTCAGAACGAGTGTTTCTCTTCGACGATTATGCAGACCTTCATGAGCATGCGACCGAATCGTCCGTGCACTACTTCATCGGATTTAGCGGACACATGCCATTTGGATATTTGCGAACGTCGGTGGACGACAAAGAGGCTGAAATCAACGGGCCTTTCATGTATCCCGACCGCACCGAATCTGCGCTATCCGCACAATTGATCGAACACGCACTCGAATTCCTGCAGAAGCTGAAAGTGCAGCTTATGTACAGTCTGGTCGTACCCGGACAGGCAAAACTGATTGGTGTCTACGGCGATCTGCTATTCGAAGACCTCTCCAGCGAAGGGGAGTTTCTCCGCCGCTGGCACGATGGCATCCTTGCCGACCGCGGCATTCCGCCCGACACCCGCTTGCTTGTCCATTTGCAGGAAATCAGCGAGCCGGACGCTGATTCAGTTTGAAACAGCTACTGATTCCTTTCCGCCGTAAGCAATTATCCTGTCATTGATTCCACGGTTTTGTCGATAAAATAAACGAAGCTTGACGCATACGGGCGTAGTGACCTGCGTGTGTTAGGAATTTGGGAAAAGGCAGGGTCGCTATCACTCGGTCCAGACGTCGGCCGGGTAATTGCAAGTAGACTATCGACGCAAGGCAGAATCTTTCATTTGCCGATCGGGAATGAACCAGTGAGCAAGAGTGTGACAGACAAGAATTCAGTCAAGCGCGGCTATAATCCGCGTTGGCTCTACTTGTTTCTTGTTATTGCAGTGCTGTCCGGCATTGTGTCAACAACTACTCGACTTGGCGACCACTCGCTACAGCAAACCGTCGAGCGAATTGAGAAGTCCAGATTAGCCTGGAACTCCTGGCGTGAGTTGGAGGATTCGATCCGACTCGAGCTTGACCAAATCGGTTTTAACCTCGCAGCAGATTCAATTACAGGCGCCTCGAGCAGCAAAAACACACAGGGACTCCAACGGATTAAGCATCATATCGCCGCTCTGCAAATCTTCAAGATTCCAGATCTCAATTCCAAGGAATCGGAGCCGATTTTTCTTTCTCTGGCGCGCTTGTCGCTTGCTGCAGACACGCTGATTGCGGCAGTTTCCAATCTGTCAACGCTAAGATCCGGAACAGTCACGGCGGATGTGAGCCAACCACTGGAAGACGCAATTCGTCGCCAAATTGCTACTGTTCATGCGCTGAATTCCCTGCGCAAGGCCCGGGTTCCAATCATGGATCGCAATAATCTGGAGCTAAACGTCAAATACGACGAATGGAACAATCGCGATGTCATTTTTGACACGACGGCTTTGTTCATGCTCGTCATATTGGTGGCACTCGGCGTAGTGATCGCAATTCGATACTCACGCTCGGCACGGCAGAGTGCGATTCAATATGAGCGCTTAAGCGAGAGCGAAGGACGGTTTCGATCGGTAGTCGCCAACGTACCCGGCGTCATATTCCGGTCGCGAATCGGCAAAGACTGGCCAATCGAATTCATCAGCCACAACATCGAGAAGCTCACCGGCTATCCGGCTTCCGATTTCATTGACAACCGCGTTCGCCGTTTTGGCAGTTTGATTCATCCGGGCGACGCTGATCGGATGATGAAGGCCGTTTCGAAGTCCATCGAATTCGGAACCCCGTATTCGCTGGAATACCGGTTAATCAATTCCAGCGGCAACGTGCTATGGGTGGTCGAACATGGACAAGCTGTCGCCGGTCCCGACGGAAAACCGCAATGGCTCGATGGTGCTATTCTCGACATTACCAGTCAAAAGAAGGCAACGGACGATCTTGCCGAAAGCGAAGAGACTCTGCGAGCGTTAATCGATGCCAGCCCCGGTTTTGCATTGTTGCTTGACAGCGACGGGCGCATACTTGCCGCCAATGAGTCAATGGGAAGTCATGTCGGAAAGGAACGCGCTTCACTCATCGGCAAAATCGCTTATGAGATTGCTTCCGCGGATCGCGTTCGCCTGGGTTGGCAACATTTCCGACAAGTTATCGATGAAGGCAAGCCGTTGGATTATGTGAGCGGGTTTGAGGGCAAGTTCACGCACATATACTTCCGCCCGATCTGTGATGCACGCGGGCGCGTAATTCGAGTCGCTATTTTTGGACAGGATATCACTGGCTGGAAACGCGCATTGAATGAGTCCGAGCGATTCAAGCATATTCTGGACCGCACTACTGACATTGTCGGAATCATAAATAAGAGTCACGAACTCATCTACATGAATCGCGCCAACCGCGAATTCATGTGTATTGACGATTCGCAACCACTGCCGAGACTCGACTTCAGCAAGGTCTACACTCGCGAATCTCTCAAGTTGATAGAAGGGGAAGCAATGCCAGCCGTTTTGCGCGATGGTATATGGCAAGGCGAAGCGGATATGGTCGCGCCGAACGGCCAAGTAGTACCGTCCTCTATTGTGCTGATGGCGCATCGTACAAACAGCGGCGATCTGGAATTCATGTCGTGTATCATCCGCGACATGACCGAGCGCAAGCGATTTGAGGAAGCTCTCGCCCGCAGCGAACAGCAATTGCGGCAAATGACTGCGGGACTACCCGGAGTCTTGTATCAATACCGGATCAGAGACGATGGTACAGCAGAATTTCCATACGTTAGCGATGCCGCCCAAGCGATTTTCGATGTCGACGCCGAGGCCATTGTCAAGGACTCAAGCAATATTTTCCGAATTGTGCACCCGGATGACGTGAAGGCGATCGCTGAATCGACTATTCGCACACCGAGGCCGGACTCTGTCTGGCAGCAAGAATTTCGCTGCCTAATTCGCGGCGAATGGCGTTGGATTAAGGGCTCAGCGCTTCCGCGAGAGCAGGCCGATGGTTCGTTTGTGTGGAATGGCATGTTGATGGATATCACACAGCAAAAGGTCGCCGAAGAACAATTACGGCAGAGCGAGGAGCGGTTCCGCAAAATCTTCGACGCTGCCGGCTTTGGTATAGCATCCACAACTCTTGAGGGCGTCATCACCGACAGCAATCACGCGTTTCAAGAAATGCTGCAATATAGCGGTGAAGAATTGCGCGGCATGAACTTCGCCGCAATCACACATCCGGAAGACTTGAAAGTCGAGCTGGCGTTACTTGCAAGCGAAGCGAAGACGCTTGAGCACGGTTCAGTTCACTATGAGAAAAGATACTACCGCAAGGACGGCGAGATCATCTGGGCGCGCCTGTCGGTTATCGAGTTCAGGGGCGAGAAGGAACAAGCCGGCTACTATATCGGGATGGCGGAAGACGTCACCGAACGCAAGCAGGCCGAGGAGAAAATTCGCGAAAGTGAGATGCTCTACCGCACACTTTTCGAAAACTCGGGTGAGGGACTGTTCTTGATGACCGACAAGTTCATAGACTGCAATCAGCGCGCCGCCGAAATCTGGAAATGCGAGCGCTCGGAAATCTGGGGCAAGTCGCCCGCCGAGTTCTCGCCCGAATTTCAACCGGATGGTCGCCGCTCGGTGGATGCTGCAGCCAAATACATTGAAGATGCCATGGCCGGAGTTTCGAAGTCCTTCAATTGGCGGCATTTGCGTAGCGACGGAGCCGAGATCGATACAGAGGTCTCGCTAAAGTCATTGACGATCTCCGGCGTCAAGATGATCCTCGCGACCGTGCGCGATGTCAGCGAACGTTTGCGCATCGAAAAGGAACTGCGCGAGAGCTTGATCCAGCTTCATACGTTGGTCGAGTCAGCCGTCGACGGAATTGTCATTTTCACCCAGGACGGTTCAATCGAATCCGTGAACCCGGCGGCAGAACGGATATTCGAGACGGCGGCGATCAATCTCGCCGGTACTAATGTCATCGACTTAGTCGCCGAGCCGCACCGGTCGCGGTACCAGGGGCTGTTAATTCACCCCGACTCTGTTCATTCTTCGAGCCTACTCCGAGGTGTCCAGGAAGTTCTCGGACTTAGGCACGGTGGAATTGTGTTCCCGATGGATTTGGCAGTCAGCCCGTTGGAACTCGGCTCCGATCTCAAATTCGTTGCAATTGTTCGCGATATCTCCGAACGGCGATCAGCCGAGCAGCAGATTATCGAAAACGAGGCGCGTCTGGAAGCAATACTTAGCTCTGCGGGCGACGGTATCATAGTCATAGACAGCGATCGCGTTATTCAAGTCGCGAATAATGCGGCACAGGAAATATTCGGATTTGCAGCCAATGAGCTGGTCAGCCAACAGGCAGGAATCATCATCCAGGGCATTGACGAAAAGCCGCTTCCGGTGCAAGGTGAAAGAAGCGTCTTTGATTCAATGGGACTTCACCGTACTCGCGGTGAATTTCCACTTCAGGTTTCGATTAACCGAGTTTCGATTGGCGACGCGGAGTCGTTTGCGGTCATAGCGCGTGATATGACGGAAGAATACAGCCGGCGGGAAAGATTGATTGAAGCGGACAAGTTGACTTCAATCGGCACACTCGCTGCCGGTATCGCCCACGAATTCAAGAACTGTCTCGCCGGCATAATTGGCAATGCCAGCTTTGCGCTGGATGGCTTGGATGAGCCGGACGGAATCAAGGATGCGCGCGAAGCATTTGAGCAGATCATTGCCATCGGGGAAAAGGCCGATAACATTGCGTTGTCGCTGCTGACTTACTCGCGGCGCCGCGAAGATGATCTCGAGTTGCTTGACTTAAGAGACTTGATTCGCTCGACGCTTCAATTTACGAGTAAAGAATTCGTTGATAAGAGTATTAATGTTGTAACCGACTTTGCGGATATCCCCAAAGTTATGGTATCTGTGAATCGGGCCCAGCAGGTCTTTTTGAATCTCATTATCAACGCCAGCCAAGCCATTCCCGATGCCGGTACGATTACAATTTCAGTGCGGCGCGTCGACGCCGATTTGGTCGTGAGCATTACCGACACCGGAGTCGGCATTTCCAGCGAGAATTTGCGGCGAATTTTTGATCCGTTCTTTTCGACAAAGGGTGTCTGGGGTAAAGATGCCGTTCACGGTACAGGACTTGGTCTGACGATCTGCCGTAATATCATCAATTCGTTTGGCGGCGAAATCTCGGTTGAAAGCGCAGTCGGCAAGGGATCGACCTTTACAATTAGCTTGCCGATTCCAGCCGATGAGTTATCCAATAACAATCCAGTACGTAGCGAAAATATCAAGTCCCTCGTATTGTTCAGCGCGGATCCGAATATCGAAAGCGCCTATTCAGCGGCTAGCCAAGACTCTGGACTCAGTTATCGCCTAGCACGCAGCGAAGACTATGCCGAAGGTTCAACATCAATCAATGGCGAAACTCTTGTCGTCATTGATTGCGCTTCCCCGTATCTATCGCAGCTTGTGCAGCTAATAGACTCTTGCCAGTCCAGATCGATTCGCATGGTGTTCATTAACAAGGCGCAAAGCTCAAAGGAACTGCTACAATTCACCGACAATGAATCGCCCACTTTCGAATACGTGCCGGAATTCAGTGAGTTAATCTCCGGCGCTGTTAGCGTCAAGACTTGAGCCAGCGAAGTCGAATCGGCTTCCCGCCTCTGCCCCAAATCCTAACAACATATCTAATAACTAGTTAGACCAATTTCAGAACCGTTTGCTTCGTACCATCTCGGCACGTATATTGTGTGATTATTCCGGACTCGACTAACTTGATTCGAGGCTGGGAGCGCAGGACGTGAATGAGGGAGAGTGTGATTAGCCTGTCAGCGGAATCGCCGTCGCGGGTGGATGTCCACCGGATGTTTGATCGAATCAGCGGTCGCTATGATCTGCTGAATCGCATACTTTCTCTGGGCATGGATGTTTATTGGCGTAATCGCGCCGTGGCCGAATTGGACGACGAACAGCACAAGACAGTTGTCGATTTGGCTTGCGGAACGGGTGATGTGGCGATCGCTTCGGTGAAGGCGAACCGCCATCGCAAAGTTATCGGAGTCGATATGGCAAGCCAGATGCTCGCTGTCGCAAAAACGAAGGTGGAAAAGCAAGGATTGCAAGATCAGATTCAGCTTGCCCGCGGTGATGGACTACGCATCCCGGTTGCCGATCAGTCGGTTGACGCTGCCACAATCGCCTTTGGTATCCGCAATATGCCGGATACGACTGCTTGTCTAAAGGAATTGCGTCGCGTTTTAAGGCCGGGCGGGAAATCCGTGATCCTTGAGTTCTCACTTCCCAAAAACAAAGCACTTCGCTCGATCCATTTGTTCTATCTGCGGAACTTGCTGCCCGTGATCGGAAAAATACTCTCGGGTGATGATTACGCTTACAGTTACCTTAACAAGACCATCGAGACTTACCCTTACGGAGTCAAATTCTGTGAGCTGATGAACAGCGCTGGATTTGTTGATGTCAAAGCTCGCCCGTTGACTATGGGGATTGTCACTCTTTACACCGGAGTGCGGAATTGATCTATAGTTTTGCCCCGACAGATGCACGTAAAGCTGCATTTCTCCATATACTGCAAAGTTCCGGAATTGACTTTGAAATCACCGAGCATGACCATTCCGTTGTGCGGGTGTTGGGCCAGGTTTCTCCCGAGATCGCGCAGAAAATCAAGAATGCCGGAATTACCACGCATTCATTAACGCTGGCACGAACCAGCGAAGTCGATTGCTACAAGTTGGCGAGCCAGCACGAGGCTTTGACCATCATAGCCGGACCGTGCGCTGTCGAAAGCTCCCAGCAACTCGAACAAATCTGCGGCAGCCTGCAACGCGCCGGTGTAAGTTTCCTGCGCGGCGGCGCGTACAAACCCCGCACCAAAGTTGATTCGTTTCAAGGATTGGGAATTGCCGGGCTCAAGTTGTTGCGCCAGTACGCTGATCGCTACGGTATGTTTGTGGTCACGGAAGTCATGGATCGCTCACAGATCGACCAAGTAGCCGAGTACGCCGACATTCTTCAAGTCGGGTCGCGCAATATGTACAATTACACGTTGCTGACGGCGCTGGGTTCGGTCGATCGGCCGGTGTTGCTCAAACGCGGCATGTCCGCAACTCTGTCCGAGTGGTACTCGGCAGCGGAGTATGTTAGTCGCGGCGGCAATGACCGCTTGATCCTTTGCGAACGCGGGATCCGTACGTTCGAACCGGAAATCGCCCACACAATGGACATTGCTGCAGTGGTACTGGCGAAATCACAAACCAACTATCCGATAATAGCTGACACTTCTCATGCGGCCGGTAGACCTGATTTGGTTGAGCCGCTCGCACTCGCTGCAGTCGCTGCGGGAGCTGATGGGATAATGATCGAAGTTCATCCGTCGCCGGCTCAAGCACTATCCGATGGAAAACAGGCACTCACGCCCGCCCAGTTCGAGAAATTGGCCGCCAACGCGCGACGATTTTTTGCAGCTCGTCAAGCCAACTCGAGTTCGAGCCCGGAATAGCTGAACCATGAGCAGTATCACCGGCCCCACTAACATTGACGCACTCACTGACCTAATTCTCGCCGAACGAGATCGCAGCCGCGAATTCAGCAAGAATTCCGGAACGATGCTGTTTTGTGTTCGCATTCCCCTTGAAAACTTTGACTCCTTGCGTTGGCTCAAGGCACTTACTCAATATCCCCGTGTTTATTGGTCGGATCGCGAGCAATCACTCGAGTTTGCCGGCATCGGCAATGTCTACACCGTCGAAGATAGTCGCAGCTCGTTCACCGATCAACTTGACGAGGTCCAGGCACTGCTGGCTTGTTCTAACGCCGGCGACATTGCTCGTGCTTTTGCAGCCGGCGCATTCAGCGAGAATATAGGCCGTGACCAGACTTGGAGTGATTTTCCGGAACATTGCGTCGTGATCCCGGAACTGGCGGTATTACGAACCGCTGATGCCGTGACTGCGTTGTTATCCGTCATTCTTGAAGATGAAACAACGCTTGAGACCGCACTGCCGCGATTACTCAAGCTTGCGCAACTTCTCGAAGTATCTGCGGAAACGGAAGAGAGCGATATTCACCTTGAGAGCAGAATCGATCTCCCCGCCAAGGAAGACTGGGAACATGCGGTCACGACTGCGACGGATGCGATTTCAAACGGGCAGATCGACAAGGTCGTCCTGGCGCGCCGCACCGACTTCTCAATGGCGAACAGACCGGATCCTGCAGATTTGTTGGCGCGTCTTGCCCACTCAAATCCGCACTGCTATCGAATTCTCTATGCGCCTAAGCCGGAAACTGCATTCATTTGTGTCTCGCCGGAGCGGCTGTTTCGCTGTCAGGGACAACGACTAAGCACGGAAGCCGTGGCAGGCACGATATCGCGCGGACAAAGTGAAATCGAGGACCTCGCTCTGGAAAACCGATTGCGCAATAGTGCCAAAGACCGCGCCGAGCAAGATTTTGTCATTGCCGGAATTACGAATTCACTTGAGCCGCTGTGTGAGAAAATCGAAGTTTCGGCGGCAGCTTCCGTCATGAAGCTTTCCCGAATTCAGCACTTGATATCAGAATTTCGATCTATTCTCAACCCGGACGCGACAATTGGCAAAGTATATGAAGCCCTGCACCCCACCGCCGCTGTCTGCGGTACGCCGCGAATCGAGTCTCTACGAGTGTTGACCGAACTCGAGCAGTTTGAACGCGGATGGTATGCCGGCGGAATCGGTGTCGTATCGGCAGAAAACACCGAGCTTTCAGTAGGAATCCGCTCGCTGCTCGTTCGCGACAAAATGCTAAGCGTCTTCACGGGAGCTGGTATTGTCAAGCAATCAAAGCCCTCGGAGGAGTGGCTGGAGATTGAAGAAAAGCTTCAGTCAATTGTACATGCCATTGACGGGAAATGTCAATGAAGGCAGCTGGGATCAATCAACTCTGGGCAAAATTGATGGTCGCGGAATTGGTGCGCTGCGGCGTCAGCAATTTCTGCGTCTCGCCCGGATCGCGATCAACGCCGCTGGTGCTCGCTGTTGCGGACAATCCCGATGCGCATGTCTCTGTGCACTTCGATGAACGCGGCAGCGCCTTTCGTGCCTTGGGATATGCGAAAGCGACCGGGAAACCGGCTGTTGCTATTTGCACCTCGGGTACCGCAGTCGCCAACTATTATCCAGCCGTCGTTGAAGCCAGCCAGTCGAATACGCCGCTGATTATCATATCTGCCGACCGGCCGAGTGAACTTCGCGACACAGGTGCTGCGCAGACCATCAATCAGGTGAATATCTTTGGAAATTATCTGCGTTGGCAAGTCGATATTGCGCCGCCGGACACACAAGTCAGTCCGTCGTACTTGCTTTCTACAGTCGACCACGCATTCAGAATGGCTGCCGATGGTCCCGTGCATCTCAACTGCCAGTTTCGCGAACCGCTGGCGCCGCTTCCGGATCTACACGACTTTGCTGTTTATCTCAAACCTGTGGCTAATTGGCTAGAGGGACAATCGGTTTACACCGAATACTC
>CAZIBI010000023.1:0-58596 GCA_964537215.1 uncultured Ignavibacteria bacterium | reverse complement strand
GGACATCGGGGCAAAAGAGCGCCAACGTCATTTGTCATGCCGACCTCTATCTGCGCAATGCGCGTATTTTCGAGTTGCTGAAACCCGACTTCGTGCTTCAGTTCGGCACCACGCCAATTTCGAAGCACATCGCTCAATTTGCGGCAAGCGCAAGTGATGCGTACGTCGTCGTAAATGCTGGCAATGCACGCGTCGACCCGCATCACCGGGTTACACATCGAATCGAATGCGAACCCGCGCAGTTCGCCTCGGACCTGCTTGCTTCATCGGGAATCAAGCAGTCAGGGCTTTTGGACCGCTTCACCAAGTTTGATCTGCTGGCGCAGGAAGCGCTTCAGAAAGAAGTATCGGGAGCGCCGACCGATCCGATTTCGGAATTGCAGGTGGCTTCAGAAACTGCGCGAATCGTGCCAACCGAGCGCGGCCTGTTTTTGGCAACCAGTATGCCGATTCGCGAATTTGACTGCGTAGCTTCATCTTCCGAACAGCGATTGCGTGTTACCGCAAACCGAGGCACCAACGGCATCGACGGAACAATCGCGACTGCAGTCGGATTTGCCGACGGACTGGAATTGCCCACCACACTATTGATTGGCGACTTGGCGATGCTTCATGATTTGAATTCCCTGGCATTGGTCCGCCAGTCGCGGCAGTCAATCACGATAGTCGTGCTCAATAACGATGGTGGCGGAATTTTCTCGATGCTGCCGATTTCGGAATCAACATCGCACTTCGAAGAATTCTTTGGCACGCCACATGGGTTCGATTTCCGCAATGCGGCAGAGATGTTCGGTATCAAGTATCACAATCCCGGCACAATCAAGGATTTTGGAACTGTGTATCGACATAGCCTCAAGTCGAAGAAATCCTCTATCATAGAAGTGAGCTGCAGTCGCAGAGAAAATGTCCGGCAGCATCGTCAATTATGGAAGGTTGTTCAGGAGCGGATAGAAAAATATGTCGCTAAATAAGTCGGAACATAAGTCGGTTGACTGGTACTTTCAGGAATGCGGCCCAAAAGACGCACCGCCTGTAATCCTCCTCCATGGCTTCATGGGGTTATCCGACGACTGGCGCGAAGTCACTGATCTGCTGAAATCGCGGTTTCGTTGTATCATGCCGGACCTGCCCGGGCATGGACGCAGTGGATTTCCGATTCGACGCGAGATGATCACGATCGAGTCTGTCGCACAAGGGGTAGTTGCCTTATTGGATCAATTGCGGCTCGACAAGGCGACACTCTTGGGCTACTCTATGGGCGGACGCACTGCTCTGTTCACGGCACTGCAATTCCCGGACAGACTCAACGGGCTGATTCTCGAAAGCGCAGGACCCGGGTTGGAAGATGAATATGAACGGCGAGTGCGCACAGCACTTGACGATGATCGCGCCTACCACCTGCGTGTCCAGGGCCTCGATCCGTTTCTCGACGACTGGTACAAGGCGCCGTTGTTTGAATCGCTCCACCGCTATCCGGAAAAATTGGCTTTGCTCAAGAAATCTCGCGACGTTCACAATGTTGAGGGCCTAGCTGCGGCTTTGCAGGGATTGAGCACCGGGCGTCAGCCATCGCTGTGGGACAAACTTGATAGCCTGAAGATGCCAGTCTTGCTTATCTGCGGCGCGCTCGATCACAAGTTTACACGCATCAATCGGATCATGTCGGAGGCAATTCCCTTCAACGAATGGAAAATTATCGGCGACGCCGGGCACAACACGCACCTCGAACATCCCGAGGCATTTACGACCACAATTCAGCGGTTCATGGCGGAGAAGCTGCACAAGTCTTAGCGGAGAAGGAGAACCAAGAAGAACATGACAATCCCACACTGGAAAAGCGCCGGCGATTTTCAAGATATCGAATATCACAAAGCCGACGGCATCGCCAAGATCACGATAAATCGTCCCGCGGTTCGCAACGCCTTTCGACCGCTGACCGTCAAAGAGATGTCGGACGCCTTCGCAGATGCCCGTGAAGATTCCGGGATCGGTGTCGTCATTCTGACTGGAAAGGGACGCGAAGCATTTTGCTCCGGCGGCGATCAGAAGATTCGCGGTGATTCAGGATACAAAGACGACGAAGGCGTGCTTCGGCTCAACGTGCTTGACCTACAGAGACAGATCCGCACTTTGCCGAAACCGGTAATAGCAATGGTGGCTGGTTATGCTATCGGCGGGGGCCATGTCTTGCACATCATGTGTGACTTGACTATCGCAGCTGACAATGCGCGCTTTGGCCAGACCGGTCCGCGCGTCGGTTCGTTTGATGGCGGCTACGGCGCCAGTTATCTCGCCCGACTCGTCGGCCAAAAAAAGGCGCGCGAAATTTGGTTTCTGTGCCGTCAGTACGATGCCAAGGACGCACTGGCGATGGGGCTGGTGAATACCGTTGTGCCGTACGAGCAACTCGAAGAGGAAACCGTCCAGTGGTGCCGGGAAATTCTCGCCAACAGCCCGCTGGCACTTAGATGTCTGAAGGCTGCGCTCAACGCCGACTGCGACGGGCAGGCCGGTTTGCAGGAACTCGCCGGCAATGCAACCATGCTTTATTACATGACTCCGGAGGCACAGGAGGGGCGCAATGCTTTTGTCGAAAAGCGCAAACCTGACTTCTCCAAATTCAAGCGCAATCCTTAACACGTCAGAATGACTTCGGCAAAGCGAACTTATTCCCGGTCGCAAGTTTGGATTCTTGCCGCGCGTCCCAAGACTTTGTGGGCGGCAGCAGCACCGGTTATTATTGGCGCAGCTATTGCCTTCTATGATGCTGCCTTTCATGTCCCCGCGTTTATGGCCGGACTGCTTGGCGCGATCTTTATTCAGATCGGCACCAATTTCGCGAACGACTTGTTTGATTTCAAGAAGAATACTGACACACACGATCGCGTTGGCCCCCTGCGCGTCACGCAGGCTGGACTTGTATCACCAAGCCAGATGCGAACTGCGACGATTATGGCATTCAGCGTTGCCTTCGTAATCGGCATCTACCTTGTCTATCGCGGCGGCTGGCCGATTGTCGCGATAGGTCTCGCCTCAATTCTATTTGGTGTTCTCTATACGGGCGGGCCATATCCGCTCGGCTACAATGGACTCGGAGACATTTTCGTTTTCATCTTCTTCGGACCGGTTGCCGTGGGAGGAACTTACTATGTCATGGCGCAGACGGTTACGCCGGTAGCTCTCTTGGCGGGTATTGCGCCGGGGCTGTTGTCGACAGCGATTCTCGTTGTCAATAATACGCGCGACTTGGAGACGGATCAGCGAACCGGGAAGAGAACTCTGGCCGTCAGATTCGGCAGACGATTTTCGGAAGTTCAGTATGGATTGCTGGCGTTTGGTGCCGGTGCCTTTCCTGTGGTTTACTTTGTTGTCACGCGTGAACATCCATATGCGATGATTGCATCTATGGTGATCATCCCCGCCTTTCTGATTACCCGGCAACTCGTGCGCTTCAGCGGCGCTGCTTTGAACGACGTGCTTGCGAACACCGGCAGACTCTTGGCACTCTATGCGCTCTTGTTTGCGATTGGTTGGCAACTGTGAGGATCGGCCGGGCTGAAATATTCGAGTATGTGTTACCTCTCACTCGACCGTTTGTGACAGCGCGACTTGCGATGACAGAGAGGCGCGGCTTGATACTGAAGGCAAGTTCCGAATCTGGGAGAGTCGGATTCGGCGAAATTGCACCGCTGGAGGGATTCAGTCGCGAGTTACTGTCTGATTGTGTCGAACAGGCGCAATCGATGGCGGGCAAACTGACAGGGTCTGATATTCCGGAATCGCACGAAGAGATAGCCGGGCTTTTTGCGACGCACCAACAACTGGCTCCGAGCGTAGCATTTGGATTTGAGTTGGCGCTCTGTGATCTTGCCGCACAGGAATCGAATCAGTCACTTGCGAATTGGCTAAGAGCTGATGCTGTGAGCGGAGTTCAAGTCAATGCCGTCGTTTCCGGCGGTGATGTCGCTTCACAGGTCGCCGCGAAATTGGATCAAGGGTACATGGCTTTCAAGATCAAAGTCGGTTCCAGAATTATGAATGACGATATCGGAAGCGTACAAGAAATCCGCAAGTTAATCGGTCCTGCGCGAAAACTGCGACTCGATGCAAACCAAGCCTTTAGCACTGGCGATGCAATTCGTTTCTTGTCGAGCTTGACGTCGTTTGACGTCGAGTATATCGAGGAGCCGCTCAAGTCGCCGACAGCCGCAGACCTGGATTCACTGAGAATCGGCCAAAATATTCCAATTGCGATTGATGAAACGTTGATCCAATGGTGCAGCAGCTCGACCAGTTCCGAGTTAGAACTCACAGCGCAGCAACTTGCCGCTTTCGATGTCGCGATTGTCAAACCGGCTTTGATGGGTAGCATTGCGCGTACGATGAGACTGGCAGAATCGCTCCAATCGAACGGCAAGGGTGTCATTGTAACTTCGGCACTTGATACGGGCATCGGCGTGATGGCTGCGCTACAGATTGCCTGTGCGCTTAAGATCAAGTCTGCTTGCGGGCTCGACACCTCGGCGATCTTTGCGCATCCTCTGATCGCGCCTCTCGTCGCTGCGAGTGGGAATCTGCAACTGCCAAAAACTACCGGTCTCGGACTGCGAGTCGGCGATATTGCTTTCGAATCTCCCTGTCTTAGGAGAATCGATGTTGATTGACTGCCCGCTACGGTCGAAAGCGATTTCAGCGCCATTGGCGCCGGCAATTCGGGACTTTGAACGCTCGCTCGGATTCGCCGAGTTGGACAGGCTGGTAGAGAAATTCTCGCTATCGCTACGCCAACGCGGCGTGTCAGAAGGCGACTGCGTCGCGGTCGCAAGCCGCAATTCCATCGAATACGTCGCATTGCTTCTGGCAGTGATGCGAATCCGCGCCGTAGCCGTGCCGCTGAATATTCGATTAAGCGCGGCTGAAATCAGCCGTCAACTTCTCGCCGTCGGACCAAGCTTGCTGGTCACCGATTTTATCAGCAGAGAAGTGGCCAGCGGCATCACTTGTGAACTATGCGATTTCAGTCAATTAGAGTCAGCCCTCGTCGAACCGAGTGATAGCAATACACCGAAACTCGAATTGGAGCAGGTCTTCAGCGTGTGCTTTACATCCGGTTCCGATGGCAACCCCAAAGGCGTGGTATCGACGATTGGGAATCACTACTACAACGCCCTCGGGTCAAACGAAAACATCGTTCTTGATCCATCCGACAATTGGCACTTGTCGCTTCCGTTGTTTCACGTCGGCGGGATGGGAATAATGTTTCGCGGCTTACTGGCCGGAGCGCAAACATTCGTTGGCGATCAATTCGAGCCCGAAGCGCTCAATCAGTTGATCGACTCTTCGCAAGTCTCGCATCTTTCGCTTGTGCCGACAATGTTAGCTCAGTTGTTGACAATTCGCGATCAGAGGCGATTTCCCGTCTCACTCAAAGCAATTCTCGTAAGTGGAGCGCCGGTGCCGGAGAGTTTGTGGAAGCAGATCCGTTCAATGGAAATTCCCGTTGTGATGAGCTATGGTTTGACAGAAACCGCTTCACAAATTACGGCGACTCGCCCCGGTGCAATAGCCAGCCCCAGTTTTGGTGCGGGCCGAGCATTGCGCTTTCGCGAATTGAAGATCGAAACACCCGCAGACGGCGGCGCGGGCGAAATCTGCGTACGCGGCGAAGTACTATTCAGGGGCTATGTGGAAAGCACAAATAGCGCATTTGATTCAGATGGTTGGTTTCACACCGGAGACATTGGAAAATTGGATGAGGAGCAAAATCTTACGGTACTAGGACGCAAAGACGAAATGTTCATCTCGGGCGGCGAGAACATCTTTCCGCAGGAGATAGTCGTAGTCGCCGAAAAGATCGACGGAGTCGCCTCTGCCGCTGTCATTTCGATTGCAGACAGCAACTGGGGGTCGCGGCCAATCATGTTTGTCAAACTCGCGATTGGTTCCAGCCACAGCGAAGCGACACTGTTGGACGAAATGGCGAAGTCGCTGGCAAGGTACAAATTGCCTGATAGAATTATCGTCTTGGAGAAAATGCCGCGAACGGCAATCGGAAAAATTGATCGCCAGACTCTAATTCAAATGGCCGAACGACTCTAATCAAAATCAAGGGGCATCGCGAAACGCGGCAAGGCTGGAGCGGAGTTTCTCTGGAAGAGGAATCTTTGCTTTCGTGGTCCGGTCAATGCTGACATGAACCGTTTTTGCGCGCCCTACGACCGAGCCGTCAGCGCTATTGAGTTCATACGCTAACGTGTATGAAGTGTTGCCAAGATTGGCTACTGATACCGCAATTTCTAATTCTTGTCCCACATTGAGCCCCGCCAAATACTGCGATTCGGCGTGAACAATTGGCACAAAGAAATCGGCATGCGCCATCAAATCTTCCATTGGCAAGCCGATTTTGTGCAATAAGTCCTCATACACATCATGTGCATAAAAGAACTGGTGCGCAAAAAAGAGCAGACCGGCGGCGTCGGTATCGTGCAGTCGGACTATGATCTTCTTCTTAAATACGGACATGTAATCTCCTCACCCAGGCAAGATATCAAAGGATCGTCTTCCGCCAAAGGGGATTCTTTGCCTGCACAACGCGCACTTAGAGTTTGCGACAATCAAAACGGCGCGTAACTTGGAATCACTTTTGGAGGAACAATGATTCGTCTTATAATTCTCGTAATCTCGATATTGACTTGCATCACTGTGCCGGCGTCGTCGGCCGACTTGCTCGATTCCGCACTCGCGCTGGTGGGCAAAACCAAGAGCGATCTCGGTTATCATCCCAAGGGCTACTGGAATCGCTACCCGTTTGAGATTCCCTACAAGTTGCCGGCATTCGATGACCTCTTCGCCGAACCGCTGCGAGTCTATGATTACAGCCAGTCGATGAAGGCCTCATTTACCGCGCTCATGACCGATTCGGTGATCGTAGACGCTAATTCATCACCTTTGTATCAGTTGACTTACCAGATGGCCTGGGAACGGCGAATCGGCGGTTTTCGCAGCTATTCTGCCAATCTCATCGATTCGGTCACCAGCACCGCACCATTAGTCGACGCGGTCGAACGACTCTATGCGGCCGCAGGGTCGAGCATCGAGTACCGCACATTTGGCGCAAAATCCGAGTCGGAATTATCGCGCACGCAGCTTAAGGATATTGCCAAGCAGCTTGGTCCGGATATTGAAAACGCCTTGGCGCTGTGGATTCTTAATATCGTGGATGCCTACCGCTATCAGCAATTAGCGTTGAGAATTGTCGCGCCGAAAACAGTGAGCGAACTCTACGAGATTCGCGACTTGGATGCCACGCAAGGCGACGGCCAGAAATATTATCCGCAATTCGATGACTGCGCCGCCAGCCTCGATTGGCAATCACTGGTGTATGCATCATTCAAAGTTGTCAGCGCGTCCGAGCTTACCGCCAAGAAATTGCAATCTCTGAAGGCTCCAAGGGAGTTCAAGACAGTCAAGATCGCCACTCCGCTCGGAAAAATTGTCGTCGGCGACGGCGCCAATCAGCAATACCCAATCGACGATTATCTGCTGATTTGCGAACTCGGAGGCAATGACAGTTACGCCACCGGAGCCGGCTCGCGTCCCGGATATCCGTTCAGCGTGATTCTCGATGTGAATGGCAATGACACTTACGGCGACAGTCTGACCAGCCGGGCGTTCGGGTACGGCAATTGTGGAACGGGAGTGCTTCTCGACATTGCCGGCAACGACCACTATCGTGGCGACCGATTATCTCAAGGAGTTGGAATTTTCGGGACTGGATTGCTGGCTGATTTGGCGGGTATCGACGACTACCAACTTGCGGTCTCCGGCCAGGGCTGCGGCTATTTTGGTGTCGGAATGTTAATCGACCGCCTGGGTGATGACAACTATTCCATCGCCGGCGACGGTCAAGGCGCCGGGGGTATTGGCGGCGGAATCGGAATACTCGCCGATTATCGCGGCAATGACCACTATTTTGCCGAGCCGCTTACGTCCAAATTCAATCGCGGTGATTATCACTCACAGATGAAGATTAACGCCAACAATGCGCAGGGATGGGGCGGCGGACGCCGAGGCGACGGCTCGGATGGCCACAGTTGGGCGGGCGGTCTAGGCGCACTCATTGACTGCCAAGGCAACGACGATTACCATTCCGGTAATTGGACACTCGGGGTCGGATACTGGTTCGGCATCGGTATTCTCTATGATGTCGAAGGCAACGACAGCTATCGAAGTTGCTACTTCACGCAGGCGTCCGGGGCGCACTATTGCATTGGCGCACTCTTCGATGAGTCAGGCAATGACAAGCACGAGTTATACGAAACTGCAGGCGCCGGATTGTCTTTCGGTTGGGACTTCGCGGTGACTTTGATGGCGGATTGGCAAGGCAACGACATCTACACCGGAAAGATCATCTCGATTGCCAATGCGCAGATCAGGTCGAATTCGCTGCTATTTGATTTTGGCGGCGACGATTTGTATCAACTCTCGCCCGGAACCGATGGAATGGGTGATGCGACATTCCGCGACGACTACCGGACTCCGCGACCAACCGCACCATTTCTGTCCTATGCTCAATCTTTCGGCCTGCTCATCGATGTCGGCGGCAAAGACCGCTACTTAGACAAGACAGACAGCACCGGTGCGACGAATGAACGTGCCGGTTGCGTCAATGGTTCCTACTGGCTTCGTCCGGCAAGATCTTCGGCTAACTTCGGTTTCGATAACTATGGCATCGGTCTGGATGTTGAGCAGGGAATTGTTGACGAGCTATTTCGATTCAACACTGTGAAATAAGAAAGGGCAGTCGCAGGACTGCCCTTGCATTACAATGCTGTCTAGACTGCTATGTGGTAGACTGGCCGTTCTTTTTGAGAAGTTCTTCCGTTTGCCAGAATAACTTCTGATCTGCGCCCGGGTCGTAACCGACGTGGCGGAAACGGATGACGCCGTCCTTGTCGATAATTACCAATGTCGGAATACCGGTAACTTCATAATCGTTCGCGACCTGGCGATCGCCGTATAGGACATTAAAGGTATAGCCAAAATCCGCCAGGAACGGCCGCACTAAACTCGTGTCGTCTTCCCAAACATCCATGGAAACAACTTCGACACCTTCCGGCTTGCGCTCCAGGAAATCCTGGAGCAACGGCATGGTCATACGGCACGGACCGCACCACGTGGCCCAGAAATCGACGACGACAACTTTGCCGCGCAAGCTGGTCAAGGACACGGTCTCGCCCTTGAGATTCACGAAAGCAAATTCCGGCGCGGGTTTATTCATCATTTCTTTCAGTGCTTCCGCGCGATTTTCTTCGGCATTCGCCATCAACGGAGCTAGGCGTTGTTCTCTTTGCGTTGCGGCGACGACTTTCAGGCGATTCACCAGTTCATCAAAACCACCGAGCGACCGGACCGGCGTAAGCACATCGTTGCGCATCAAACGGCGATAGTCGCCATAGCCCTGATCAGCCGCCATATTCAGGTATGCCAGCGCGGAATCTGGTTGATTCGCCAATGCGTGGATTTTTGCCAATTCAATCAGCGCATCAGCGGGCTGGCGCGAGGCTGCGACAATACCGTGCTGGAATTTCAGCGCTTCCGCGAATCGACTTTGCTTCTTGTACATGTCGACAAGCTCGCGCTTCACCTGGGCGTTTTCGGGATAGGCGTTGGCAAAAGTAACCAGTACTTCTTCCGCTTGCTTGGTGTCACCCATTTCGGTAAGAATATCCGCCTGCATCGCAAAGGGACGATACTGATCCGGCGAAGTAACTCCGAACATCTTGGCGTATTTGAGCGCCTCGGGGAAATTCCGTCTAGCAATATGTATCGTGGCTATCTGTGAATAAGTAGTGGGGTACGAAGCATCAACTGAAATGGCTTTGCCGTAATATTCGAGCGCTTTGGCGGTATCGGGCGGATTCGCCGAAAGCATCGTGGCGCCCATTCCAAAATTGGCCCAGAAGTACTTGGGATCCAACTCGGCGGATTTTTTGAAATACTCTGCTGCTTCCATGCCGCCGAGACAACGGCCGTACAAATATGCCGCCATCGCCGACTTTGGATCGGCATCATATATGGCCTTGTAGTATTCAACTTTTTCTTGTCCGCGCTCGAAACCGTCGAAGAGCGACTGCATTTCGCGGTGCAACAGCGTTGAATTGGGGTACTTGGCAAGGAAGTACTCATAGACGCCTTTGTAGTCTTCAAAGGATGCCTGGCCCTGCATTGCACCGGCCAGCGCCGAAACGGAATCATTCAGCATTTTGATTTCTGCCGGCTCGGTATAGACCGTAGCCGTCGGCTCTTTTTGCATCTGGCTGCAAGCGGCGATCAATATCGCAACTGCGCCAATCGCCATGAAACGAATAGTCTTCATTGTTCCTCCAATGGAGTTGATATCGAGAATACCTTCAAATCTCTGTTGAACTATATAGAACGTCTAAGCCTGGCCAAAGTTTCCTGCGCCCGATGTATGTTTGTACAATATCAGACTTGGAA
Source organism: uncultured Ignavibacteria bacterium (assembly GCA_964537215.1). Lineage (GTDB taxonomy): Bacteria > Zixibacteria > MSB-5A5 > CAIYYT01 > CAIYYT01 > JADJGC01. The sequence goes on along the minus strand of CAZIBI010000023.1, from coordinate 48,096 downwards.
GTACCATAGCAAAGACAAATCTACAGACGACAGCCCGCCCGGAACCAATAAAAAAGGGCGAGCAAAATGCTCGCCCTATCAAATCCGATTCAGATTTGCGGTATTAGAACCGTAGGCCTAGCGAGAAACGGTGGACAGAATCCAAGCGGCCAAATTCGGCGTAGGCATAGTTCACACTCAAATCGGTGCCGCTCCAAACCTTGAGGTCGAGCCCGGCACCAAGTGTAGCCGTTTGTTCGTCGTGGTTGAGTTTGTAACCGCCGCGCAGGAAGAAGGTCTCTTGAAAGGCGACTTCCGCGCCAAGCGAGCCTTGCTGCTCGTTGTCCGAAGGATCGCGTGCCTCGACGCTGAATGTCATGCGAGTGCTTGCCGAATATTGCAGATCATATGCGGCGCCAATTCTGAACACCAGCGGCAGATCATAGGAATCAACATTCAGAACACCCTTGGCATCGTCATAGTTGTCATTATCGGTGTTGGGATTGTAATTGAAATTCAGTTCGGGGCCGCTGTATTTCATTTCCGGTCCAAGATTGGAAATGTTCATGCCGATTCGCAGGTTGCGGTATCCCGGCTGCAACAATGTGCCAAAATCGAAGGCGATTCCGGAGGCGCGTTCCTCCGAGATTCTCTCCGTCACATACTTCGCGCTCATTCCAAATGAGAAGAACTCGGTCCAATGGCGCGCGTAGCCCAGCGTAATTGCGTAGCTCGACGCCGAGAACATCTTGCCGGTACCGTCGGGTTGATCGATTGTGGTGATTTCCATATCGCCGGAAGTCAACGCTGTCACCGATGCGCCGATACTGCCGAATGAAAGCGGCCTGGCGAACGCAACGTAGTTGAGATTGACATCCGAGACGTACGAGATTGTCGTGAACTCGAGGGTCGATTGGGTGATGTTTCCCAGCGCCGCCGGATTCCAGTAGAGCGAGTAAGCATCGCCGACAGCCGCGACTGATGCATCGCCCATGGCAGTGTAACGGGCGCCGACGCCGATCTTCAGGAATTGGGCGCCGGAGGTTCCAACTTTGGAAAACTCATCAGCGTGCAGTGTCGAGACCGCGAAGAAAACGACTGCGGCAGCAATTATTAACTTTGTGATACGCATTTTCGATTCCTCCTTGGCCTTCTCACTTGATCACTGCAAATTTGCCGACTCGCTCGCCCACGGACGATTCGACATGATAGAAATAGAGCCCCGGAGCAATAGCCTGGCCGTTGCTGGTGAGCATATTCCAGACAAACGTGCCGGAGCCGGTGTGATCAAGCGTCTGCACTAAATCACCGGCAAGCGTATAGACCCGGATCGTCGCGGTTGATGGTAGGTTGACAAATTCCAGTCGGCGCTCGCCTTCGGTTGTTTCCCACGCTGCGCGTCCGATGTACGGATTCGGCACAACCTTGATCCTGTCGAGAGACTGCCCGGCAGCCTGCTTGTCGATAGAGGGAACATTGAAGATGTACTTGTCGTCGGCGCCATTAACTGGAGCGCCGCCGATCTCGAATACATCGCCAACCCGGTAATTGTAACTTGCCGTGTCTAACCGGAAGAACCAAGCGTGCGCATAGGGGAATAGTTCCGGATGCGGCTGGTTGTCATAAGGCACGTTAACAATTGAGATGTAGTCCCGCTTGCGCGCATCCCAGCCGGGTGTATTTCCATCCTGATGGTAGATTTCGGCCAGCACTTGCTCGTTGGTCGTCGTGTTCCAGACTTCAAACGGCAAGTCGATCGGAGTAACGTCATCGTAGAACGAATAGCCCACCGAACCTGATTGGGTGAAACGCAGTTGATAAGTCGAACGGAAGTTGATGTCGCCACCGATCGGGAATCCGAAAGCATCACCCATTGGTCCATAGCTGAACCCCAGAGCCAATGTCGTATCGGTTCCGGACGAGAAACTAACTTGCTTGTAATGGTCAGGCGTGCGTTCGCCGTTGAAGACGAGAAGCTGAATGCCGTCGACGACCGGTGCCAATGCCGGATCTCCAGACTGATCAACGAGACCGCTTGCCAGCGTATCCTCGCTGGTTCGATTGACGACGTACCAAGTTGTTGCGTACGTGTCCTCCATGAAGCCGACTTCATATTCTTCGCCGCTAAATTGCGAATCATCAAACAATACTGGAACTACTTCGCCGTCAGAGGCGGTTCCACCGCCAGCCACTTCATGTCGAAGTGTATTTTCCACCGGCACATATCCGGCGGGATTCGAGCGCGGTACTGCAGCGCCGGCATTCACATCGTTGCCCGGTCTACCGTACGCTGTCTGCAGCGGCCCGACTCCGGCAACCGTGTCGCCTTTGTCGAAAGCGACGATGGAATACCAGTATTCGTAGCCGTTCACCAAATTCGTATCAACGTAAGTATGAGCTATCGGCTCGGCTGGATCCTCGACGCGCCATATCGCCAACGGCACATAGTCCGGTCCCAGGCTGCCGTCGTTGTTGCGCACCAAGCGTCCCCAGCTTGCGCCCTGGTCGGTCGAGCGATACAGCTTGTACCCGGCAAAATCCTCCACACCCATCATCGGGTCGACGCTTTCAACCGCGGTACGATCCCACGAGAGTCGTGCCTCATGTGCACCCGGCAACACCGTCAATTTAGACGGCCTTGGCGGTGTCGGCCCAACGAAATGATTGGCATAAACCGTCTGCGCAACTTTCGACTTGTTACGGAAATCCTCTTCGTCAAATCCTGCGATCAGAGCGAATCCGATTCGGATTGTCTTGCCATGTTCGAGATTGATTCCGGATGTCGCCTGGACATAATATTGATCCGTCGGCGGAAGCGATTCCTCGTAAACATGATCGGTAATGTAGGCATACTTCTCGCGATCATTGGTATTGGCAATTCTCTCCCACTCGCCGGTCCGAAATGCGGTCATGCCGATATTGTCGGGAGTCTCGATATAGCGCGTGCCCATCACGCCAGTCACGACACTTGCGCCCCAACCGGGGTCATAGCCATCGGCATCGTAAGTCCAAGCAAGATTTTGCGAAGTGTCGGACGCTACCAGGTCGCCGAGGCGTCCGTTCTCGCCAGTACCATCGGGTCCACCAATGTCGAAATCGCAATACAAACCAAAGGCAAAATTCGTGTAATCGTTGTCGCTCTTGTTGGTGATATCAAGAACGACAAATATGACGTCCTCATTGTAGCTGTAGTTCCACTGATAGATCGTCTGCACCATTTCAAGTCCGAGCAAAGATGAGCCCAAACCATCATCGCCAAAGCGATAGATGCTCTCTTGCAGCGATGAAGGTCCGCCGGCAAAGTAGTCCTGCATTTGCGGGTCCCAGACTTCGTTGTAAGTCCACTGACCCGATTGCGGATCGTAGCTGCGCCAGCCGTAGGCGGGATTATTGTGCCCGGCACCGACAGTGTCGGTCGGGTCGTATTCGTAGCGCGAGGTATCGGTCGAAAGGCGAATCCGATAATCTGTCGATGTCGCATATGACGTCAGCGGCGCGTAGTCGTCGTCAGAATCGGCAAGCAATGTATCGTTGGATGCTACCACAGCACCCATCCAGTACTTCAGCTCGGCCAGGTAATTGTGTCCTGATCCCTTCGGCCATTCGCCGGACGGATACCCCAAATGGCTTAATCCGCCGATAGTACCCCAATTTGAGACTGTCGTGCTGATGTTGCCCTTGTCATGGGTAATCAAGTCCTGAATTTCCGGCGGCGGCACCATTGATCCCATTGCTGCGCCGAACAAGTTCGCTGTCCCGGCGAGAATCAATATCAACACCATCAGGATAAGAGATTGGATTTTGCTTTTCATGTGCACGGTCCTTTGCACTTTTGCGCGGCTTAGAATATCCATTCTAACCCCCACTGAATGCTTCTCGGCGTATCGTAATTTTGGGGATCTCTTGCCAGAAGATTTCGGTAGTGCATGACATCTTCGATGGTAGCATCTCCGGACGGTTCGTACGCGAGAATGCCATCGACGTCCGCCAGACCGGTACGCGAGTAAACATTAATGACGTTGCGGCGGTCGAGCAAGTTGTTGACTTCGACGAAGAGCCGCAGCTTGCTGCTTGACTGGTGGAACGGGAAGATGTCCTTGTCGAAGCGTAAATCGACACGATAGTTTGCCGGCATCCGGCCTTCGTTGATTCCGCCGAGACGTGCGCCTGACTGGTCAGTACGTGTGTACGGCATTCCCGATCCGTAGGTAAAGAATGCATTGAGTCCCCACGCTGACGGCACTTTCACGCCGAATAATTCGACTTTCTGATTGCGCGGTATCCGGAAGTCGACGTTGACATTCAATGTGTGGCGTTGATCAAATGCGAGCGGAAATTCCTGCACTGGAATCACCGGCGCGTCGTCGCCTTGTGTGAAGTAGTTATAGTAGAACTCGTTCGCATCCGAAGAATTTCCTTCGGCGATCATATAGGAATAATTGATTGATCCGTTAAGATTGGAATTCCCGGATTTTGTCAAGGCGAAATCCAATCCCTTAACGGAGCCATAGTCGCCGTTGTAGTACTGGGTGAATCCGCCGGACGGCGTCGCAACCTGGCGACTCGACACGAGATTGGAGACGTCCTTGTAAAATGCCGTTGCATTCAAGCGCACGTCGTCGGCCAAGCGTTGCGTAATTCCCATTTCATAAGAGATGGTCTTTTCCGGTTCCATGTTTGGATTGCCGACAATCGGGAAGCCGGTTGTCAAGTCTGCCTGAAGGTTTGTGAACATGAAAGGATACTGCGGCACTTGATAGTAATATCCGTAGTTCGCATGGAACAGAGTGTACTCGGATACCGGATGTGAAAACCCGAGACGGGGCGATATGTGCGTCTTGCTCTTGGAGCGCAGCATAGTCGTCTTGGTCGCCGGATCATCCCAATAGTCGATTTCCGCATTGAGATAGTCAAGGCGCAGGCCGGCATTGATAATGAGATAACCAAGTTCGATCTTGTCTTGGGCGTATGCGGCCGCGTAGCTGGGTCCGACATCATATTTCTCGCCGTAGGGGCGCGAATTGAAGAATTGCTTGTTATCCCAGATCAGACGATTCTGGCGAAATTCGGCGCCCAACGTCAGCTGGTGGTACTTGTTGACCTGGGAAAGCAGGTCGAAGCCCGCCGACTTGTATGATGATTCCCGATAAAGGTAATAGGGATAAAAGAGCGAATCGCTGACATAACCGGTGTAGAAGTACGCGGAATCGGCAGCGTAATTTTCCTGAATTGTACCATTATAGAGGCCGTTGCCGTCCACCGAGTAACCCGGCCATTTGTCCCAATAGACATCAAAGAGATTATCCGGTGCGAGCTTGGTTGAGGTATTGAAATGCCCCGCCTTGAACGAGACAACCGTATTTGCAGACAGCTGCAGTGTTGCATTGCCGCCGAGGCGCAGTGCGTCGTTTTTTATCAATCCCGAATTCGCCAAGGCAAAGTCATAAGAGTAGCCGTTGACGTCGCGATGCTGATAGCGCTGCTGCTCGCGGTCATACATGTTCGAGTACAGCGTCACCTTGAGATTGCGCAATGGATGGACAGCAACTTTCGAGGTGAGAGTCCAGCTCTTGGCCCGATTGTGAGGCAAGTAGCCGCCGTTATTCCAATATTCGACCGAGTTAAAGAAGTTGGCGCGATCGCTCGCGAGTCCCGGAATCGGTCCGGACAAATTGAATACACCATAATAGTTTTCGGTCCGTTTGGTGCTCTCAAAATTGCCGGTTTCGACGTTGTAGGGCTTGCTCAACCCGTCGGCGAGTTTCAGTTTCCCGGCGTACTTGTCGGTACCTTCTTGCGTCAAGACATTGACGACACCGGAAAGCGCTTCGCCATATTCTGCCGAGTATCCGCCGCTGGTCAGGCTGATTGTTTCAAGCGCATCCGGATTGACGCGTGTGCCGAGGCCGCCAGAGAATTGATCCTGCACCGGCATGCCGTCGAAGTAGTAGGTCACTTCACCGAAGCGTCCGCCGCGAACATGCAAGCCGCCATCATTGTCGCTGACGGCGCCGTTCATTCTCAAAATTACTTGGCCGATGTTTCGCGAGTTGGGTTGGAACTCAAGTTCTTCCCGGCTGATAGACTTTACTGACGCGGTCAGATCTTTTTGAATCAGCGGGCGTTCGGCAATTACGGTAACGACACTGTCCAGTTTGACAGTGACCGGAATCAATTGAATTTCGATCGGGGTCGTGAGGTCGAGCAATACCTTGAGACCGCTGCGAATTTCCGTTTTGTATCCAATTAGTTCAACTGCGAGATCATAGGTAGCAACCGGTAGGTTGAGGATATAGAATTCGCCTTCAAGGTCGGTGACAGTTACAATGGAATGTCCGACAATCGATACCGTCGCTCCGGGCAACGGCTCGCCGGATTCGACGGAAACGACAGTACCAGAAATCTTTCCCGTTGTCTTTGCCTCGAGTGTCGGAGCCCCACTCGCCAACAGTGCGATTCCAAGCGCACACAACAGTTTTAGAAACTTGCTCAAGCTACCTCCGGCTGTTTCAGCAGTTGGCTGCATCGTTGCCGCTTGCAGTTGATTGCATGCGGTAGCGCCGCAGATCTTGCCGTGCGTCATCGCTGTCTTAGTGCAGTTGTGCGGGTTGTTCTTGCGAGAACGTCTAACCGATAACGTCGGCCAATTCTTGATCTCACAAGTTGTATCGGTAGCTCGATTGCTTTTTTAACTGAACGGTCGGACAATTCTCTTCTATTTGTATTCTGCGTGCGAGTTAGCGTTGATGCAGTTGGTCGCAAAGCTTGACGGCAGCCGTCTGATATCAATGCGCCTGCCCCAGTCTGTTTCGCTTCCGAAACATTTGTTGACAGCGATCTGACACCTTTCACAATTTCGCCGAATTTTGTTTCAGCTCGAATCAATTGTTAATCAAACGGGTAAAGGGGCGATGTTGATTACCGATACAATCATAAAGCAGAAGTCTTTGTAGCGCGTCGCGTTTGAGCACGATGTCTATTGTTTGCCTGACTCATCGTTGGTTCGCTTCGACCTCCGCTGCTTCAAACTCGTGACTTTCAACAGGAGGGTGCCGGATGGCGCATGTTGCGCCGGGTGAGCGATATCCGAACCTAACTATGATCCGCTCCTTTGATTACCATCGGAGTAGCGACCAGTGAAACGAATTACGTCCACAGTCTTCGGTCTGTTCTGCCTCGTTGCATTCAGCGTCGGCACTCGTGCCTACGCCGAACAGCGCGTAGTTCTGATCTACTCCGATTCCACCAAGCACACGCTCCGAACAATCTCCGGGCTCGAATGGTCGCTCAAGGGCTGCGACCCGCCGTGTAATCTCATCCCCTATTATCTCAAGTCAGCTTCCGAGCCGCAGAGAGCGGAAGTTGCTGCATTGAAGGGTTCGGTTTTGATTACCGTCGGAAGCATCGCGACGGCGTTTGCAAACAAGAATTTTCCGGAGACTCCAATTGTCTTTGCCAAGGTTCTGAATCCGATCGAGTCTGGCTTCATCTCATCGTGGGAGAAACCCGGCGGTCATGTTACCGGTGCGGCGCTTGACATTCCAGTCGACCAACAAATCCAAAAATTCTCAACCGTCATTCCGAACTTGAAACGCATCGGCGTGATCTATTCGAGCAGCTCGCGCCGGCTCGTTGATGAGGCCCGCAAGGCTTGCGTCGCCTTGGGGCTTCAGTTGGTCGGGATTCAGATCGCCGAATCAAAGGATCTTCCCGCTGCTGTTGACAGCCTCTGCAAGTCAGTCGACGGCATCTGGACAATAGCCGATGAATTGCTCTCAACACCACAGTTTATTCGCCACACGCTGGTCGAGACACTGCGGGCCCGAATCCCGATCATGGGTTTCAATCAGAACTTCGTCGAAAACGGCGCCTTGTTCTGTCTTGAGGCCGACTACAAGTTCATCGGGCGGCAAGCCGGCGAAATGGCCGCGGCGATTCTCGGTGGCAAATCAATCGGCACGATCAAGCCTTCGGTGCCGGATGTCGTCTATCTCTATCTCAACTTGAAGTCCAGCAAAGTACTCAATATTGACCTGTCGCCCGAGTTAATCAGTGTAGCAAAGGAGACATACTAATGTCGATCCTTAGACGGCTACACGATACGGTCGGGCTGAAATGGCGGCTAATTATCGGCGTCAGCGCCTTATTAGTCGTTAGTTCTCTGCTGCTTTCGATGTTCCTGCTCGAGGAATTCTCTCAAACCGCGGCATTCGGACTGCAGCAGCGCGGAAGTTCGCTGGCGCGCAACTTGGCGCACAATGCAGAATTTGGCGTTATGCTTGAAATCAGCTCCGAACTTGACGGTCTCATTCAGGGCATGCTCACCGAACCTGACTTGCTCTTTGCGCAGATCTATAATGTCGACGGCGTCCTGCTCACCCAGGGCGTTCGGGATGACATCTCACCAAATGACATCGCGACCGACAAGCATGGACTTGAATCAGGCGATACGCTGACCACCGGCGACCACAATGTCTCGACTCGGGAGATGATGCTGTCCGGAAGTATTGAATGCATTGAGATCATTTCTACGGTCGTTGCTCACAAGCCCGATGTCGCCAAGGAAGAATTGGGATCGGCAACTACGACCAAAGTTTCGGGCGATCGAGGCGAAAAGATCGGATACGTCAGGATCGCCATCAGCGCCGAGCAGACCAAGGCGAAAATTGGCGAGACTCAACAAATGATCGTCTATTTCACATTGCTGCTCGTAATGCTCGGCATCCTGCTCTCGGTCACATTGGTCAAGATGATAGCCAGTCCGATCAACACGCTGGTGGATGCCACCGAGCGGCTGGCGTCCGGCGACCTGTCCCAGCGCGTACACGTACAGACCGACGCTGAACTCGAACGACTGGCCCTTGCATTCAATACCATGTGCGACTCGCTGGAAAAAACACAGAAGGAACTGGAAGAGCACAATCAGACGCTTGAAGAGAAAGTCCGGGAGCGCACACAAAAACTTGAGGAAGTTCAGAAGCAAGTTATTCAATCGGAGAAGATGGCTGCAGTCGGGCAATTGGCAGCCGGCGTCGCACACGAGCTGAATAATCCGCTCGGCGGTATTTTGGGTTACGCGCAATTCGCACTCGAAAAGGTCGCAGACGGCAAACTCGGCGAAAAAGACACACAGGCGTTTCAGCGCTACTTGTCGGATATCGAACTGCAGGCGCGCCGCTGCAAGATGATTGTGAAGAATTTGCTTAAGTTCAGCCGCTCCTCGGATAAACTGGAGTTTGATCTCGTAGATGTCAATTCAGCTCTGGAAGAAACCTTCGTGTTTACATCTCATCAATTAGGGATGAAGGACATTCATCTGTCGGTAAATCTACAACCGCAGCTTCCGCAAGTCCTGGGCAACGTCAACCTGTTGCAGCAGGTATTTACGAATATCCTCATTAATAGTATGCAGTCGATGCCAAACGGCGGCGACCTGAAAGTCACCACGACATTCAATCCGCCGGTTGGTGAATTCGCCGGAGCTGTCGAGATCGCGTTCAGCGACACCGGCGTCGGCATCCCCGAAGAGAATCGTAACAAGATTTTCGAGCCGTTCTTTACGACCAAAAAGGTCGGAGAAGGAACCGGGCTCGGCCTTTCGGTATCTTACGGCATTATCCGTGACCATGGGGGCGATATTAAGCTGGAATCTTCAGTCGGGTCAGGCTCAACTTTTACTGTAGTTTTACCGATTGTAAGAGAGACAGCACGAATAACAGCAAACGCTTTACCTTAGCGTAATAGGAACCCGTTCGAAATGCTTGAAAATAAGAAGATCTTAGTCGTTGATGATGAAGAGGTTATGAGAGAATTCCTGCTCGAAGTCTTTTCGGCGCAGGAGCCTTTGGGCGCTCATAACGGCGAGGAAGCCCTCGAACTCATCAAAACAAATGAGGTCGGGCTCGTTATCACCGACCTAAAAATGCCTGGAATGGATGGCTTGACATTGCTCAAGCATGTCAAGGAAGTTGACAAGTCCATCAAGGTAATTGTCGTGACCGGATATGCCTCGCTTCAGACGGCATCAGAATGCATTCAGGCCGGCGCGGCCGATTTCCTGAAGAAACCGTTCTCGATCGCGCAAATTCGCAAAGCAGTTCAAGGAGCAATAGGCGTTTCATGACCTTAAGTGAACGGCATATTCGCAGCGTCCTGGTAGTTGACGATACCGAGATCATCCGTGATCTGCTCGTCGACGTGCTCCGCAACGACGGATATAATGTCGATAAAGCTTCCAACGGCATCGAAGCCGTTGAGATGGTGGCGAAGCAGCACTACGACCTTGTCTTCACAGATATGCATATGCCGCGACAAGATGGACTGATCACTGCACGCAAAGTGCATGAGACCGATGCCGCGACATTGGTCATAGTCACAGATAGCTATCCCGACAAATTGAGTCACGCAGCCTTAAACAAGGCTGTTGTCGGGACAATATGTAAACCGTTCGATTTGGCAGAACTTCGAGCGGTACTACTTCGAGTCGAGGAGATTGCGGCTCAAAAAGGCGCATCGAAACAAGGAGCAGTCAAATCGCAAGCGAAAGCGTTCGAATCTTAATTGTAGACGACGAAGAAATTGTACTCCACTTTGCCAGCGACGCCTTGTCGACTGTCGGGCATACTATTTCGTCGACTTCAAATCCCCAGGAAGCACTGCGCCTGATTGGCTCGGAGAAAATCGATTTCCTCCTTACAGATATCAAGATGCCGGATATGGACGGACTCACGCTGGCGAAGAAGGCACTCGAGACGGACCCGGAAATCGGGATACTCTTCATGACCGGCTACGCAGACGTTGATACTGCGAAGAAAGCTATCGCTACCGGCGCTTACGACTACATCATGAAGCCCTTCGAACTTTCGGAAATCCGCAATTCGGTCAACTCGGCTGTTGCCAAACGAAAAGAGATTCAGAAAAAGCAGGGTTCCAAAGGGCTGCAACACTTGTCCGAATTGATGGGTGCTCTCTACACCACAGGTGATGCCGAATCGCTGACACGTTTGATTCTCCGCTTCGCGCTATTTCATTTCAGTCTCAAAGAAGGCATGGTTCTTCTTTACAACAAGGCGAGCGAGCAACTTCATGTCGTAATGGCCAAGGGTGCAACGACCAACTTAGTCGCAAAAGTAGACGGCTTCGCAATCAGTGAATTTCCGCGCCACCTTCTTGAAGGCGGCGAAACCGAATGCAGCAACTCGATTGATAATCACCCGTTTCTGTCCAAGCTCACTACCCGCGAATCATGTGCGGAAATTGTCCAATCCTTGCGTGCGGGCACCGGTACATTCTGCATATTCTCACTGCCGGCAACTGAAAAATTGAAGCTGATCCTGGTTGTGCGGAGCGAAGGTGAAATGGCTGTGACCGAGGCCGACAGGCAAATGCTTACGGTACTCTTGAGTCTTAGCTCGATATCACTCGACAATCTGATTCTGTTACAGGAAGCCCAGGATGCCATGAGCCGGCTAGAAGATTACAAAGACCATTTGGTTGGACTCGAGCGAGTGGCCACGCAGGGCATGATGTCATCCGAAATCGCGCACGAGTTGAACAACTTCATCGCGATCATTTTGTCAAACGTCGAGCTGTTTGAAATGAAGGCTGCAGGCAGCTATCCCGAGGCCTCATGTAAGTACCTCGAGAATGTCAAAAAGAACATCGGCAAGTTCGAGAAATTCACGAACTCGCTTTCGGATGCCGGCAAGTTGGATACGAAGCGACAAAACTCCGATCTCAACGAGATGATCAACGAGATTGCAACTTTTGCGCGCCATCAAAAGCGTTTCCGCAAGATTGCCATTGATCAGGCGCTGGATGCCAGCCTGCCGCATGTATTGATCGACCAGTCACAAATCCAGCAGGTGCTTTACAACATGATGAATAATGCCGCCGACGCCATCGGCGATGCCCGCGCCGACGGCCGAATCAAGATTGCGACGAAATACGACCCGGACAAACACGAGTTCATTCTCACGATGTCCGACAACGGCTGCGGCTTCAGTCAGGAGAACTTGCAAAAGGCTTTCCGCGATCGCTTCACCACCAAGGAACACGGCCACGGCTTTGGATTAACTGTGATCCGGAAGGTTATCAAGAACCACGGCGGATCGATTGTCGTCGATTCTCAACCCAATGCCGGGGCGAAAATCACCATTACAGTTCCGATCGCCGATCCGACTTCCGCCATCAATTCAGAGCAATCTCTCGCCGCCGGGTCACCCTCTTAATCCCAAAAGAAAAACCCCGGAAGATTCCGAGGTTTCGTTCTATTCATTGTAGCGAGCGACCGCTCGCACAGTACTACTTTCAGCTGTATTTGGAGTTTCCACAGCCGCAACCGGGCGATTTCGATTTGTCACTGCCCGAAGCAAAGGTCGAAAACAAGCGTTCCAGCCGATCCGAAGCGCAATGCGGGCAATGTTGCTCGTCGGCATAGCGCTCGCTGGTAACGAGCAATTCGAACTTTCTACCGCATTCTTTACAGTTGTATTCATAAATCGGCATATTAGGATTTCCCTTCGCTGAACCAGGCGCCGAGCAAAGCGCCAATTACTGCTCCATAAGCCGTCGACGCCACCGGCGACGAAGTTATCATTCACGTTCCTGAATGGCATCCGACAAAAAGGTAGTAAGCAAACCCGCCGGCGGCGCAAACTATGGCCGGAATTCCGATAAAGAGGACTCTCTTCATATTCATAGTATTCGGCCAGTGCACACAAATCATGATAGTAAATTCCTTGGCGGCTGACAAGATAATTGACATTCGACACCAGTCTTAGCGCCAACATCGTCGAATCGAAAAATATCTTGCTGTCATTGGTCAAAACTCATATCGTGCGTTCTTTCAAGGAGTTGAAATGAAACTGGAATTAAAGCGGATTTCACTGTGGGCAACAGTCAAGATTTCGTTCTTGCTCAATCTCGTTTTCGGTCTTGTCGTCGGTTGTTTTTATGGGATGATATTTGCAATGATTGCTGCAATTCCTTCCCCGGGGCTCGAAGACAGTCCATTGAGCCAGATTTCGGGGGTATTCGCCCTGATGTTGCCGTTTATCATGGCTTTCGGACTTGCCGTATTCAACACGATTTTCGCAGTCATCATGGTACTAGTCTACAACCTTGCAGCGAGGATGATGGGTGGAATGGAATTTGAATTTGCCAAGGTCGATGAGCAAGTTGCGGTTATGACGCCGTCAATTCCGATACCACCGCCGGCGCCTGCGCCACCGCCTGTGTCGGAGCCGCCACAGTCACCATTTTCGCCGTATTCCCAAAAGCCTAATGACCCACCAGAGGATTCAACAGTATGACATCTAATCAGGTCCGGGTGCGCATTGCACCCTCACCGACAGGATACTTTCACGTTGGCACCGCCCGCACGGCCATCTACAATTGGCTTTATGCACGGCATACCGGCGGCAAATTTCTGCTGCGAATTGAGGACACGGATCAAGAGCGATCGAAGAAGGAATATGTCGATGTCATTCTGGATGGTCTGCGTTGGTTGGGGCTGAATTGGGACGAGGAAATTGTCTATCAATCGTCGCGTCTGCATTCTTACAAGCCGTTTGCCGAAGAATTGGTAGCGAAAGGGAAAGCCTACCGCTGCTTTTGCTCCGCCGAAGATCTACAGCGCAAACGCGAGGCAGCCCAGGCAGCGAAACAGGACTATCATTACGAGCGCACTTGCCGCGATCTTCCAAGCGGGCAGGTTGAAGCAAATCTCGCAGCAGGAAAACCGTTTGTCGTGCGCTTGAAGCTGCCCACCAGCGGTACGGCTTCGTTTGATGATGTCGTCCTCGGCAAAATGGAAAAAGATTATCGCGACTTGGACGATTTCATCATTCTGAAAACCGACGGCAATGCAATCTACAACTTTGCTGTCGTGATGGATGATCACGCGATGGGGATCACACACGTAATTCGCGGCAACGACCACATTACGAATACTTTTTTGCAGAAGGAAATATACTCCGCATTCGGCTGGCAACTGCCGACCTTTGGCCATCTGTCGTTGATCTTGCGGCCCGACAAAACCAAGGTCTCAAAGCGCAAGGGCGACAAGAGCGTGGACGAGTACCAAAAGGAAGGCTACCTTCCGGAAGCCATCTTGAATTTTCTCGCCCTTCTCGGTTGGTCGCCGAAAGACGACCGCGAGAAAATGTCGCGTCAGGAGTTGATCGACGCCTTCGCTCTTGAAGGAATCAACGCTTCCAACGCAATTTTCAATCCAGAGAAGCTGACTTGGTTGAACGGCCAGTACATCATGGAGAAGACCGATCATCAACTGGCGGAACTTGTGGCGCCTCTGTTGATCGAGTCCGGGCTGACGACGCGATATTATCTCGAGACACGTTGGCAGTGGCTGATGAAGATTATGGGGATGCTGAAGGAACGGTGCAAATTAACGACTGATTTTGTGCCCGCTAGCACTTACTTCTTCACCGATAAATTCGAGTATGACGAAAAAGGAGTGCAGAAGTCCTTCACGAAGGAATCAGCCGGCCACTTGAACCGGCTCGCCGACGAGTTCGACAAGATTCAAGACTTTTCGCATGACAACATCGAAGCTGCTCTACGCGCATTGGCGGAAAATTTGGGAGCAAAACCGGCTGTACTGATTCACCCCACGCGGCTGGCAACCAGCGGGCTGACCGGTGGTCCTTCGTTGTTCAACATGCTCGAAGCAATCGGCAAAGATCAGGTCGTCTTGCGGATGCGCCGCGCCGTACAATATATAGAGAGCCGTCCTTAGCGATAGTTTCGCAAGGCGTTATTCGGGAAGGGAGATAATTATGGCGAACAAGATTGCTTCACTAAAACGGGAAATTGAAAACCTTGAGGTCGAGTATGCGAACGCGCAGAAGCGTCCGCAGCCGGATCACAAGCAAGTCGATCACCTGTACAAGAAACTCAAGAAGACTAAGAAGGAACTGCAGGAGCTTGAAGGCAAATAGGCTAGTCTACGTTTCGACTGAATTGTTCTGTATGCTCAACCGGGCGAGTCATTGACTCGCCCGGTTTTTCTTTATCATCAGTGTTGCCGATCCAATGATTTGACTTCAGCAAGATTTGCGACAAATCAGGGACAAGCCGCACAAGGGGCACTTCCGCCGCTGAATATGTAATTGATCAGATACACAGCGTCCGAAATGGTCACGATTCCCGAACAATCAGCGTCGCCGGAAAGCAACGGTATCGGCGCCGGTCCCCCGACAAAGATGTAGTTGATCAAATAGACTGCGTCGGAAATGGTCACAATGTTATTGTGATCCGGGTCGCCGCACACATACGGCGGGCTGACGACTGTAACCGATACACTGATCGTATCCTTCTTTGCCGGAATACTGTTATCCTGCACCATGACCGTAAACAAATAGATCGAGTTGAATGTCGGAGTGCCGGTAACTGTTCCGGCGGCTCCGCCATTGAAATCACAGCCAAACGGCAAGTCACCGCCAAGGAATGTCCAACTGTACGGCGGGGTGCCGCCGACTACCCAGAATTGGTAGAAGTACGGTAACCCGAAACATCCGGTGGGCAGAGCGTAACTCTGAATATGCAAGTTGCCGTCGCAGGCGTCACCGACGCCGTCTTGATTCTCATCGTACTGCTGCGCATTACCGATGCTCACGCAGTTGTCGCAGGCATCCCCAACCGAGTCTGCATCGGAATCCTGCTGCCCCGGATTTACCGCGAAATCGCAGTTGTCGGAAAGATTGGGCAACCCATCGCCATCTGCGTCCGGATCGCACACATCACCAATGCCGTCACTATCGATGTCGCTTTGATTGGAATTGCTCACAGTCGGGCAGTTGTCGCAGAGGTCTCCGCGCGAATCACCATCCTGATTAGCTTGCAACGGATCATACAATCTTGGACACACATCCGAGACGTCGTTGGCGCCGTCGTTGTCCAGATCCGTAAGATGCCACGGCAAGTCCAACCGGCCCGGGCCGCCGTAGGCGCCCATGTCATTTCTCAACCCGCCACGCGATGGCCACAGGGCTACGCCAGTACTGTCCGGATGTTCGGGATCGTAACGATTGGCTGCATCGGTGCCTGTGTCGACGCACGGTGAACCGGTTTGCAAATGAAAGTCCTCATCCGCGAAGAGGGGATTGGAGTTGATATTGAGAGTCCCGGCAAATCCGCCTTGTACATCGCTCCAAGCGACAGTGGGCGAACCGGCAATTTGTCCACCCGTGTTGCCGTAGATGATATTGTTGTAACACAGCACCGTCGTTCCTTGCACGCTAAGTCCGCCGCCGGTAGTGGCGGACGAGTTGTTGACGATCGTGTTGTTTTCCAGTACGGATTGGACAGGGTTATTCCAGATCCAGACACCGCCGCCGCCGAATGCTTCGCCGCCGGAGTTCTTGTAGAATACATTATTCTGAATCAAGGCATCCGTGTGAAAACAAACCAAGCCGCCGCCGTAGCGTCCCTTATTCCACATAATGGCGTTGTTCAGAATCTTCGGTGAGCCGAATCCCGCTCGAATTCCGCCGCCGCCGGCTTCCGTAACTCCTGCCGGCTTGCGCGTCGCTTCATTGTAGATGATGAGATTGTACTGCACGGTCGCGTTGGACTCGAGCAATACGCCTCCCCCTTCGTTATAAGTCCGGCTGTCGGAGATGTCAAACCACGGCGTACCGGTCCCTCCGGTGATTGTGAAGCCGATCAGCATTGTGCCGTCCGGCTCATTGGTACCGATAATCACCACACTGCCGGTGTCGGGATGCACCGGCTGGCTTCCGTCAATTGTGGTATTGAGAACATGCGCCGGGTCGTTGTCGAGCAGATATTCGCTGGCCACGACTATCCGCTTTCCCCGGAAATTGATGTTCTCAAAATAGTAGCCGTCGGCGACAATGACGGTGTCCCCAAAGGCACAGGCTTCGATCGCAGCCTGTATCGTTGCATGATCTGTCGGCACCTGCCGAATTGTTGCGGAGGCAGTCGCCACCCAAACTGCCAATGCCCCCAAGAGAGCCGTTCTCAAAGCTCGGTTCATGAAATGTTCCTCCCGTCTCATGCATGCTTTGGATGCAGGAAAACGTAGCCAGTTAGTATTTATGTAAGTGCTTACTTGATGACGCTGGTGAGGGCCGATTGTTTAGTCGGCGGAAAGGGAATTTATTGACTGACGGCAGGTTTCGTTAGTGTGCTGATCAGTTCCTCAAGCTGGCTCTTAAGTGGTTTACCGCTACGGACTTCGATAAAGTGGACGGCCAGCCCTTGCGCCGCATAGATCCGCCGCTTCTCTTCCATGCGGTCGCGGTAATAGGGCATGTGTGTGAATCCGCAAATCTCGATGAAGATACCGGAATCGGGCAGATAAAAGTCAGGGCGAAATTGCCGACCGGAAAGCAACAGCAGCGGCTCGTAAATAAACTGAACACCCTTGGCCGCGAGGAACTCGGCGCAGAGTTTCTCCGATTTGGAGCGCACTTGTCTGCCGGTTGATGTCTTGACTGCAGGAGCAGCAAGACCTTTGCGCCGAGTGCTCGGCACATGTTGCAAGGGAATTCCGGTCTTCTTGCGAAAGTTGCGCATTCGCTAGTCTCGATATTGAATCTTACCGCAAATGTCAAGGGCGGCCTAAATGGCCGCCCTGTTAACTGACTAACTCTGGCTGCTCGATTCTTACGGGCAGCTTGCGCACGGACTTGGTCCGCCCGCGAAAATGTAATTAATCAAATACACTGCGTCAGAAATCGTGATGATCCCGTTGCAGTCTGCGTCGGCAGCCGTAACTGAACCGGGTGCCGGTCCTCCGGCAAAAATGAAGTTGATCAAGAACACGGCATCGGAAATGGTAATGATACCGTTACCGTCAACGTCACCGCAGACAACATCACAGACATCGCCAACGCCATTGTTGTTCGAATCTTCCTGACCGGGATTGGGCTCGTCGGGGCAATTGTCGCACAGCTCGCCGACACCATCAGAATCGGAGTCCTGCTGGCCAATGTTCGGAATCGACGGGCAATTATCGATATTGCCGCAGACGCCGTCGCCGTCAATGTCGTTGAGGTTGTCGGCGGGACATGCATCGCAGACATCGCCGATATTGTCTCCATCAGAATCGAGCTGATTTGTATTTGGAATCAGCGGACAATTGTCCACGAGTCCGCAAATACCGTCGTTATCGAAATCATCCAATCCGCCGCCGGGACAAGCGTCACAGGCGTCGCCGAGCAAATCGCCGTCGCTATTCTGCTGCAGCGGATTGCTTACGGTTGGGCAATTGTCGCAGGCGTCGCCCTTGCCGTCGCCGTCGGAGTCCACTTGATCAGTGTTCTGGACGGTCGGGCAAATGTCGCAGACATCGCCGACATCGTCAAAGTCAAGGTCTTGCTGATTGGCGTTTGCAATGGCGGGGCAGTTGTCGAGGCCGTTGACAATTCCGTCGCCGTCGCTGTCAGCAGTTTCACATTCATCGGGAACATTATTCGAATTTAGATCAGCGGATACGGCTTGCGCGATATCGCAGTTATCAAGTTGGAAATTGCGGTTACAGTCGAGACTCGAGCCCGGCCGGAAAGCAAAACCGGCGGGGTTCACCAGTCCCGAATTGCCACCGCGAACCACTCTGCGGTAGAACCTTCCGATCGGAAGATACTCGATGATGCGCGGCGTGCCGCCGCTAAGCGAATTCTCCGAAACAAAGACATCGCCATTGGGACCAATCTTGAGGCCATACGGGCTGGAAGGCTGCTGCAGGTCGTTGAACTCACCGATGAATGCTCCGGTCGCACCGTTGTACTGCAAGATCTGATTGGTATTGAAGCTCGCGACCAGCAGATTTCCGTTCGGAAGAAATGCAATTCCGCGCGGTTGGCTCAACCCGCCCGAACCGGAACTCACAAAAGTGCCGAGAGGAGCACCGGTCGTGGGGTTGTACTGCATGACCGAGTTGTTACCGGCGCTGGCAACATACAAATTGCCGTTGGGTCCAATCGCCATGCCGTAGGGCTGCGAGAGCCCGCCGGCGCCGCTGGCAACGAGAACGCCGACAAACGCACCGGTAGCGCCGTTGTATTCCAGTACCTGCGAGGATCCGCGCGAAGCCACAATCAAGTTTCCGTTCGATGCCCGCATCAGCATGAAAGTCGGGTTGCTCAAGCCGCCCAAACCGGCAGTCACGAATGTCGAGACTGTCGCGCTGTCGACATCAACCCGCATGATCTTGTTGCCGGGATAGTCGCTTACCCAAAGTCGATTTGTCGAATTGAATATAACGTCGTTTGGCGCTGCAGAAATTCCGATGAAGATATCGCGAATCGGGTAGCCGCTGGCGCGATGAAATTCGCGGACGCGCTGACCCTGATCGGCGACAAACAGGTTGTACTCGCGCTTGAGATCGATCCAGTCGGTCGTGCCGTTACTGTTGCAATCTTGACATTCATCGGGTACAGCGTTGCGGTCATAGTCATCGGATGAGCCGGTCTCGGTATCGACCCAGTCATTCTGATTGTTGTTGTTGCAGTCGACATCACAATCGTCGGGAATCCCATTGCCGTCGGCATCGAGAATAAATCCCTGCGCGATCTCATAGTGGTCGGGAAGATTGTTGTTATTGCAGTCAGTCTCGCAGGCATCGATGATACCGTCCAAATCGACATCCGGCGCACCGCCGTTGATTTCAACTGGATCCAAAATCGAATTGCCGTTGCAGTCCTGGCATTCATCCGGTATGCCGTCGCTGTTAACATCCAGCGAGCTGCCGTTGCTGATATCGAGAACGTCGGAAGTGTCATTGCCGTTGCAGTCGAATTCGTAGCAGTTTAGCGTCTCGAATTCATCTTCTACTACCTGCTCAACGCGCGAATGCATCCACAAATCTGTGTTTGCCGTATAGCCGGCAAATGTGTGGCAGTAGCTCATGATCGAGCCGCGCGAAGGCGTGCCGTTGCCGCAATCGTCGATCGTCGGTGTGTAGCCGTCATGGGTGTGGAAAGTACCGGAGTTGTGGCCCATCTCATGTGCGACGACAATCACGTCCCAATTGGAATTACGCGGTGTATCAAATGGCGTGGGGAAACTTCCGTTGAGAAATCCGCTGATGCCGTAGGTCGCGCTTCCGGAACAGGTGCCGCCAACATAAGCAACGCCGCCGTAGGACAAGTCACGCCTGCCGCTGAACATGTGGACATAGTTGAACGGGGATGGGTCTTCGCTGTTTTGCCAATGCGACCCAAAACCGCCCAAATTGTCGGCTTCAAAAGGCTCGCCGCCGGTCGGCCAGATACGCACCATGTTGACGATCAACTTCATGTTGAAGTCGCGCATGTAAATATCGCTGACGGCGCCAAGGACCATCAACGCATAGGCCTGCGCCGACGAAACACTATTGAAGATCTTGTAGTATTCCTGATCGGAATCAATCGCCACATGAGCCATGCGCATGCCGCGATTGAGAACTGCCATCCGTTTTTCCAGTCCGCGCGGGACAAATCCAGCCGGAGGTTCGACACCGCAGGTTGCTACGCCGTCGGGCAGTTCGATGCCGTTGGCTTCCGAATGGATGAGGACTTCGCCAGACCAGCCCTTGGCAGCTTCGGACGGTAACTGCGAAACATAATACGTAGCGCCGGTTCCAGTCTTGATGTACCCCCCGGCCATGCCGGTCGAACTTATTGCCAAGTATGCGTGCGAGTTTAATTCGCCGTCAACCGAACCGCGAAAAACCAAAACTTCAGGACGCGGTGACGCGACATCACCTGCGGAACTCCCAATCAGGAATTTCGCATCCGCGCTTGCCACGCTGAATCGCTCCAGGTTTAGCCGAACAGATTCGCGCTGACCGGTCGGGATTTCTACGACACGTTGTGAATTTCCCATACTTAGATCAAAGAAGTCGGCCTGGTTCAAACGCGCTTTGACAATCTTTTCCTGTGAGTCCAGCGCCGACATCCGGAATGGATGACTTTCGGTTGCCACCAAGTCATCAGCAACATTTTTTGCCAAGGCGAATGACGTCCAGATCATCAAGACGAGTAATAGACAACTCCAGAATGGACGGTAGTGTATCATCGTAAGCGAGCGCTTTGTCCAAGACGGCATGAATTCCTCCGGTGGTATCTTCATATTGTTTAGTCGGTTATTGGTGCTGCCTCATTAGGCAGAGGCGGCAAAAATGCGAAATGACTTCAATCAGTGTAACTTATTGTCAGCGTTGATCTTTCACATGCCGAAGTGAGGGATTAATTGGCAGTGGCGATGCGCGCCGATCGCATGCATTGTTGCTTGTTTACTTAGATTAACATAGACTGAAAGCGTGCTAAAGTCAAGACGTTTCATGACATCCATAGTCGTCATCGCTTGGGGCATACTCGTATCGTGGAGCGTTTCGCCTGCCGTTGCCGGCGCATTAGATTCTCGGCAAGTTGCCTTGGAAATCGGCTACGGCGCTGGAATCGAGAACACGAAACTGGCGCGGCTCAACTTTCAATGGGATCTCTTTCCCCGCATTTATCAGCATCGTTCGATTGAACTCACTGGTATCGGCCAACTGGGCGGCGGGATTTGGCGCGGCGACCGCGATATTGCCGATATCGATCTGACGCCGATTTTTCGACTACAAGGATCCAATGCAGGCGCCGACGTACGTCCCTATTTCGAGGCCGCAATCGGATTCCACTATATCAGCGAGATCCAAATGCGCCGTCGCGTCCTGTCGACGAATTTCCAATTTGGAGACCATCTCGCAATCGGGCTAGTGATTGGCAAAAACAGAGCACTCGATATAGCATACCTGTTCCAACACCTTTCCAACGCGAGCATCAAACGGCCCAATGCTGGGATCAACTTTCACATTTTGCGGATCGGATATTCGCTGTGATTCCTTCCCACCGGCGCATCTCCTTGACAATTGGCTCATTAGATGGTATAAGGTCATCCATCTGTGGCGACTATGACTAAGAGCAAAATCCTCAATCGAATCATCCAACTCGTTTTGATTGCCGCACTGGCCTATTTCATGGTGCCGGTGTTTGCCGACAGTTTCCGCAAATTTAATCCTTCCGAGTGGACGATCAACTACTGGTACCTGACCGCTTCGTTGCTGCTAATGCAGGTCGTCCTGTTCGCTCAATCGGCGATTTGGTCCACCATTGTCGGTATGTTTGGCAAGAAGATCGGTTGGCTTAAGGCATTTCGCATTGCATACCTAGGCCAATTGGGACGCTATCTGCCGGGTCGGATTTGGCAGCTATTTGCAGTCGTACATCTGGCTTCGAAGGAAGGAATCCGCAAGGAAGAGGCAACCGCCACTTTTATTCTAAGCCAACTATTTGCAACACCACCCGGACTGGTGATTATCATCGCCTACTTATTCTTCGCCGGATTTGCCGGCAAATACGCCGCTTATGTGCCAGTTGCCTGGGTTTCAGCGGCTTGTTTGGCGGTTTCACTTGCCATAATCCTGCGGCCAAGACTCTTCGAATCGTCGCTAAACTGGATTCTGAAGGTGATTCGCCAACCCACCGTGACATTCCATGCCGAAAAAAAGGTGGGAATGAAGGTGCTGTTCTTTTATTTTGTCACCTGGAATCTATATGGCGTCAGTTTCTATTTGTTCCTGTTGTCGATTCTTCCGGGATATGACTTCAGCATCATCGAAATTATTGGCGCTTGGACACTTGCATATCTGGTCGGCTATTGGGCGATTGTCCTGCCCGCGGGAATTGGCGCCCGTGAAGCCGCACTAATCATCTTGTTGGCGCCGATCATCGGCACCGATCGCGCCGGCATCGCCGTTATTGGCGCCAGACTCTGGTCGATGCTCGGAGAGATCGTCTGCACGATACTGGCTTGGCGAGTCAAATAGGGATTGAAAGCAAATGGTGAAACGAAAACAAGCTAACGAACGTTCCGAACAGCGCTACGAACTAATCCGCGAACTCGAAGACAACAAGAACTTCTTCTGGTACTACGCCGGAGCTACGCTGGTATTCACACTGGTGCTGTTCTGGAAATTCGTGTTTTCGTCGTCGGACGACATGCTGGTCGGGTCCGACACCATACAAGCCGGCGTTTTCTGGCGCGAGTATGTCACCGCGTTCTTCAAGCAAATTGGCGCCTGGCTGCCGTTGCACCCGCCGATGTGGAATCCCTATCTATTTGGCGGTCTGCCGCCGGTGGATGCTTTCCACGGCGATATCTTTTATCTACCGACATTCATCCTCAAGATGCTGTGGCCAATCGACAAGATCTATCGCGCCATGGGCTGGGGACTGGTACTGCATGTCTGGCTTGCCGGGCTATTCGCCTACCAATGCGCGCGCGGGTTCGGACTTTCAAGACTGGCTTCCGCGTTTGCCGGCGTGTCCTACATGTTTTCCGGATACATGGTCTCGCTGGTTGCACCCGGACATGACGGCAAGATGTACGTCACCGCTTTATTTCCGCTGGCATTTCACTTCCTGAACCGAGGAACGCTTACTTTCCAATTGAAGTATTTCCTTGGACTCGGAATCGTCGTCGCCTTTATCATTCTCACACCGCATCCACAGATGGCATATTTCAGTCTCTGGGCAATCGGCTTCTTTGCGCTCTATCGTTTGATCTTCATGTTCAAAGATAAGGTGAGCATCATCAAAGCCGGTTTGGTATCGGTGATGTTTGTTTTGGCTATTGTGATCGGTCTGCTGGGTTCGGCAATTCAGATGTGGCCCGGCTACAAGTACATTTCCGAATTCTCACCTCGAGCCGGAGAAGGCGCCGAAGGGCGCAGCGGCTATGATTGGGCTACATCATGGTCGATGCACCCGGAAGAGGCTTTTGGTCAAGTGGTTCCTCTCTTTTCCGGCGTCGATGACAATCGCGACAGCGGCGGCTACTGGGGCAGAAACGCTTTCAAAGATAATACCGAGTATGGCGGATTCATGGCGCTGCTGCTGGGAATTCTCGCAATCGCACTGTGGCGCCGACGCGAAACTTGGTTCCTTCTGGGTCTGGCGATCTTCGCCCTTATCTATGCACTTGGCGATACCACGCCGCTGTTTCATGTCTTCTATGCAATTATTCCTAACGTGAAGAAAATGCGCGCGCCGTCGATGATAATGTTCCTGTTCAGCTTCTCATTCTCGATCCTGGCTGCTTTCGCTATCGATGCATTGACAAATGTGCGCTCCGACAAGAAATCGACAACCGGCCCCAAGTTGAGCAAGGCGCTGCTCATTGTAGCGGCAGTTCTTACGCTCAAGGCGATCTTCGCTTCAATTGCCGGCGAATCCCTGATGTCAATTTACACTTCGATCTTTTACTCCGGCATCACCCCCGACAATCATCAGGCGATGATCGGAACGCTGGGAACAATTCAGGTTTCACTTTGGGTAATCGCTGTGCTGACTTGGTTCACCTGGTTTCTAATCAAGGGCTACACTTCCGGCACAATTGGCCGAATCGCGTTGGTCGGTTTGATTTTCGCTTCGCTCGTCGATTCGTGGCGCGTTGATTTTCGTTTCATTGATGTCGCTCCATTCAGCGCATATTTTCCTGCGAATATGCCGGTAGTGCAAAAGCTCAAACAGGAGTCCGCGCAAGAACCGCTGCGGGTGATGGACTTCACGCGCAAATCGTTCAGCTCCAAGAATTTTCTCTCGATGAATTTCGTTGAGCAGCTGGTTGGGTACCACGGCGCCCAACTAAAGACTTTTGATGAATTTATTGGCGGGCTCGCATTCAAGAATCTCTTCGACGGTCAAGATCTCAATTACCGCCCGTTCCAACTCACCGGAACGAAATATGTCATCCTTGATCGCGGCATGGGACTCCCGGAAACCGGCGGCGTTACCAAAGCCTATAATGGTGAGGTTACAATGTATCAGGTTCCCGACGTGTTACGCCGGGCGACGATATATCACGATTACATGATCGGCACGCAGACACAGGATGACTTGACAACGCTCTTGAGTCCCGACTTTCCGTTCCGAGACAAGCTCATCCTTTACGAGGAGCCGGAGTACAAGCCGGCTCTGTCGCCTGCGAGTACCGCGGAGTCTGTTGAGATACTTGACCACAGCATCGAAAAACAGCGCTACCGGGCAACTCTTAATTCTCCCGGCGTTCTGTTTGTTTCGGAAAACTACTTTCCGGCCTGGAAGGTCAAAGTCAATGGCGTGGAAAAGAAAACGCTCTTGGCAGACCACACATTTCGCGCGGTGTCTCTTGATGCCGGCACCAACGAGGTCGAATTCTACTATCACTGGCCGCGATTTGACATGAGCAAGATGATCACCATTCTGACTTTCGTCATCACAATCCTCGGTCTGGCGGCTTGCTGGTTCTACGATCGCCGCAAGAAAGGAACGACAGCTTGAGCGAACGCTACTTGGTCCTGCTTCCGACTTATAACGAGAAGGATAATGTCGAAAAGATATCCGGTCAAATTGTCGACGCCGATCCGCGTCTTGAGGTGTTGATCCTTGACGACAATTCGCCCGATGGTACCGGCCAAATTGCCGACCGTTTGGCGGCGGCAAATCCGCGCATTCAAGTGATGCACCGGCCCGGGAAGCAAGGACTGGGGCGGGCATACATTGCCGGCTTCAAGTATGGTATCGAGAAAAAGTATGATTACATCCTCGGAATGGATGCGGATTTCTCGCATCAACCGAAGTACTTGCCGACGCATCTGGAAAACATCAAGACCTGTGATCTCTCCCTTGGCTCGCGCTATGTCAAGGGCGGCGGTGTCGAGAATTGGCCGAAGACGCGCTGGGCAATATCCTATTTTGCCAATCTCTATTCGCGAGTCGTAACCGGCCTGCCGGTGCGTGACGCGACCGGTGGATTCAAGTGCTTCCGCCGAAAGGTATTGGAGTCGCTCGATCTCGACGATATCCGCTCGAATGGCTATTCATTTCAAATCGAAGTGACTTTTCGCGCTTGGCTGCAGGACTTCACAATTCGCGAATTTCCGATTATCTTTGTCGAGCGCGAGGCCGGTCATTCGAAATTTTCGAAGAAGATTATTTACGAAGCCGTGTTCATGGTTCTCTACTTGGGCTTGAAATCTATACCACACAGAATCAAGAGACTCTTTGGCAAAGCCAAATGAACGACCAGTTCCCCGCAATTTCGATTATCGTCATCAACTACAATACGCCGGTCTTGGTGGGCAACTTGATCCAGTCGATCGTTGATTGCACTCGCCAGATTGACTATGAAATCATAGTGCTAAACAACGGCTGTAATCAAACCGGCAAGTTTGGCGCCGGGGCGTCCAAAACATTCGTTCGGACAATCGACTCGGCAGAAAATCTCGGATTTGCACGCGCAGCCAATGTCGCTGCCGCATCTGCTGAAAACGAATTCCTGCTTTTTGCGAATTCCGACTGCAAAGTCAGTTCCAATGTCATCCCGCGTTTGACCAAATTCATGCTCGATAATCCTGATGCCGCAGCTTGTTCGCCCCGAACCGTGTCGCCCAGCGGCCAGACGCATTCGACAATTCGCAGGTTTCCGACCCATGAGAATATCCGCGCCTCCCGTGGTGCATTCATCCGGCGCGGCGACGACTACACTCTGCCAGCAGACGATACCCGCAAACCAGTCGAGGCGATGGCTGCGACTTTCATGTTGGTTCGGCGTGAGTATTTTCGGCAAGTTGGCGGATTTGACGAGCGGTTCTTCATGTTTGTGGAAGACACTGACCTGTGCAAGAAATTCCAGGGTATTGGCAAGTCTGTCTGGTATCTCGGCGATATTGATGTCATGCACATCTGGGGAGCTTCGACGAGCCAGCATCGTTTGCGCATGAAGTACCACCATCATCTATCCATCTGGAAGTACTTTCGCAAATACTATCCCAGCGAAACGTTTGCAAACTGGTGGCTCGCCGTGCAATTGACCGCAAATTTGGGACTCGTTGCTATCGCATCACTATTCAAACTGAGTCGCGGTCAGGCATGACAATGACACTGGCAATAATAGCTGCCGGAACCTGCCTACTGACGCTCGGACTGGTACCGCCGCTGCGAAAACTCGCTATTGAAAGACAGTGGTTGGATGTTCCCCAAGGTCGAAAACGGCATCAGTCGTCTGTACCTTTCATTGGCGGGTGGGTAATATTTGCTGCCTTTTGGATCGGCTTCGGTACGTGCCTGCTTGCTGTACCTGAACTCTATCGCGAACTGAAACCGTTTCTTGTGCCGGTTTTCTTCGCGCACGTGCTAGTCTTCTTAGGCGGTATTGTTGATGATTTCAGTGATCTTAAAGCCCGCTACAAATTGCTGATTCAGTTGACCGCTGCGTGCATTCTCTTCGCCGGTGGTTTGAAAATCGAAACGATCTATGTGCCCTTTGTCGGTTCTTATGCCTTGGCGTGGCCCCTAAGTTTAACCGCCACCATTTTGTGGGTTCTGCTGATCATTAACGCCATGAATATCATCGATGGCTTGGACGGCTTGGCAGCCGGGCTGTCGATCATAGCCGCCATCGGCATGCTCTATACATCGATGGCGCTCAAGATTCCGATTGTCACTGCAATCAGCGTGGTTCTCTTGGGAGTGATGTTTGGATTTCTCCGTTACAATTATCCAACCGCCTCAGTGTTTATGGGGGACTCCGGGAGCCAGTCGATCGGGTTCATATTCGCAGTCGCTGCAATTTATTGCCCAATCAAGAGCTATACTGTTGTTGCAATGTTTGTCCCGCTGCTCACTTTGGGTGTGCCATTGATCGAGCTGGGGCTGAGTTTTTCCCGGCGCCTGGTCACCGGAAAGCCGATCATGCGGGCTGATTTGGGGCACTTGTTCCACCGCCTCCAGGATTGGGGAATCGCCCGAACTCACACTGTCGCAATATTTTGGGGTGTCGCGGCCGCTCTGCAAATCTTTGCCTTTACTCTCTTTTTATTTGACCGTCGCATCGTATTCTCTATATTGGTGCTGTTCATGCTCATTGTAGCTGGCTGGTTTCTGCTTCTGTCCAGGAAGGAGGAGCGGTAATTTTGGCTGCGGGCGGGTTTTATTTGGAATTTGAAAAACCAATCATAGAGTTGGAAAAGAAGATTCGGGAGATGAAGGAATTCTCCTCTGGCGGCGGCGTCGAGTTGAATTCCGAGATTATCTCATTGGAGCGAAAACTTGAGAAGCTCCAGTCCGAGATTTTTTCCAAGCTCTCGCGCTGGCAGCGCGTCCAGTTGGCGCGCCATCCCAAGCGCCCTTACACGCTTGACTATATCCAGCTCATATTCAGCGATTGGATCGAGATTCACGGCGATCGCGGTTATGCCGACGATAAGGCCGTTATTTGCGGGTTCGGCAAATTGGAAGGCGAAAAAGTCTTGATTGTCGGGCAGCAAAAAGGCCGCGATACCAAGCAAAAGCTGGAGCGCAATTTCGGCATGATGCACCCCGAAGGCTACCGCAAGGCACTGCGCCTGATGCGGACAGCGGCTCATTTCGGTAGACCAATTGTCATCTTCATCGATACCCCCGGTGCTTTCCCCGGCGTTGAAGCCGAAGAGCGCGGGCAGGCCGAGGCAATAGCGCGAAATATTCTCGAAATGTTCAAGCTCACGGTCCCGATTGTCATTATCATCATTGGTGAGGGCGCATCGGGAGGTGCATTGGGAATTGGAATCGGTGATCGCGTGATGATGTTGGAAAATTCCTGGTACTCGGTGATTTCACCGGAAGGCTGCGCGGCTATTCTTTGGCGCGACAATGCCAAGGCGCCGGATGCCGCCGAAGCGCTTCGCCTCTCCGCCACCGACCTGATGCAGCTCAAAGTCATAGATAAGATACTTCCGGAACCTACCGGCGGGGCACATCGCAACCACCAATTGGCCGCGCAAATCATCAAGGCCGAGTTGCAAGAATCCTTTGGCGAACTTAAGCAACTTTCGACCGAGGAACTCCTGCGGCAACGCCTCGAAAAGTTCAGGGCAATCGGAATTTACGATGAAATCTGATTCGAACCCGCCGCGCGAGTTCTCAACCGAATACTTAGCCATCCTGGCGTGCCCGAAATGCAAGGGCCGTCTTGAACATAACACCAATATGAGTTCTCTAGACTGCGCGTCATGTCGATTGCGCTATCGAATCAGCGCCGGTATTCCTGTTTTGTTGCAGGAAGAAGCGGAATCGTTCTGATTCGACCACTTACCAAGGAGTAGACACAGAAATGAAACTGTCAAAGTTTTGTGAAGAACAACTGATCTCGTTTGATCTGGCCGCAACGACGAAGAGTGACGTTATCGAAGAGTTAGTCGAACTGGCCGCAAAATCGAAGCTGGTAAAGGACAAGAGCCTGCTCCTGAAAGATATCATCACGCGCGAAAACCTGGTAACAACCGGTGTCGGCTATGGCGTAGCTTTTCCGCATGCCAAGACGAAAGCGACTAAGGGGATTGTCATCGCCTTTGGACGTTCCGAACACGGCGTTGATTTTGAAGCCATGGATAAGCAGCCGGTCAACCTCTTCTTCTTGATCGCCGCTCCCGAGGATGCAATTGGAGCGCATCTGAAGGTGATGGCGCATCTGTCCTACCTGATGAAGTCGGAGAAGAATCGCGAGAAGTTGATGACGGTCAAGAGCCCCGGAGAATTGCTCCAGATTATCGATACGATTGAATAAGTTCAATGAAATGGACGTCCGGTCGCTTATATCGCAATCGCAAACTTCTGCTCACTATATCCGGGCTGGTGATTCCGCTCTTACTTTCTGCTTTTCTGATTGGCGAAAAGACGTTCGTTACTTCCGTCATTCATAGCGTTTTTTATTCACCGTTTTGGGCTCTCTCTAACAAAGTAACTTCGCTTCTGCACGTCTATAAGGACAACGTCGACCTACAGTCGCAAATTGTGCGATTGAAGTTCGACGAACGCCGCCATGAACTCGACCGCGTCGAAAACGACCGCTATCGGGAAATGCTTCTGGTGCTACCACGCGATAACTATCGCATTATCCCCGCCGACGTCGTTGCTTACGATCAGGGCAGGCGGCTTTCAACCGCGGTAATCCGTGCCGGTGAAGATATCAGCCGCTTTCGCGCCGTCGTCGACGAGCACGGAATCGTCGGGAAGACCTCAAGTTCGTCGGGACGCATCGCAACGATCTCGCTGATGGTAGGTCCGAATTGCCGTGTCGCCGCGCGCGACACGCGCACACAGGCACTCGGAATTGTCAAATGGTACTCCGGTCGCGGACTCTACTTTGACGATGTGTCGCTCGATGCCGATATCGAACAGGGTGATACGCTGGTTTCCTCCGGACTAGGGGGCGTCTTCCCGGAAGGGATCAACATCGGTATCGTAGACACGATCGAGACCTCATCGTCTGCTTTTTTCAAGCAGATTCGCGTCGCGCCCTTTGTCAATTTCGGCGCCCTTGACGTCGTCATGGTCATGGAGCCGCTGGAGGCAACCGACCGTGGTTATTAGAGTCCTGCTCTTCCTTTTGCTGGGATTTCTGGCTGCTTTCTGTCAGACAATTCTTGCCAACATAACCGCGATCCTCGGAATCGCTCCGGACTTTGCCATGATCATCATCATGCTAATCGTACTGCGGCGGGAGTTTCTGACTGCTTATCCTGCTGTGTTGATGGTTGCCCTAATCGTAGACGCGCTGAATCCGGAAACCTTTGGATTTGGTGCTTTCCTCCGGTTCGGACTAGCAGTCGTTATCTACGAACTGAAGCAACACATGAACCTGGAGATGTTGAGCACTCGGCTCTACACCCTCATTGGCGCCGAGTTCGTGTTTCAGCTTCTCTACCAACTGATAGCCAATTCGTTTGATTTGGGAACTGTGGCGCAAGTCTACCTTGAAGGCTCGCTGCCAACCCTCGCATATACCGCTTTGGTCGGATTCATTGTCTTCTTTGTATTAGATCTTGAGGTTAGGGTCGACATCAAGAGGAGACAGGTTGATTGATCTTGTAAACAAATCACTGCGGGCAAAGATAATAGCCATTTTCATGGCGGTGGTCACCGTCTTCCTGATTGCCAAGCTAATCCAGCTTCAAGTCATTTCTTATGATTATTATTTTCAGATGTCCGAGGAGAACCGCATTCGACTCGTGCCGCGCACGGCGATGCGCGGAAAAATCGTCGACCGCGAAGGGCGCACTCTCGCCACGGACCGACCAGCCTACACTGTTTCGGTGATTCCATCGGAAATCAATCATCTGGTGCGACTGTCAGAAGAACTTTCGCCGCTCTTGGATATGGAGAAGGGCACTATTGAGCAGAAAGTTCGAGAACGCCGCTCGCGCAAGTACGAACCAATTCCAATCCGCAAAGACATCAGTTTCGCTTCTGTCTGCATTATTGAAGAATCGAACGAGCTCTTTCCCGGCGTGATGTATCAACTTGACCATGCCCGCACCTATCCCAACGGCAACATTGCCGCTCACATCATCGGCTATACTGGCGAAGTCGACGATCGCGAGAGCAAGTTGCAGTATCGCATCGGTTCTATGATCGGCAGAGCCGGCGTTGAAAAGCAGTACGACCAGCCGCTACGCGGACTCGACGGTATCGATTACCAGGAAGTTTCTGCCACCGGGCGCATTCTCGGCGCACTCGAGTCAAAACCAAACAAAGATCCGATTCCCGGATCGGAACTCGGATTGAGTCTCGACCTTGATCTGCAGGTGCTCTGCGATTCGCTTTTCGGCGATTCGCTTTCCGGCGCAGCTGTTTTCATCGATCCAAGAAACGGCGAAGTGCTGGCAATGATTTCCAAGCCCAACTACGACGCGAATCTCTTTTCCGGCTTTGTTCCGCGCGAAGCCTATCAACAGCTCTCCAGCGACGAGCGCCGGCCGCTGCTTGACCGCGTCATTAGAGGAACTTATCCGCCCGGTTCAACTGCCAAGCTGTTGACTGCAGGAGCCGCGCTTGAGCTTGGCTTGATCGAACCCAACACACATTTCAAAGCTTGCTATGGCGGGTATCAGTTCGGCAACCGCTATTTCCGCTGCCACAAGAAATCTGGCCACGGGAGTCAGGATGTCGTCGGTGCCCTAGAAGTTTCCTGCGACACGTATTTTTATCAGGTCGGGTTGAAGCTGGGACTCAAGAACTTCAGCGACTTTGCGAAAAGATGCGGTTTTGATACGCCCACTGGTATCGACATTCCGGCTGAACGCGCCGGCAATGTCCCGACCGAGGAATGGTACAACAAAGCTTACGGCAAGTACGGCTGGACCAAAGCGGTACTGCTCAACCTTGGTATCGGGCAAGGCGAAATCTTATCCACACCGATCGGACTTGCCGCATTCTATTGCGGCATTGCAAACGGCGGCAAAGTCATGAAGCCTCATTTAATGCGTTACATCAAATCAGCGGATGGGGAAATCACCCAAGCGACTCCCGAAGTACTGCGGCAACTGCCGTTTTCACCTTCCACTCTGGCGGTCCTACTTGAAGGCTGCCGTCGCGTTGTCGAAGGGGGCGCCGGTACGGCAGCGCGATCGCGTATTGCCGGTATCGAGATGGGCGGCAAGACCGGCACGGCACAGAATCCGCACGGAAATGAGCACGCCTGGTTTTGCGCCTTTGCTCCGTTCAATAATCCGACCATCGTCGGGTGTGTCATTGTAGAAAACGCCGGTCATGGCAGCGTCGCAGCTGCGCCGATCGTCAAAGAGGTATTCATTCGGCACTTCCAGAAGACCGGATTGTTGGCTCCGCCGCCGCCGCCGCTGATCGAGGACATCGTTCAACTATGAAATTGATCTCCAAAGATACCTTCAATTCAGGCAGCCTGACCATTTTCATTGCCGCGGCGCTATTGACGCTCATCTCTATATTTCTCGTCTATTCCGCCAATCACGATTCCCCGGACCCGCGACTGCGCGACGACTGGGCCAAGCAGATTGTCTGGTTTGTTATGGGTATGGCCGTTTTCATCGCGACTATGCGTGTGCCGATGCGATTTCACGAGATTTTTGCTTATGTCTACTATGGCGTCGCCTGTGCCCTGCTATTGGGGCTAATCGCGTTCGGCGCCTCAAAATTTGGCGCACAGCGCTGGTACAGTCTCGGTTTCTTTTCTCTGCAGCCTTCTGAACTCGGAAAAATCGCCTTTCTATTTGCGCTTGCCCGATACTTAAGTTACAGCCGGCGACCAATTTCAAACTTGCGAAAAATAATCACCGCCTGCCTTATGTGTGGGTTCATCGCTTTTCTGGTCTTGCGCCAACCGGACTTGGGTTCCTCGGTCATATTCACGATCATATTCTCTGCGATGATGTTTTGGGCCGGACTTCCCGCGCGGTACTTGCTGCTGTTCTATACGCCGTTTATCAGCATGATCGCATCATCCAGCATGTACGCCTGGATCATTTTCTTTGTGCTCTTAATTATTGCCGCGTTGCTCATTGTCCGCCGCTCTCCGACATTCACGATTCTGCTCGTGACTGTAAACCTCTTCGTCGGCGCCTTGAGCTCAATTGCCTGGAATCACCTGCACGATTATCAGCAGATGCGCATCAAAATCTTCCTCGATCCGGGCCAGGACCCGCTCGGAGCCGGTTACCAAATTATTCAATCCAAGGTCGCAATCGGCTCCGGCGGATTGCTGGGCAAGGGATATATGTCCGGCAGCCAGAACAAACTCGATTTCCTGCCTTTGCGACACACCGATTTCATTTTCTCTGTCGGCGCAGAGGAATTCGGTTTGCTTGGGGCTTTGATCATTGTCGGATTATTTGTATTCTTATTCTTCCGCGGTTTGCGAACCGCGATGAAGGCTCGAAATGACTTCATGGGACTCGTTGCTATTGGTGCGACCGCTGCGCTGGCGTTTCAGATGTTTGTCAACATCGGGATGGTGGTCGGGCTCTTGCCCGTGGCTGGTGTGCCGTTGCCCTTCGTGAGTTACGGAGGGTCGTCCCTGCTGACCAGTTGGATGCTGCTTGGCATCATTGCCAACGTCGAACGCAACTGGCAGGAGTATTAGTTTTGAATCGCAGGAGATACTATGCCGCTTAATTTTGCCATGACCGGCGTCGCCGGTTACATTGCGCCCAGACACCTCAAAGCCATCAAAGAAACCGGCAACAACCTGGTTGCCGCGGTCGATCCCAACGATTCGGTGGGAATTCTCGATTCCTATTTTGATCAGGCGAAATTCTTCACGGAATTTGAGCGCTTTGACCGCCATATCGAGAAGTTGCGCCGTCAGGGTGAAGACAAGCGCGTCCAATACATTACAATTTGCTCGCCCAATTATCTCCACGATGCGCACGTACGCTTCGCCCTACGCGTCGGTGCGGATGCCATCTGCGAAAAACCGCTCGTACTAAACCCGTGGAATATCGATGCGCTGCAGGAGCTCGAACACGAAAGCGGCAAGCGCGTCTTTACAATCCTGCAGCTGCGCGTCCATCCCTCGTTACTCGAATTGAAATCGCAAATCATGAAAGTCGCCACCAGCAAGAAGCGCGAAATCGAAATGACCTACGTCACTTCCCGCGGCGGCTGGTACCTCGTGTCTTGGAAAGGGCAGGTCGAGCGTTCGGGTGGATTAGTCACCAATATCGGCATCCACTTTTTTGACCTGTTGATCTGGCTCTTCGGCAACGTCCAGCATAGCGAAGTTCATTTGAGCAACCCGACCAAAGCCGGCGGATATATTGAATTGCAAAATGCTGTCGTACGCTGGTACCTTTCGATCGACAAATCAGATCTCCCTGCGGAAGTCGCTGCGCGCAATCAGACGACTTACCGATCAATTACGATCGACGGCAAAGAAATCGAGTTTTCCGGCGGATTCACAGATTTGCATACGGTGGTTTATCGCGAAATACTCGGTGGCGGCGGTTTTGGTCTCGAAGCTGCGCGGCCATCAGTCGAGTTGGCTCACGACATTCGCAATGCGATTCCAATCGGAATCAATGATCATGCGCATGAGTTCGCCCGCAAATTTGCAAAGTGAGTAGACCAAGATCTCGGTTAGTTGATGAGAATTTCGGTTGTGACCGAACACTTGTCGCTTAGAGTCGCACGAACTGAACAGTACTTCTCTTGGGATAAATGCACTGCCTGTTCAACCTTGTCTCTAACTAAGTTCTCGCCGGTGAACACATAAGTCAACTTGATTGACTTGAAGTATTTCGGAGTCGTTTCAACCTGCTCGCCAAGAACTTGAATTGAAAAGGTCTTTGGCTCCATGCGCATCTTCTTCAAAATATCAACGACGTCGATACCCGAGCATGCACCGAGCGCGGCCAGTAGATGATCAGTCGGTGATGCGTAAAGCCCCGAGCCGCCGCTCTTTGATTTGATATCCATTATGAATTTCGCATTTTCAATGTTGGACGCTTCGAATTGCTTCGCCCCGATCCATTGCAATGTTACGGGTATCACTGAACTTGCTCCGAATCAGTCGAGGTAAGCGATTACTTCAATTTCAACCAACACGTCGAGCGGAAGTTTGGCAACTTGCACGGTCGAGCGCGCCGGGAAGGCGCCATCGAAGTAAGTCGCATACACTTCGTTCATTGCCTTGAAATCATCCATGCTCTTGAGAAAGACTGTGGTCTTGATTACGTTCTTCAAGGTCGTGCCGGCTTCGGCGAGGATGCCTTTGACATTACTAAACACCTGATGCGTCTGTGCTGCAATATCTCCCTCTATGACACTTCCAGTAGAGGGATTGATTGGAATCTGTCCGGAACAATACACTAAGTTCCGACACTCCGCGAGAATGACACCCTGCGAATATGGGCCAATCGCCTTCGGCGCATTGGCAGTGCTGACAACTTTCTTCGACATGCTATCTCCAACAAATTCTATTGTTTTCTGTGAACGACCATCGCCCCGGCCTGGCTTTTTGGCAAGATGACAACTTGGGCAATCTGAACGTGATCGGGCCGCGACGCGATCCAATCGATTGTATCAGCCACGTCGTCGCCAGTTAGCGGCGTCAAGCCTTGGTATACTTTCTCCGCGCGCGGCGAATCTCCGTAGAATCGTACCATTGAGAATTCAGTTTCGACCAGCCCGGGATCGACGGTTGACACGCGAATGGGCGTGTCCACCAAATCCATCATCATACCTTTTGTCAACGCATCGACTGCAAACTTGCTGGCGCAATAAACATTGCCGCTCGGGTAGACTTCATGTCCTGCAATTGAACCGATATTGATAACATGCCCGCGTCCGCGCGAGACCATTCCGGGCAAAACAGCGCGGCTGACGTAAAGCAAGCCTTTGACATTGGTGTCGATCATCTCGTCCCAGGCCTCTGGGTCGCCTTCGTGAACTTTCAGCAGATGCCGGCTAAGGCCGGCGTTGTTGACCAGCAGATCAATCGGCTTCCAGCGTTCCGGCAGATTCGCGATCGCTTCCTCGACCGCCGAGCGCTGGCGGACATCGAGCCGGATCAGATGCCAGTCGCACTTTAGCTGCGCCGCCAATTTCTGCAACCGCTCATATCTGCGAGCGGCGAGAATCAAGTCCCAACCGGATGACGCAAGCTTACGCGCAGTCGCTTCGCCGATTCCGGAGGACGCTCCTGTGATCAGTGCAATCTTTCTCATCATCGCCATACCGTTACGCGATCACGCCGTGCTTCTTGCCGACTTTTGCAAACGCGGCAATAGCGCGGTCGATTTGTTCGCGCGAATGGGCTGCCGAAAGCTGCACGCGAATACGCGCGTTGCCTTTTGGCACTACCGGATAGAAGAACCCTACAACATAAATACCTTCGTCGTACAGATCGCGCGCCATGTGCTGCGAGATTTCGGCATCGTTCTCGAACTTGCGGAACAAGATCGGAACAATCGGATGCACGCCGGGGTTAATATCAAACCCGCAGTTCGTCATTTCCTTGCGGAAGTATTCGGTATTCTTCATCAATTGCTCGCGCAGATCATCGCTTTCTGATAGGAGATCGAAGGCAGCAATACTTCCAGCGACCAACGCCGGCGCGACCGTATTGGAAAACAGATAAGGCCGTGATTTCTGCCGCAGCAATTCGATAATTTCCCGCTTGCCCGTAGTAAATCCGCCTGAGCCTCCACCCATTGCCTTACCGAGAGTTGAAGTTATGATCTCGACCTCGCCGAGTACATCATTTAGTTCGAGAGAGCCGCGTCCGGTTTTGCCGAAGAACCCGGTTGCATGGCTTTCATCGACCATTACCATTGCGTCATGTTTCTTCGCCAGCGCGACGATGTCTTTTAACTTAGCAATGTCGCCGTCCATGGAGAAGACGCCGTCGGTTGCAATCAGGATATTGCGGGACGGCTGCGGCCGATCAGACAGACCCGGATGATCCCACAGGTCCATGCCCTCGCGTGCGCGATTGAGATTGCGTTCGAGCGAATCCATATCGGAGTGTTCGTAAATGTACCGCTTCGCCTTGCTAAGGCGGATTCCATCGATAATGCTCGCGTGGTTCAAGCTGTCCGTGATGATGCAGTCTTCAGCGCCCAGCAGGCTCTCAAAAAGTCCGCCATTTGCATCAAAACAAGAAGAATAGAGAATCGCATCCTCCGTCTTGTAAAACTCGGCGATCTTTTTTTCCAATTGAATATGCAGGTCTTGGGTGCCGCAGATAAAACGAACGGAGGAAAGGCCGAAGCCATAGTCATCAAGAGCTTTGTGCGCCGCCGCAAGAATCTTGGGGTGGTTTGCCAGACCCAGATAGTTGTTCGCACAGAAGTTGAGAACTTCCTTTACTTCCTTTTGACGCGGCAGCGAAACTCGCACATTTGCGTCCTGCGCCGAACGAATGACTCGCTCTTCCTTAAAGATGCCGGTACTACGAATGTTGGATAGCTCGGAACTGAAGTCATACTTTGCACGCTGATACATACGCTCTCCTTGTTGGCGCATATTTTACAGCATTGGCGCACGTATGTAAACAGCTTTTGTACGATTGCCGGCTCGGAGTGCTCGAACAACCGCAAAGCATATAAGAGCAAGCTATCATTGCAGTTCCGGCCTTTCACGACCGGAAGTTAGTGTCGGCTACAGTCCGAATTTCTCGATAATTTGCTCCTTCGTCTTGTGGAGGATATCGAATTTCTTGCCAACCTTTATAAATGCCGCCAGCGCCTTATCAAGATGATGCTGCTCATGCGCGGCCGAAAGCTGGGTCCGGATGCGGGCTTGACCTTTGGCGACTACTGGGAAGAAAAAGCCGACCGCGTAAATTCCTTCCTGATACAATTCTTTGGCAAAATCCTGGGATAGCTTGGCGTTAAAGAGCATGACAGGGACAATCGGTGTCTCACCTTCTTTGATAATCAGGCCGCCCTCGGTGAGTCCCTTGCGCCAAAACAGCGTGCTGCGTTCAAGCTTGTCGCGTCGTTCAGTCGTCTCGCTAATTAGATCGAGTACCTTCAGTGCACCGGAAGCTACCACTGGCGGAATAGTATTCGAGAAAAGATAGGGCCGTGCCTTCTGTCGACACATCTCGACTATCTCACGCCGGCCGGATACACAACCACCGGACGCACCACCGAGCGCTTTTCCGAGAGTTGTAGTAATGATATCCAGTTTGCCGACCACGCCAAAATGTTCGTGCGTGCCGCGACCGGTCTTGCCAATGAATCCCGAAGAGTGCGAGTCATCGAGAAATACCATTGCATTGTATTTTTCTGCCAGAGCAACAATTTGGTCAAGCGGTGCCAGGTCACCATCCATGGAGAATGCGCCATCTGTGATGATTAGGCGGAAGCGTTTGTCCTGGTGCAGTTGGAGCTTTTCCTCCAAGTGCTCCATGTTGGCATGCTTATATGTGTCCTGATGCGCTTTGCAGAGGCGCATGCCGTCGACAATCGAAGCATGCACCAGTCGATCGGCAATCATGACATCCTGCTCCGTCAAAACAGCCTCAAACACGCCGGCATTCGCATCCATGCACGACGGGAAAAGAATCGTGTCCTCGGTGCCGAGAAATTTCGTCAGCTTATCTTCGAGTTGTTTGTGAATATCCTGTGTTCCGCAAATGAAGCGTACGGACGACATGCCATACCCGCGTTGATCCAAACCGCGGTGGGCTGCCGCGATGACGTCCGGATGCGAGGAAAGACCGAGATAGTTGTTTGCGCACATGTTAATAACGTTCTTGTGAGGCGAGCCGATCGGAAACTCAACTTCGATTTCAGAATTCTGCGGCGCACAAATAATGCGCTCGCCCTTAAAAATGCCTGCCGAGCGAATCTCGTCTAATTGACTCTGGAAGGCGTCTCGCACAGTCGTTGAAAAAGCCATGATACACCTACTCCACGTTAAATTCCTTGAGCAACGCAACTATTTTGTTTACTGAATCGAATGCTTTCGGGGTCGCCTTGGCATCAGGAATCTGAATTTTGTATTTGGTTTCGAGAAACACCTTGAGGGAGACCATTGAGAACGAATCCACGATACCGCCGGAAATCAGGGGCGTATCATAGTCAATGACCTGGTCTTCGTCTTCAAGGTACTCGCGTTTGACGTAGTCGAGAACGATATCTTTGATTGTTGGCATATTCCACTCCTCGCTTACATATCATCTTCCAAAGTTGACGTATCACCTATCTCTTGACCCCATTCCTTTGCACGCAGAAGGCGACGCATGATCTTTCCGCTGCGCGTCTTGGGCAGCGTCGGAGCAAATTCAATCTCCTGCGGCATCGCCAGGGGCGAGAGCTTCTTTCGGATGAAATTCATAATCTCAAGCTCGAGTTCCTTTGAAGTCTGATAGCCGGACTTGAGCGTGACGAATGCTTTCACAACCTCCATATTGACGGGATCGGGTTTTCCAACCACGGCTGACTCCGCGACCGCTTCATGTTCAAGCAATGCGGATTCAATCTCGAATGGTCCGACGAGATGACCTGCAGTATTGATGACATCGTCATCGCGCCCGACAAACCAGTAGTAACCCTCATCGTCAATACTCGCGCGATCTCCGCAGATGTACCACCCGTTTACGAATTTCTTGTCATAGGTCTCTTTGTTATTCCAGTAGCCGCGGATCAATGCCGGCCAACCCGGTTTGAGTGCGATCAATCCGACAACGCCCGTTCGTTGAATCGGCAGGTGAGTCTTCATATCGAGTACTGTGGCAGTGACTCCGGGGAAGGGACGCCCCATTGAGCCGGGTTTGATCTTCATTCCGGGATAGTTTGAAATGACAATGCTTCCGGTCTCGGTCTGCCAGTAAGTGTCATGAAATGGGAGTCCGAAAGCCCGCTGCGACCAGAGAACGGCCTCGGCATTCAACGGTTCACCGACTGACGCGAGATGCCGCAGTCGCGAGAGATCGTATTTTCGGACTACTTCCTCGCCCTCTTTCATCAGCGAACGAATTGCGGTCGGTGCAGAATACCAAACGGTTATGCCGCAATCCTGGGCGAACTTGTACCAGTTGTCCGCGCTGAAGCCTTCATCCAGGACACACTGCGTGACTCCGCACGACCAGGGGCCAATGATGCCGTACGACGTGCCCGTCACCCAGCCGGGGTCGGCGGTGCACCAGTAAAGATCATTGTCTTTAAGGTCCAGCGCGTAGCGCGTCGTCATGTACTGTGAGATAAGAGAATAGTGTACATGTTGTGCTCCCTTTGGTTTGCCAGTCGTGCCGGAGGTATAGTGCAGCACCGATGGTGTCTCGGCAACTGATGGATAGACGTCAAACTTGTCGAGCGCCATCGATGCATTCATGTGCATTGCCGTTTCGTGGGCCTGTAGTGGCTTTGCGCCATCGTCGTCGACAACAATAATCAGGCGCAGATTCGGCAAATCGGGCAGTATCTTCCGAACTTTGAAAATGTGCTTTCGTTGTGTGATGATCGCGGCAGTTTGAGCGTCTTCAAGTCTCGTAAACAGCGATTCGGGACCAAATGCTGAAAACAGTGGTTGAGCGATTGCACCGAGTTTGAGAACCCCAAGAAATCCGAAGTAAAGCTCCGGGATCTTGTCCATGAAAAGGCAGACCCGTTCACCGGGTTTAACGCCAAGCGAGCCTAGATATGCGGCAATTCCGTTGGTTAGACGCCTCATCTCGTCGAAGGAATACCGGCGGCTTTCACCCGTAAACGATTTCCAAACCAGGGCAGTTTTTTCACCGTTACCTAGTCGGCAAATGCGGTCGCTGCAGTAGGCACCAATGTTAATAATGTCGCCCGGGCTATACCCCAACTCGCGTTCCGCTTGTTTCCATTCGAAGGACTGGTAGAGTTGCTCGTAGTTTGCGATGTGAGTCACGCCTGTGCCTCCAACATATTAGGGGTAGAAATGTCCTGCTAGTCGTTGGACGAAATATAAGAGTTGATTGGAGCCCCAGCAAGTAAATACGACACTTTTCTCCCCGTTTCTTGTGAAAATATTCACGTTCGTCCTGATTGTAGATCAGGGCTGAAACGAAGATGCATGGATCTGGTAGCTATTAGAGATCGAGTCTTGTCGCCGCATAAAAAGGGAGACCGCTCAATGTGCGAAACCATTGGCAACCACAGTATGGATACCGGAGTAGGTCACTCATATTTGGAATTCTGTGCCGAGTGCGAACGGGTGGGCTAAGTGCACCAGCGTCATTAGCTATGGATTAACTGCTTTCTTCCGAGCTAATCTCCCGCTCCGATTCGGGAATTTCATTGTAGCACTTTTCGCAGTAGAAGTCGTCGCGGGCAATAAAAGTATTATCCGGTTCAAGCACCGTGCCACACTTCGCGCAGACGGTATCGGGAAGGCCTTCCTCCATTAACCGCACTTCGTCCATCGGCTTAACGAATCCAGCGCCGATCTTTGGAATGCCTCCGCCCTGGCCCAACGCTTTCATCGGGTCGCTTGGGATTTCAAAAGCTGCCGCCGCACCCCCGCTGACGGCATTTGACGCTATTTCCTCGACCTCCCTGCCGGTGAAAACTGATTTGTCCTCATCAATTGAAATTTCCGGATAAGGTACAGCCTCGGTCACATGACATTCCGGGCAGGTAAAGGTGCCGTCGTTCAATTCCTGCCGCTCGATCGTCAAAGGTTCGCCACAATTGCCACACACCACGTCCATGGTCGGAAACGGAAATCGCTTCAGTCGATAAGCCTTGATCTCCGCCTCGCCTATGCCGCGCTCAAACAGGACAGTTCGCAACAATCCCTGTGCTTCCAATGAATAATCCTGCAATTGGAATGCCGCATAGTGGATCAGGA
Organism: uncultured Ignavibacteria bacterium; assembly: GCA_964537215.1. GTDB lineage: Bacteria > Zixibacteria > MSB-5A5 > CAIYYT01 > CAIYYT01 > JADJGC01. Next base: position 6,001 of record CAZIBI010000023.1, on the reverse strand, counting down.
TGGATGAATCCAATAGGCGAAAGCGTTCTTTAATTTCATTACTCATCTGCATTTACCTTCGCAGCCAACAGCCTTGGCGTCTCTAATCAAATTCGTACTTGTCCTCTGCCGGAGTCTGTTCGTACCCGACCCGGCCGATGACGATGTCTGCACGGATATAGCTCTCGCTCTTCATAGGCGAGCCGAAGAGTCGACGCATCATTGCCAGTTGTCCGGTATGAGTCAGGGCATCGGCGATCGGACCTTGCACCAACTTCGTCAGTTCAAAGTTGGAAGGCAATTCGGAGGCGAGGTAGTCATCGAATTTCTTCAGACTGACGAAGAAACGCTTACATTCATCCTGCCAACCTTGTGGCTCCGCAGTATTCCACTTGGGTTCGCCGATAGAGATACTCAAAGCCCAATCAAACAAGTCGCCCATGTGTGCGACAATCTGCAAAGCCGTCTTGCTCTTGTCGTTGGCTTTGAAGTCGGCAAACGATTCCGGCGCACCGCGAAGAGTTTTGGATGCGCGGTATGCCAAAGTCGCCAATAAATGCCTGATAATTTCACGATCCGTCATGGCCATGATGATTGCTCCTCCGTAGAGATTCAGCGGTTACTCCAGCCATGAGGATACAATCGAAGACCTTCAACGGCAATCACAATTCCATGTGTCGTTTTGTGGCTATCCGGTGCTCGTAAACAGAACGCCGACTCGGCCATTAAGGTCAAAAACGTCTTGATAATCGACAATCTCGACGCCGATTTTCCGGAGTGCATCTCCAGTCGAATGAATGCGTATGCTCCTCTCGGGTATGTTGGGATTCCAGCGGTTATCGTGGCAATGGGAGAAGAATACTCCTTTGACGGCTAGCCGCTTCAATAGACACGCGACTGCGCGATCTCTTTCTGCTTCGGGGTAGAGCTGAATGGTCTTGCGTTCGACGATAATATCAAAGGGACCCGGGCACATCGTTTCATCAAAGAAATCGCCAATTATGTACTCCAACGATCCGCCATCACGAAATGAATCAGGGCTTAGCAGTGCCGTTGGTTCTCCAAAAGAGATTCCCCCCGCCTCTTGAATCTTGTCATACAATTTCAACATTACGGGCGAAATATCGATGGCAGTCACTTTAAGTCCGGCCCACTTCAGCGCATAAGGTTCAAGCGATGGACCCGGACCGACACATAGCACCGTTGAAAGGTTTAAGCGGCGCGCTAAGTCAACGACAGGATCGCAGTTCACCATCAAATCGCAGAAGCCCGCGACGTGGTGACTGAACTGGTTTTGCCAGAATGTGTCCCAACCTTCAGGGCTGCGCAGATCATCTGGCGGGAGCAACCAACTATAACGCTCCATAACTGATTCTTTGGGTGTCGAAACTTGTTGCAAGGTTGGTGTGAAGATTGACCGGACGAACGCAAGAGCTTTGCGGAAATATTGCACCATTTTTTGCCCTCCAGGTGACGGCTTATCCTGCCATATGTTTCAATTTCTAAACGGCTAACGGTAAGCGAATCTTTGAATCCATTGTGACAACAGAAATTGTTTTTAACGTGATTTTAAGAATCGAGGATTAACACACTGGTGGTGTAGATTCTTTCAGAACTTGTCACAATGTCGATTACACAGTAGATTTACTAGATCGTCTCTTAGAGGTAACTGAAAGGACGAACCTATGCAGCGTATGGGATCTATTGTAGGCATTGCGTCGCTCATTCTCACGACAGCAATAGGATGCAGCGACCCGGTCGAGCCGCAGGATCAAAAAGTTTTTCTCAGCACAAGCTTCCTTCTGGATCATAACGAAACTGCAACCGTCGACAGCGAAAACCTCAAGCTTACGTTTACGAAAATCATTCGGGATGATCGTTGCCCGGCCAATGCAATTTGTGTTTGGCCCGGCACAGCGCAAATTGAACTAAGGATCAACATCGGAAGCTCTTACCAACGCGACTTTACAATTGATTTGCTCGCCGGGGCAGATTCAGCAACTCTCGATCTATTCAGTGTCGACATTCAAGGATATAATATCAGATTCGAGGCACTCCAACCTTATCCCGGAATCTACGAAGTCGGAAAAACCGCAACGCCGCCGGAGCCGCCACGAGTCATTGCACAATTGTTAATTTCCAAAACTAGTTCGCAACCGAGGCTTGACGGCGCCGTCACGATTGCGGACATGGACCTTCCTTTACTACGTATCGATCCCTACCAGCTTGACTCTGCATGGGTCGTTGGGGATACGTTGATGACAAATGTGTCATATTCCGGCGGATGCGCGCGGCACTATTTCTTTTTGCAAATGACTCCTGCGGTATTTGTCGAGACGCATCCCGCCCGGGCACTGCTCTACTTGCGACATTTTTCTAATCGCGATTTGTGCGATGGTTGGTACCAGCAGTCACTGCGCTTCGATATCAGCAAGATACGGTATTATTACGAGCAGGTCTTTGGCAGGTTCGACACGATAAGACTCAATGTCTATGATTACTTCGAGAACACTCCCGAAGATTTCAAAATCGCCATTTACGCTCCGGTGCAAAGGCTGCTTCCGGTCAAGGTTGGCAGTTACTGGATCTATGACGTTTACGACCCGCGCGAGATGTACGGCACCGATGGCTACTATACCGACACGATCAGATTAGTCGGCACCGACTTTATCGATGGCAAGCGCTGGTGGCGCCTCGACAAGAAAAAATACAATCCAGCCATCGGGTTTTCGAGTTTCAGCTATCGCGCCGATACCCTCGTCACGTTAGAATCGTGCGGCAGCTATTGGGTTGAGGGCCGTCAATGGGTACCATTGAAATCCGGAAGCTACGAATATGTGAGCGCCGAATGCCCATATAGTGACAGACTCTATGCCGATGTCCACGGCGACACAACCTACTACGAGTGGTGCCGCTATTGTGTCGACGCCGGAACGATTTGGAAAGTCATTCCTGGAATCGGCGTCGTCAGCGGAAAGGCCACTATGTTTACCGGCACGGCCCGCTGGACCCTTACGGGTTATGGGGTGGAGAAGAAGTAGAGCAGCAAGGAATATTCAGCCTCTCGCGGATATTGGTTATTGCCGTTTAACTTATTTCGACCGGTTGGGTCAAGGTACGTTCCATCCAGCATCTCTCAGCAAGAAGTGCACTATCGCTCGAAAACAACCTTGGTGACCATTACTCGGAAACGGAACTGCAAATCCCCGATTGATGACGTTGTATTTCTGTTCTATTAGAAACTCTCCAACCACTCGATACACATTTGGTTTGATTATCAGAATTGGGATCCGCTTTTGTTTCGTCGTTGTTCGAAGTAACTCAATTAGCTTTGGACGATCGCGACTAATTATCTCGTCTCTCGCGCGGTCTGCCCTTCCATCGTTTACTGGGACGTAAGTCGCATCTAAGAGCACAACTCCGGCCTCCCTAAGGGCGACAAGACCTGCTTCCTTTGTTTCTGGAGTGACGTTCAGGATGTTCAGCATTACGGCCTTGAAGAGTGGTTCATCCGGCTTACCGGTCAAGTCGTAGAAGTACTTTCCCGACTTCGGCGGGGATTCTGCTATCAGAATAAGGCGCGGACGCGACGGTGCATATTTCGATCTAAGGCGATGATAGTAGGTCGGGGAATGCATGGAATCTCGCAATCTAGGAACCAAAATGCTTCCGGGTTCGTGACGCGCAACGAACCCGGTTTCTCAATTGTATATCCAGTGGAACCCCTACTCCATCAACATCACGACCTTGCTGGAGGGTTCCTTACCGGTCGCGAACATGTCGACTGCTTCAAGGAATTTCTTGAACGGATAGCGGTGCGTGATAACCGGACGCGGATCAACCATGCCGCCGTCGAGAAGCGCCTGCATCTGGTACCAGGTCTCAAACATTTTGCGGCCATTGATACCTATCACGGTTGCGCCCTTGAAGATGATCGCTTTGTTGACATCGATCATCACGGCATCGGGCGGAATACCGAACATGACGAGGGTGCCGGCTTTGCGTAAAATTTCGAATCCAGTTTCGACGGATTTCTGGTTGCCGGCCATATCGAGAACGACATCGACGCCGCCGGAAGTTTCATCCATGATGCGTTGCTTGAAATTGGCATCTTTGGCGACATTGATCGAAACATGCGCACCCATGGTCTTGCAGATATCCAGGTTGAAATCCTGCATGCCGATATTGTAAATCCGTTCGGCGCCGACAGCTTTGGCGATGCCGCAGGAAAACGCCGCAGTCGGACCGTCGCCGATCACGGCAATGCGCTTGGTCGAGACATTGGCGGACATGACTGTGTATACCGCGTTGCCGAACGGCTCGTGAATCGAAGCGATCGCCGGGTCGACATTGCGGGGGATTTTCCAGCAGACAATTTCCGGCAGCGCGACATATTCGGCGAAGATACCGTCGGTGTCGACACCGAGAATCACCAGATTGTCGCAGATGTGCATGTTGCCCATGCGGCACTGTTTGCAGACACCGCACGGAATATGCGATTCGGCGGCCACAAAATCGCCGACCTTGATGCCCCTGATATTCTTGCCGATTTCGACGATCTCGCCGCAACATTCGTGGCCGAAAATCAACGGCGGTTTGAGACGTCCCTGCGCCCATTTGTCCCAATTGTAAATGTGTTTGTCGGTGCCGCAAATCGACAACGCCTTGGTCTTGAGCAAAACCTGGTTATCATTTATCTGGGGAATTTTAACTTCACGAAAATCGGCGCCCGCCGCCCGTTCCGGCTTTACACCCGCCCACATCGTTTCCACAGTAGTCGTCCTTTCCTCCCGCTCAATTCGGGAGACTTGATAAGAGCTAAATGAAGATAACTAGCCGGCTATGCAAAGTCAACGAGCGCTAAAGCCCCAAAAAATCGAGCTGTGGCTGAGTAATTCCGGTGGTTCAGCCACACAAGCGCGTCACGAAACCAGTTATGATTCAATGCGTTAATCGCGGGGCTGATTTGGGACGCTCCGGGCCGTCGCTCCAGCATATTCGTTGACATAAATCGTCGATGTATTATACTTGCTCAAGGCAACTTACTTCAGCCTGTTGCGATTTACTACCAATGATGATTCGGACCACGATTTGAAGATTCTACTCTATGTCTGTCTGGCAATTGGCATTCACGCTGCGCCGGGATTCGCCAAAGTCACGTTGATTTCGCACACCCTCACTTATGAGCTGCGTACGTTCGCAGGGCCAGACAGCGACCTTTTCATTGCACCCTCTGTTCCGATTTCTCCCTGCGATAGTGCGGCGCTGGTTTCGTCTTACAGCTCGAATTTCTGCTGGAGCCCCGGAACCGGTGATCCGACTGATTCGGCCTGGGCTCTGCTCTACGGTATGCAGCAGACTTACGCTACGATAACACCGGCAACGAACGAGCTTCGCAAGCTTTCGTCTTCAACCAACATATCTGGCGGCGTAATTTTCCCCGGCTGCAACTTAGGAGTTCCTTCGAAATACAGGGCAATTGGCCATGCTCTGGTCAACATCACATTCCAAGTCGCCGATGCGCCTGCAGATTATGCGCTGATTTACAACATTCTTGGCGAGGATTGGGGCGGTGAAATCATGGGCGGGATTACGACGATTGCCGGCTACTTGCGGCTTTCCGGCCAAGGAGGATCTGTCTTCGTTGAAGACACTATCTTCGTCGGCGCCGACGTTACCGATGCTGTCGATTCTGGCACTCTGGCAATTGGAACCTATCAGATCGTTTACGAAATCTTCCATACCCATAGCGGCGTCTTGCCGCAGCCATGGTTTCCGAACGGTCAATCGCTCATTTCATTCGACTTGGATTTTGGCGCAGTTCCGTGCGGAGATTTGGACGCCTCCGGGCAAATCGATGTCACTGACGCAGTCTATCTTATCAATTACATTTTCGCCAGTGGACAGGCACCGCAAGATTCGAAGGGTGGCGATGTCAACTGCTCAAATCAGACCGATGTCACAGATGCCGTCTACATGATCAACTACATCTTCGCCAGCGGAGCAGCTCCGTGTGCGGCGT